>CAURZF010000004.1:0-7184 GCA_963529335.1 uncultured Candidatus Saccharibacteria bacterium | reverse complement strand
AGCAAACGATGGCACTAACCCTGATGCTCCTCGCCAAGCAAACGATGGCCCTGAAGGCACCAGCCAGCCAGGACAAAATCTCAACCGCCAACCTAACCCAGAAAAACTTCCGTTCTTTGAGGATCTCGATAGGTACGCTCATCTTTTGGCTCTCGAGGAATCTAAAGGCGGCAACAGAGGCATCATTAGCCGGATTTGGACTAGCCGAGAGAATAGGCGGCGGGCAGAGCGCCTCAGCTACATGCGCGACGTAGAGGATGATTTGCGAGAGCAGGTCATGGAGCATTTGTCCGAGAAGGTCAACGCTAAGCGCCAGAGAGGCGAATATAACGGTACCGACGACGAAATTGCGCAGCAAATGTCCGACGAGATGTTTGATGAGCAACGCAGAATATTCGGCATGATACAGCGGAAGAAGAATGAGGCCTTGGAAGAAGAAGCTGGTAAGTGGCATAATCGCGTTTTGGCGAAGTTGGGTAGCTTCATCGCTGCTAGAGGCTCCAAGAAGAAGAGCAATCTGAAAGCTGGTGCGGTTGGTTTTGCGCATGGTACCGTCAAAGGTACGGCAGTTGGCGTAATTTCAGGCCTCTTTGGTGCTGTTTGGCCAATATCAATGGCTGCTGGCGCGGTCGCCTCGTTCGCTGGCGATGCTGCTATTAGGCGCGGTGTTCGCTTGGACGCTATGCAACAACGCCGCAAAAAACGCGGGATAAGGGAAGTTGCTGGCGATGATGAATTTAGTCAGATTAAAGAAGCGGCTGGTAGAATTGGCGGATTACAAGGTCAACAGCATGTTGCCGACGAATTGTTTAAGCGAACCCGTAAAGCGACCGAAAAAGACCGAGATAAAATATCGAGAGAAGTCGAGCAGCGAATAAAAGATAACGGGGTGGCTCTGGCTCTCGGTAGGCTTGCCGGCGGTGCTGTTGGCGGACTTGGCGGCCGCTGGGTTGGTCAGCAGCTCCACGACCATACGCCAGTAGGCCATATGGCCGATAGCTTGCGTGACAAGATAACGGGTGATAAGGCTGAGGCTGCTGCAGCTTCTGGTTCAGGAGGCGGTGGTTCAGGAGGTGGTGGTTCAGGTGGTAATCCGGGTGGTCCGCCGCCAGCACCAACAGAAGTTGATTTCAGCGGTTACACTGATAAATATCCGTGGGATTGGGCGGTTGATCAGTTTGGCGAGAATAATGCTATATCTAAATTGTATGAATTAGCTGACGCTGCAGCGCAGGATGGCCACAATATCCAGTGGCATGGCTACGGCGATACCCAATGGCTGTCGATAGACGGCAATAGCGATATAAAAACAGTCTTGGAGATTTTGAACAATTACAAATGATCCGGTGGCATAAATAAAAAGGAGGGATAAATAAGTGTTTAACGTTGACGATAATTTGCTAGCGGCAATTGGCTATAACGTCGCGACGCTGTCAGAGGAGAAGAAAAATCAATATCGGCGCGAGATATCCGAAGAGCTCAATCAACGGGCTTCTGCAGAAGTCTTGGCGCGATTGTCCAAACAAGAAGCGCTAGAATTCGAAGATGTTAACAGTAACCCAGACCGCACGCGGCGCTGGTTGGCTGAGTTTCACGGCGATTATGCTAGCCGCCAGGATTACCAGGCTATCCGCGAACTGTTTGAAACTGACGAAGATGCGATGAGTTTCTACGCGTCTGCGCTGTGGATGCGTTATGCTGTGCCAGATTACGGCAAAATCATGCAAGAAGTCATGAATGAATACGTCGAAGAATTGGCCGATATGCGCCGCGCTGTCAATGAGCAGCTCGGTATTGCGTAGCAGCACTATAATCGGTATACTAAATGCATAGGCAAGAGGGGGTGAAATGTTTCAATTAGACGATAAGTTTCTCGAAGAGGTGGGTCTGGGCAGCTTGCCAGACGACCAGAAAAAACTGTTTCTCGACCACTTTCGCGAGCAGCTAGAGCTGCGTGTTGGTTTGCAGCTTAGCGAGGGTTTGAGCGATATGCAGCTGGCAGAGTTTGAGAGTTTTATGGATCGCGATATGGTGCGGGTGACGTCCTGGCTGGATGCTAACGCGCCGGATTTCGAAAATGATCAGATTTATGTACAATTGAAAGCTAATGCGCCAGCCAACGTGCCGCAAAATGCGATACTAGCAGAGTACGCATCGCTAAAGTGGTTGGGTCAGCATCGCCCGAACTATCGCGAGGTGGTGATGCAAACGGTCAAGGCTCTCAAGGAAGAAGTTATCGCGAACCGCGATATGATTCTTCTAGGCGACGCGGGAGCATAGGCTACGGCCGCGGTTGCGGATTTAGGTGTTTGCGATTGTAATTGTCACGGTTGATGGTTGCGACTATCTTTGTAGCGGGTAGCCGCGCAAGAAAGCGTCGGTACTGATGGTTTTGCCGCTAGGGGCGATTAGCTCGTCAATTGCTAGGTAGGTGCCGTCGGCGCATTTGATGTCAAGCGGTGTTTCTGGAGTAGAGACGGCGCGGGCTTTGGTGATGATTAGGTCATATTGGTCGACTTTTAGGCGCGAACGCGGATAAGTCAGGTGGGCGCGAATTTTGGCTTCCGCTTGGTCTGCGGTTAGCTGTTGCGGATCAAGGCGGCTGTCGTCTTTGCTGAGCAGCGAGCAATAGGTGGCGCGGCTATTGTCTTGCGGCGTTGGCTGTAGTATACCGTTTATGATGTCAGGTAACTTCTGTGTTAATAATTGCGCGCCGAGCTGGCCGAGAGTTTGATAAAGCTCGGGCTGGGTCTCGGTAAAGTCTAGCGGGTAAGTTTCTTGGTAGTATATCGGGCCGGCATCCATCGCTTGTTCTAACTGCATGATGGTCACACCAGTGTTTTTATCTCCGTTAGCGATAGCTGATTCGATGGGCGACGGGCCGCGGTATTTTGGCAGCAGCGACGGATGAACGTTGATGATACCAGGTTGAAACAGGTCGATGATTGTTTGCGGGATAATCTTGCCGTAGCTAACCAAGACGCCAGTTGGCTGCGGCGTAATATTTTTTATATCACTTATGATATCTTTTAGCCGGTTTGGCTGCCAGACTGGAATATGGTGCTGGCTAGCGAATTGTTTGACGGCAGGCTGGATAAGCTTGTCGCTGCGGCCGCGGCGGGAGTCTGGCTTGGTGATGACGGCCACGATATTAAAACCAGCTTCAACGAGCGCGCGCAGGCTATATAAGCTAAAGTCTTCGGTGCCGAAGAATACTATCGGCTGGCGGCTAATCCCAGAGGTCGGCGTTGTCTTTGACATATCTTTCGTAGTCGAGCGGATCGAGCTCGCCTTCGTCGTTTAAGCGATAAAAAGCCTGATGATCGTCGCGGATATGGTCGACGAAAACGATGCCGTTGCAATGGTCGATTTCGTGCTGCAAGACGCGCGCTAGAAAGCCATTGGCCTTGATACGGATTTCGTTGCCGTCGATATTGATGGCTTTAACGCGGATTTTGCTGTAGCGGGGGACTTTGCCGTAAAAATCCTTGACGCTGAGGCAGCCTTCGTAATCGTAGGTGATTTCGCCTTCGTATTTGACGATTTCTGGATTGATTAGCGGGATAAATTCTTGGTTGTCTTTGTCTTCGAAATCGGCGCGAACGATGACAACGCGCTCGAGGCGGTCGATTTGCACGGCGGCCAGGGCAGCGCTAATTTCGTGCGGCCGGGAATTCTCCCAGTCGATACTGGCATCAGTCATATCCTTGATGAGCTGGCGGGTTTCGTCAGAGACGACATGAACTCGCTGCGATTTCTGGCGCAGGTGCGGATTTGGCAGGGTAATGATAGCTTCTTTCTTCACAACTTTATATTATAACAGATTTGCCGGATCGATGTCGTATTGCCAGTGTGTTCGGGGTAATTGGCTGGCGATGGCGAGCAGTTTGGCGCGGTTAGTCGATTTGACAACAATTTGCCAGCGGTAGGTGTCGCGGACTCGCTCGTAGAAAGCCGGTGCCGGCCCAAAGAATGTAGTGTCGGGGTGCTCGCTGCGGAGTTTGGCGGCGAATTTTTGGGCGTTGCGAATGGCGGTGACTTCAGTTTTGTAGATGCAAGTTAGCTTGAGTAAATAAACAAACGGCGGAAAAATGCCGCGGCGGCGTTCGGCTAGTTCGTTGGCGTAGAAGCTGGCGTAATCCTGGCGGATACCTTGGACAATGGTTGGGTTTTGCGGCTGATAAGTTTGAACGATAATTGATGTTGGCTGATCATTCCGTCCAACTCGGCCGATAACTTGGGCTAACAGCTGAAAGGTGCGCTCGCGAGTGGTAAAGTCGGGTAGAGCCAGGCCAGCATCAGCCTGAATAATACCGACAGACGCCAGGCGGGGCAGGTCGAGGCCTTTGGCGACAACTTGGGTGCCAATGATGATATCGATATGTCCGTCGTAGAGTTCTTGATAGCGCTGATTGAGGCTATTTTTGCTGGTAATATCGCCGTCGAAGCGGGCGATGGCGGCCTGAGGGAAGAGCTTTTGCAGCTCGCTCTCAATCAGTTTGGTGCCGATGCCTTTGTGGACAATATCAGTGCTGCCGCAAGCAGGGCACGCGGTGGGCACGCGTTCGCGGTATCCGCAAATGTGGCAAATTAGCGCGTGCCGGTCGGCATGCAAAGTCATTGGAATAAAGCAGCGCGGGCATAAAGCGCTCCAGCCGCAGTTCTGACAAAGAGTGGTGCTGGCGGTGCCGCGGCGATTGTGGTAAATTAACGTTTGTTTGTTGTTTTCGAGATTCTGATTAACAGTATTTATTAATAAGTCGGATAGAAAACGGTGGTGCAAAAAGCCATTTTTCGATGTCATATCCACAACGTTTATAGAGGGAGTGATGATGTTTGGGTTGGCGCGGGCTGGTAAATTGATGATGGGCCGGCCAGTTTTGGCAGCGAGGTAATATTCGCTGACCAGCGGCGTGGCTGAACCTTGTACTACGGTAGCATGGTGATACTGGGCTAGAATAGCGGCTGTCCGCAAGGCAGAGTAGCGCGGTGTTTGGTCTTGTTTGAGTGCTGGTTCGTGAGCTTCGTCGATAATGATCGCGCCGATGTTGTTAAATGGCATAAACAAGGCTGAGCGCGGACCAATAACGACATTTGGCTGGGTAGTATTGAGTGCTTGCAGCCAAGCGCGGTGGCGCTGGGCTTCGGTTTGTTGCGAATGGGTGGTGATGAGGTTGGGAAAAGAGTGTTGAAATTCGGCGATTAGCTGAGCGGTTAAGGCAATTTCTGGAACAATTACGATGACAGATTTGCCGGTAGCGATTAGTCTTTTGGCGTATTCAATGTAGACGGCGGTTTTGCCGCTGCCAGTGACGCCGTGCAGAATAACGGTGCCGCTTTTGGTGTTTAGCAGGCTGCCAATGGCGGCCGACTGGTTTTTGTTGAGTACAAAATGTGTTCTATCTCTTCGCGTTGCTGCAGTGCTGTTTGAGCTTAGAGTGCGGCGTTTCTTGGTGAGGCCGCTTGGCAAGATAGTTTGTAAAACTAATGCCAGATGAGCGATGTAGTAATTACTCATCCATTGTGCAGTTTGCAACAACGGACGTGGTAACGGGGTTAGATCGAGGATTGTTGTAATTTCTTTAGTAGCAAAATCAGGTTTAGTTGTTTTTTTTACAACTATACCGGTGAGCAATTGCTGACCGATTGATATAATGACAACAGCGCCGATAGCCAGAGGTTGCTGGCTGCTGTAAGTGAATACGCAAGCGTCGGCTTTAACGATTTTGGTGGGCGCTACTTCATAATAATGCATCGCCTAATTATACCTTGTCTACGGCAATTTAACACGCTACTATAAGCATATGTATTTCGAGAGTAGATCGCAAGCGGGAAAGATTTTGGCTGATCAATTGGTAGCCAAATACCGCTACGAAAACTGTGCTGTGGTAGCGCTAAGTAATGGCGGCGTGGTGGTGGGCGAGCAAATTGCAGCGCAACTGCACTGCGTGTTGATGTTGTTGGTGTCGCAGGATATCGAGATACCAGGCGAAGGAATGAATTTTGGAGCGGTGTCGCAAACTGGCGATTTCACATATAATGATGAATTTTCGGCAGGCGAGATTGATGAGTATACGAGCGAATTTCACGGTTATTTGGCTGAGAAGAGACGTGAAACGTATAGTAGTCTCAATCGCTTGATCGGCGATGGCGGTACAGTCGATAAAGATATGCTGAAAGATCGCGTGGTGGTACTGGTATCGGATGGCTTTGCTAATACTGCTAGCGTCGGAGCGGCTTTAGACTTCTTGAAGCCGATTAGGATTCTGCGGTTGGTGGTAGTATCGCCAGTGGCGTCGGTGGCAGTGGTTGATCGACTGCACATTACTGCCGATGAGCTACATTTGCTGGACGTTAAAGAGAATTTCTTGGGAGTTGATCATTATTATGAAGATAACAATGTGCCAACACTACAGCAATCAATTGATAAGATTAGCCAAATCATATTGAATTGGCGATAAATGGTCTTGAATTGGTTATGAAAAGAATGTAGAATAAAAAGCAACAGAACAAACTAAACTGGAAGAAAGGGGCTTGGCTAGATGCTTGATGTATTCATTACCTCGCGGGTGCGTCGTAAGATAGTTGTCGTCTATGCCAAATATCCAGATTTTCGGACGCATGTCCGCGGTTTGGCCAAGCTGATCAAGGAAGACCCCGGTAATATCCAGCGCGAATTGCGCCGGCTGGAAAAGGTCGGTTTTTTGCATGCCGAAAAGCAGGGTAATACACGGATTTACTCGACTAATAAACAATTCCCGATTTTCAAAGAATTGCAAAGTATTGTCATTAAGTCGCAGCAGCACGCTAATAGCAATCGGCCGAAACGTACAACTTCCGAGATTAGTAGATGACCTTATTCGAGCAGATTTTGACGGCGCGCGGTCTGACGACGCGGGCAGCGCGCCAGGCTTTTTTGCAGCCAGATTATATGGCGGTGAAACATGATCCGTTTTTGCTGCCAGACATGAAAAAGGCAGTGGCACGGTTGAAACAGGCGCGGGAGCAGGGCGAAAAAATCGTCATTTACGGCGATTATGACATTGACGGACTGAGCGCTACGGCGCTGCTGCTGGATGCCTTTGGTAAGTTTGGTTTTGAGGACGTCGATGCTTTCATTCCGAACCGTTTTGTTGAGGGTTATGGCATGACCATGGGTGCGGTGGACAAGGTGCGCGACATGG
>CAURZF010000003.1:0-9516 GCA_963529335.1 uncultured Candidatus Saccharibacteria bacterium | reverse complement strand
CGCTGAAAGCATATTAAGCGCGAAACTGACCTCAAGATTAGATTTCCCTATGAGGACACAGATAGACTATCTGTTTGATAGGTGCAAGGTGGAAGTGCAGTAATGTATGGAGCCGAAGCATACTAATAGTCCCATTGCCTTTTTATGTCCTTGTCTACGAGGTTAATGCTTGCATTGATAGCGTGGATAAGGTAGACTTGACTAGTAATTGGTGTTCGCACCAACGTTAATCTTTCGATTATAGGCACGAGCTAGCCGAACAAGGACATCGAAGGAAGGGGTTTGGCCCACCACGGATTATATGTGGAACCAAGCGCTTTAAACCCCCTCCTCCGGTGCCCATGGCGAGGAGGAAACACCTGTTCTCATTCCGAACACAGAAGTTAAGCTCCTCAGCGGCGATAATACTGCGTAAGTGGGAATCTAGCACGGTGCCGGATTATATAAAAACCATCCGAAAGGGTGGTTTTTATTTTTGGCTGACGTGTTTAGTGTCGCTGTCTGTTAGCGGCAAAACTACAGATTGTCTTATGGCTCTTAGGATATTTTTATGAGACGGGTAGGCTCCCAGATCGCTGCTGCGTTTCGTGACAGCTCAGTGAACAAAATAACGCCCTTTTGAGAGCGTTATTTTTATATTCTCGGATCTCGCAGAAAACGAGAATTGTATTTGTGGTGAACCTCGTAGTTTTGAAGGTTCAAACAGGTGCATATCTATAATATCGCACCAGACGAATAAACGCAACGGTTTTTATATCATAATTTCGTAATTTGTAACCATTGACATTTTGTCTCGTTTGTGCTAATATAAAAGAGTACATATAACATATGTGAGATAAAGCGAGGGTTTACTTATCTCTTACAGAGGTAGGCGAGCCCTTTTAATATTGCCCGGAGCGGGCGGGAGACAACAATATGGCAGGAACAAAAGTTGGCGGCAAGAAAGCGGCTCAAAAAAATCTAGCCAAAGACCCAAATTTTTATGCAAAAATTGGCCGTAAAGGCGGACAAAACGGGCACACGGGCGGTTTTGCCGCTAATCCGCAGTTAGCTCGTATCGCTGGCGCTAAGGGCGGCCGCATTAGCCGCCGCGGTAAGGCGAAAGCTAATATTACACAGGATGACGTTACTCTAGCAGCGTAAAGCTAGTTGACTATATAAAAAGCACCTCCACTGCGGAGGTGCTTTTTAGTTTTATATTTTATAGACAGCTATTGACTTCGCTTTTTCTGCATACGCCAGCATCTCGGCTGATCAAACTATCGTATCAGTTAGGACTACTCAAGCCAGCGGCGCAGTTGGCACAGTTTGGCTTGGTTGACGCGCCAAGATCCGCTGCAAGCCAGGCAGGAGTATTTGTTCGGGCCGGTCTGCAAGCCGGTTGACTGGCAGTGCGGGCACTGCGAACGGGCATGCAGCCAGTCGCGATAAGTGTCGAGGTCGTTTTCGATTAGCTCGGCGTCAATTGTGGTAGAAAACCTAGCGGCTGCTTTGATGGCTTCTTGCCAGGCGGCGCGTTCCATAGCGATTAGCTCAATATCGCGCGAATAGCCAGTGTGGTTTAGCAAGGCGTGGCCATATTCGTGGATCAGCCGTTCGCAAGCATGAGAATCTGCCGGATTGTAGTGAATAGCGCAAGCGCGATGATTCCAACGAAACATCTCACCCTGAATTAGGGTGAGATGCGCGAGGTGCGGCACTGACAAAGCGTCAGCGCTTATTTTTTGCGAGAGCCAAGTAATCTTTGCCATAGTAATAGCATCCGTAGACAACCGCTTCCTCGGGATGGCGCGCTTGAATAATCTTTGGACATGGAATGTGCGGCGGCAGATGCGAAGTTAAAATATCGCGCAAGTAATCGCCGTACCGTTCAAAATAAGTACCGACACTACCGCCAATGATGATAATATCAGGCTGAATTATCGGGATGACGGCTAGAAAACCGCGCGAAATGCGATCGGCGATTTTTTTCCAGGTGCGTTTGCTGGTGATGTCGCGAGCAAATTTGTGATAGGCGTCGACAATGGCTCGTCCAGAGGCAAAGCTTTCCCACGAGTGGATCTTGCCGCCATATTCGACGAGCGCGCGGCCAGCTTCGCTGTAGCGCATACCCGGGTCAATGTAGCCGTTAGTGCAAACGCCAGTACCGATGCCAGTACTAACTGTGACATAAAGCGAACAGTTAGGGATCGTTCGTAAAAGCCGCGTTTCGGCGAGCCCAGCTAGGTTGGCATCGTTTTCGATGAGCACCGGCACGCCTGGCAGCAGGTCTCGCAGCAGGCGGGAAGCGTAAAAATCTGCCCAGCCGAGGTTTTGGCACCAGACAGCAGTGCCATTCTTGATAATACCAGGTAGAGCGATAACTATAACATCGACTTTTTTGTCTGAATAGCGTTCGCGGACTACGCGTTTTAACTCAGCGACATAAGCTTTTGGCTCCTTGGGAGTGGGAAATTTAAGCGGTTTGCCCATGTGTCCGTTATCGGCAAAAGAGGTGACGAGCGTCTTTGTCCCGCCAGTATCGATTGTTACTATCATGAATCTATCGTATCACAGACGATAGTATAGCGTATAGTTGATATTATTGCAGAAAAGGTGTATAATATAGAAAAGTAAGGTAATTATGAGAGGATAACAGTAAAGTGGCACATCGTAGCGAGAAAGGTTCAGTGATTGGTTTTGTGCTGGTGGGAACGGCGCTAGCAGCGGCGTTTGTTGGCGGCGTGTACATGGTGCGCCATTCGGGCGAATTGAATTCGACAGATACGCAGCAAACGGCACAAACGTCTCAATCTGAAACTGTCAAAAACGACCAAAAGACTCAAAACGAGCAAAGCAGCAACACTGCGCCAGCGCCAAAAAAAGATACAAACCAGAGCAATACTGAAGCTAATAAGCCTAAGGAAGACGAGAAGAAAAAAGACTCGCTTGCTGATACATTGAAAAAGCAAGAAGACAAGAACAAAGGTAACAACAGCTCGGATCCAGCACAGAAGTCGAATGCTGGCGCGGCCAGCCAGAGCGATCAAAAAAGCGCGTCGGACACATCGAGCGCCTCTACTAGCAGCAATTCTAGCAATTCGACTCCAGCTTCCAATTCAAATTCTAGCGCTTCTAGCACTGTTTCTGGCGGCTCTAATAACTCGGCGACAGGTTCGTCTGCTGCTATTAACAACAAGCTGCCGAAAACTGGCCATGAAGCCAGCAGCTTGCCAAAGACTGGTCCGGTTGACGATATGCTAGCGGTTGTAGCTGGCGCCGGCTTGCTGGGGCTGGGGGTTGCTTACGTCAAATCGCGCCGCCTCATCTAGACATTAGAGGTCGGATAAGGTATACTGGTAAGTGGCTGAGTGCGCATTGTTTTGTGTTGCTCGAGAAATATTAAATTTAAGAAAGGAGAATTGGCAGAGTTTACCCGAATTCCGGGTATCTGCTGATGACGTATTTATGGCAAAGGCCACGATTACGATGGACGACCTCTTGGCGGGCGACAATGCGAAACAGCTAGTTGCTGGCGAGATGGTGACTGGGCACGTTTTAAGCGTGCGAAAACACGAAGTATTAGTAGATTTGGGCGCGCAAGGAATTGGTTACGTACCGCGCCGCGAGGTCGGTTTCGGCCGCCAATTGAATGTCGGCGACGAAGTGTCGGCAAGCGTGATTGATTCAGAACTTGATAACGGCTACAGCCTGCTGAGTTTGCGCAAGGCAGCCAAAGACCGCGGCTGGGAAGAAATTCAAGCTCACTTTGATGCTGCTGAAATTGTCGAGATTACGCCGTACGACGCGAACCGCGGCGGACTGCTGGTCGAGTACGAGGGTGTACGCGGCTTCTTGCCGGTATCGCAGCTGAGCGCCGAGCATTATCCGCGCGTTGGCAGTGCCGACAAGGACGAAATTCTCGCCCGCTTGAACGCGCTGGTCAGCCGGCCGATGAAAGTGCGTATTTTGGACTGCGACCGCAAGACTAACAAATTGATTTTTTCTGAGAAAGAGGCTATCAAAGACGGCTTGGCAGCACGTTTTGCTACGCTGAAAGTTGGCGATACGGTTAAAGGTGTAGTCACGGGCGTTGTCGACTTTGGCGCGTTCGTTAACGTTGATGGTATCGAGGGGCTGATTCATATTTCAGAAATCAGTTGGGAGCGCGTTGGCAATCCGAATGATTACGTTAAAGTCGGCCAGTCGGTTGAAGCCAAAATTATCTCGATTGACAAAGACCGCTTGAGCTTGAGTGTCAAACAGCTGACCAAAGATCCGTGGCTCGACGAGGTTGAGAAGCTCGAAAAAGGCCAAAAAGTCGAAGGTACAGTCACGCGGATTACGCCGTTTGGCGCCTTTGTCCAGATTAGCCCGGCTGTCGAGGCGCTAGTGCACATCTCGGAGCTTGGCAGCGGCAACGATGTTGATCCCGAGAAGGTCTTCACCTTGAACGAGCGCAAAGAATTCGTAATTCTCGACATTGACCGCGAAGGCCGCAAAATTAGCCTGAGTTTGGGCGGCAAGAAAAAGAAAACCAAGTAACAGCCCGCGCATCTAGCGGATAATTGTCCCGATAAGCTGCGGGTAGAAAGGAGAAATATGAGCCAGCCAGAGAAAGTTCTGATGATTGCCGATTCTATTACCGTTGGAGAATTGGCCGAGGCTCTGAATCTGCCAGTAACGCAGCTTGTCGGTGAATTGTTCAAAAACGGCATCGTGGCGACAATTAATCAGCGGATTGATTTCGAGACGGCGCAAATTATCGTCGAGGAGTTGAAAATTGCCGTGCAATTGAAGCGAAAAGAAGTTAATTCTGCGCCAGTGCAACATTTGCACAAGCCGTCTGCCAAGGCATCGCTGCGGCCGCCGATTGTAGCGGTGATGGGGCATGTCGATCACGGTAAGACTACGCTGCTAGACACAATCCTCGGCATGAAAACCGTAGCTAGCGAAGCAGGTGGAATTACCCAGCATATCAGCGCTTATCAGACCAAGCGCGGCGATCGCGTAATCACCTTGCTAGATACGCCAGGGCACGAGGCTTTTGCGGCGCTGCGCCAGCACGGCGCGGTTTTGACTGACGTAGTGGTGATTGTGGTGGCGGCCGACGACGGCGTAATGCCGCAAACGGTCGAAGCGATTAAATTCGCCCGCAATGCTAACGCCAAAATTGTTGTAGCTATCAACAAGATTGACAAGGACGGCGCTAACGTCGATCGCGTCAAAGCGCAGCTGGCTAGCGAATACCAGCTGAATCCAGAGGAATGGGGCGGCGACACGATTATGGTGCCGATTAGCGCTAAAACTGGCGAAAATATCGATAAATTGCTAGATATGGTGCTGCTAGTGGCTGATATGGAGGAGCTGAAAGCCGATACTGACGTGCCGGCGGAAGGCTTGGTGATTGAGGCGCACATGGAAAAGGGCCGCGGTTCGGTTGTCAATCTGCTAGTCGAGCAAGGCCAGCTGAAACCGAGTCATTTTCTGGTTGCCGGTACATCATACGGCAAAGTGCGCACGCTGGCTAATTTCCGCGGCGAAGCGCTAAAATTAGCTGGTCCGTCAACGCCAGTGACAGTTACCGGGTTCAAGGAATTGCCGCAGTTCGGCGATGTCTTCACTGTGGTGAAGAATGAGAAAATTGCTCGCGCCCAGGTAGAGCAGGCTAAAATTGAAGCAGAAAGGCAAGCTGCCAGCACCAACGTCACTGGCGCCGATTTGCTGAAAATGATGACTCAAAAGCACGACAGCGAAGAGTTTGACGTCATCGTCAAGGCTGACGTGCAGGGTTCGCTAGCCTCGGTGATGGATAGCTTGCGGCTGGTTGATACTGGTGGCGCTATTGACCTGCGAATTATTGGCAGCGGCGTCGGCAATATCAACGAGAGCGACGTGCGCCTGGCTGACAGTTCGGATGCTATTATTTACGGATTCAATGTCGAGATACCGCCAGCAGTCAAGCGCTTGGCGAGCCGCGATCACGTTCGGGTGCGTACTTACAAAGTGATTTACGAACTGCTAGACGATGCTCGCAAAAATATGGAAGCTTTGCTGTCGCCAGAGGTGGTCGAGACGGAGGTCGGCGTATTAGAAGTTAAAGGTATCTTTCGTACTATGCGCGACGAAGTGATTTGCGGCGGCGAAGTAATCAGCGGCAAAGTAGCGCCGAATTTGCTAGTGCGCGTCAAGCGCGGCGGCGAGCAGCTTGCCGAGGTAGAGGTAGCTAACGTCCAGCGCCAGCAGCAGGAAGCCAAAGAAGTGTTTGAAGGCGAGATGTGCGGCTTGAGCCTGCGGACGCAGAAGAAACTGCAGCTGGCTATCGGTGACACGCTGGAATTCTTTACCCGCGAATTGGTCAGGCGAACACTGAATTAGTAAATAAATAGCCCCGGTCGAAAGAGCGGGGTTATTTATTAGAGCAAAGTGCGAGCGGTCAAACTAGATTAACGGTTTTTGCGCGATACTATGTAAGCATACAGCGCGTAGCCAAGCGACCCAGTACCAGCTAGGCCGGCTAGCTCGCTGATACCAGTTTTTGGTAGTTGGTTTGGCGCGCTAGCGTTGTTAGACGGGCTGTTGGCTGTGTTTGTTTCTGTGGTCGTTGCGGCAGGCGTGGCGTTGGAATTTGCGGCGTCTGTTGGCGAGGACTGCTGGTTTGTAGGCGCTGGATTAGCTGGAGCCGCTGGCTTTGATGGTGTATTAGGTGTGTTCGGCTTTGTGTCGGGCTGGCTCGGCTGGGTAGGTGTAGTTGGCTTAGACGGCTCTGTTGGTTTGGCAGGAGTCGATGGTTGCTGCGGAGTCGGATTGTTGGGCTTGTTTTGGTTGTCAGGTTTGGACGGCTGCTGCGGCGTTGGCTTCTGGTCGCCTGGCTTGTTTTGGTCTGGATTGGCTGGTTTCGACGGCTCTTGCGGCTGTGGTGTTGGTTCGGACGGTTTGTCCGGCTTATTATTTTGGTCGTTTTGAGCGGCTTTGATAGTAAAAGTCTTGGTGCAGCCGTCGCTGGTGACAGTTTCATCTTTGCCATTGACTGATACAGTGACGAAAGCCTTGGCGGTGTAATTGCCAGCTTCGAAACCGTTGAACTTAGCTCCGGCAGTGTTGTAGACCTCTTTGCCGTTGGCGTCGTAGACGCGGTAGACAGTGCCTTTGTAAGTAGCACCGTTATAAGCGGCGTATTTGACAGAGAATTTGTAGCTATCGCGGGCGATGTGGTCGATACCTAGTGATTCGCAGCGGTAGACTGGCTGCTGCGCTTGATTAGCGGCAGTTGGCGCATTGTTGGCTTGCTCGTTTCCTAGGGCGCTAGCAATACCAGCAGCGCCAGCTACGGCTAGCGCGACAGCAGAAACTCCGGCAAAAACTGATTTCATATAAACTCCTTTTGGTTAATTTTGATAATCCAGCTGATTAGTATCAAATCATGATATTCCATGGGGTTGCCCGCCCCCGACAGAACAGCTACCTGGAACGGTAGAGTTCCGCCGAGGGGCGGGGGTAGTGGTGATTGAGAGTGTTTACCGCTCGGGCTCAACCTCACTGGCGGTGAGTGAGTGGAGCGGTGGGTGGGGCTAGTGGCGCTTCTTGAACCAGTCGGCCACGCGGCCGCTGGCAAAAACGCCGATACCGAAAGCGACCACGGCGGTGAGGATGGCAACGACCCACGAAGGGGACGTTGCAATCCAGGCAACCAGCTTCATGATCAGCTCCAGGACTGAACTGATCACCGCGACAACAAAGGCAACGACGGCGAGCCGCCGTGTTCCTTTTGTCTTGGTCTCAAGGTGCGCAACCTGCTTGCGCAGGTTGCGCATCTCCTTGTTGTCAGAGATGGTAGCGGTGGCCTCCGTCACCTCCGGCAAGCTTGCCGGGAAGTTGGTGGTACTGTCCTGTGCTGGCGGCTGGGTGGCCGCCGGCACGGGGTTGATTCCCATGATGGCACACGCGGCACGCAAGAGCGTGCCTGATTTCACGGCTGGGTTGTCCCAGCCGTTGGTGGACATCTCAAAGAGGGCGTAGGCCGTCATGTCGGCCCCCTGAAGGGGGCCATTGGCCTTCTTCTCGTCGAGCTTCCGCTCGACGAGAAGCCTAGTCTGCCAGGTATCAATGTTCGGCGCCTGGGCGTCGAACATCGGCTTCAGAGCGTCAACGACGCTCTGAAGTGTGGCCGCCTCAAGGGCGGCGGTCTGTGCCGGCGGGGGTGGTGCCCCCGCCGGGGTGGTGGGTGGTGGTGTGGTCATGTTGAGCTCCTTCCGAGCTCGGGGGCGCGATGCGCCCCGGTGGACAATTACCACCGCTACCGTCTCTCGACAGCAGCGGCGATTAACCGACGATTTGCTTCTATCGGCTAGTCGCTGCTGCTGTCAAAATCCTACTGCTTCCTCTAACTTCCTAATTTTCTTACTCAATCAATCATTGCTACGTATACTGCGCGAGCTTCGGGGCGAATCGCTCGACAATGCTTCTAGCGCAGCACGCTCCTAGCGAAAGTCGTAAGGAATGTGCTGCGCTCGACGCGCGAGACTGCGACAGCGTATAGAAATAGCATGAATTGATGCTAATTGCATGCCAAATTGTCAAAATACCTCAACTTCCCGCTAGGGTACCGCGCGATTTCCACCTCGTGCTGAGCTGACTACCTGTGATTGTATCACAAAATTGTTAATATGTCAATAATATCTATGCAATTCATTTTGATTATCCACAAAGACTTGCATTTATTCTAAATAGAGTCTATTATAAACAGTAAAGTAGAATAAATTCAATACATAAAAAGGACAATAGACATGTCAGGGCGACATAAAGACATTGAAAAATCTCAACAGTCTGGCGGAGAGACTATAGATTTTAAAGATTTCGCGAAAAGAGCCCTCCAAGACGATTTTGTCATAGATTTGTATGGAATGGCTATAGTTGCTAGTGACGGTTTAGACGATAGGGATGAGAACGGGTTAAATTCGCGCGATAGGTTTGAGCAAAAGTATAGTCAGATTAAGAGAGTACTTGATACTGCTAGATCTGGTGATGTAGAAGAAAATGATGCGTATGATAACAGTGAGACTCTTCAGGGTTTTGCGGAGTTTGCTGGTCGGTACTTTAGAGGTTTAGACGATACAGATAAAAAAAACGTAGATGAAGTTATAAAAGCATACAAAACGCTGATTGATGTAATGAAAGCTCGGGCGGATGTCGATGATAGCAGAAAAATATTTGAAGAGCTAGAAGAAGGATCCCCTGGATACATGGGGGCGAAAACACAGCTAGAGCTAGATGATGTAATTTATGATGGATTACTGGAGTCTATAGGTGTAGATGATTTAGATGCGGAATATAATGGTGGTCAGCTTACTACTCAGTCAAGTCAAGGTCTTGCTCCTACGCGTCAGTCAAGTGCTAATCCTAGGAAGATGAAGATAAACCCTGATGCTCCTCGCCAAGCAAACGATGGCCCTGAAACCGGTACCCCAGCAAACGATGGCACTAACCCTGATGCTCCTCGCCAAGCAAACGATGGCCCTGAAACCGGTACCCCAGCAA
>CAURZF010000002.1:0-119517 GCA_963529335.1 uncultured Candidatus Saccharibacteria bacterium | reverse complement strand
TGGGCGCGGACGGGCAACACGTTAAATTAGCGCTGCGTGATAAAAATGGTAAAGTGTTGCAGGTGCTGGCGTTTAACGCATCAGAGGAATTCTTCCGCGAGCCAGGCGACGAGGTAGCGGCGTGGTTCCAGCCAACTGTCAATGAGTGGCAGGGGGTGCGGACGGTTGAGGGGCGACTGCTGCATATTATTTTGCTGGATTGATACTTGGCCGGGTAAAATTTTGTTTTGCAAAAGTATTCCTCATCTGATATAATGCATAACGATATGGTACGAGTTACACGTAAAGACGAGAAAGAGGCGAATGAAAACGTTCTTCGCCGTTTCAACCGCCGGCTTTTGCAAAGCGGCGTGATGCAGAAAGCCAGAGCGTCAATGCGCTTTGAAAAACCGATTAGCAAAACAGTACGGCGCAGCAGGGCAATTGTTCGCCGTATGCGCAAGGCGGAAAAGACGCAGAAGTTGCGTTTGGGAGTTCGCTAGCCAATGGCGCTAAAAGCGCGAATTAAAGATGAAATGAAAGCCGCTTTACTTAGCGGCGATCGTTTTGTTGGCGAGACGCTGCGTAATCTGACGGCAGCAATTCTGGATGAAGAGGTTAAGCTAGGCAAGCGCGATGAAGGCTTGAGCGATGAAGAAATCGAAAAAGTCGTTGCCCGCGAAGTCAAAAAACGCAACGAATCGGCTAAAATCTACCGCGATAACAACCGTCCAGATTTGGCCGAACCAGAAGAGGGGGAAATTGAGGTTCTGCAGGCATATTTGCCGAAACAGCTAGATGAAACTGAACTGGCGGCGATTATCGAGACGAAAATAGCCGAACTTGGCGTAACTGGGCCGCAGGTAATGGGCCAGGTTATTGGCGCAGTTAAAAAGCAAGTTGGCAACGCGGCGGATGGTGCGGCGATTGCTCGTATTGTAAAACAAAAGTTGGATTAACAGAAAGAAGGTATCATGATTGTATTTTTTGGCCCGGCTGGCGCAGGTAAAAGTGTCCAAGGGCAAATGCTGGCAGCGCGTAATGGCTGGCGCTGGTTGAGCGCGGGCCAGCTGCTGCGCGACACGCGCGATCCCGAGCTATTTGCGCAGATGCGGACTGGCGGCTTGGTTGATCCAGAAAAGGTGAATAAACTAATCGGTGAAGCGTTAGACCGAGCCAAAGATATTGATCGTGTGGTGCTAGACGGTTATCCGCGGCAATTAGCACAAGCAAAATGGTTGATTGAGCATCGTCCTGAGCATGGCCGGGACGTTGCGCTGGTGATTGTCTTGGAGGTGCCGCGTGCTGAGTTGCTGCACCGCCTGAAGGTGCGCGGCCGTATCGACGATACGCCCGAGGTAATTGATGAGCGCTTACGGATTTATCGGCACGAGATGTATCCAGTTCTTGATTATTTGACGGAGCATGGAGTGAATATTGCGCACCTTGACGGAACAGGTACGGTTGGGCAGGTTCACGATCGGATTATGGAGGAGCTGCAAGCATGCAGGATCGTTTAATTACTGGCGAGAAAACTCCTGAGCAAATTCAGGCTATGCGCGATGGCGGCAAGAAATTAGCGCAGATTTTCCAAGATATTCGCGATTATATTCATGCTGGTATGAGCGAAAAAGATATTGATGCGTTCGTTGACGGCAAGATAAAAGAATATGGCGCTTCGGCGACTTACAAAACAGATGAGGTGAACTTCCCGGGGGTTATTTGTGTCAGTACTAACGACGAAATCGTGCATAGCCCGGCGAGCGATTATATCTTTCAAAAGGGCGATGTGGTGAGTTTTGACTTGGTGATTACTTATAAAGATATGAAGACAGATAGTGCTTTCACGATGGTGGTTGACGATAAGCCGAAAGGCGCAGTCAAACACCTGTTAACGACCACCGAGAGAAGTTTGTATGCCGGGATTGATGCAATTAAAGGCGATGTCCGTACTGGCGACATCGCAGCTGCGATTGAAAAAGTTTTGAAAGACGGCAAATTAGGAATTATCCGCGAATTGGTTGGGCATGGTGTCGGTTTGAAAATGCATATGCCGCCAGATGTACCGAACTACGGCCGCAAACACACTGGCGTACTGTTACACCCGGGCGATACGATTGCTATCGAACCGATGGCGACGCTGGGCGGCGAGAAAATTGTTACTGATAAAGATGACGGTTGGACGATTCGTACGCGCGATGGTAGTTTGGCTGCACACTTTGAGCACACAGTTTTGATTACCGAAAACGGTGCTGAAATTATTACGCAGTTGTAAATAACTATACGGGTTATGCTATAATATCCCTATATGCAAGAACAATCTCGATATGCAGTTGGTATAGATGTCGGAACTACGATGATTCGGTGCGTGGTCGGGCATGTAGATACGACGACTGGCACGCCGACAATCGTTGGCGTTGGCGAATACCCGAACAGTGGTATGCGCAAAGGTTCGGTCTCGAACTTGAACGGACCGTCCGAGGCGATTGATAAGGCTCTGGGCGATGCTGAGCGAATGAGCGGCTACCAAGTCAATGATGCGACTGTTAGTATAAATGGTTCGCACATTACGAGTACGCGTACTGACGGTATGATTGCCGTTGGTATGGCTGACCACGAAGTTAACGAAGATGATCTTTATCGTATAGAAGATGTTGCAACGACTGGCAAAGTACCAGCTAACCGCAAAATATTGAAAGTCGTACCGTTTAGCTACACGATTGACGGGCAGGGCGGAGTTAAGAACCCGCTAGGTATGACGGGAACGCGCCTAGAGATTAGCGCTAATGTGGTGTCGGCGATGGCACCGTATGTAGTAAATCTCGAAAAGGCGGTTGAGGGCGCTACTGTGCGGCCGAATGACGTGGTGCCGTCGGTGATGGCAGCAGCTAAGGCTGTGCTAGACGATTCTCAGATGGAAAATGGCGTGGCGGTGATCGATCTTGGTGGGGCGACTACTGGCGTAGCAATCTATGAAGAGGGTGATCTGCAATATATTGGCGTGGTACCGTATGGAGGCATTAATATAACGAACGACTTGGCGATTGGACTGAAAATTGATCCAGAAATAGCTGAAGAAGTAAAGCTAAAACATGCATCGGCTACTAACCGCAACAAATCTAGCAAAGTTTCGATTAAACACGATGGCGAGAGTCTAGAATTTGATATTGCCGATATTGATGAAATTGTTGAGGCGCGGTTAGAAGAGATTTTTGAAGCGGTTAACAAAGAATTGAAGAAAGCTGGCCGTGCTGGACGCCTGCCGAGCGGTGCCGTTTTAACGGGCGGGACGGCTAACATGAAAGGTATCGTTGAATTTGCTAAAGCCCAGCTCGGCGTAGCTGTTCGTAAAGGTAAAGCTAAGGGTTATGGCGGCGTGGTCGATAATGTTGATAAACCTGAATTTGCGGCGGCAATTGGCTTAATGTTGGTTGATATTAATCCTGACGGCTATCATAGTGCTGCGGTTGATTCTAGCAAGTCGGGCAGTAAAGGCGGGCTTTTCCGTTCGCTATTTAACAGGTTTCGGCCATAGGTGATATACTAGAAATAAGATCCAGAGAATAAGGGGTAAGGAGTTGTAATGCCAGAGGTAAAACCGAGCGAAATCCAAACATTCGCAAGCATCAAAGTCGTTGGCGTCGGCGGCGCCGGCGGTTCGGCGGTTAACCGTATGAAAGACGCGGGGCTAAATGGCGTCCAGTTTATAGCTATGAATACAGACGCGCAGGCTTTGCATAATTCAAAAGCCGATGTCAAAATTCACTTGGGCCATAATACCACGAATGGTTTGGGAGCTGGTGCCGATCCAGCCGTTGGTGAAGCAGCAGCCCGCGAGTCGATTGATGAAATTCGCGAATCGCTAGAGGGAGCTGATATGGTGTTTGTGACGATTGGTGCTGGTGGTGGAACTGGCTCGGGAGCGGGTCATGTGGTAGCTGAAGTAGCGCGCGATCTCGGTATTTTGACTGTTGGCGTGGCTACCAAGCCGTTTAGCTTCGAAGGCGAAAAGCGCCGGGCTAATGCTGAGTGGGCGATTGCTCAGTTGGGCCGGCAAGTCGATACGCTAATTTCTATCCCGAATGATCGGCTGCTGCAGACTATTGACCGGCGGACTCCGTTGCTTGAGACTTTTAAGATTGCCGATGATGTACTGCGCCAAGGTGTGCAGGGTATTTCAGAGCTGATAACTGAGCATGGTTTGATTAATCTCGACTTTGCTGATGTCAAAGCCATCATGAGTAATGCTGGATCAGCGTTAATGGGTATCGGCCGGGCTAGTGGTGAAGGCCGGGCAGCACAAGCGGCACAGCAAGCAATTGAATCGCCGCTGATTGAGGTATCGATTGATGGTGCTAAGGGTGTACTCTTTAATGTCACTGGCGGTTACGATATGAGTATGGCTGAAATTCAAGAAGCTGCTGAGATCATTACGAGTGCTGTTAGCCCAGATGCTAATATTATATTCGGTGCTACATTGAAGCCAGAATTAGAAGACGAGTTAATTATCACCGTGATCGCGACTGGCTTTGATAATGCATACTATCAGCAGCAGGCAGAGGAATTGACGGCGCCAGTAGAACAAGCACCGGCTGCTCAAACGCAATCAATTAGCGAAGCTGTCGATGACATCGATATGGACTTGTCGCATCAGTCGGCAGCAGCACAATTTGCTAGCGAGGATACAGCAGATATATGGGGCAGTTCGGTTGATGAGGATGACGAAGACGATACGCCAGCCTTTTTGCGGCGTCGCCGAAAAAATAAGCATAACGACGAGGACTAAATGAAAGGGATTAAAATCGGCAACAGTCGCGTACTAGAGTCGAGAGAATCGGCTGACGGTATTACGATTCGCCGCCGCCGAGAAACCCCCGATGGCAAACGTTTTACGACGTATGAGCGAATCGAACGTCCGAATCTGGCAGTTATTAAATCTAGCGGAGCTCGCGAATTATTTGAGCGGGCAAAGTTAGCTAACTCTATCCGCCGTTCAGTTGGTAAGTTCTTCAAATCGGAAGTTGAACTGGAGGAAATAATCGATGCCGTGGAAGATCGCGCGCATAGCTTGGGTGAGAGCGAAATTGAATCTCGTTTGATTGGCGAGTTTGTACTTGACGAGCTAGCAAAACGTAACGAAGTCGCATATGTGCGCTTCGCTAGCGTATTTCAAAAGTTCAAGACGTTGGATGATTTCGTCAAAATATTAGAGCAGCGCCGCCAGAAAGGGCAGGAATAATGCGGGTAGTCGTAGTGTATCGGGCGGAAAGCGATTACGCGCGCCGAGTTATAGATTTTTTGCATGACTTTAATAGGCAGACAGGGCACACGATTGAGGAAATTGACCCAGATTCGGCTGAGGGCAGTGATTTTTGCCGGACGTACGATATCGTTGAATATCCGACTATTGTCGCCTTGAGCGCCGATAGCCAGATGCAAAATATGTGGCGCGGGCTGCCTCTGCCAACAATTAGCGAGGTAAGTTTTTATGTTTGAGAAGTTGCGCAAGCGGCTGCCAGGTAAAGAACCAAAGCGCCGGCAATTGGCGGCGCTATTGATGCTGGTTGGTAGCGGCTTGGGCTTGTTGGCTTCGTTTGTATTATCGATTGAATCGCTGACGCTCGCTAAAAATTCGCATGCCGTGTTGAACTGCGACTTGAACGCGGCGATGAGTTGTTCGACGGTGGCGAACCATTGGTCGGCGGCGCCGCTTGGCTTTCCTAATAGTTTTATTGGTATGATGACGCTGCCGGTGATGGTGACAATTGCGGTGGCGTTGCTGGCGGGTGCGAAGTTTCCGAAGTGGTTTATGTGGGGCGCGCAGCTTGGCGCGGTGGCGGGCTTGCTATTTGCTGGTTGGATGTTCTACATGAGTTATGTTGAGATTGGCGCGTTGTGCCCGTGGTGTTTGACGCTGGACGCGGGTATGCTGCTGATTTTTTATGGACTAACCAGGCACAATGTTTTGAACAAAATTATTGAACACCGCGGGTTGCGACGGTTTGTCGATCAGGGTTACGATACGCTAGTATTGGCCTCGGTGGCGGCGCTGGTGATTATGGCGATTTTAGCGAAGTTTGGCAGTCAAATTATCTAGGAAACAATTGAGTCCTTATGTTGCTTATGCTAAGATAGTGTTAGGATAAGCTGCTTTTGCGACAGTCGGGAATAAAATATGAATATTAAGGATGACCAACTTGGACTAAGAATACGGCGCAGTAGGACGACTCTGGTGTACGCTATACTCGGTATATTTGTTTTGTTTTTTAGTTCCATTGCTGCAGTGAAGTGGTTGACTCGTCAGACTGAAGCGCTGATGCCGGCGGAATCTTCTGCGAAAGTAAAGGTCGACCAAGTTAGCTATCGTTTGTATCAATCGTCGGGTAATGACGCCCCTGGTGCTCCGCTAGCGACTGATAACGCGGCGGCAACATTGACGCAGGTTGGCTCTAATTTTCGTATGCGAGTAGGAGTGGAGAACAAAGATGAGCCAGTGGTGCTTGCTAATCAATTTTCGTCTGGGTACTACCATGCTTGTGTCATTGCGTCAGATAATAAACTATATTGTTGGGGGCGTAATCATAGAGGGCAGCTGGGGAATAATAGTATGGTTGATTCAAGTAGGCCTGTGGCTGTTAATATGACTGGTGTTCTGGTTGGAAAAACAATAAAACAAATATCAACAGGAGCTTACCATACTTGTGTTGTTGCTTCTGACGATAACGCATACTGTTGGGGTGAAAATATGAAGGGTCAACTTGGAAATAATTCTACAGCCAATTCGTCCGTTCCTGTTAAGGTTGACACCAGCGGTGTTCTGGCTGGAAAAACAATAAAACAAATATCAACCGGACATTATCATACATGCGCTGTTGCCTCCGACGATAAGATGTATTGTTGGGGTGAAAATAATAATGGTGAATTGGGTAACGGTTCTACTGTCGACTCGCGTGTTCCTGTGGCTGTTAATATGACTGGTGTTCTGGTTGGAAAAACAATAAAACAAATATCAACTGGCCCCTCTTACCATACATGTGTCATTGCCTCTGATAATAAAATATACTGTTGGGGTAGTAATAATTATGGACAGTTAGGCAATAATTCTACAGCTAACTCCGGTGTTCCTGTGGCTGTTAATATGACTGGTGTTCTGGCTGGAAAAACAATAAAACAAATGTCGGTCGGTACTTATAATACATGTGTCATCGCCTCTGATGACAAGGTTTACTGCTGGGGGTCTAATGCTTATGGCCAAGTAGGCAACAATTCTCTTACCGACTCTAATGTTCCTGTAGCGGTTAATACTACAGGCGTCTTGGCTGGAAAAACAATTAAACAAATATCAGTCGGACACTATCGTGCTTGTGCTATTGCTTCTGATGATAAGATGTATTGTTGGGGAAATAATATGGGTGGGGCGCTTGGTAATGGCTCTACTGCTGACTCTCATATTCCTGTGTCTGTTAATATGTCAGGCGTTTTGGCAGGCAAGGTTATTAGGCGAATATCGATAGGTGCCTTTCATACCTGTGCATATGCCACTGATAATAAAATATACTGTTGGGGTAGTAATAATTATGGACAGTTAGGCAATAATTCTACAGCTAACTCCGGTGTTCCTGTGGCTACTTATATTTTCAAGAAAGAAAATATTCCTGCTAACGCTATGAAGCTCCGCGCTCAATATGTCAAGAAGACTGCGGCTACGTGCCAGGCAGTGGCAGCGGGTTGGCAGGATGTGACCAATAACTCGGCTTTGGCATACTCGGCGTCTGGCCCTAATAACGGGACGGCAATTGCGGCGGCAGTAAATGATCCGATTCTATCAACTACTAGTGTCGGCTATAGTCACCAATCAATAGTTCGCCCAGGTAGCGATACGCAACTGACTTTCACGAACAATCGTGGTATTAATTCTGGTGAGACGGGCCTGTGGGATTTAGTATTGACTGATAACGGTTTGGAGCGTAACACTAGTTATTGTATTCGTTTGGCGGCTGATACGGCAGCGGCTCCAGGGACGAGTATTGACACATATTCGCAGTATCCGGAATTTAAGACAGCGGGCGGTTCGCTGGACATTCGATTTGCAGACGCTACTAATGCCACATTAACTAACCCGACTACTGTATTTTCGGCGGCAATGACCAGTAGAACGGCAAGTACCACGACTGCGAAATTATCTAATAATTCGTCGCAACAGCTTGAGGTGGCAAATAGCTTATCGACGACGGGCTGGAGCGTTTCATTGGCGGCAACTGGCGGCCCAACTGCTAAATGGACACAGACTGGCAGCACAGCGAATTATGCGTTTAATAGTACTAATGTAGACCAAGGACAGTTATCGGTTGACTTATCATCAAGCGCCTTTACAGCGTCTGGTTCGACGCCGCTGGGGCAGGCCTGTACGACGGCTGGTTTGTCGTATGGCGCGGGCGGTGCGTTTGTAGCTGGTACGGCGTCGGCTAACGCGATTACGCTGGCGACCGCCTCGAGCAGCAGTGGTTTGACTTGCTTGTTTAAATTGCAGGATATTTCCTTGAAGCAGACTATTCCGGCGTATCAGAAGCCAGGCACGTATACATTGCCAGTAACAGTAACGGTGGTGGCGCAATGATGAAGATGAAAAACATAATAAGAACTGGGGTAGTTGTTGTATTTTTAACAGTAATAATTGGCATGGTTTTTAGTAGTAAAGCTGCTCTGGCGATAACTTCAGCGGATTCGACTTTTTCGCAGGTAATTCGTGAAATAGACTGCTCTCATACAGTTTAAAGCAGAGCAGTTGGTCAAGTGAATGATGTGGAGTGCGACGTTTTTGCGCCAAAATACGACCATTCGGTAATTAAAGATAACGGCTATCCAGTGATTTATGGCGTGTATGACGCGGTGCATACGGTTATTGATCCGGTGACGGGCGTGCATAAGCTAGCGATTAAGTTTGCTGGACGCATGTTTACCTTGGGGGTTGATCCAGAATTGACGGTTAACGGCAATGCTTGGGTACTTGATTTGTCTAAATGGCCAAAGATGCATCCTGGCGATACGACACTGGTGCTTGAGCATAGTAAGACTTATTTTGGCGATATCACTTCCTCGACGCAGGCCTATGGATCAGCTCTGCAAATTAATCATGCAACACTTTTTGCAATTACTATTCCGCCGAGGATCTTGCCGCCGACGCCACCACCAGTAATTCCACCACCAGCAGTTCCAGCTGTTTCGTCCGTCATTAAAGACATAAAATCTGGTAAAAAGTTGGCTAATACCGGCGTAAATATGTGGTTTATAGTAATAATTGCGTCGGGAATGATCATCATTGCGTTCATACTGCTGATACGTAACAGACGAGGAGGCGGTCATGAGCCGTAGGAAATTAGCGGATGTTCGGAGGTGCGAAGGAGGGTAGATAGTAGCACCATAATGAACAACGAAGCAACGAAAATAACGTAAAAGAAAGGATACTATATGAAAAAACTAATAGCAAACGTAGCTTTGGTAGTCGGTGTAGCTGGCGTAGTCGGTTTGGCGGGTACAGCGGTGTACGCAGCGACTACAGCGACGTCAGAATTGAGCCAGACGATTAATGCTGGCGTGCTCAGTACCGACATTCGTGATACCGGCGATAGCGTAGTGACAAATCCAACATTTGCCATGAATGCGACTACGGCGTCGACTTCTGCCCAGACGACGACTGGTACATTTGGTGCTAATGATAAGCGCATCGCTGTCGATAACCCTGGCGGCGCTAATAATGGCTGGACGCTGACATTGAATGCGACAACTCCTGGTACAGGAAAATGGACGAGCGGCAGCAATACATATCAGTACAACGGTAATGCTACGACTGGACAGTTGACGGTTAATCCGGCTGCTGGAACGCTGACATCAATGATCGGTGCTTCGACGGGTATCACGCTGGGCTCGCAAGCAGCATTTTCTGGCACTTCTCCAGTGACGCTGATTAGCGCGGCGGCTGGTTCCGACGATGTTTGGCGCGGTTATGTGACGGGTGTCGGCTTGAGCCAGGCTATTCCAGCTGGACAGGCAGCAGGCACCTATACTTTGCCGATGACTCAAACTGTGGCCGCTATTTAAGGTCTGGCACAGTTATATCAATGAAAATTGGGCGCTCTTTCGGGCGTCTGATTTTCATTTACGCGGATTATTTAGTTTTTGGAAGTATCAACGGGTGTTGGTATAGCCATGAGCGTCTTGGCTTGCTATAATAAATCATATGATTTTAATGAGGAGAATACGGGGTATAGCTTCATGCTGGCGCAGGCTAGCGGTAATGGCGGTTGCGGCAGGTGTTTTATGGCCGTCGTCGGTTCTGGCAGCAGGAATTGGCAGCCGCCCGGCGAATCCTGATCCGAACAACCCGCGGACGCAGTCGATTTTTATTTATCAATTGAATCGCGGTGCTAGCAAATCTGATCAGCTAACGATTACTAACGGTTTGACTGAACAGGCGAATATCGAAGTGTATGCCGTCGATGGCACAGTTACAGCGACTGGAGATATGACATGCAAGCAGCAAGTCGAAGCAAAGAAAGATGCTGGCAATTGGGTAAAACTAGCGAAAAGCGAGGTGGCTTTGGCGCCTGGTGCATCGACGAACGTTGATTTCATAGTCACCGCGCCTGATAAGGCTGATGTTGGCGAACACAATGCCTGTTTGGTAATCCAGCGTAAAGCCGATCCGGCCGCTGCTAAAAAGGGCGGCATTCAGTTGCAAACGCGCCAAGCGGTGCGTATGGCGGTTACTATTCCTGGTAATATTCACCGCGACGTGACAGTTGATAAATTCGCCGTCGATAATAACGGCAAGCAGCTGTATAATGTTGCTATTAAAAATTCTGGCAACGTTTCAGCTGATGTTGATGTCAAGTTAGTGGTCAGGGATATGCTGGGTAATGTTGTTTATCAAAATGGCGGCGAGTATGCGGCAATTGCCGAGCAAGTCCGCCAGTTCCGCTACGAGAGTAATTTACAGCCGTTCTGGGGCGGCAAGTACCGTGCCGAGCTTTCAATTGCTTATAATAAAAAGGCCGGCGAATGGGGTGTTAGTAAAAATTCGGCTGATTTAACGACGAAAAAGGTTGAGTCAATAGAGCTATTTTTCTGGCCGGCACCTGGTGCTTGGGCGATTATCGTTGGAGCGATTGCTGTAGCTATTGCGGCGGTTTGGCGGGTGATTGTCTTAGTGAAAAAGCGCCGGAAGCGATAATTTACTAGCTGCGATTGATATGCCATAATGGTAGTATGAAGAAAAATTTTCTTGTTAGAGCGTTCTTTGGCGTTACTATTGCGGCGCTCGGCGGGGTTCTGCTGCTAAGGAATCTCGAGATTATTAAGTTTGATAGCTGGCACGTGTTTTGGGGAACGGTTTGGGCAGCCGGTCTGATTTTGGCTGGTCTGATGACGATATTCAGTTCTCGCAGGGCCTCGCTGCGGGTGTGGGGATTACTGCTAATGACTATTGGCGTGTCCATTGGCTTGGGCGCTTACGGTGTAATTAATATTAGCGTTTGGAAAATATTTTGGCCAGTGATGTTGATTGCTATCGGCTTGATGGTAGGTGTCGGCTCAGGCGGCCGCAAGCGGTCTAAAAAATCGCCTGCTGATGTTAGTGGTAATGAAAAAATTGCAATTTTTTACGGTGAAGAGTCGCGGGTGAAAGGCGATTATACTGGCGGTTCGGTAACGGCAATATTTGGCGGCGTGGAGTTGGATTTGCGTCAAGCGAAAATTAAGGACGGCACGGTCATCGACGTCTTTACGTTTTGCGGCGGTGTCAACATCAATATGCCTGACGACGTGATCGTTAAAAACGAAGTTCACGGCATTTTGGGCGGCAGCGAGGATAAAACAGTATCCAAATCTTCCGCCAAAAAGACAATCTATCTGCGCGGCGAGTGCGTTTTGGGCGGTTTGGAAGTAAAATAAAAAATCCACCATACTAAAAAAGCCAGTGAAAAAGTCCACTGGCTTTTATTTTCTGTATTTGGTAAAATATAAAAAATATTGTAAAACTATTGACAAATCCAGAGAGAGTATAATAGAAAAACTACAGAGACAAAGGTTAAGCAAAGGAGTTAAATAATATATATGAGTGAATCTCTAACACCGCATAACGAACGTGAATGCCAGGTGCCGCTGGTATCGCTGGTAAATGAAGCTTATGGTGAAATTCTCGGCCACAACAAGGGTAAGCTGGGATCTCTTATAACAGGTATGATGCGTGCCGTTATGGCGGCAGAAAAGGCCGAAGCAGCGGGTAATAGTAACTTTGATGAGAATTTTCAGAATAACCTTTCGGAACAATCTGAACGGCACGAAATGGAAGCAGATGTACAGTACTTACGGTACTCAGATGCTCTTGCTGATGCGGGTGTCCGGCTAGTGAACGGGGGCGGCTCAATGGCTATAATCAGCGGACCTAAAGATATTGCAATTGGCAGCGGTTCGCTTTATCCGGTTGTTTTGGGTAGTTCGGAGGAAGATGCTAATAAATTTATCGATTACGTGTCAGAGCTGCGACCAGACGATGATATTCAATTGGTGGCAGACGTTTTGGAAACGACCAGGCAAACGATTTACAGTGGTTGCAAATCTCTATATGGCGATGATATTATTGATGATAAAAAGAAAATCTACGATTTAATAGGGAAAGAAGTCGAGAAATTTATACGGATAGACCAAGCGGCGGATAGTATTAACTTGGCTGAGTTTTTGCCTAGGCGCTATGAAGAGTTTAAAAAGGCTGCAGCTAAACGCTCTGGTGATTCGCAAAAATATTTTGCGAAGGATTGGCTAGAGATCTATCGGCGGGAGGATGCAGCAGAGACTTATCGGCGCCTAGAGAAATATGTTGGGCATTATGTGCAGAATGTTCTGCCAGAGTATTTATTTTTGGGTGACGCTGATAGAGAAGGGCTGAAGGATTGGTCGTATATAGATGGCGGCATAGCAGAAGTGGCTGTGTGGAATACTGATAGAGTTATGCGGGTGGTTAAAGCAAGCCGTTCGTCTGAGGCAGTAGGCTACGCATTGCGATATGCAAGTAATTTTAGGGGTGGTATGGAAAGTGCGTTGAAGGATTTACTTGGACGTCCCGAAGAAGATCGCCCAGTGTGTCAGTTGCCTGGTGACGAAGACTTGAGGACGTATGATTCTGTATTAAAAGAGTGTATTGATAGATTGAATAATATGGAGAATAATTTAAAGTTCAATGATATTGTAGCTGATTTCGATCAGCAGTAACTGGTAATTACGACGAAAACGCGCTACAATTACTGTAGGGCGTTTTCGCGTGTGCTGGCTGTTGTGGCGGCGCGGTGAAATGATCGGCTATCAACCGCGAAGCCTGCGGGAAGAAATCGGTATGATTTTGAATCAGCTGAGATTAGACCCCGCCGCGACTCGCTGCGACAAAGCGACAATTGAGCGCTAAAAGAGTGCGTGGATGCTGATCAACTCGGCAAAATCCACGGAAGAATCACTTCTTTTGGAATCGAGATGGTACCGTCCGTTTGAAGCACCTCCAGCGGATTCTCGAGTTCAAGAGAGGTGATTTTATTTTGGAGATGAGAAAGGAACGGCTATGACTAACCAGCAACAAGAATGGCTAGATTTTGCGAAAAGCGTGGCGCTGGAGGCGGGCGATATTATGCGAAAATATTTTGGCAAGAAACCAGACTCTCATCTTAAAGCAAACAATACAATTGTGACAGTTGCTGATAAGGAGATAGTAAAAGCGATGAGGAGACTAATAGAATGATGAACAGGGAACAGGAAAGTTTGATTAATAATTTAAACAAAGCAGTGAATATAAGGTAAATAAGGAGAAAGTGTAATGAAATTCAAACACGGCACACGCCGCCGAGCGGCAGAATACGAAAAAGATTGGGTGCAGCGTTGGAAGGACGACCAGACGTTTGAAAGGTCGGTGGCGCAGCGGTCGGCAGATAATGCCTACGTTTTTTACGACGGGCCGCCGTTTATTACTGGCGTGCCGCATCATGGTACGTTACTGAGCTCAATCGTTAAAGATGCGGTGCCGCGCTACTGGACAATGAAAGGCAAGCGCGTGGAGCGCCGCTGGGGTTGGGACTGTCATGGGCTGCCGGCAGAGAATTTCGTCGAAAAGCAGATGAATATTATGGATCGGCGGCAGATTGTGACGAGTAGCGACCAGCCAGCACCGCTGGATAAGGACGGCAATCCTTTGCCAACTATCAGCCTGGAAAAATACATTACCAAGGCGCGCGAAAGTATGGTGGCGAATAGCGAGACGTGGCAGGGCGTGATCGACCGCATTGGCCGCTGGGTGGACTTCAAAGGCGCTTATCGTACCATGGACAAGAATTTCATGGAGAGCGTCTGGTGGGCCTTTAAGCAGCTGTATGAGGCTGGCAAGATCTACGAAGGCGAAAAGGTGCTGATGTACGACACCAAGTTTGCTACCCCAGTGAGCAAGGCTGAAGTGACGATGGACAACGACGCCTACCAAACGGTGACTGACCCGAGTGTGTATGTGAAATTTAAGCTGCTTAGTGGTAACACGAGGCACAAGATAACGTTAGACAAAAGCTCAAAGATCTTGTTTGTGTGCAATGCAAATGTTGTCCGTTCACAGATGGCGCAGGCTTTTTACAATCACTTCACTAAGACGCAGAATGCCGATTCGGCTGGTGTTAACGCAGAGAAGTATCCTACCGTTAAGATACCTACAGTTGCGGATTTTGATGCTCATCTCGTTGCTAAGAATCTTGATCCGCTGGCGGTTATTGACTTAATGCGAGAGAAAGGTATCGAAGTTGGAGCTAGCCAACGGACACAATTGACGAAGGATATGCTGCGTGATTACGACCTAGTTGTCAATATCGCTAATCGCAGCCAAACACCTGATTGGCTAAAGGGTGATAACGTTGTTTGGTGGAAAATTGAGGATCCTCATGCCGAAAGTCGAGAGCTGGCAAAATTGGCGTGCGACGAAGTCGAAAAGCGAGTCAAGCAGTTGATTAGCGGTGAAGTAGTTGATGATATCGAAGGTGATGATGTCAATGTCCTCGCCTGGACGACCACACCGTGGACGCTGCCGGCCAACCTGATGCTGGCCGTCAATCCCGAGATGACGTACTGCGAAGTGCTGGTCGATGGTGAGAAATTAATCATCGCCGAGGAGGCGCTGGAACGCACTTTGCAAGACGACAAGCACCAGCCGCTTGAGTACGACGTACTGCGGAAGTTTCCGGGTAGCGAGCTAGTGGGTAAGAAATACCAGCCGCTCGACACCGGCTCGACCTGGCCGCAGAATGATAAAATTCACACTATTTACGCGGCGGATTTCGTCTCGCACGAGTCGGGTACGGGCATCGTGCACATTGCGCCGGCTTATGGTGAGGATGACTTTGAGCTGGCCAAACGCCACGGCATTAGTGCCTTTCATGTCATCGATGATAACGGCTACTACATCGATGGCACTTACAAAGGCCTGGAGGTGTGGGATAATAACAAGTTTATCGCCAAAGACCTGAAGGAAAAGGGTGCGGTGTGGAAGATTGAGTACATTCGCCACGAATATCCGTTCAATCCGCGCAGCAAGCAGCGCATTATGTACCGGGCGATTCCGTCGTGGTTCTTCGACATTCAGGGGCAAAAGCCGCTGATGCTGGAGCAAAATGAGCATATCAATTGGTTTCCAGAACATCTGAAGCACGGTCGTTTTGCCAAAAATATCGAGCAGGCGCCCGACTGGAATCTGAGCCGCGACCGCTTCTGGGCGACAGCCATGCCAGTGTGGAAGGGCGACCGCGGCACGGTGAGGGTGGTTGGCTCATACGCGGAGCTGAAGGAGCTGAGCGGCGTGGAGCTGGATGATTACCACCGTCCGTGGGTGGATGACATCACCTTTACGATTGATGGCGAAAAGTTTACCCGCATCGACAAAGTGCTGGACTGCTGGTTTGAGTCAGGTTCGATGCCGTTCGCGCAGCTGCATTATCCGTTTGAAAACCAGGCTAAGTTTGAGCAGAATTACCCAGCGGATTTCATCGTTGAGTACATTGGCCAAGTGCGGGCGTGGTTCTACTATGTGCATGCCGTCAACGCTGCTTTGGCGGAAATTGGTGCCTTTGGTGAGGCCGGTGCGCAGCACAAAAACGCCTACAGCAACGTCATCACCACCGGTGTGGTAGCGGGCAATGACGGCCGCAAGATGAGTAAATCCCTCGGCAATTTTACCGACCCGAACGAGCTGATGGATAAATTCAGTGCCGATAGTTTGCGTTTTTTGCTGCTGAGTAGTCCGCTGCTCAATGGCGAGGACTTTGCTTTGCACGACAAGGATGTGGGCGACGTGGCGCGCAAGCTCAGTATGATTTGGAATATGTATGATTTCTTTACTATGTACGCGGAAGTTGATGGCTGGGAGTATGATGGTGAGCTGAAAGATCCGCTGGGCGAGTTGACGAATCCGCTGGATATCTGGATCGTCAGTCGGCTGCATCAGCTAGTGGCAGAAGTTGAGCGTCACATGGACACCTACAATATCCCCGATGCACTCAGCCCTATTTTGCCATTCCTCGACGACGCGTCCAATTGGTACGTGCGCCGCAGCCGCCGCCGCTTCTGGAAGTCTGAGGATGATGGCGACAAGAATGATGCTTATCGGACGCTACATTATGTGCTGGTGCGCTTGAGCTATATTTTGGCGCCATTCACACCGTTTTTGGCTGAGGAGTTGTATCACAATCTGACGGGTGATGACGAATCGATTCATTTGAAGGATTGGTTGCCAGCGGGAGAGGTGAATGAGCAGGTGTTGGCCGATATGTCCCGGACACGCGAATTGATCAACAACGGCCTGAGTCTGCGCATGAAGCAGGATGAGCACCAAGCATCAATCAAGGTTCGCCAACCGCTGCAATGTGCGGCGTATGCGGGTGCAAAGCTGGCTGAGTACTATGAACAAATCATGACCGAGGAGTTAAACGTCAAGGAAATTCGCTGGATTGAGAGTCTAGACGAGCACTTGGCTGATTATGATGTGACCGAGGGCGTGATCAAGCCAGAGAGCTGGGTAGAAATTAGTAAGCACTTAACGCCCGAACTCAAACGCGAGGGTCTGATGCGTGAAGTCATTCGCCACGTCCAAAGCGCGCGCAAAAAGGCAGGGCTGCAGGTGGACGATCGGATTGAATTGAATATCGCCAGCAGCGACGCAGAAATCACCCAAGCTGTCGATGTATTTGCCGATACCATCAAGGCTGAGACGTTGGCTGTAAAAATAGGTCCTGTGGCGGATGATATGGAAAAATACAACGTTAAAATTGACGGTAAACCGGTAGAAATCTACCTGAAGAAAGCTGATTAAGCTGCTAAATTGCGACCAGGAGTACACCCTTATAATTTCCAGGGTTTCTTGGCCATATTTTCGCATAGGTTAATTAAGTGTTACGATAGAGCTATGACTACTATTACCAAAGCTATCATTCCAGTCGCCGGTTGGGGCACGCGGATGCTGCCGATTACCAAATCAATCGAAAAGTGTATGCTGCCGGTGGGGACGCGGCCGGTGGTTGATTATATCGTGCAGGATATTGTTCGGGCGGGCGTCAAGGATATTTATTTCGTGGTGGGCGAGCAGAGTACTCAAGTACAGAGTTATTATCGGTCAAATATTCAGCTGAACGATTATCTGCGGCGTGCCGGTAAAGAAGATAAATTACCTCTAGTAGCGCCGCTGCGCGATGTGCGAATACATTTTTTAACTCAGCCTGGTACGGGCGGTTACGGCACTAGTATCCCAGTGGGGCTGGCTAGCGAATTTATTGAGCCAGGCGAGTCGGCGTTTGTGGTGATGGGCGACCAGTTTTTCTGGCGTAGTGACGGCGGTTCAAATGCGGCCGATCTGGCGGAACTGGTGGAGGCGCACGGTTTGTCGGCTGGTTTGCTGGGTAATCCTGTTGAGGAGGCACTTATTCCACAAACGGGCATCATCGAAACCGACCAGCAGGGTAATTTTGTCCGCATCATTGAAAAGCCGAAGCTGGAAGAAGCGCCGAGTAACCTTAGTAATTCAAGCTTTTACGTTCTCAATAAAGAGATTTTCGAGCTGGCGCGGACATTGCCTGCCAATCCGCAGCGCGGCGAGTTTGAACTGACTGACGCCATCAACGCGTACATTGCGGGCGGCGGTATCATCGCTGTTGGCGAGGCCAAGGGTGACTACATGGAATGCGGTTCGCCGAGCGGTTGGCTACGCGCCAATAATGCCATGGCTGAGTTACAGAAAAGTTAGTTGCATGTATCGTCTGTCTCTGTTATAATTGGTCACTGATAGTAAATATATTTTAAGGAACGAAATGAAAGCAGTCGTAAAAATCTCTGGCAAGCAATACATTGTCAGCGAAAAAGAGTCCCTCTTGGTGGATCTCCTCCCTGAAGGCACAAAAGAACTCACTCTCGACGCACTTTTAGTGATTGATGGTGATAAAACAAAAGTTGGCACGCCAACGGTAAAAGGCGCGGTAGTAAAGGCGAAAGTCGTTGAGGCGGAGGTCAAGGGCGACAAGATTCGCGTCATTCGCTACAAGAGTAAGAAACGCGTTCACAAAGAAAACGGTCATCGTCAAAAATATAGCCGGATCGAGATTACGTCGATTAAATAATAGACACAAACTTAATAAATTGCCCTGTTCTCTGAAGCGGGGCAATTTCATATTTACTAGATGTTTGTGGTATAATTAAACGTAAGCAGAGAGGGCAGATAAACAGTGGCATCTATCATAACGGTTACCAATCAGAAAGGCGGCGTTGGCAAGACAACAACGTCAATCAATCTGGCTTACTATCTGGCAAAGATGGGCAAGCGGACTCTATTGATTGATTTCGATCCGCAGGGCAATGCAACTAGCGGCTTAGGTATTGATAAGCAGAGCTTAGAAGTAACTATTGCTGATGCTATTCTCGGCCGTAAAAAATTAGTAGAAGTAACGGTTCCAACCGAGTTTGATAACCTATCGTTGGTGCCTGCTGTGCCAACCCTAGCTAATACCGAAGTAGAGCTGGCTCAGACTGATTATCGTTTCAGCCGCCTGAAATATGCTATCAAGGCTTGCACCATAGATTACGATTACATTATCATTGATTGTCCGCCGAGTTTGAGTTTGTTGACAGTTAATGCGTTAATTGCCGCTCAGTATGTTTTGCTGCCGGTACAAGCAGAATTCTATGCATTAGAGGGCCTAGGCCAGTTACTGGAAACGATGAAACTAGTGCGCAAAAATCTCAATCCAACGCTTGATTTGGTAGGTGTGTTGCCGACAATGGTTGATAACCGCACATCACTGTCGACGCAAGTGTTAGACGAGATTTCTAAGCATTTTCCAGCTAAAGTGTTCAAAACGAAGATTCCGCGCAATGTCCGCTTGGCCGAGGCACCGAGCCACGGCTTGCCAATTGGCGCGTATGATAGGTTTAGTAAAGGCGCTCGCGCTTATAAAGCGCTAGCCAAGGAGGTGATTGAGCGTGCCGGCTAAAAAGGGCCTAGGGCGAGGTTTTGACTCGCTCATTCCGACAGAGCTGCTAGACGAGTCGTTCGATCCGACGGCCGAGCAAGATGAACGCGTTAGCGATTTGCGCTATATTAAATTAGCGTCGATTATGCCCGATCCAGATCAGCCGCGCCGCGAATTTGACGACGATGCGTTGGTTGAATTGAGTAAATCGATCAAGGAGCATGGCGTATTGCAGCCAGTAGTGGTGCGGCCGCATGGCGACGGCTATATGATTGTGGCTGGCGAACGCCGTTTCCGGGCTTCTAAGCTGGCGAAGCTTGATCGTATTCCAGCGCTGGTGCGGACGCTATCGGGCCAGCATCGGTTAGAACTGTCTCTGATTGAGAATATCCAGCGCCGCGACCTTAATCCGCTAGAAACAGCGACGGCGTATTTAAAGCTGCGCGATCAATTTAATCTGACTTTAGATGATATTGGTAAGCGTGTCGGTAAAACGTCGGCGGCAATTGCTAACACAATGCGGCTGTTGCGTTTACCGGGGGCGGTGCGCGATGTAGTAGCGCGCGGCGAACTAAGTGAAGGCCAGGCGCGGTCGCTGACGAGCTTGCCAGAAGAAGAAATTTTGCGGGTTGTTCCGAGAATTATAAAAGAGCAATGGAGCGCGCGGACGATTGAGCACTATGTCTCGAATTATAAAAAGTTGCATGGCACAACATCGACTAAAGGTAGAAAAGCCGTCCGCAGCTCGAGATTTATTCGCGAAGAGGAATCTTTTGCCAAGCGTTTCGGAACGCCAGTTGCTGTCAAAGAGACTCGAAAAGGTGCCGGACGGATTATTATTTCATTCAAAGATCAAGCAGATTTCGAGCGAATTGCCAAGTTGTTGGGTGAATAACCTCCGAATTGTACTAATCTAACGTTGTAAAAATTACATATTGAATTTTTAGGCTGCTAGTTTGTAACCTTAAACTTAAAACGAGTCTATATTGCCTAACGGAAAAATCCGCAAAGCTACTGGTCCGACAATATCATAAGTTGGGATGAAACCCAGTCCGCTACGCGAGTCGAATGAGTTGTCGCCGACTCGATTATCGCCCGCTACGAAAATAGAACCCTCTGGAACTGTCCATTTGCCGCTGTGGCTAGTTGGCGATTTTGGACCGACGTTGTTTTTGCGCGTGCTGTCGTCTGGATGAAAGCCTTCGGGATATTTATTATTGTAAACTGTTAGCACGCCGTCCTTGACAACGACGCGTTCGCCGGGGAAGGCAATTACGCGTTTGATGATGTAGCGATCTGGCGCTCCAGGCCTATAGACGGGATTGACAAAAACAACAATCTTTCCGCGTTCTGGCAAATACGGTTTATTTTGTATCTGCGCCATGGTTACAGGTATTCGGTTAATAATTAACCGGTCGCCGTCGGCGAGAGTGTTATCCATGCTGTGTCCAGAGACGGAAAAACTGCGAAAAACGTAAGCATTTAATAACAAAGTGCCAATTAGCACTGCAATAACAAATCCGCTAAAACTTAGAAAATCTCGAAGACGCGGATGGCGGGTGAGATAGCTGGCTTCCATTACACGTATTATACGCTGTAAAAACCAACGAAACAATAAGCGTGATATTTATTTTTTAGCTAAAATCCTTTATAGTACATAGATATGGTGAAGCGAGCGATAGACGGTTTTGTACCGCGAAATACTCCTGTGCGCAGAGCGCCTGTTGATAGCCAGAAAAAACCAGCGGTTAATTTTGGCGATATGGGACATACTGTGTCTGTACGGCGCCAGCAGCAATTGCCGCCGCGGCCGATTACTTCGGCGCCAAATAGAGGTGTTCGCAGCGATATTGACGAGTCTTTACGCGAGATTAGTAATAATCTTGATTTATCTTCATCCAAACATTCTGGCAAAGGCGTGCCAAAAAATGGCCAAAAAAAGCGCGATTGGAAAAAAATCGCCAAGCGTGCGGCAATCGCAATAACTGTTATTGTACTTGGTATTGGTATTTTCCTGGGGGTACGGGCTTTGATGGCAGGCAATGCTGTTTTTAAGGGCGATATATTCGGTTTCGTACAGAAGAAACCGCTCAAGCAAGACGCTCATGGTCGCAGCAATATTCTAATACTTGGCACTTCAGAAGATGACGCTGGTCACGAAGCGGGATATCTAACCGACTCGATGATGATCCTTAGTGTTGATCAGAACAAAAAGAATGCTTATATGATTAGCGTGCCTCGAGACTTATACGTCAAATATGGTAAGAGTTGCCAAGCGGGTTATTCTGGTAAGATTAACGCTTATTTTAACTGCGTCAACGATAATTGGTCGAGCGACAGCGCCGAGGAAGAGCGTCAGACGGCAACCAGAGCTTTTGTTGGCAATATATTTGGTATTGATGTGCAATATTCGGTTCATTTGAATTATAGCGTTATGCGTGATTTGGTGGGGGCGCTTGGCGGTATCAAGATTACCATTGACAGCCGCAATCCGAATGGTGTGATGGATAGTAATTTTGACTGGAAGTGTGGTACGACGTCTGCCGAGAAGTCTCAGCGTTGTCCGCGCGGCCACTATATTAGCTATCCAAACGGTGAAGTAGAATTAGATGCCGAGCACGCGCTGTATTTGGCGATGGCGCGCGGCGACCGAGCGCCAACGTACGGTTTCGAACAGTCTAATTTCGACCGTGAAAAAAACCAGCAAAAGATTATGGTTGCTATTCGCGACAAGGCCTTAAGTGCCGGCACGCTGGCAGATTTTACTAAAATTTCTGGTATTATCGACGCGATTGGCAAGAATCTACGAACTAATTTCGAAAAGAGCGAAGTACGTACGCTGGTCGAGCTAGTACACGACATCAAAAGCGATAATATCAAAAGCGTCAGCTTGATTGATGCCGAGCCGGCTATCTTGACAACTGGCACGTACGGTGGCGCTAGTTCGGTGGTGCCGACGGCCGGAACGTATGACTACAGTCAGCTGCGGGCTTTCGTTAAGAAAAACCTCTATGCGACAGATATCACTAAAGAAAATGCTAACGTTGTTGTACTTAATGCTACTGGCGTATCAGGCGTGGCGCAAAAACAAGCTGATAAATTAACTGAGCTTGGCATGACGGTTAGTACTGTCGGTAATGCGCCGCAAAACGGCTCGTATTCTAGCAACAAGATATATAAAGTCTCAACGCGCGCCAAGACAGCTACGTCTGTAAAACTGCAGTCGCTTTACGGCGCTGCCCCAGAAGCGGTACAGAGCGTGCCAGGCGTCAAATATAATGCAGAGGTAGACTACGTTATTATCATAGCAGTCAAGCCGAATGCTGGCGAGTAGGCGGGTTATAGAAACAATACTAAGGTGGTATAATTAAGCGGTATGAGTTCAACAAAAAAGCATAAGTATAGCTCTAAGGCAAGCTCGCTGGCTTATGCATCGCTTAATATTTTGCTGGCACTGGCGGTGTTTGGAACTATTTATGTAACTAATTCGCCAATTTTTGCTTTGCTGCTGGTGGCGCTTGGTAAATGGCGGATTTTGTCGGTAAGGCCACGTTTTTGGGCGGCTAATGTTTTGTCTAATTTGGTGGATATTATAGTTGGCGTTAGTTTTGCGCTGTTAATTTGGCTGTCGGGCGGGTACATGATACTTCAGCTGGGGCTAACAGCGTTGCATATTGTCTGGCTGCTATTTATCAAGCAGTGCTCAAAATACACGTACGCGGTTATTCAGGCTGGTATTGCGCTGTTCTTGGGGCTAGTGACACTGTCGTTGACAGCTTATTCATGGGATTCGTTTTATTTCGTAGCAGTTGTTTGGGTGATTGCTTATGCGTCAGCGCGGCATGTAGCTAGCCGCTACGAGGGAATCAGCACTAATCTTTACGCGATAGCAGCAGCAACAGTGTGCGCTGAACTCGGCTGGATTTCGTATTATTGGATGATTGCTTATACTGTTCCGGGTTTGGCTGCTATCAAGGTGTCGCAGTTCGCTATATTTGCAGTATTGATGGGTTTCGTGGCCGAGCGGACAGCGCGCAGCTATCATAAACACGGCGAAGTTCGCTTCGCTGATATTGCAATGCCGATATTATTAACGGCGATGACGATGGTTGTGGCGTATATCTTTGCGGTTTTGAGCGGCAGCGATGCTTTGTAGGGCGTTAAGCGGATTTTTAAGGATTCTTTAAGACTGTATGCGCATAGTAAGTATAATGGATATGATCAAATTATCGAATAGAGGAGGTTTCTGATGAATAATGAGCAGGAAAATGCTACGCTGCGATCGTCAGACTCACTGCCGCTGCCGCCTCGGGTTGTTGCGTCTACTAAACCTTGCCAGAAGAAGACGGTTTGGTTAGCGATCTCTATCGTGATTGCGGCGATTATTTTGGCGGCTGGCGGCATAACTTGTACGCTGCTAATACGAGGAGGCCGCAATTCTCTGAATACTTTCGTTGACGGTAATCTGGCGGCTGATAGTAAGGAGGCTTCTGTTTCTGATATTATTGACAAAGTTTCGCCAAGCGTGGTGTCGATAGTCACCAATACTAAGTCGCAATCTCTATTTAGCGGTTCCCGCCAGGTGCAGGCGGCCGGTACAGGTATTATTATCAGTAAAGACGGCTTCGTTCTTACTAATAAGCATGTTGTAGAAGGCGCGCAGTCGGTTACGATTGTAGCCTCGGACGGGTCGACTTACGACGCGGTATCGCTAGTTGGTACCGATCCGTTGAATGATTTGGCTTACTTAAAGATCAAAGACGTTAACAATTTAACACCAGCAGCTCTAGGCGACTCATCGACAGCCCGAGTCGGACAGAACGTTATTGCTATCGGTAATGCGCTAGGGCAGTATCAGAACACCGTCTCTAAAGGTATTATTTCTGGTAAGGGCCGGGCGGTCTCGGCGAGCGATAGCAGCGGTAACTCGCGGGAATCTCTGACCGATATGTTGCAGACTGATACGGCTATTAATTCTGGCAATTCTGGCGGGCCGTTAATTAACTACAGCGGGCAGGTTATTGGTATTAATACAGCGGTAGCTTCGAATGCTGAAGGAATTGGCTTTTCGATCCCGATTAACGCAGCAAAAGGTACAATCCAGCAAGTTTTGGCTGGCAAAGGCGTGCAGCGAGCGTATCTGGGCGTCAATTACACGGATATCACGCCGGAAATAGCCAAGCATTATAGTTTGCCATCAAAATATGGCGCGTACGTGACTGGCGGCCGCAGCGAGGACATTGGTGTTACTGCTAACAGCCCGGCCGCTAAAGCCGGTATTCAAGACAAGGATATAATTACCAAGGTCAATGGTACTGAATTGGGCGCGCGAGGTAATTTATCAAGCGTTCTCGGGCAGTATCAGCCGGGCGATACTATTGATTTGACGGTGATGCGCAGCGGTAAAACGATAAATATCAAAGCGACGCTAGCGGCCTATCAAGAATAGTAAATTATGCTTGCAGTACGACGATAAAGCCGCGTGTTAGTTTATGCCGCAGCTGGCACGAACCAGCGTAGGCTATTATTGCGCCGTGCTGCCGCGGGTCGGCTTCTAAAAAGATTAGGGCGCTAGGACTTAAGTGTGCTGGTAGTTGGTCTATAAGTTGGTAGATAAGCGCCAAACCCTCGTCTTTGGCGAAGAGTGCTAATGCTGGTTCATGATTAGTCTCGGGCGAGCGCTGCCACGAACGGTCGACATATGGCAAATTAGCGATAATTATATCGAATTTACCAGGTATGGCGCGCAACAAATTACTTTTTATCAGAGCGACGTCGGCTTGAAATTTTTCAGCATTTTGACGGGCAACGTGTAAAGCTGGTTGGCTAATATCGGATAAAATTACGTTAAGTTTCGGGATCTCTAATTTTGCGGTGATGCCCAAGCAGCCGCTGCCAGTACCGATATCTAGCAGCTTGCCAGAAACACCAAGTTCTTTTAGCAGTTCTATGATGGCTTCTGATTCTGGACGAGGTACTAAAACTTGCGGCGACACTGTAAATCTTCGGCCGTAAAAATCGCGGTAACCTAAAATATAAGCAAGCGGTACGCGTTCTAACCGCAAGCGCAGCCGAGCATTAGCAATATCAACACGCCGCGGGTCGATGTCGTCTTCGGGGTGAGCGTGCAGGTAGGTGCGATTTTTCCGCAGCGTATTAGCCAAGATAAGTTCTGCGTCCAACCTGGCAGAATCGACGCCAATTTCTCGTAATTGTTTGATTGCGTGATCGAGCCATGCCGATATATTCATACGAATAGTATAAAATGCAAGTTTGTAGCGGTCAAACTAAATTAATATGATCAGGGGCGAGGTGGGTGATAGATAGACTATTACTGGTCGGCGTTTTGCGCTTTTAACTCTCGTTCGTAAGCTTGCAGCTGTTCAATCAAATCGTTGATGTCTCCGTTCATTGCCGCGGGGATGTTGCTGCGGTTGTAGTGAATGCGGTGGTCGGTGATGCGGTCTTGCGGGAAGTTATAGGTGCGAATCTTCTCTGAGCGGTCGCCAGTGCCGACTAGCGAACGCCGTTCAGCGCTTAATTTGGCGTTTTCTTCGTCAATTTTCATCTGCAGCAGCCGCGAACGCAGCACACTCATGGCTTTTTCGCGGTTCTTGATCTGCGACTTCTCGTCTTGGTTAGTAACCATGATGCCAGTTGGCAGATGAGTAATGCGCACCGCCGAGTCGGTGGTGTTGACGCTCTGGCCGCCATGGCCGCTGGAGCGGTAAATATCGACGCGCAGGTCGTTCGGGTTGATTTCAACATCAGTTTCTTCGGCTTCGGGTAAGACGGCGACAGTGGCAGTGCTGGTATGAATACGGCCTTGACTTTCGGTAACTGGGACGCGTTGGACGCGGTGGACGCCGCCTTCAAATTTCAATTTGGCATATGGCGCGTCGCCCTTGACCATGAAAATGACTTCTTTGTACCCGCCGGAATCGTTAGCGGACTCGCTGATAAGCTCGGTTTTATAGCCATTGGCTTCGCACCAGCGCAAGTACATGCGGTATAGTTCTGCCGCGAACAATGAGGCTTCGTCGCCGCCAGCGCCAGCGCGGATCTCGATGATGATGTTTTTCTCGTCGTTCGGGTCTTTGGGCGTTAGTAATATGAATAACTTATCGTCGAGTTCGGCAATTTTAGCTTCGTCCTCGGGAATCTCTGCTTTGGCTAGTTCGGCTAATTCATCGTTGCCCTGGGCTAGATTTTTTGCCTCCGCTAGCTGTTTTTCTACAGTATCGCGTTCGCTAGCGGTAGCGATAATGGTTTCTAGCTCGGCGAAACGTTTGTTGTTGGCAGTAAAATCCGGTGAATTGTAGGCATCAGGCTGCGCCAAAAAATCGCCGAGGCGAGAGCGTTCGGCTTTCAAAGCGTCTAAATCGAGAGAAATCTTTGCCATAGCTTATAAAATTATAGCATATATTGACGAAATAAGCGTTTTAATGTATAATAAAAAGATGAGTAGGTCAATTGATAAACCGTCGGAGCCTGCTGCGGGCGAGTTGTTATGCACAACTTTGTTGCCAGTAGCTGCTCCTGTTAAAACTTACAAAATACCGGAAGGTCTGCCGCCGCTAAAGCCGTGGCAAGTTGTAAATGTTGGCGGAGGACATATTAGGGCTAAGGGTGGGGTAGACAGTCTAGATGTAACGGTATTTTTAGCGGATAATAGATTAACTAATTGCCAGCATCCAGCCCTGGAGAGTCATTTAAGAAAAACGGTTCTCGGAGAAGGTGTTGGGAATGAAGATGGGCAAGGTGATATAGATTTTGTACGATCGCTATATTACGGTGCGGTTGCCCGCGATATGGGGTTAACCGTACCAGATGTGATCAGTATGACAGCTGATAGTAAAAGATTGTTGAAATCGGCTGGTTTTTCTGAGGTGCTAGCTACGGGATCGCTTGCAAATGTAGGACTAGTGTTGTCTAGGGGCGATGAATTGAGCGACCCTGCTGATATTGAAAGACGAGCGCGTGGAATAGGTTTATACACTAAAGAGACCATAACTTTTCCTGGAGCAGGCGAGGATTCTAAGGATAATCAGTTTATTGCGCTAACTGACGCCGCTGGGAATCGAATTATCATGCCGTATAGTGGAATTAGGGAGCGTATTCTGATGGGGGCATTTGGGTATGAGGAAGCTGGCGGGCAAGAAAAATAAAACATCGCTGACAGATAGCAGCGATGTTTTATTATGCGATTGATGGCGTCTAGTTTTTCTTGTTGACCTGTTTCTTAGCTTTTTTGGAGGTTTTGGCTGGTTTAGCGTTGTTGTCGCTGGTTTTGTCATCGGCAGCTTGCTGAGCCTTGGCGGCAGCGGCGGCGTTAGCCTTTTTTGCTTTGTTGACGAGAGCTTCACGGCGGGCCTTCGCGGCGGCTTGGCGGGCCTTGAAGCGGTCAACGCGGCCTTCGGTGTCGATGATCTTTTCTTCGCCAGTGAAGAAAGGATGCGATTTACTTGAAATGTGGACTTTGACCAACGGGTAAGTCTGGCCGTCTTTCCACCTGATTGTTTCGGTAGATTGCGCTGTTGAGCGAGTCAAGAACGCGAAGCCTGCTTGTTCGTCGCTAAATACGACCAGGCGATAGTCCTGTGGGTGAATACTGCTTTTCATAACTGTAGTATTTTAACAAAAATCTATCTGTCTGTCAAAAATGAGTTTTGCGGCGCTTTTCGTTGCTACGACGTTCCTTCTCGCTGCTGATTTTGTCGTGAAGTTTGCGCAGCGCGCGCTGCGAGGCCGGCAGCTGGGTAATAGCGCGAATTTCTTCCTCGATGTCGGCTAAATCTTCGTCGCTGAAGTCTTCTAATCCAACATAGCGCATGCGGGCGCCCTTGGTGGAGCGGATTAGTTCATCAAGCTTAAGCTGAATAGCACGACTATCGCGGTTTTGGGTATTTTGGATCAAGAAAACCATCAAAAAAGTAACAATTGTCGTACCAGTGTTAATGACTAGCTGCCAGGTATCAGAGAAATTGAAGATCGGCCCGGTGATAAACCAGACGGCTATCGAAGCGGCTGCTAAGATAAATACGCCAGCCGAACCAGCTAGCGTTGAGGCGCGCGACGAAATCTTGCGAAAACGTTCTTTCATGATGTAAGCATAACAAAAAAGGTGAATATTAGCAAAAATGTTACAAGATTATTCAAGATATGACGAGTGATGATAATAAAGTTTGACTATAAGTGATGTTATTTACTATAATTGCCATACTAAAGTAAATACGAAAAAACAAAAAGGGTGTATTCATATATTATGAAGGAACTGTATAGCAAAGGTAAAATACCAGGTCATGAAGATACTGGCGAAATAGTGTCGTCATATAGTCAACCTAGTGAAGCTTCGGAATATGATAGCACAGATACTTCAGGAAATATAAATAATATAGATGAAAACAGAGTCGTACAGAATATAGAGCGAAGATATTTACCTGATAGCTCCCGACCAATCTATACTGTCCTTGGTCAGACAATAGCATTTCGTTCCGCAGGAGAAGTTCCTTGTATTCATAGCGCATGTTTTACTGACGATATATATAATAATCCAAGTGATAGTAGTAGTGTAGCGAATGAGAAACGTGAGCTTATTAATAGTATGCTTAAAAGTCGTGAATCTGAAATTCTCGTTGCAACGAACAATCCAGAAGGTATCTTGACATTGGCGAAAAAACTAACAGGCGGTTCGGCTGAGATTGACACAATTCTTGAAGATATTAAAAATGGCGGTCCGTATGGAGACGAGGTAAAAGAATTCACTGACAAAATTATCGCTTGCACAATGTTCGATGATAGAGGAAATACGTTAACAGATCGGGTTGACGAGAATGGTTACGCAATTGTACTAGCTGCGATTTGCGGTGATGAGGACGCGGCGTCATTAGTATCTAGTAGGCTTGATGTAATGCGAGAAACGATAAAGCAGAGACAGGAAATAATTCGATACGAATGCGATACAGAAGCTGCGATACAGGCGCGCAGGATGGAAGAAGCAGGGCTGTCTGAGATAGAGCCAAAAGACGTTACCCTGGTTCATTCTACAAGATATGAAGTTCAGCGCAACAGCGATGGTGATGTGTGCTTGTACCCAGCCTCGCGTCATGAATCCCGTAGTATGCGCTCAAGTATTCATTTTACTCCCAACGGACAAGTGTCTTCGCATGCATACGGATCATGGAGTGATACAAATAGGCTAATTGTTGCCAATATGCAAAGAGTGATTTCTAGTAATGGTATTCCCGCTGCTATGGCTAGTGCCGATACGTATTTTACAAGGAGTCCAGGGGACAGTTTAGTTTTGCCAGGAGCTTTAGTCGTAGAACCGAAAGAAATGTTATCTGATCAAGGACAGGTTATTGAAGAAGATGAGACTGGTGTTAAATATCTTTCAACAGACAGTTATACAAGCGAACAAGAGAAGTTTATTGAGCAAGTTGCTGAAGCTTTCGGCGTAAAATTTAACGATGAACATCCGTCGTCAACCTTGCGAGAAGTTGCGCTTCGGATTGTAGAGAAGCAGTTGGGTGCAAAATCTTTTACGGAAATAGGACAGAACTACACATCTGATACATCGTTTGATCGGCAGATTGCGCAATTGTCGTACAGACTTGGTTGTCCAGGCAGATCGCATATGGAATCACAAGAAATGGCGATGGAAAGCATGAGAGCAGGATTTTGTAGTGAAGATGAATGGAGCGGTCCAATAGCTCCAGCGTCGGGTTTTCTTGGATCTAGAATGGGATGGAGCATTCCAGACAACGTATCGAATATTGATTCGCTCAGGACTATGGTCTTTGCTGGAGCGCTACCAGCGCTAGACTTGACAGCCGTAAAAGAACATAGAGATAAAAAAATAGGATGGAGTGCTATGGAATATTGATGCTCAATAAAACTTTATAGATACGATAGCTTGTGATTTTGGTGTAATAGTGCTATAGTAGTGTGGTAATAATTTTAACGACACAGCCTGTTGCAGCTCCAAAAGCAGCGGGCGAGGAAAAGGAGTAATGATGTCTGTAGAAGTAGACATGAAAGCTTTGTTTGAAGCTGGTGTTCATTTTGGACACAAAACTAGCCGCTGGCACCCAAAGATGGCGCCGTATATTCACTCAAAACGCCAGGATAGCCATATTATTGATTTAGCGAAGACAGTTGAGGCGCTAGACAAAGCTTTACCGTTTATCACCAAGACGGTAGCGAGCGGCAAAAAAGTTTTGTTTGTTGGCACCAAAAAGCAGGCCAAAGATATCGTTAAAGCGGCTGCCGAGTCGGCTGGCCAGCCATTTGTGGTGAATCGTTGGATCGGCGGCATGCTAACTAATGTCACCACTACTAACGCGCAAATCAAAAAGCTGCGCGACCTCGAGCGCCGCATGGACAACGGCGATCTCGAGAAGCGCTACAATAAGCTAGAAGTTCAGCGCTACCAAGAAGAAATCGATAGTTTGAACTTCAAATACGGCGGTATCAAAGAATTGAATGGCAAGCCTGGCGCTTTAATCGTACTCGATATGCTGGTTGATAAAAATGCTATTGCTGAAGCAGAAAATCTCGGAATCCCAGTGGTGGCAATTGCTGATACTAATGCCGACCCGAGCAAAGTTGAATATCCAATACCAGGCAACGACGATGCGATTAAAGGTTTGCAATTGTTGCTAGATTACTTTGTAGCAGCAGTGAACGAAGGCAAGACTAAAAAAGAGGAGAAATAGGATGGGCGTATCAATTGAAGACATTAAAAAGCTGAAAGAATTAAGCGGTATTGGCCTGACCGATGCTAAGAAGGCGCTAGTTGAAGCCGAGGGCGATTTCGATAAAGCTCTCGAGGCACTGCGTAAGAAAGGCCTGACCAAGGCCGAGAAAAAAGGCGACCGCGAGACGCGCGAAGGTCTGATTGAGAGTTACGTGCACTCGGGCCGTATCGGCGTGGTTGTCGAGGTTAACTGCGAAACTGATTTCGTGGCGCGCTTGCCAGAATTCAAGGAGTTTGCGCACCAAATTGCTATGCAGATCGCAGCGATGGCGCCAAAATATGCAACGGTCGAGGATATTCCGAGCGACGTTTACGAAGCGAAAAAGCAGGAGTTTTTGGCAAGCGACAGTTTGCAAGATAAGCCAGAGAATATGCGCGAGCAAATTGTCGAAGGACAACTCAAAAAATATTTTGCCGAACAAGTCCTGTCTGAGCAAGCTTTCGTACTTGATGATAGCAAAACCGTCGGCGAGCTGATCAAAGAGCAAGTAGCGCTGCGCGGTGAAAATGTGCGTGTTAGCCAGTTCAAGCGTATCGAGCTTGGCGGCGAATAAGCCTACGTCTTATACAGCCAATATAACCGCTGAAATATGGCGGTTATTTTGGTATGATAAAAGCATGAGCAATCAACGGCGGAATGTAGATGCGGAATTTTGAATCTGGAGGTTTTGACTTTTATAGTAACCGCGAAAAGCCAAGCGGCGGCGAGCGAGAGCGTGCGAGAGAGCTGGATGATATTGATTTGCGGCCAGAAAGCGAAGTTTTTCAAGACCACGAGCGGATTGATAGCAAGGATCTCGACGATCAGCTGATTGCTTTGCGAGACCAGCTAAGCGAAGATACGGGCGGAATTATTCATATTGATATTCCAGCTTATAGATATGATTTTGCCGACAATCCTTTCGTTGGTATGGGGCCGAATCGCACCAAGACTTACGAGATTTCGCGCTATGTGGATATAGTGTTTTTGCATCGTTTCATGTATCAAGAAATTATTGTTTGCGGGCTGCAATCACGCAAATTTACTAACGAGGCAGGGCGGGCGGCGTTTATTAAACGTATTCGCGAGACTGGCGGCTTGCCGCTAAACCGGGATGGCAGCGAGCCGGAGGTTTTGGGGCGAGCATTCGTGCCATATATGCCATATCACACGACTGATGCGTTTTTCCGCTTGTATCATACAGTGATGCCACGGGTAGCCGAACGGCCGCACTATCCGCTAGACGTGTGGTTGATTTTTGATGAAAGTGCCTATCAAGAAGTCGATGGCTCGCCGGATTTTCGCCAGGCGTATCGTTTGCGCCGGGGATTTGACCGGCGGGCTAGTTTGCTAGGAGTGGCGCAGATAAATTAGCGTTTAATGGTACAATAAAGTAAAGGAGAATATATGTTTAGTACAGATGAATATGAAGCAAAAATGACAGGCGCATTTGAGCACTTTGGCGAGGAGCTGCGCAAGATTCGCACTGGCCGGGCGCATCCAGGTATGTTAGCGGGTGTGATGGTTGAAGCTTACGGTGCTAGCATGCCACTCAATCAGGTGGCCAACGTGACAGCTCCCGAGGCGCAAATGTTGCTGGTGACACCCTTTGATCCGAGTAATTTGCAAAATATCGCGGCGGCGATTCGCAATGATCAGAGCCTTGGTTTTAATCCGAGCGACGATGGCCGGGTAGTGCGCGTGCCAGTACCAGCCTTGACTGAGGAGCGCCGCAAGCAGCTGGTTCGTCAAGCGTCAGAAAAATTAGAAGAAGCGCGAATCGCTTTGCGCAACATTCGCCAAGACGGTATCAAGGACGCCAAAAAAATGAAGGAAGCTAAAGAGCTGAGCGAGGACGATCTTAAAATGATCGAAAAAGAATTTGACCGCTTGATGAATGAATTCCAGTGCAAACTAGAGAGTGCTTTCAAGGACAAAGAAAAGGATATCTTAACAATCTGATGAGTGAAAAGGTGTTGCCAACTCACGTCGGCTTCATTGTCGACGGTAATCGCCGCTGGGCAAAAGCTCAGGGTCTATCAGCGCAAGAAGGGCATAGCGCTGGCTATGAAAAGTTGCGCGAAATTATCATCGACACTATCGATCGCGGCGTGCCGTATGTTAGCGCGTATATTTTTAGTACTGAGAACTGGCATCGTAGCGGCCCAGAGATTAAGCATCTGATGGATTTGGTGGTGCAAATGTTGACGCGCGATTTGCATATTTTCGTTGAACACGGTATACGGCTAAGGGTGGCGGGGACGCGTGTGCGCCTCAGCCGCCGAGTCAAAAAAGCGATTGACGAGGCCGAAGCGGCCACCAAAGATTTGACGCACGGCACGGCAATTTTGTCGTTTAACTATGGCGGGCACCAGGAAATTATAGATGCAGTCAACACCTTGCGCAAAACGCTTTCAACACACAAAAAAGTAACAGCGCAAATCTTTGAGCAATTTTTGTATACGCCAGATGTGCCGCCATGCGACTTGATAGTGCGCACCAGCGGCGAACAGCGGCTAAGCAATTTTATGCTGTGGCGCAGTGCTTATAGCGAGCTAATTTTTGTTAAAAAATCGTGGCCAAATATGACAAAACGCGACATAACCGCTATACTAAATGAGTACGCGAAACGTTCGCGGCGGTTTGGAGGGTGAAATGAGTTTAGTTTTTGGCATCATTGTCGGTATAATTGTGTTGACTATTTTAGTGGTGACGCACGAGTTGGGCCATGCTTTGGTGGCGCGGCGTTACGGCGTGCGTGTTGAGGAGTTTGGTATTGGCTTCCCGCCGGCAGCTTATAAGAAGAAGGTCAAGAAAAGCTTTTTGGGCAAAAATGTTGATTACAGTGTTAACTGGCTGCCGCTAGGCGGTTTCGTTAAGTTACAAGGCGAGCACGACGATGATAAGCAGCCTGGCGACTACGGCGCAGCGACATTTTGGCAAAAAACACAAATCTTGCTGGCTGGCGTAGCAGTGAACTGGCTGAGTGCGGTGTTGATATTTACGATTTTGGCGTGGTGGGGTATGCCGCCGCTTGTCGCTAATCAATTCACCGTGGCTAGCGACACGACAACTTCAGGTAAAGAAGTCAAGATAGCTGGTGTCGAGAACGACTTGCCGGCGCAAAAAAGCGGATTAAAAACTGGCGACGATATTCTATCGGTTGATGGCGATAAGATTAAAACTCCAGATGAGCTGACCAAGAGATTAGCTCGCGACAAAGGCAAAACAGTCAAGATTCGCTACTCGCGAAACGGTCGAGAGGCAGTGCTGCCTGTAGCATTGCGGTCTAGCAATGATGACAAGCGCGGTTATCTGGGCGCCAGTTTATCTCAAGAGGTCTTGATGCATTCGACTTGGTCGGCGCCAATTGTCGGCGTAGGGCTAACTACTCAATTGACCGGGGTAACTATTCAAGGGCTTGGGCAAGTTGTTTATGACGGTTTGACGGGGCTGGTTATGAAAATCGTGCCGAACGATCAGGCGCAGCAGCAGGCTAATCAAAAATTAGCAACAGTTGGCAATAGTGTCGGCGGTCCGGTAACGATATTTGGCATGTTGTTTCCGGCGGCTGGCGAGGCTGGCGGCCGCTATGTCTTGATGATTGCTGGACTAATCGCTTTGTCGCTGGCAGTGATGAATATCTTGCCAATTCCAGCGCTTGATGGCGGGCGGTGGTTTGTGACGGCTTTGTTCCGCTTAATAAAGAAACCGCTCCGCAAAGATACCGAGGAGAAAATTCATGGTACTGGCTTCTTGGTTTTGATAGTATTGATAATATTAGTAACGATTTCTGACGTCGGGAAACTATTCAAATGAAACGCTGGCGGGTGGGTAATCTAAAAAAGCTTCGTTTTTCCCGGCGGCAGATACTATCGTGGATCGGCTGGACGCTGCTGGTGGCGATATCGATGGTAGCGGCTGCTTATGCGGTAGCTGGCGTTGGGCGATTGCTATTGCGGACAGGTTGGTTGGCACAAGCTAACGTATCAGTGATTAATCTAATTTTGCAATGTTTTGTTCATGTCTTGACAATTGCCGCCGTTTGCACGGTAGCTTGGCGTATCAAAAAAGCAGTATCAGCCAAACAGGCTGGCGTACAGCGGTTGATTGAGTGGCGCGATATCGGTATGGCAATCGTTGGCGCGGTGGCTTACATTGCTTTGACAGTGAGCTTATCATTTGTTGCGCAAGCCATTATACCAGGATTTAACCCAAACCAAGCTCAAGATGTTGGGATATCAGATAGGCTATTTTCGTTAGATTTGGCGATAGCTTTTGTGGTGCTAGTTATAGTGGTGCCATTATGCGAGGAGTTAATTTTTCGCGGTATACTGTATGGCAAACTGCGTTCGGCGAAGCTGCCAGTAGCAGCTAACGTATTTTTTGTCAGTTTGCTTTTTGGGGTGGCGCACGGGCAGTGGAACGTTGGTATTGATACGTTTGCGCTGAGTTTGGTGCTTTGTACGTTGCGCGAATACACTGGATCGATTTGGTCTGGCTTTTTGCTGCACGCAATCAAAAATAGCGTGGCTTTTTATGCGGTTTATGTTGCGGCGGCGTTTTGGTAATTTGTTGATATGCGTGATTCACGGTAAAATGAGGATATTATGAGACTAAGTAAGAATTTTACTCGAACTATCAAGCAGGCGCCAGCTGACGAAGTGGCGCGTAACGCCCAGTTACTGATTCGTGCTGGTTACGTGCATAAAACGATGGCGGGCGTTTATTCATTTTTGCCGCTGGGGCTAAAGGTAGTTGAGAATATCAAGCAAATTGTCCGCGAAGAAATGAATAAAATTGATAGCCAAGAATTGGTGATGAGTACGCTGCAGAGAAAGGACTTGTGGCAGGAGACTGGGCGCTGGAGCGACGAGTTGGTCGATGTTTGGTTTAAGTCTCATCTGCAAGACGGCACTGAGGTTGGTTTCGGCTGGACGCACGAAGAGCCGATTGTTGATTTACTGCGTAATTATCTAAAGAGCTATAAGGATTTGCCGATTAGCGTTTATCAGTTCCAGAATAAGCTGCGCAACGAGCTGCGCGCCAAAAGCGGTATTATGCGCGGCCGCGAGTTCGTTATGAAAGATATGTACTCGGTACATGCCAGTAAAGAAGACTTGGATAAGTATTATAACGCCGCGATCGAGGCTTACAAACGCTGTTACGACCGCTTCGGTATCGGCGATGAGACATACGTAACATTTGCCTCGGGCGGAGCTTTCACTAAATTTAGCCACGAATTTCAGACGATTTGTGACGCTGGCGAGGATTATATTTATCTGCACCGCGGCAAAAATATTGCTGTGAACGAAGAGGTTTTGGATGAAGCCGTCAAGGAGCTGGGCATTAATCGCAGCGAACTAGAACGGGTCAAAACTGCCGAGGTTGGCAATATCTTTAACTTCGGTACGCAAAAGTCCGAGGAAATGCGCTTGGTCTTTACTGACGCTGAGGGTGTAGAGCAGTACGCTTATATGGGCAGCTACGGTATCGGTATCACCCGGGTGATGGGCGTGATTGTCGAGAAATTTGCTGATGACAAGGGGCTGGTTTGGCCGGAAAACATTGCACCAGCTAAAGTGTATCTGGTGCAAATTGGCAGCCAGTCGCGCTCTGCAGCTGACGAACTTTATCAGAAGTTGCAATCTGCGGGGGTCGAAACTATCTATGACGATCGCGACGAGCGTCCAGGGGTTAAATTTGCTGATGCCGAACTGCTGGGCATTCCGTATCGGGTGACGGTCAGCGATCGCTTGCTTGATGATGGTAAATGGGAGGTGTCAACGCGTCAGACTGGCGAACAACGACTCTTGACGGCAGATGAGTTGCTTGCTACACTGAACTAATCTGAGTATTTTGTATTGGAGGGCTGGGGTTTCTCTAGACAGAGAAAGTTTCGGGCGGTATAACGAAAGGAGTAAAACTCATGAAAAAAGCATATCAGATCACCGAGGATGGAAGAAAAGAGCTTGAAGAAGAGCTAGCTGCCTTGAAGGGTCGCCGCGGCGAGATTGCCGAGAAAATCGCTGAAGCGCGCGGTTATGGCGATCTGAGCGAGAATGCTGAGTATGATCAGGCGCGCGAAGAGCAAGGCCTAGTCGAGACGCGTATTGCCGAGATTGAGGATATTTTGCAGAACGCCGAGGATATCAAGGGCGGCACCACTCATAAAGTTAGTTTGGGTAGTCGAGTGACGCTTGAATCTGGCGGTAAAATATTTGAATATACGGTTGTTGGTCCAGTTGAAGCCGATCCGCTGAATGGCAAAATTAGCGATGAATCGCCGCTGGGCGTGGCGCTAATTGATAAGGTAGTAGGTGATACTGCCGCTATTAACACGCCTAAAGGCGAAACCGTTTACGTAATCAAAGCAATTTCGTAGCTACTAACAGGGGGTGCTATAATAAATAATTATGGCGACACTACAAGATTATCGAAATGAACGGTTACGAAAATTAGAAACCCTGCGTGAACTAGGCGTTGATCCGTATCCAGCGCGGTCGGAGCGGACGCATGGTTGCGGTGAGGTTTTAGCGCGGTATGATGAACTGGCGGGCCGGGAAGTGGTTGTGGCAGGTCGCATCACTTCAATCCGCAGTTTTGGTAAGCTGGCGTTCATCAAACTGCGCGACGGGAGCGGTGAGGTGCAGCTATATTTGCAGCGTGATGATGTGGCGGAATTGGACGCTAGCCGCGGCGTGTTGGGTATGAAGCAGCTGAAGCTTCTTGATACGGGCGACTTTGCCGAGGCGCGCGGGGTGATGATGACGACGCAGACTGGCGAAAGGTCGGTTGGCGTGCATGAGCTACGGTTGCTAACTAAGTCACTCAGGCCGATGCCCGAAAAACTAGAGAACAAAGAAGAGCGTTTCCGTCGCCGCTATGTCGATATGAATGTCAATCCAGAGGTACGTCAGCGGTTTGTTCGACGCAGTAAGTTTTGGCAGGCGACGCGTGATTATCTGAACAGTCACGGCTTTACCGAGGTGAATGTGCCGGTGTTGGAACACACCACCGGCGGCGCTGACGCTAATCCATTTGTGACGCATATGGACGCACTGGACGACCAGCAGTTTTACCTACGCATTTCTCACGAGTTGCCGTTGAAGCGATTGGTTGGCGCTGGGTTTGAGAAAGTTTATGACCTCGGGCCGCGTTTTCGCAATGAGAATTATTCCGATGAGCATTTGCCAGAGCATATCGCCATGGAGTGGTACGCTGCGTACTGGGATTGGCGAGCTGGTATGCGCTTTATGGAGGCGATGTATAAATATGTATTGCAGGAAACGTTTGGCACGCTGCAGTTCCAGCTGGGCCGGTTTACGGTGGATATGAGCGGCAAGTGGGAAGTCTGGGATTATGCCGAGGTGATCAACAAGCACTATGGAATTGATGTGTATAATACAACGATTGAAGAGGTAGCTGCCAAGTTGAAAGAACATGGCTTGGAAGTGGAGAAGACAGATTCCATTCCGCGCAGTATCGATAAATTATGGAAGAATATTCGTAAAGATGTGGCGGGGCCGGTGTGGTTGGTGAATACGCCGAAGTTCATCAGTCCACTGTCTAAGGCCAACCCCGACAATCCACAGACGGTGGAGCGTTTCCAACCGATTATCGCTGGGTCGGAGCTGGGGAACGGCTTTTCCGAGCTGAATGACCCGATTGATCAGTTGAATCGCTTTGTTGAGCAGCAGCGGATGCGCGATGCCGGCGATGACGAGGCAATGATGCTGGATATCGACTTTGTGGAGATGCTGGAGTACGGTATGCCGCCAGCTTGCGGCTGGGGTTATTCTGAGCGGGTATTTTGGATTTTTGAAGGTGTAACTGCCCGCGAGGGCGTGCCATTCCCGCAGCTAAGAAGCGAGATTGACGAGACGACGCGGGCAATTTATCCAGAAGTGAAGTTATAGCTTTTGAGCTGTCGAGGCTATCGGTATCTTGGCTTAGGCGGCCATTTTCTCGCTATCCTCAGCTAGCTCGCCGAGCAAGATATCGATTTCATCAGACACAATATCTGCAAAGTCTGGTACATTGGCGCGTACCCAATCGACGATTTGGTCGTCACTGGCTTCTTGCATGTGTGATAGTTCTTCGGCTTGCTCTGGTGATAGCTCGAGGACGATTTCGTTGATGACGCGTTCTTCTAGCGTCGATTCAAAATGGTCGGCAAGCGATTGGAAATCTTCGTCTGATAGATTGATTCCTAAATCTGCGAGGAGACTACGGCTTAAAATTGGCATGATGTTATCCTTTCTTTTTCTGTTTTAACTTAGACAAAGGTATTTTCGATGCTCTGGTTCCTAGCTGTCTGGGTTGCTTCGGCTTTCTTTTTTGCAGCGGCTTCTGCTCGCGCTCTGTCCTCGAGCTCTTTTCCAGTGCTTTCAACATTAGCTTGAGCTTGAATCAACTCCTGTGCTAGTCGTCCCTCTTGTCTTTGCAGATCGGCTAAGCGCTGGTGATGGTTGACGATTGTTTGCTCCATCTCTGCCTGCTGATTTTCTGCTTTGACAAGTTCGTTCATGGCTGCGAATTTATTGGCGTTATCGTCAGACAACGATTCGGCTTTTTCTCGAAGTTTAGCGACATTTTCTTTGACTGTGGCGAGGTTCGCCTCCATGTCGGCTATCTCTCCAGCCTGCTGGCGCGTATTTTCTAGATCAACCCTGGTCTGGCCAAGCTCTTGGCCAAGCATTTCAACTCGATTTTGCGCGTCAGCAGAAGCTCGCTCAGCGTATCGTGCTTGCCAGCTAGCCTCTTGTGAGTTTTTGTTGGCTTCGACGGCGTTCAGAAGGGCGCTAGCGATGCGGCGGCGTTGATTTTCTGGTATAGAGTTGACGTGCTCTTTGGCAGCTTTACGAGCCTCAAGCCAGCCCGCGCCTTGTTCGCGTAATTTTCTACGAGTTTCTTTGCGAGCAAGAGCCTCATCTCGACGTTTTGAGAGTTCGGCAATAGTGGCCTCGCGGCGCGCTTCGTAGGCGTTTTTGACGGTTTCTAGGCGTCCGCTCATCCGATTCTGCCGTCTTTCGAGATTTGCTTTGCGTTTGTTCAGGCGAGCTTCAGCTTTTTGAAGCTTTCTCATGCGGAATTTTTTAAGCGGGTGGTTGTCGCTGAGATGAGCAACGTCGTCGAGCTTTGCTTTGCGCCGGTCATACGAACTCTTGGCTAAGCCATGCATAAATTTGTCTTTAAGCAGGCCTGGTTGCTCCTTAGCATTATTCCAGCCCGCTGCAATTCTTTCCTTGCCCCACTGTAGTGTATTGCCAGCACCTTTTATCGTTTGACTAACAAGATAGCGATTGCCTAGAACTTCAGCATCGGTACGCAGAGTCTCGTTAGCCTGCACTTCGGCAGCATCCTCGGCGCTTTCTTGGCCAGGCTCGACGCCTTCGTACTCGGCGGCGGCTTCTGCAGTAATTTGTTCCGCCTCAGCCACGACGCTATCGAATTCTCCTTGCGTGGGTGATTGCTCAGACTCGGCAGCTTCTCTGTTGAACCCCTCTGCCTGGGCTATGACCTCGTCTATCTCTTCTTGTGTTGGTGACCGTCCAGGACCTTCGTGTCCAGCCGTACCTGTTGCTCTTGGCATTCCTTCTCGCCGCATTTTTTATTCCTTTTTATTTTTGTCTGACTTTCTATATAACTTATAGCAAAAAATCACGCTTATGTCAATATTTTTAGCGTAAAATAGGCAAAAATAGCTGAGATTTTTGCCGAGACGGCTGCAAATGCTATACTATTAAATATTATGGAATGGTGGCAGGCTATCATATTGGGTATCGTCGAGGGAGTGACCGAGTTTTTGCCAGTGTCGTCGACCGGACATTTGACGATTGTCGAGAAGTTGATGGGTATGCGGATCAACGACCCGAGTTTGACGGCTTTTACGGCTATTATTCAGATTGGCGCTATCGCTGCAGCGATAATTTATTTCCGAGATGATATTTGGCGGGTATTGAGTGCTTGGTGGCGCGGTTTGTGGTGGAAACGGGCGCGGCGGCAGTTTGATTACAAATATGGCTGGGCGATTATTATTGGATCGCTGCCGATTGCGGCTATCGGTTATGCTCTCAAAAATGAGGTCGAGACAGTGTTGCGCAGTTTATGGTTTGTGGCCTTTGCGCTGATTGGTTGGAGCCTGGTGATGTGGCTGGCCGACAAATGCAGCGCTGTGCGGCGAGGCGAGCGGCAGACGACTTGGCGGGATACGCTGGCGATTGGCTTGGGCCAGTGCTTGGCGCTGATTCCAGGCGTGTCGCGCTCAGGGGCGACGATTTCGGTGGGCCTATTCCGCGGTTTTGATCGGGTAACGGTGACGAAATTAAGCTTCTTCCTGGGTATTCCAGCCTTGGTGGCGGCAGGTTTGCTAGAGGCGATGACCGCTTACAAGTACATTGGCGGCGGCGTCGGCTGGGTACCAACAATTTTGGCGACAGCGGTGGCTTTTGCGGTTGGCTATTGGTCGATTGCTTGGCTGTTGAAATTTGTCGCCCGCAATGACTTTTCGTTGTTTATCCGGTACCGCATCGGTTTGGGCGTGATAATTATGTTATTACTAATGACTGGCGCGATAACGGCAATATAAGCAGGAGGGCTGAATGATTGAAGTCAAAAATATTACTAAAATATACGGTAAAAAGAAAAATGCTTTTACGGCGCTGGATAGAGTTAGCCTGAATATCGAAGAGGGTTCGAGCGTGGCAATTCTGGGTAAATCTGGCAGCGGTAAATCGACGCTGATGCATGCGATTTCCGGGCTAGACAAGCCGCAAAAGGGCAAGGTGCTAATTGACGGCGAGGACATTTTGCGGTTGAAGCCGCGGGCTACCGATAGGTTTCGGGCGCAGAAGATGGGTTTTATCTTCCAGAGTTTCTTCGTTGAGGGCGGCGAGAGCTGTTACGATAATGTCAGTTTGGCGTTAGAGACGGCGGGCGTGGCGAGGATCGGCCGCAAGAAACGGATTATTGAAGCTCTGGAAGCGGTTGATTTGGGTGACAAGATCAAGTCGCGCGCCAAAGACCTTTCAGGCGGGCAAAAACAGCGTTTGGCGATTGCTCGGGCGATTGTCGGTCGGCCGCAAATCTTATTTGCTGATGAGCCGACTGGTAATCTTGACTCGGCAACTTCAAAAGTGATTGAGGATTTGTTGTTTAATTATTGTAAAGAAAACAACGCTACGCTAATTATCGTGACCCACGATGAAGACTTAGCACAAAAATGCCAGCGGGTGATTCATATCAAAGACGGCAAGATTGAATCGGACTCTGCTGTCAAGAAATCGGCTGCTAGAACTCGTAGCAAGAAAGTAGAGAAACCCGCTGCTAAAAATAAGTCGACCGGCAAATTTACAGAGGAGGAAAAATAATGAAAACTACTGATATCGTTACTAGAGCCGGCCGTAATTTGCGCCGCGCCAAAATGCGGACAATCTTAACAAGTGTAGCTATTGCGGTGGGCGGCTTCGCGATTATGGCTAGCCTGATGGTTGGTGAGGGTGCTAGGCAGTACGTTGATCGGATAATCAGCAGTAATATTGATCCGAACGGCCTAATTATTTCTAAGGACAAGCGGGTTACTACTGCTGGATCAGCGGTAGGCGGTAGAAGCGAATTAACTGAATATAATCCTAATGCAGCGTCGTATTATGGCCAAGAGTATGACACGCTTACTCAGAGTGATATTGAAAAATTGCGCCAGCGCAAAGATCTTAAAAATGTTGAGCCGAACTATCAGCTGCGGCCAAAATATGTAGTATTTAGCGTGAAGAGCGATAAGAAATACGTGGCCCAAGTTATGATGCGCGATAATACTTTGCAGTTGGAGCCTGCGGCTGGACGCGAGATTAAGTCGGGAACAAAGCTGACACCAGGCGAGGCGATTATACCAGAGAGCTACACTGAGAAACTGGGCAAAACAGCATCAGAAATGGTTGGCTCGACGCTAACAATTACAGTTAACCAACAGCCGCAGCAGACTGACACTGAGACGATTCAAAAGGCGTATATTGAGAAGGGCGAAGAGGGTGTCAAAGAGCTTCTTGGCGGTAAGACGCTAAATAAGCAATTCAAAATTGTAGCGGTTGTCAAGAAATCGCCAGACCAGATGGCTAGCCGGCCAAATCTGTATATCGATTCGAGCGATGCTAAGGAATTAACGGATTTCAGTACTGCTGGAACTGATGCTTATCAAAAGTATATTTTTGCCAATGCGACAGCCACGGGCGGTAAAACTCCCGAGGAAGTTCGCGATAGTTTGAAGGACGCTGGCTATTCGTCGATGACTTCGAAAGATGTACAGAGTATGATTTTTACTTTCGTAAATATTTTGCAAACTATTGTGATGGGTTTTGGTATTTTGGCTTTGGTGGTGAGTGTGTTCGGGATTATTAACACTATGTATATTTCGGTGCTCGAGCGGACGCAGCAAATTGGTCTGATGAAAGCTTTGGGCGCGTCAAAACGTGATATTGGGCGGTTGTTCCGCTACGAAGCAGCTTGGGTTGGCTTTTTGGGCGGTATGATCGGCGTGCTAGGTGCTTGGGGTGTCGGTACGCTAGCGAACCCAGCGATTTCTAAAGCATTGGGTCTAGGCAAGCACGATTTGCTGATTTTCCAGCCGCTAGACGCTGTTGTTGTAGTGTTGTCTCTGATGTTGGTGGCAATTGTAGCTGGTTGGTTGCCGAGCCGCAAGGCGGCGAAACTTGACCCGATTGAGGCGCTGCGAACAGAATAACTTATAATAAAATAGTTCTTTGCGGATACGCTGGGCGGTCTGTGTGGCGTACGGTACCGCTAGATGATATACTAATATTATGCTAGATATTCGCTATATTCGAGAACATGCCGATCGCGTGCAGGAATCGGCAAAAAATAAAGGTTACGATGACGTGTCAATTGCTCGTTTGCTAGATGTCGATGAGAAACGCCGGCAGCTGCGGCTGCAGGTCGATGAACTGCGAACGCGGCGGAACGAAATCGCTGGCCAGATGAAGGGCGGTAAACCAGCGCCAGAATTAGTCGAAAAAGGCCGGTCGCTGAAGGGAAAGCTAGCAGAATTAGAAAGCGAATTGCATGATGTTGACGCTGATTTTCAAGCGCAAATGGACGCAGTGCCTAATATAACGCTTGATGACGTGCCGCTTGGCGGTGAAAAGGACAGCGTGGAAGTTAAAGAGTGGGGCGATAAACGCCAGTCTGCTGAGGATCATTTAGCTTTTGCAGCTGGCCGCGATTGGCTTGACTTTGAACGCGGCGCCAAGGTGGCTGGCACGAAATTCTACTACATCAAGGGCGATTTGATGCTGCTAGAGAACGCGATCTATCAGTATGCGCTGAATCTGTTGATTTCTAAAGGATTTACGCCGATGACAGTGCCGCATATGGTATCGGGCCGAGTGGCGCGCGGTTCCGGTTTTGCTCCGAAGAGCGACAAGGAAAGTAATGAGTATTTCATCGACGGCGAAGACGTCATGCTAATTGGTACGGCCGAGGCGCCGCTGACTGGCTTTCATGCTGACGAAATCATCGACGAGAAAGATTTGCCGCTACTCTATGCTGGCTACAGCCCTTGCTATCGTAAAGAAGCGGGTGCAGCTGGTAAATTCAGCCGCGGACTGTTCCGCGTGCACCAGTTCAATAAGCTGGAAATGTACATCTTTTGTACGCCAGAACAATCAGTCCAAATGCACGAAAAAATCTTGTCGATCGAGGAAGAAATTTGGCAAAACTTAGGCGTGCCGTACCATGTGGTGAATATCGCGGCTGGCGACCTCGGTGCGCCAGCATCCAAAAAATATGATATCGAGTACTGGTCGCCAGTCGATAACCAGTATCGCGAGTTGACTAGCTGCTCGAATTGTACTGATTTTCAGGCGCGTAATCTCAATATTCGCGTGCGCCGCAGCGATGGCTCGCTGCAGGTACTTCACACGCTTAACGGTACAGCGGTGAGCTTGGCGCGCTCGCTAGTAGCAATCATTGAGAATTACCAGACCGATGACGGTAAACTGCGCGTACCAGAGGTACTGCGGCCGTATCTAGGTAATCGCGAGGAATTGTGATGAAGCGAGTGGTGCGCCAAGTTTCGCGCAGCGGCTACCAGAAACTTGCTAAACCGTTGCTTTTTCGACAACACCCAGACAAAGCGCATGAGGGTATGATCAAAGCGGCGCGAGCACTGCACCGAGTGCGCGGCGAGAATATTTTGCGGGTGTGGAATTATCGAAATTCGCGGCTCGAGCAGGAGATTTTAGGCCTAAAATTCAAGAATCCGCTAGGAATGTCAGCTGGGCTGGACAAGAACTTCGACTTGCCGCCAATAGCTAAACGGATTGGCTTAGGTTTCGAAATTGGCGGTTCGACTACTGCACAGGTTTGTGCTGGTAATCCGCGGCCGTGGTTTCGCCGCTTACCGAGCGAGAAATCGATTGTAGTTAACGTCGGCTTGGCAAATAACGGAGTCGCTCGCAATATACAACGGATTAAGCGGTATCCGCGGCGCCTGTGGCGCGATTTCCCGTTGAGTGTGTCAGTTGCTAAAACCAATAACCCCGAAAATGTTAGCGATATCGAAGCGATTGCCGACTATTGCCAAAGTTTGCGCCAGCTAGAGGCAGCTGGTTGCGCGCCGTTGTACGAAATCAATATTAGCTGTCCGAATACTTATGGCGGCGAGCCGTTTACGACGCCAGCACGGCTGGATAAATTATTGACGGCGGTAGATGACTTGCGTTTAACGCGGCCAATTTTCGTTAAGATGCCGACAGATAAAAAGTGGCCGGAATTTATGAAGCTGCTAGCAGTAATTGATCGGCATGAGATTGCTGGTTTAACGATTGGCAATCTAGTCAAGGACCGCTCGGCGCTGCGTAATTCAAAATTGCTGGATAACGAGATCAGGGGAAATCTCAGCGGCCAGCCGGCGCGGGAGCTTACTACTGGCTTAATTTTCAAAACTTATGCCAAATACCGCGATCGTTTTGTGATTATCGGTGTCGGCGGCGTGTTTACTGCCGAGGATGCTTACGAGAAGATTTGTGCTGGTGCGAGCCTGGTGGCTATGGTGACGGCGCTAATGTTTGAGGGGCCGCAGGTTGTCGGCGAAATTAACGAGGGTCTGGTCGAGCTGCTTGACCGTGATGGCTTCCAGAATATTGCCGAGGCGATTGGTAGCGCTCACCGCGGCTAAATGCTATAATTAAAATACATTATCGGTTTAACGAAAGGGGTCAAAGTGATTGCAGATATTGATATAACTGGCGTAGGCGGTTACGTTTTGGATGAACCGACGAAAAAATATATTAGCAAGAAGATTGGCAGATTAGATCGCTTAGTGACGCGGCATGCTCGCAAAACTATGAGTGCTTCGGTGAAAATCGAGGAAGTAAATCGCGACAACGGCAACAAATATGAAGTCGAAGTGATCATCAACGTGCCGGATCAGGTAATTAAAGCTAAAGATTCGACAATGAATGTTATGGCGGCAACTGATATAGTCGAGCGCAAGCTAGCCGGGCAACTTCGCAAGTACAAGCAAAATTTGTTAGCTCACGTCGGCCGGCGCGATATACTAGCGCGGTTCAAACGCGGTTTTGACCGCGAAACACAGTAGCGATTTAGTAGCAGCCTCTTCCAAAACTCCCCGAAAACAGTTATAATTAGGGGAGTTTTTGGAAAATACCTGAAAGTGAGGGAAATTTGACGTTATGGCGATAACACAACAGAAGGTGCTGACGAAGGTTTTCGGTGACCCGCAGAAGCGGATTTTGCGGCGTTTACAAAAGAAAGTCGACGAAATTAATGCGCTTGGCCCGAAATACGAAAAATTGTCTGATGAGGAGTTGTCCGGCCAAACCGATATTCTGCGCAAGCGTTTGCAGAAGAAATCCGTGACGCTTGATACGATTTTGCCAGACGCTTTTGCGGTGGTGCGCGAGATGGCCGATCGGACAATCGGCGAGCGCCATTACGATGTGCAGCTGATTGGTTCAATGGTATTGCATGAGGGCAGCGTGGCCGAGCTGAAGACTGGCGAGGGTAAAACTTTGATGTCGACGCTAGCAGCCTACTTGAATGCGCTTGAAGGCAAAGGTGTACATGTTGTAACTGTCAATGATTATCTGGCGCAGCGCGATGCCGGCTGGATGGGGCAGATTTATGATGCGCTAGGTTTATCGACCGGTGTGATCATCAATGAGGCTTCATTCTTATACGACGAAAATTATGACAATGAGGCGCATACTGATCCGCGCATGAAGAAGCTTCGTCCGTGCACCCGTAAAGAAGCTTACCAGGCAGATATTACCTATGGTACTAATAATGAGTTCGGCTTTGATTATTTGCGCGACAACATGGTTAACGATATCGAGCTGGTGCGCCAGCGCGATTTGAATTTTGCGATTGTCGACGAGGTGGACTCGATTCTGATCGATGAAGCGCGGACGCCGCTGATTATCAGTGCGCCGGCCTCTGAGAATCCTGACAGCTATTATCAATTTGCCAAGATTGCGGCGAAGTTGACGCCAGAAGATTATACCTTGGAAGAGAAACGCAAGCAGGTAGCTCTTACTGACGAAGGTGTCGAGAAAGTCCAAAAAATGCTGGGTATAAAAAACTTATACACTCCAGAGTATGTGCGCAGCGTTTACCATATGGATCAAGCTTTGCGGGCGCAAACGCTGTTTCATCGCGACAAAGACTATGTGGTGACAAACGATGGCGAGGTGATAATCGTTGACGAGCACACTGGTCGGCTCAAGCAAGGCAACCGTTATAGCGAAGGCTTACACCAGGCGATTGAAGCCAAAGAAGGCGTACCAGTATTGCAGGAAAGCATGACGCTAGCGACGATTTCTTTCCAGAATTACTTCCGACTGTACAAAAAACTTAGCGGTATGACTGGTACTGCTTTCACTGAGGCTGAAGAGTTTCAACAAATTTATTCGCTTGACGTAGTGGTGGTGCCGCCGAACAAGCCAATTGCTCGCCAGGACCATCAGGACTTAATCTACAAGACCGAGAAAGGCAAGCTGAAAGCGGTAGCTCAAGCGATCAAAGAATATCACGATGAAGGCCGTCCGGTGTTGGTTGGCTCTGGTTCAATCGCTAAAAATGAAATGATCGCCAAATATTTGGATAGCGAAGGTATTAAGTACGAAATTCTAAATGCCAAGAACAACGAGCGCGAAGCAGAGATTATCTCGCATGCTGGCGAAAAGGGCGCAATTACGCTAGCTACTAATATTGCTGGGCGCGGCACCGATATTAAACTTGGGCCGGGCGTCAAAGAACTGGGCGGTCTAGTGGTCATTGGTTCAGAGCGCCACGAATCGCGCCGAATTGACAATCAGCTGCGCGGCCGCGGCGGCCGGCAGGGAGACCCAGGCGATACGCAGTTTTATGTTTCGACCGAGGACGATTTGATGCGTATCTTTCAGGGCGAGCGGATTGCTAATGTGTTAGAGCGTTTAGGCGTCGATGAGGAAACGGCAATCCAGAATCGTGCCGTCAGCAAGACATTGGAGGCAGCGCAGAAGCGAGTCGAAGGGTATAACTTTGATACGCGCAAAAATGTTGTTCAGTACGATAATGTTATTAATCGCCATCGCAAAGTTGTTTACACGGTGCGCCGCAAAATCCTCGAAGGCGATAATATCAAACCAGAAATTCAACGTTTGCTGCGGGCGATGGTTAATAAATTAACAGAGGTACCAGCCAAGAATAATCCAAAATTTGTCGAAGAATTTGCAGAGATTATCCCGCTGGAGGTCGACGAAATTGAAAAAATTGGCGCGATCAAAAAAGATAGTCAGCGCCGCGATAAAGCGTTAGCTGCTGCACAAAAAATGTATACAGCCAAAGAAAGAGAGCTCGGCGATGATCTAATCCGCGGGGTTGAGCGCGAAGTTTATCTGCAAGTACTTGATACGCTATGGATGCAGCACCTCGAAAATATGCAGCATTTGCGCGAAGGTATTCACTGGCGCAGCGTCGGCCAGCGCGACCCGCTGGTTGAATACCGCAGCGAGTCGCAGAAGCTGTTTGATAGCTTGCAAGCGACATTGCGCGAGGAAGTTTTGCGTGCTATTTATCATGTGCGCGCCACCGACGCTATTAGCCGCGAATCAATTGACGATGACCACCAAACGGAATTGACGAAGCTTGCCGAGACTTCGGTCGAGCATGGAGTCAACGAAATCACTGGCGGCGAAGAGAATCGCGATCACGATTTCGGCGGTTCAATAAAAAGAGCCGCCTCGACCGCCGAAACTAATCATAGGCGCAACGTTGCCCGTAAAAAGAAAAAGGCCAAGCGCCAGAATCGAAAAAAGAGCCGCTAGATGAAACACACAGTAACAGAAGTACGGCTCGACAATGGTTCGCGTGGGCTGCTTATTGACGTGCCTGGCGCAACGGTGATGAGCTTCCAGTTTCAATTTCGCGCTGGCAACCGCTATGTTGGACGCAAAAATATTTATGAAACCGCTCATGTGATGGAGCATATGTCGTTTGGTGCAAACGCTAAGTTTCCAAGCGAGCATGCTTACGAAGCAGAATTCACCAAAAATGGCGCGTACCATAATGCATGGACAAGCGACTTGTCAATGGTGTATGTGGCTGACTGCGCTGATTTTGAATGGGATCGGATTTTAGAATTGCAGCAAGTGGCGATTTGCCAGCCGCGCTTTCAGCAAGAATCGCTAGAGGCTGAAAAGGGCAATGTCCGCAGCGAACTAACGGGGTATTTGAACAATCACGGCCGCGTGCTTTGGCCGAAAGTCCAGCAGCTGCTAGGCGAGGACGTTTATACGTTTTGGCAGCGTTTGCGGACGATTAACAATATCACGCTTGAGGATATTCAGCGCCACCATCAAAAAACACACACCTCGGATAATATGCGCTTTGTGATTGCGGGCAAGCTCGATGGCCGGCGCGAGCAGATTAAAAGTATGCTTGAGAGCTGGGAGTTGCCGCGCGGCGAACGTTTCACAGTACCGCGCGATGTTTTGAAAAAGGCCGTTCCGACCCTTATCAAGCGTAAAGAAGCGACTAATTTGACCTTTGGTTGGAGCATGTCGCTGCCGCGCGAAATTAATGATGCTGAGTTAGAGGCGATGTCGTGCTTGAATCATATCTTGACCGGAACGATGCACTCGCGTATCTTCGGTGCTGCCCGCAAAAAGGGTTTGGCTTACGGCATGTTTAGTGAAGCGAGCGCCGGTTTTTATGATAGCAGCTGGGATTTTGGCGGGCAGGTCAATGTCGAGACGGCGGATAAGCTCTTTGATATCATTGCCAGCGAAGTGCGAGCGGTGCTTGATGGGAAAATTAGCGAAGAAGAACTGTCGGCAGCGCAGTCCTACGCGCTAGGCCGTCACCAGATGGGGGCGCAGACAGTCGCGCAGATTAGCAATTTCTATAGCGGGCGCTATTTCGGCGACGGTTTTGTCAAAGATTACGAGCGCGTGCCCGAGGCAATACGCAACATTACTCGCGAACGCATGATTGCGACGGCGCGCGAATTTATCGGCGCGGACACTTGGGTGCTGGCTGGCGTCAGCGCTAGCGACCAGAAATCGCTGACGCGGCTAAATGATAAGCTAGAAAAGCTATTTTAGAATAATAATTTCAATCAAAAGTAAAATGCTCCGCCGCCGACCCAGCGGAGCATTTTACTTGCTCAACGTTGGGCGGGCGACGGAGTTGGCGTCTCCGTCTCTGTGGCGCTACCAGCGGAGCCGAGAATCTGCCGATACCCGTCTTCGGTCACGCTCACAACTACGAACTTACCAGCGTTACCGCTGGCAAGGGCTTTTTGGAGAAGGCCCGCCACCCCTTCGTTTGTAGACGAGGTGACTGTCGTGTCAATGGTTGCGCACTCGCGCGTCCACCAGCCCCATCGAATATGGGTGTGGCAGTCGCCGGGAATATCCTCGGCGGTGTATTCGGGGGCTGATCCCGAGACTGCGCTGAAGTCAATTACTATTGACGACGACTCGCTATAATCGATTATGCGAAAAGCGACATTTGACAATGGAATCTCGAGTATCTCGCGGTCGCCGTCGGCATGCTGGTAACCGACCAAAATGCTGGCTCCTGCCTGCATCTGGCCGTAACCGCTAACAGAAAAGAAGCCACCATTCATAGTGAACTCTCCTGAAGCGGACACCGAGCGGTCGCCAATTTCCAGCGGGTACTCAGACCCGCTGGAGAAATCGTATAGCGACGCTGCTTCGGCGAGTGTCGCTACCCTGAACTCGTGTTCAGAGGTTTTTGTGTATGTCATCGAGTTTGCGATTGCGTAAAGAATTGCCATAACCGCAACTGAAACTACGGCAAACCTTCCTTTGTCATCTCCGTAATTGGAGAAGACGAAAGCAAGGAGGGCAGCGAGAAAGAATCCAACGATGGTACAAACCACCGCTGTGAGGAGCCACCACATGGCAGTTCTCCTTTCTTACGATAGACGGAAACGTTCTATCTCCTGCGGGTCGGCGCAAAAGATTAATATAATATATATCAATAAATGATTTTGTTGTCAAATCAACGCGTGAAATATTGGTATTTTAGCGGGTTAGGCGCGTGCTATAATAGTCGTTATGAAGATTATTATAGCTGGCTACGGCGTAGAAGGTATATCAAATCTGATATATTTCCGGCAGAGATTTCCTGACGCGGAGTTTGTGGTGGCTGACGAGCGTCCAGCGGATAAACTGCCAACAATTCCGGACGGCGTGAAGCTGATTTCTGGCAAAAATGCCTTCAGCGAACAGCTGGGCGATGCTGATTTGGTGGTGCGGACGGCCAGTTTGCCGCCGCGTAATATCAAGACCAGCGGCAAGATTTGGTCGGCGACCAATGAGTTTTTCGACAAATGTCCGGTGCCGATTATCGGCGTGACAGGAACGAAAGGTAAGGGGACGACGTGCAGTTTGATTGCCTCGATTTTGCAGCAAGCCGGGCAAACGGTACATCTGGTCGGCAATATTGGCGTGCCGGCGCTGGATGTCTTGCCGAAGATTAAAAAAACCGACATTGTCGTTTATGAATTGTCTAGCTTTCAGCTGTGGGATCTAGAAAAGTCGCCGCATATCGCGGTGGTGCTGATGATTGAGCCGGATCACTTGAATGTCCATACGGATTTCGCCGACTACCTCAATGCTAAGAAAAATATTCGCTGCCACCAGTATCTTGGCGATGTTTGTTTATATCACCCGACGAATAAATATTCGCGGGAAGTGGCTGCTATGCCATTTGACGGGCTATTAGATAGGCAAGGTCATGCAATGTGTGAATGCTGCGGAGATGATGCGCTAGATTTCGCGCAGCGCTACGCTATTCCTGACGATGATCAAGTTTATGTTCGGGACGGTTACTTTTGCGTGCAAAATCGGCAGATTTGCAGCACTAGCCATTTGCGTTTGTCGGGTACGCACAACCTCGAGAATGCTTGTGCGGCGATGAGCGCCGTGACGGAGCTGTCGATTACGGTGACTGACGAGCAATATGCGGCTGGGCTAGAGAGTTTCACGGGTCTGCCGCACCGTTTGAAATTCGTCGCTGAGGAAAACGACGTGAAATATTACGATGATAGTATTTCAACCACGCCCGGTAGCGCTATTGCCGCGTTAAAAGCTTTCACGGAGCCAAAAATTTTGATTTTGGGCGGCTCTGACAAGGGCGCGGACTATACGGAATTAGCACAGGAAATCGCCAGGCAGCAAATGCGAGCAGTGATCGTCAACGGCGCTAATGCCAGTGAAATTATCGAAATTTTGCATAAAAATAAGGTTTCTTGCCAGGTTGTCCAGCTGGAAATGGCGACGATGCCGACAGTCGTCGAAGCGGCAGTAAATCAAGCACAACCTGGCGATGTGGTGATTCTCAGCCCGGCCGCCGCTAGCTTCGATATGTTTAAGAGCTATAATGACCGCGGCGAGCAGTTCGTGGCAGCAGTGGAAAAGTTAGCTGATTAGGCGACTCGCGTTCTTGGTAGTTAGTTGTGATATTTAGCGTGATCAAAAACGGTGGAGTTGCTGCTTATTATGATTAATCCTGTTATAATGTAGCAGAATAGGCGCGAGTCTTGAGATAGTATCTAATCGGAGGGTTTATGGATCAACAGCCGTACCAGCAATACCAACAGTATCAGCAGCCGCCGCAGTCGCAGGCGCAAACCAAAGGCCAGCTTGCCGTAGCGCGGGCTCGCAATGCGCAAGATAATGTCGTTCTGACAATAACTATCATTATCTTTTGTTTCTTTGCGACTAGTTATTTTATTTATATAGCATTCCAGGAAATGTCAACGGATAATGCTGGACGTCACGTTGAATTATCGTTCAATGATGGTGTGATTGCTGTACTGCTAGCGATTGTTCTTATGATCGTAGGGTTGGGTACGCTACTAGGTATTGGCATGTTTATGGTGCGGATGATGCGCCAGCAAATGCTGGGTAATGCTTTGCAAGTTGAATATAGCGCTTATGCGTGGCTGCGCGATTGGGCTAACCAGGTGTCGGCTGATCTAGAGATGCCGCAAGTCGAGATTTTCATCACCCAGAATCCAGTGATGAATGCTTATGCTTTCGGTTTTGCTAGGCCGTATTCTATCGTGCTACATTCTGGATCGATTCGCTACTTGACCAAGGATGAGCTAAAAGTGATTGTAGTACATGAAATGGCACATATCAAATACCGCCATGCCAACGCTAACGTGTATTTGATGCCGTTTTTGGCAATTCCGATTATTAATGTGGCTGGCAGTTGGGTTGCTGGTTTCTGGCATCGCCGCGCCGAGCTAACCGCCGATCGTCTAGCTTTGATGTATTTGGGCGATAGCGAATTAGTCAAGAAATCGCTGATCAAGGTGCATGTCGGACCTGATGCGGCAGACAGCATGAACGAGGTGGCGCGCCAGTGGATGCAGTATACGGCTGAGCGCCCGATGAATCATTTTGCGCAGACTTTTAGTGATCATCCGTTTTTGGTACGCCGGTTGAGCCAGATTGACTATTGGAAGGGTGTGGTTGAGCCGCAAAATCAGCCGCAGAGCGTTGCGCCAGCTGCTGCTCAGTCTAATGTTTCTGGACCCGCTGAATCAGAACCTGCTACTGAGCCGACAACCGTAGAGCCAACTTCTACCAAGAAATCAACTCGCCGCAAGTCAAACGACGATAATGGCCAAAGTCAAGACGAGACTGCTGCCTAGGTTCTATGCAGCCGTTACGAAAACAAGCTGAAGATCTCCGCGCTCGCGTGGCTAGCGCTTGCCAAGCTTTGCATATTGACGCTCGCACTGAAGAGCTGGCAGTGCTTGATGAACAGCTGGCCGATTCGAATGTCTGGGCGAATGTCGAGCGGGCGCAGATGCTGACGCGGCAGGCGGCGAGCTTGCGTTCGCAAATTGAGCCGTGGCAGATTTTGCGTTCACAAGTCTCGGATATAATCGAACTGATGGATCTAGGCGACGACTCGATGCTGGCTGAGTTTACCGAGCAGTTAGCAGCTCTCGAGGCAGAATACCAGGAGCGTCGCAAAGATTTGCTATTCTCAGGCGAATACGATAATCGAGCGGCGATTCTCAAGTTGAGCGCTGGCGCTGGCGGTACGGATGCGCAGGATTGGGCAGAAATGCTAGAGCGAATGTATCTGCGCTGGGCTGAAAAGCATGATATGCAAACCGAGCTAGTCGAGCGTTCGACAGGCGAGGAGGCCGGCATCAAGAACGCAACTTACATTATCCGCGGTGCTTTTGCTTACGGCAAATTGCGCAGTGAACACGGGGTGCACCGGCTGGTGCGGCTCAGTCCGTTTAACGCTGATAATTTGCGACAGACTAGCTTTGCACTGGTCGAAATCATGCCGGAAATGGACGCGCCAGGCGAGGTCGAAATCGACGACAAAGATTTGCGAATTGATATTTATCGCAGCGGCGGCAACGGCGGGCAAGGAGTCAATACAACTGATTCCGCAGTGCGCATCACCCACTTGCCGACAGGTACGGTAGTGGCGATCCAAAACGAGCGCAGCCAGCTCCAAAACAAAGAAACCGCGCTAAAAATCCTCAAAAGCCACTTAGCGCAAATGCAGTTAGAACAACGCGCCGAAACGCTAGCTGATTTGCGGGCAGGCGAGTCGGCTAGTTGGGGTGCGCAGATCCGTAATTACGTGCTTCACCCTTACACATTAGTCAAGGATACGCGTACTAAGTTCGAGACGCATAACGCCCGCGGCGTGCTAGATGGCGACATTGACGGTTTTATCGAAGCATATCTCGAGCAGCAAGCAGCGACCGAGTAGCTGGCTATCGCTATAAACTAGCTTATGCTACAATAGGTAGTGATGATTCTGTTAGATAGAGTGACCAAGGTGTATGGTAAGGGCAGCAAGCCAGCGCTTGACCGTATTAATCTGCATGTCGAGCCGAACGAGTTCGTGATCATCGTTGGGACGAGCGGTGCTGGCAAATCGACCTTGCTCAAATTATTGACGCGCGAAGAAAAGCCGACTAGCGGCAAGATTGTCGTTGGCGGTATTGATTACGACCAGCTCAAGGATAAGCATATCCCGTTGCTGCGCCGCAAAATTGGCGTAGTTTTTCAGGATTTTAAGTTACTACCGAACCGGACGGTATTCGAAAATGTGGCTTTTGCGCTAGAAATCGCTGGCATGACCAACCGCGAAATTAGAAATACTGTGCCAAAAGTGATTGACTTGGTCGGTCTAAAGGGCAAGGAAAAGCAGTTCCCGCATCAGTTGTCGGGCGGTGAGCGCCAGCGTGTGGCAATCGCTCGAGCAGTAGTGCGTCAACCAAAGATCCTAATCGCCGACGAGCCGACGGGCAATCTCGATCCGAAGCATAGTTGGGATATTGTCCGCCTACTCGAGAAGATTAACCGATATGGCACGACAGTTATACTTACAACACATAATGTCGAGATTGTCAATAGGTTGAAGCGCCGCGTTATCACTGTTGACCACGGCAAGATTACTAGCGACCAAGCGCAGGGGAGTTATCGGCAATGAGACGAGACAAAGTCAAGACAGCGGCTGCCAAAAAGAAAAGCCGCCGCGAGGACAAAAAAAATACCGGTGCGCGCGCCTTGACCAGACAAAGGCGCAGCCGCCAGCGCAAATGGCTGACTTTCGTGCGAATGTGTCGCTACGGCGTCAATAATTTCACTCGTAATGCTTGGCTAACGATTGCGGCTACCGCGGTGATGACGATTACGTTGCTGATTATCTTTACTACGGTGGTGGCGCGCAATATTTTGGCAGACTCGGTAACGGAGCTGAGTAAAAAAGTCGATATGTCAATTTATCTCAAAACGGGTACTACCGAAGAGCAGGCTAAACCGATTATTGCCGATTTGCGCAAACTGCATAATGTCGAGCGCGTTGAATTCGTTTCCTCGGAAAAAGCGCGCCAACAAAGCGCCGAAGACAACAAAGCCGACCAAGATATACTAGATGCCCTTAATCAAGCTGCCAATAAAATGCCAGCAGTGATTCGCGTTAATCTAGAGAATATCAATGACACCGACAGTCTTAGTGATTTTGTTAAAACTAATAAGCCGCTCAAAAAAATTATTGATGATAAGCGCGAACCGTCGTTTGCTGGCGACCGGCGCGATGCTATCGAAAATATTGGCCGCTGGACAGATTTTGCGCAGCGGGCCGGTTTGGCAGCGAGCGTACTCTTCGTCGTAATATCTTCGTTGATTGTTTTTAATACCATTAGAATGGCAATATTCAATCGTAAAAGCGAGATCGAGATGATGAAGCTTATCGGTGCTGACAAAAGCTTTATCCGCGGCCCGTTTTTGGTAGAGGCAATGGTGTATGGTTGTATTGCTGCGGTTGTAGCGACCGCTATAGGGGTAGGGGTTTTCGCGACGATTTCTGGCAAATTACAGGCTTATGGAATTGCTGCTGTAGCTACATCGCACTTTCTGGTAAATAATTTGCTGCTGGTCTTGCTAAGTATGATGTTGTTAGGCTCGTTGATTGGGATTATTTCCTCGACACTGGCTACTCGCCGTTATCTCAAATTGTAGAGTAATTTACGAAAGGAGGTGCTTATTCGACTTAGCTTTGTTGACAAAGCGGTAATGCTTTGTTACGCTAGAGGTATGAAACATAGGTCCACCACACCAGTTTCGTCAAGGCGGCACGTTGCGAAGTCGTCAATCGTCGCAGCGGCTGTTTTGATGAGCGCAAGTATACCGGTTGCCTTCGCGCAAAACGTGTTGGCCGACCAGTACGACGAACAGGTCAAAAAACTTCAGTCAGAAGCTGATTCATATCAGCAGCAGGCGGCGACGCTTGGCGCGCTGGCATCAACGTTGCAGGCGCAGCTTGATGTATTAACCAAGCAAAAAAATGAAATCCAAGCGCAAATTAATACTAGCCAGGCTAAGCGCGATAAGCTTGAGAAAGATATCGCTGCTACCGAAAAGAAAATCGAGATTAACAAAGAAGCTCTTGGCGAAATTGTTGCCGATATGTACGTTGATAGCTCAATCTCGCCGCTCGAGATGCTGGCTAGCAGCAAAAACATCGGCGATTACGTTGACAAGCAAGAATACCGCTCGTCAATGCAGGACAATCTGAGCACCAAGATCAAACAGATTAAATCGCTCAAAGCGCAGCTCGAAAAGCAGAAAAAGCAAGTCGAGAACGTACTGCGCGACCAGAAGTCGCAAAAAGCCGCGCTAGCTGCCAAAGAAGCTGAACAGGCTAAATTAGTTTCGGACACGCGCGGCGAAGAATCAGCTTACAATAACCTGGTCGCCAAGCGTAACAGCGAAATCAGCAGCGTTCGCGCTCAGCAGGCTGCCGCTATGGCTGCAGCTGCCCGTGCTTCAGGCTCTACTAACATTGGTACGGGCTCGGCTAGCGGCGGCGGATATCCGTCGGTTTGGGCTAATGCCGAGCAAGATACGATAGTTGATAACTGGGGCCTTTACAACCGCGAATGCGTCAGCTACACCGCCTGGAAGGTAGCCAGCACTGGCCGTTATGTGCCGCATTTTGGCGGGGCGGGTAACGCTAATCAGTGGCCGAGCACAACGTCTCGCTATGGTATTGCAAACGGCCCAACGCCAAAAGCTGGCTCGGTAGCTATTCAGTATGTTGGTGCTTATGGTCACGCTATGTATGTCGAAGCGGTTAATGGCGATGGTACGATTACTGTTAGCGACTACAACAATAATATCGACGGTTTAGGCTGGGGTCGCTATCACTACTACACGCGTTCAAGTGCTGGGCTAACTTATATATATTTCTAGCGAGATCAATATAATAATCAGTAAATTATAGCGTACTCAGCTAGAGTGCGCTATAATTATGATTATGGCAAACGAACAGGGAGTTGAAAATAAGGGGCGGAAGCCTCGGCAGCGAAAGGTCTCGCAGAGTGTTTTCTTGGCGTCGTTGGTCTTGGCAATAATCGTATCGTTTGCGGCTGGTACGCGCAGCGAAGAAATCTATCAGATAGCAGCGCCGATTTTTGGCATCAAGGTGGCCAAGCAGCCGCTTGATACCGAGGTGATGAAAGAGGCTTATCGTCAACTAGCGGCGAATTATGACGGTGATTTGGATGCTAATAAGCTGTCTGACGGGGCGGCTCGCGGCATGGTCAAAGCGGTCGGCGACGACTACACGACATTTCTAGATAAGGAAGAAGCGGCAGAATTTAACAAAAGTCTAAACGGCGAAGTTTCTGGCATTGGTGCCGAAATTGGCGTGCGCAATTTACAGCCGACAGTACTCAGAGTTCTTGATGACTCTCCAGCCAAGAAAGCTGGCCTTAAAACAGGCGATATCTTTGTGGCTGTGAACGGTACGTCAGTAGCGGGCGAGACGGCTAGCGGCGTGGCTGATAAAGTTACTGGCGAAGCGGGCACGACCGTCAAGCTAACTATGCGCCGCGGCAGCGAATCGCTAGACTTTTCAATTACGCGGGCTCAGATTAGCGATCCTAGCGTCCGTTGGTCGGTTAGCGACGACGTTGGTATATTGACGATCTCGCGCTTTGACGATAATACTGGTTCGCTAGCTCGCAAAGCTGCTAAAGAGTTCATTGACAAAGGTGTTAAGGGTGTGATTATTGATTTGCGTAACAACGGCGGCGGCTATTTGACAGCAGCGCAAGAAGTAGCGAGTCTATGGCTAGATAACGGCAAGACGGTCGTTACCGAAAAAAGCCGTGGCCAGGTTACCGAGACAGTTAAAGCTTCGGGAAATCCGACACTTAAAGGTAAGAAAACCATTGTCCTCGTCAATGGCAGCTCAGCCAGTGCTAGCGAGATTGTGGCTGGCGCGCTGAAAGACTATCAAGCGGCCACCTTGGTCGGTGAAAAAACCTTCGGTAAGGGAACGGTACAAAAGGTGATCAACCTATCCGACGATCGTATCCTCAAGGTGACAGTGGCCCGCTGGTACACGCCGCAGGATAGAAACATCACCAAAGAAGGTATCCAGCCGAATCAGACAGTTAAAATGAGCCAGGACGATAATAATGCTGGCCGCGATCCGCAAATGGCGCGCGCTAAAGAATTAGCGGCATAGACCTTGTGCTTATTGCCAGGCTGGTATACTATATAAACTATGGATACACGCAAACGCAAGATTTTGCTAGTAGAAGATGACACTGCGCTAGCATCGGTATATCGGTCGCGTCTTGAACTGGAGGGTTTTGACGTCTGTGAAGCAAATAATGGCGAGGATGCACTGTCGTTGGCGGTGTCTGAACATCCTGACTTGATTTTGCTGGACGTTATGATGCCGAAAATTAGCGGTTTTGACGTTTTGGATATTTTGCGTAATACGCCGGAGACTACCAATATCCGGGTGATTATGCTAACGGCGCTCAGCCAGCCCAAAGACAAAGAACGCGCCGAGCAGCTCGGTGTTGACGATTATTTAGTGAAATCGCAAGTAGTTATCGGCGATGTCGTCGAGCGGGTGCGCTACCACCTAGGTATGAGCAAGTAGCTGCTTGTAGAATTGCTTAGTTTGCTTATTTGTGGCGTTGTAGTTGACATTTCGCTTATGTTTTGATATAATAGTAGTATATGCCAGAAATACATACATCAAAAAGTACAGCGCCAGACGGCGAACCTCCAAGCACTGAAGATTTAGTTACTAAGCCTGAAGAAGAGGCTAGCGGGGAACAATTAGGTAGAATAAGTGCTGAATTAGGCAGATTGGCTGCTGGCAGGCGGTTTTGCGAGCCTGGACCTGGTGATGGTCAGCCTCTAGGGCAGCAGCCAGTCGATCAGCGTGAAAAGTTGCGTGCTAGACTAAGAGAGGCTGGTAAGTTAAACCCGATAACAGAGTCAGAGTCGTCGACTAATGAAGCTGTATCTGATACATATGGAGCGTCGGAAACTGGCCAGTCAGATCCAAGACCACGACCGCAAACCCGCGAAGAGGTGTTAGCCGCGCTTAGAGGCGAGCATTCTTCGCCAACTGGTAAGGAGGCTAATTCAGATGGCGATTCGCCTGTCGCCGATACTGAAGGCGAATCTCTCGCGCCAGAAAATCAAGATGAGCCGGGGAACTCAGATGAGCAAGACTCAAATGCATCGTCAGAGACGTCAGGCGAGCAGTCTCCTAACGCTTCTGAGGCTTTGAAAGCGTTAGCAGAAGCGGACACTACGCAGCTTACTATACGAAATATGGCGGGTGCGGCAGAGGATTTGGCTAGAGTGCTGAGCACGGCAGGTACTTTGCGAGCTCCTGTGTTATTCGGGCGCATACAAGAGTCTACGTCAGGCATCTTAGCCATGCTCAATAGGTTCAACGGCTCTGTCGAAGAAGTCGGAGGCGATTTGCCACTGAGCGAAGCAGCCCGCCTGGGTGATGCCATAGACCAGGTTAGGCACGCTTTGGCAGTAATGAATAATGTTGCTGAGCAGGGCTTTTCAAGACGTATCGGTGGCGGAGAATATTCACAGCGTGCTTTACAGCTGAACAACAGTATCGAAGAACTGCAAAGATTTATGAACGTATCAGTAGGTCGCCAAGAAAACGAAAAACAAAACCACTAGCGGCATCTCGCTAGCCAGGGTAGTATACCTTATGTGAACTTAGCTTATTCGACGCAAACTTGGGTTCGCGGGTGAGTATTGCCAGTGAACGATGGCTTCTTGATATGTTTGAAAACTACGGTGCCGCTCTTAGCTGCGTGGATAGTGTAGTTGCGGCTGATGTAAGTACCTGGGCCGGCAATTTTGGTGCTGCCAGTCTGGCGAACTAGCACCTCGCCCTGGTTGACTTTTTGCCCGCCGAAACGCTTGACGCCATTGCGCCTACCAGCACTTTTGTGGGTATTATCGCTCGAACCGCCAGCTTTAACGTGTGACATAAAACTCCTTTAATTTAATATAAGACAATCTATGCTATTGTACGCGAAGCTATCGGAAATGTCAAGCTTTACGAAAGTAATTACTATAGCAGGCGTGAGCTTGGCGGGCGGGTTGCTTTTAACTTTCATCGAGAGGTTTAAGCAGTAAGATTTCTCGTGCCACTACCTGGTTTTCGCGGTAGTAGAGTAGCTGCTCGTCGCTGACTAAGTTTAGATGTAGGCGTCGGTAGCCTAAATCTACTAACTGATCAATAAGCGGTAAATGTGTAAATTTACCGCTATGGTCGCGCCAGGCGGGCACAGCGACGACTAGCGTTATATTCAGATTAATTTGCGAGCGGATATTTACTAAAAATTGGCTGATGATGTGATTGCAATTACCGCGGACTGCGGTGAGTTTGGCGGGCTTTGGTGGGGCTGAGAAGGGCTGGCCGAGGTAGGCCTCGCAGACGATGCGGGTGATTTCAGATTTTTGAACGGCGTTGAGCTTGACAGCGGTAGCGTCAGCTTGGAAGATTTGCCACTGGGGGTTGATTTGGTATTTATTATCGAGCCACTGCATGTTTTCTGTGGCGTAATCAACCATTTTTTGGCTTAGGTCGCTACCGTAGACGTCTATCCCTTTGAGTCGCGCTTCTTGGAGAACGGTACCAGTACCGCAAAAAGGGTCCCAGAGGCGGCCAGGTTTTGTATAGCCAGATAGATTTATCATCATCCGCGCTAATTTCGGCGGCAGCATACCGACGAAAGCATCGGTGCGCGGGCGAGCTTGGTCGCGGGCAGCCAGCGCAGTGATGTTCTGGGCGCCGACACTTTCAGCGATAATGAGACGGTTATTTGGCGCTCGGATGACTAGCAATTCAACTTTCGTTGGCGATAACCCAAGCTTGTTGTGATGGCTAGCAGCGGTGTTAAGGGCGATTTCTGGGTTCGGGATAAGACGTAAGCTAGTACCGCTGTCGCGTAATTTTTTCTTGATGAGCAAGCCGGTTTTTTGGACATCGCGTGGCGAGATTTTGAAGCCGTAAGCGCTGATGCCAAGAGTTATTTTATGCTCGCTGGCGCGCCATTTGGCGGCGTAGTGCTGAACGATTTGGCGGCTGGCGGTTAGCCAATTGCCGCGGTCGAGTTCGAGAACGACCTGGCCGGCTTTTTGGCTGCCGCCGAGGGTCTCGAAGTCAAAATCAGGCGAATCTACAAGCGCTGCTTGCTGCGAAAACCATCGGACATTGTCAGCGCCGTAGAGCTGTTCTAGCTCGGCTATTCCAAGTGCTGGCTGGCGGCCAAGTATTGTGATATGCATAAATATAGTATACTAGATTGTATGAAAAGGAGACTGTCTTTTCGACTGTGGTTGAGTATTGCCACGTTGTTGTTGATTGCTTTGATACTTTTTCTAGCTAGAAGCGAACTGGTATATGCTTGGGGTCTGCTAGGTAAAATTAACCTTGGTAAGCTTGTGTGGATGCTGCCAATTATTGCGGCCGGATATTTGGCGACTGGCGAGATGATTTTTTCATATTTGCGTCAGAAAGGCTTCGTGAAGAATATTAATCCGGCAACTCTGGCACGCATATCGCTAGAGTTAAATTTTGTTAATCATGCTTTTCCTAGCGGCGGTGTCAGCGGTATTTCGTATGCTAACTGGCGCCTAGGCAAGTACGGTGTGCCAATCGGACGAGCGACGATGGCGCAATTTGTGCGTTATGTGGTGGGGTTTATGGCGATTGTGGTCTTTTTGGTAGTTTCTGTTTTGATGGTGACGATTGACGGCCGTGTTAACCGCTGGATAATTTTGATGAGCTCAACGCTGGTATTTTTGCTGGTGATGGCGACGCTGCTGGGCGCCTACTTTTTGAATAGCGTCCACCGGATGAAAAAATTAGCCAAGAGAATTACGATGATAACTAACGGTACGGCGTCATTTTTTGCGCGGCGGCCGCAGGTGGTGTTGAAGCGGGAGTCGATAGAGAAGTTTTTCTATGATATGCATGACGATTTTAACGAGCTAAAGAGTGACAAGCGCGTGCTGCTGAAGCCATTTTTGTGGGCGATGTTATTTACCGCTACCGAGATCGCGCCAATCTGGATTACTTTTCAAGCGTTGGGAATGAGCGTCAATCCGGCGTCGATTTTGATTGCTTATGGCATAGCGACGATTGCTGGATTCATTGTGGTAACGCCAGGCGGAACGGGCGCCTACGAGGCAATCATGGTTAGTGTTTTGGCTTTATCAGGTATAGGTGGCGGCCAGTCGATTGCAGCGATTGTACTTTACCGGGTAATTGTACTGCTGACGGCGCTGCTGCTAGGCTATGTATTTTACCAGCTAACAATAGTGAAATATGGACGAAAATCCGATTCCAAGATTCGGCGTTAGCGGTTTCGTTGAGCTGATTAATCAAGTGCTGGAGTTTTCGTGCAGCGCTGTTGAGATCGAGGGCGAGGTCGCCAGCTTCAAAGTAAACCAGGGCAAATGGGTGTTTTTCGACTTGAAAGACGAGGAAACGAGCGTCGGTTGCTTTATGCCAGTTTATCAACTGCGAACACCGATTGAAGACGGCATGAAGCTGGTGGTGCGGGCGCAACCCAAAGTGACGAAGTGGGGCAAATTCAGCGTGACCGTGCAAAATTACCGTCCGCTAGGCGAGGGCAGCTTGCGCAAAAGTTTCCAGCTGCTGCACGCTAAACTCGAGAAGGAAGGAATATTTGCTACCGAGCGCAAGCGTTCTTTGCCACAAATTCCAGCGCGTATCGGCGTGATAAGCAGCACTCAGGCGGCAGGTTACGCGGACTTTATCAAAATCGTAAATGAGCGCTGGGGCGGCTTGCAGATTGACGTAGCGCATGTTCAGGTGCAGGGCGAAGCGGCGGCTAATCAGATTGTTGCGACAATTAATCGTTTTAACGAGAATCAAACGCCGCCTGAAGTGCTGGTGATCATTCGCGGCGGCGGTAGTGCTGACAATTTGAATACGTTTAACGATGAATTGTTGGTTAGAGCGATTGCTGCCAGCCGTGTGCCGACATTAGTTGGTATTGGCCATGAAGTCGATATGACGCTGGCGGATTTGGCTGCCGATGTGCGGGCTTCTACGCCGAGTAACGCGGCGCAAATCATTGTGCCAGACCGACGAGAACTGCTGCGAGAAATAAAAGCGCTGGTTGACGGCATGGCCTACCGGACGGAGTCAGCGATTGGCGATTTAAGTAGTGAGGTTGACAACTTGCGGCAGCGCGCATTGCTACATCTAGATAGCAGAACTGACGTCTTAACAAGTGAAATTACGCAATTCCAGCGGATTTTGGCGGCGTACAATCCGCAGTTGGCGCTGGCGCGTGGTTACGCGATTGTGCGCGGTTCGACCGAAATAGGCGAAGTTATTAATATCGAGGAAGAAGAAATAATTATCAAAGCGGAGGTTAAAAATGTCAAGCAAAAATGAGAAAACTATCAACCAAAAAATCGAAGAGCTGCACCAGATGGTCGCGTGGTTTGAAAGCGACGACTTCGATATTGAACAGGCGATAGAGCGTTATCAGGCAGCTGAAAAACTGGCTAGCGATATTGAGAAAGATTTGAATGGCTTGCGTAATAAAATTACCGTTCTCAAGGAAAAATTTGCGTGATTTTTGCCGCTGTCGCTGCTGTGGTGCTGCTGTTTGGCTTTGTGGCTTTCACGGGCGCACCGTACGTGCCGTCGCGGCGCCGCGACTTGCAAAAAGCTTTTGATGAGCTATATCGGCTCAAAAAAACTGACGTGTTGGTGGATATTGGCTCGGGCGACGGCGTAGTGCTGCGCGAAGCGAGCCGCCGCGGCGCGCGGGCGATTGGTTACGAACTACAACCGCTGCTAGTACTGATTTCACGTTGGTTATCGCGGCATGACGAGAAAGTGTCGGTGCGGTTAGCTAATTTTTGGCATACGCCGCTGCCAGCCGAGACGACGGTCGTTTATCTTTTTGGTGATGCTCGTGATATCGCCAAGATGGTGCAGTATTTGCAGCACGAAACTAATCGTCTTGGGCGTGATGTCTGGCTGCTTAGCTATGGTTTCAAGGCGGCTGGGTTTACTTTGCACAAGACCGTGGGCGCGCATAATCTCTATTTACTGCAGCCGCAAAGTTAAACCTTTGCATATTTAGCCTCGACAAAGTATAATCGTAAGCATGAAGAGTAGGCATCATACAGAAAAAGGCGCTATCACTGGCAGTATTGTCGCTATTGCGGTATTGGTAGTGTTGGTGCTGGGGTTCGGCGGTTTTAGTATTTGGTCATATATGCAATATCTCGACCAGAAAGAAAACGTCGATGAGAAAATCGAGACAGCTAAAGCTCAGGCTGTCAAAGAGAATAGCGAGAAGCTAGAGAGCGACTTCGAAAAGCGCGAGAAAGAGCCGAATCGGCAGTTTAACGGGCCGTCAGATTACGGCGCCTTGACATTTGAATATCCCAAGACTTGGAGCGCTTATCAGGCAACAGATATTAGCAAGGGCGGCGGCGTGACATATGAAGCTTATCTGAACCCAGTGACAATCCCGCCGATTGTTAGAGAATCGAAAATCGCCTTGAGGATAACAATTGAGCAAAAAACTTATGACAAATCTGTATCCACTTACGATCCGTTAATTAAAAGAGGTGACTTGAAGTCCAGCGTTTACAATGACGGCAGGCATACAGGTACCAAGCTAGTTGGTAACTTTGATAAAGATACTTTTGGTACGGCAGTACTGCTGAAGATGCGCGATCGTACACTGACGATGCGTACTGACGGCGACGTTTTCACTGCTGACTACGAGAAGCTGCTGAAGACTCTCAAATTCAACGAATAAGCGTTTTGCTTGTGCTAGAACAGCCTGCTGCAGCATGCTAAACTAGGTGTATGCAGGAGGGTAAGGCGCAGGCTGGTTTGTGGGCAGATTCACCGTCGTTTACAGTGGCGGCGCACGAGCTGAAAGCGCCGCTTGCTCTGATTCGCCAGTTGGCGATTGAGTTAGAAGCAGGGGAGTATACGGCGCTTGAGCGGGCTGTCTTGGCGCAGCGGATCACACTGACGGCCGAAAGGGCGCTGCGCTTGACGACAGATTTAACCAAAGCTCGCCGCCTAGAAAACGCCTTATTCACGTTAGAAGCGATTGATGCGGCTGGTCTTTGCAACGAAGTGATGAGCGAACTTCAACCGCTGTACCATGCTCATAATAAGTCTCTAAAAACCCAGGTAAAATCTCGTCAGCGACTAATGGTGGCAAATCGTGATTTATTGCGGCGAATCGTTGCTAACTTTGCTGATAACGCACTACACTATAGCGCTGATGACTCGTCGGTAGCGATCTCGGTGCGGGCTACCGACAGTAATCAGCGGGTACGGATCGGGGTACGTGATTTTGGACCGGCAATTCCAGCGCTAGCTTGGCGGGCGTTGCGCCAAGGGTTGCGCGAGCCGCTGCCGCTGCATAATCGTCCAGGCAGCAGCGGGCTGGGTATGTTTATCGCTAATGAGTTTGCTTTAGCAATTGGCGCACAAATTGGCGTTATCCGTCATCGCGATGGCGCAACTTTTTATGTTGATGTACCAGCATCGACGCAGCTGAGGCTATTATGACGCGCGTGCTAGTAATTGATGATGACGAGTGGCTAGCGAAGCTGTTTACGCGGCGTCTCGAGCACAACGGTATGGTAGTACAGAGTGCTCCAAATGCCATAGAAGCGCTTGATTTGATAGATAGTTTTCGACCCGCGGTGATTATTCTTGATTTATTCATGCCAGGCCCAAATGGTTTAGTGCTGCTGCACGAGTTGCAATCGTATGACGACCTAGGCCGCATTCCTGTTGTCGTGTGTACAACAAGTGCAAATGACATTACTCTCGAGCAGTTGCGGCCGTACGGCGTGCGATTATTATTAGACAAAGTATCGATGCATCCAGATGATATTGCCAAAGCGGTGCGAGAGGTGGCAGCATGACTGCTATTGAACGTACTAAAGCGATAGTGCTGCGCCGGACGAATTACGGCGAGGCAGATCGCATTTTGACACTATTAACGCCGCTAGGGCAACGCAGTGCTATAGCGCGCGGCGTGCGGCGCGAAAAAAGCCGCTTGGCGGGCGGCATCGAGCTGTTTGCGGTTAGCGATGTAGTGTTGCGCCGCGGTAAAGGTAGCCTGTATACGATTACGCAGGCGCGGCTTGATCGTTTTTACCGCCAGATTTTGCAAGACTATGACCGCTTACAATTTGGTTATGAATGTATCAAACTGGTTGAACGCGCCAGCCGCGACGTCGATATTCCAGAATGGTTTGAAGTGCTAAGCGAGACGCTGGCAGGCTTGGGCGATGTAGTTTCTTTGCAGTTGGTGCAAGTATGGTTTTACTTGCGCTACGCTGAGCTAACAGGCTATGAGCTGAGTTTAGTGAACGATGTTGCTGGCCAGCCGCTTGATCGCCAAAAGCGCTACATGTACGATTCGATTGAGCGAGGCTTGCGACTGAGCGAACAAGGAGAGCTTACCGCTGATCATATTAAGTTTTTGCGCTTAGCAGCGAATAAATCGTTGCGTCTGGTGGCGCAAATTGGCGGGGTCGAGCAGATATTGCCAGGCTGCTGGTTATTGGCTCGCCAACATGCGGGCGTTTAGTTGTTGAATTGTCCGTATTGCAGCGAAGCCATCAAAAACCAAAGCGTGTTATACTAAAACATAAAGAGTTAAGTGCTCGCGCTCACCAACGCAGAGAGGAGAAAGGAGACTTCTTGTGAGTCAAGCAAAAATGGAAGATATTATTAGTCTGTGCAAGCGCCGCGGCTTTATTTATCAGGGGTCGGATGTATACGGCGGGTTGAGCGGTACGTGGGATTATGGTCCGCTGGGCGTGCAACTGAAGCGTAATATCATGAATTTATGGTGGCGCCGGTTTGTTGACGAGCGCGACGATATGTATGGCGTGGATGCGTCGATTTTGATGAACCAGAAGGTCTGGCGGGCGAGTGGGCATGTTGATACCTTCGTCGATCCGCTGTGCGAAGACACGGTCAATCACCGCCGTTTTCGCACCGATCATATCCTCAAGGACAATGGCGTTGATGTAGATGGCATGACCATGGAGCAGATGGATGCGGTGATTGCTGAGAAAGGCATCAAAAGCCCCGATGGCAATCCGCTGAGCAAATCGCGCACCTTTAATATGATGTTCAAAACGCACGTTGGCGCGACCGAGAGTGATGACAGTATTTCTTATCTCCGCCCAGAAACCGCCCAAGGTATCTTCACCAATTTCAAAAACGTCGTCGATAGTTTCTACCCTAATTTACCGTTTGGTATTGCTCAGCAGGGTAAAGCGTTTCGTAATGAGATTGCGCCGCGCGATTTCGTCTTCCGCTCTCGCGAGTTTGAGCAGATGGAGATTGAATATTTCGTCGATCCCGAGCATTGGCAGGAGGCATTTGATGAGCTACTGGCGGCGACACATGCTTTTTTGGCAGAACTAGGTCTGAAACCAGAGCACATTCACGAGCTGGACGTGCCAGCGGAGGATCGGGCGCACTACAGCAAAAAGACGATCGACATCGAATACGATTATCCGATTGGCTGCGAGGAGTTGATGGGCATCGCGTACCGAACTGATTTTGACTTGATGAACATCCAGCGGGTCAGTGGTAAGAGCATGGAGTACACCGTCAAGGGAACGAACACAAAATTTGTTCCGCACGTCATCGAGCCGTCGTTTGGTGTCGAGCGAGCGCTAATGGCGGTGTTGTCGGGCGCGTACCGCGAGGACGAGCAAAACGGTGAAAAGCGGGTGTACTTGGCGCTGCCAGAGCACTTGGCGCCGGTCAAATTTGCCGTTTCGCCACTGCTCAAGAACAAGCCAGAATTGGTGGAAAAAGCCCGCGACGTCTACGCCGCACTCGCCAAAGCCAACCCAGGCCGAGTGATGTGGGACGACAACGGCAACATCGGCAAACGCTACCGCCGCCAAGACGAAATCGGCACGCCGCACTGCGTGGTCATCGACTTCCAGACGCTGGAGGACGGCACGGTCACCGTGCGTGAGCGGGATACGACGGAGCAGCGGCGGGTGAGGGTCGGAGAGCTGTAGATACTAGATATGAAAAAATAAATTAGTTTTGAGGAGCTAAAATATTGATAGAAAGTAGACCTGAGTTTGATAAAATTGCATCGTTTGACGAGTTTAATAAATATTATTGGTATCGTGAAGAACTTTCACAGATATGCAAGTCATTAGGATTAGAATATAGAGGTACAAAACAAGAACTCAATCACATTATTGAGCAGTACTTTAAGGGTAATCTGATTAAAAAATCACTAATAAAAAATGAAAAGAAGCAAGTTGAAAATATTACTCTAGATATGCCATTACTTGAATGTGGGTTTTCCTTTAACGCAAAATTTAGAGAATATTTCTCCGCCGTAACAGGTATTACACCTTTTAAATTTACTGCCGATATGGCGACTGCTTGGCGGAAAGTAAAAAGCGAAAAGGATAGCAAATTTACAATCAAAGATTTGCTAAAGGTGTATTATGGCGAGTCAGATTATGCCAAATATGATAATTCGGTTTGTCAATGGAATCAATTTTTAAAGGATTTCTGTGCAGATGAAAATAGCCGCAACTATTCGAACAAATTAAAAGTAGCTTCTATTCTTTGGAAAGAAGTTAGAAATTCAAAAAATGAAAAAATTTATTCAAAGAATCTTTTGACTGAATATGACGGTAAAATAAAAGAGTATCACAATTAGATAATTCCCAACGTGTTAACACCCAATGAGCAGTTAATCATGGATATTGGAAAGACAGAATATACTGTAGGTGAAATGGTATCAGCCATCTGGCGTTCGGGTGTAGTATAATGACTCTCATGACAAAAATCACCAAAGGACATATCATTACGCAAAATCTAGACGGCACAGATCATCTGGATTGTCTGTATCGCATTTCGCTCAAAGCCTTGATTTATAACGATGCTGGGCAAATTTTGGTCGTTAAGGAAATCAATCGGACGTACTGGGATTTGCCGGGCGGAGGCATGGATTACGATGAGGATTTTGAATTATCGTTGAAACGCGAGTTGTTCGAAGAAGTCGGCTATAAAGGCGATTTGCGCTATCAACTGTTTGATGCGTCGGACGAGATGTATATTGAGCGGATTGATGCCAATCAAATCTGTTTTTATTGCCGTGTCTGGCCGGAGAATTTTGACTTTGCGCCAGGTGAAGAGGGTGACGAAGTAATGTTTATCGACCCTGAGGAGTTGTTGCTCCAGGAAAGTGAGGTTGACGCGCCAGCTCGAGCGTATGGGGCGCATATGAAATGGCAGGAGCTGCATAGCGAAATCGTGCGGTAAATATTGATTTGGTTTCGCTAATATTGCAATAAAATTATAATTTTGTTATAATATTCGCATGACAATCACTACAATTCAGAAGGTTATCAAGATTGGTTCGAGCCGCGGCGTGACGCTGCCGGCGCGGGATTTGCGGGCGCTGGGGATTCGCGATGGCGACGAGGTGCGATTAACGGTTGAGCAGGTAAAGCCAATTGAGCAAGCAAATAAGCCGTCGCTTCGTCAGGATTATGATGATTTCAAAAAGCAGTACGGCGAAACGCTGAAAAACTTGGCAGACCGATGATTCGCTATCTGGAGATTGACGAAATTCTAGAGCTGCATTTTTGGATAATTGAGGATTTTGGCGGCTCGCATGGCGTACGCGATCAACTGGGGCTAAAGTCGCTGGTGGCGGCGCCGCAAACAGTTGTTTTTGGTGAGGAGCAATATGTGTCAGTTCACGAAAAGGCGGCGGTTTATTTGCGTAATTGCATAGCAGACCACATCTTTACCGATGGCAATAAGCGTACAGCGGTGACGATTGCTGGTATCTTTTTGGCGAGAAATGGCTGGAGAATGACTGCGGCGGCTGTTGAATTAGAAGATTTCGCTGTCCGCGCCGCGACCGATCATTTCGATATTGATGCGATTGCTGATTGGCTGGAGCGTCATTCGCGGGACGTATCGATGGTTTGATAACAAGGAATTTTAGTGGTAAGTAGGGTTTCTATGAGGTTTCTTGCCGCCCGATAGAGATGATATACTAAGGTTCATGACTACTATCTATATCGCTCGCCACGGCCAGAATGAAGACAATGTGCGCGGGATTTTGAACGGCCATCGCGACCTGCCGCTGACCGATTTGGGACGTCAGCAAGCGCGGCAATTGGCGCGTCACATCAAGGATAGGGAACTAGTTTTTGACGCAGTGTATGCATCGCCGCTTGGTCGAGCTTTCGAGACGGCGGCGATTGTAGCGGCGGCGCTGGGTCTTGCCGAGCCGATAGTTCACGACGATTTAATCGAGCGTGATTTTGGCATTATGGCTGGTAAGCCGGCCGCTGATATTGAGGAAATCTGCGCGCCGGACATCATCAAAGCAGAAAACGTGACCTATTTTTTGCATCCTGACGGCGCTGAGACTTTTCCTGAGTTATTGGCTCGCGGCCAGCGGGTACTTGATTTCATGGCGTATCAACATCCAGATCAAACGGTGTTGTTGGCTTGCCATGGCGATATTGGCAAAATGATATATGCTGCGGCAACCAGCACGCCATGGCGGCAGGTCTTAACCGATTTTTACTTTGGCAATACGGATATTATCGGTCCAGTGGATGTGTCCTAAACGTGATATCATTTATATACTGGGCAGCTGGATAGTATTGAGCGCGAAACGGAAGTTGGTGATCCAGACGCCATGATCGCTATCGTCAAGGAACTAGGTTTCGTGCCGTTTTCGGACTTGTCGAAGACTCGCCGGACTGGTAAGCTGAATGATGTGGAAGTGTGTATCGACTCGGTGGAAGGCTTGGGCGACTTTATGGAATTAGAGCGATTAGCTGGCGAGAACGCCGACCCTGCCGCTATAACCGATGATCTGTGGCGCATTATGGCGGAATTAGGCGTCAGCCGTCAAGATGAGGTGACTGACGGTTATGATATTTTGATAAAAAAGTTGAGAGCATAGCGATGACCGAACGTGTTTTGCCGAAAGGTGCTCGTCTGATTCCTCCGAAAGCAGATTGTGTTTTTAGAGGTGAGATTTATGAAGTACATCAATGGCCGCAAAAGATGCCCGATGGCAGCGTAGAAACTTTTGAAATGCTGCGCCGTCCAGACACTGTGATGGTCATTGCGCTTGACGAGGCTGGCGATGTTCTAGTAATCGACGAAAAGCAACCGGGCGGGATTGTCCGCAAGAACCATTTGCCAGTCGGCCGGGTTGACTCTAGCGACGAGTCGGTGCAAGCAGCGGCGCAGCGCGAATTTAGCGAAGAAACAGGCTGGACTTTTGCTAATTGGAGACTGCTAGATGTCGTGCAGATAGAAAAGAAAATCGAGTGGTTTACTTATTTGTTTCTGGCTACAGGAGCGTTACATCGAGCAGCGCAGCATCTTGATGCCGGCGAAAATATTACGGTTAGATCAGCGCCCTTGGTAGAAGTGCTGCATCAAGACAACGTGCTCCGGTATTTTCCGTGGCTTCGCGATGTTGAGTCGGCCGAAGATTTAACGCCTCGTGATTATATTAAAAAAGCTAGCAAAATCTCTTGACGTAAATCATACTGCATTATATAATTCATCAGTGCGAAAAAATTGTGATGTTTGGCAAGGTATTGAGCGCGAGCCTCAGCCGCGTATTTGTGGTGCCGATTTACCAGACTGTGGTCCACTAGTATCGTTTGAAACGACAGTTGGAAGAGCCTTAAAGCCTGGTGAAATTATTGATGTGGATTAGTAGCAATTAGGGTATGCGATTCGTAACTCACCGACGCTTTGGCCGATTAGCCTTCGGCGTGTTACACTTGATTTATGACAAAACCTTTTCTTCTTTTACAATCCCGTCCCGAGGACGAAGCGTCTGACGACGAATATGCAGCTTTTTTGAAATTTGGCGGTTTGCGGCCGGAGCAGTTGCAGCGCTTGCGACTTGACCGCGGCGAGTTTTCGCCAGTTAATTTGGATGATTATAGCGGTATTTTTATGGGCGGCGGGCCGGCTAATTTTGCTTATCCGCCAGAGGAAAAATCGCCGGAACAATTGCAGTTTGAAGATTATATCATGCCGCTGCTTCGCCGGATTGCAGCCGAGGATAAGCCATTTTTAGGCACTTGCTTGAGTGTGGGGGCGCTGGTAACGGCGCTGGGTGGTCGGACGGATTTCGATCATGGTGAGCCGGTTTGCGCGGTGGATATAAATTTGACGCCGGAGGCGCAGGACGATCCGCTGCTGGCTGGCTTGCCAGCTAGTTTTCGCGGCTTCGTCGGGCATAAAGAGGGCACCGATACGGCGCCGCCGAACAGCGTGGTGCTAGCACGTTCTGAGACCTGTATACAATTGCTGCGCGCCGGGAAAAATGTTTATGCGGCGCAATTCCATCCTGAGCTTGATGCTGATGGCTTGGCTCTGCGGATTAATATCTATAAGCATGCCGGCTATTTCGCGCCGGAGGAGGCTCAAGATCTGATCGATGCAGCGTACCGCGAATCAGAATTGGTAACCGAGCCGGTCAAGATGTTGCGGCGGTTCGTTGAAAAATACGCGGAATAGTTTGACGCTTTCTAGCTAGACTACGGAATTTCGTTATTAGCAAAAGGCCTCGGGTAATCCCGAGGCCTTCTTGACGGCCAAAGCTGAGAAAGGCTTACTCTTTCTTCTTGCCGCGTGATTTGACGGTAATTTTCTTTGGCTCTGGCGCTGGCGTGACTGGCACGGTGACTTTCAGGACGCCATCGTCCAGGTGTGCTTCGATAGCATCGGCGTCAGCGCGCTCTGGCAGCTGGACGCTGCGGTAGAAGCTGCTGCTTGACTCGCGTACGACGTACTTCTTTTCTTTGTCTTCTTCTTTTTCGTGCCGTTGGGCTTGGATAACCAAGTTGCCGTTTTCGACAGAAATATTGACGTCGTCTTCATCGAATTTCGGCAGGTGAACCTCGACGACTAGCGCGTTATCTTTCATGTAAACATCAGTGGTAGGCAGGCCAACCGAGCGCACTTGGCGCGGCATCCAGTTGTCGTCATTAAAGAAATGGCGCTGCAGGGCATCCATTTCGGCAAACGGGTCGAATCGAACGAGTTTACTCATTTGTATTACTCCTTTCGTTTATGATTTGGCGAGCTTTTGCTCTATATTTTATTGTAATTGGTTGGCACTCGCGTGTCAAGAGTGCCAAACATAAGTAAAATAACAGTAGTCTAGCGTGCCTCGAAGATTTCCCTGATTTTTCCACGGCAGTACATACGCTATATATAGTGCCACTATATATAGCGTATGTGTAGCTTTGTCTAAATACGGTACAATAGATGTATGGGATGGTTGCGTGATTTAATTTTTGGCGAGCCGGATGGTGATGACGAATATTTGGCGCGTCTTAATAATAATGATATGGTCTCGCCGCAAGATAATCGCGGCAGTAGGGACGAAAATAACTTCGATAAAGACACTTCAGGGGTTGCTGCAGATACTAGGAAGTCAGACAGTAAGCCTCAGCCCGATCAATATCACTCGGCCAACGGGCAAAAAGTGATTCCCGAGATAGAAGTTGAGCGCACCGAGGCGCATCCGTCGGGCGATAATAAGTACCTCGAGGTGTGGGCGCATATTCGCAACCACGCGAGCTTTGACGTGGAGCTTGATAAATATGAGATATTAGGGCAGCGAGGTGACTTGAATAAATTTCTCAAGCCAGGCGAGATTTTTGAGCTGCGTTTGTATCGCGGGCCGATGCCGCAGAGCGATTCAGTACGCAAAATGTATATTCAGTACAAGATTGTTGGTACGGGCGACTATTTTCAGGCTGATCACATGATAGAGTATAAATATGAACAAGATAATCGCGGCAACAAGTGGTATATGCCAGACGAGCTGAAGCTGCTGCGGCCAGTCCGCGATATTTAGAAAGCAGGAAAGAAGTGAGAGTATTTTTTACAGACGGTAGTGCTAGCCCAAATCCGGGTCCAGGCGGTTATGCGGTAATTGAAAACGGCCAGCCGGTAGCTTTGGGTAGCGAAGACGACCAGACGACGAATATTCGTATGGAAGGTCTGGCGCTGATTGCGGCTATGGAATTAGCTGGCGATGAGCCGTGCGAAATTCATAGCGATAGCGAATTTTGGATCAATGTGTTGACCAAGTGGGCGCCAGGCTGGGCTGCTAAAGGTTGGCGTAAAAAAGGCGGCGAAATTAAGAATCTTGATCTCGTGCAGCAAGCTTATGCGCTTTACCAATCGACGCAACCGAAGCTGGTTTGGGTGCGCGGCCACGTCGGCCACGAGCAGAACGAGCTAGCGGATGAGTGGGCAAACAAAGCGCGGGCTGGCGTTCGTCTATAGCGAGAGTCTTGGTTGGTTTGCTATCGATCTAGATTTGGCGGGATGAAGCGTGTTATAATGGACTTATTAATAATTTAATATCCAGAGTGCGACGAGGGACTGGCCTGATGACTCGCCGGCAACCTGCCTTTGCAGCAAGGTGCTAATTCCAGCCTGCTTGACCAGGAGAGATATTGTCTTTGCAGTTCCTTTCTTGGCCTTGTAGCGGGGCAGATAGAAAGGAGTTTTTATGTCTGTAGAACCTAACAATCAAGCAGTATATCGTACGGCTGAGAGCGTTTCGCCGAAACATCCGGACAAGATTTGCGACCAAATCAGCGACGCTATTCTGGACGCGTATCTTGCCAAAGACCCGCAAGCCCGAGTGGCGATTGAAGCTTGCGGCGGCCATGGCGCACTGTTTCTAACTGGCGAAGTATCGTCGAGCGAGCTAGTTGACGTCAAGCAGATTGCGCGGCGGCTGGCTGGCGACGACGTGGAAATTATTGAGCGGATTGCACGCCAGAGCCCAGAGATTGCTCAGGGTGTGGACGCGGGCGGTGCTGGCGATCAAGGGGTAATGATTGGTTATGCTTGCGCTGAGACACCAGAATTATTGCCGCTAGAGTATGCTTTGGCGCGGGCCTTGAATCGCTTTTTGTATGAGAAATGGCCGTATGACGGCAAAACGCAGGTGACGACTTATGGCGGCCAGATTGCGGCGATTGTCGCTAGCTTCCAGAATGCGCCGCACGACGAGCTGGAGGTTGCAGTGCGGCAGTGGTTTGCGCAGCAAAAATATGTGGCAGGTGATTTTGATGGTATTTCTCTGCATATAAATCCGGCAGGCGATTGGCAAATTGGCGGTTTCGCGGCGGACGCTGGTTTGACCGGGCGCAAATTAGCAGTTGATAATTATGGCCCGCGGATTCCGCTAGGCGGCGGGGCGTTTAGCGGCAAGGACGCCACTAAGGTCGATCGCAGCGGTGCCTATATGGCGCGGCGGGTCGCAGTTGATTATCTTAAAAAGTTTGCAGCTCAGGAAGTGTTGGTGCGCTTGGCGTACGCAATCGGCCACGACCAACCAGTTGAGGCTACAGCGGTAGTTGACGGCGTTGAGAAGCCAATCGCAGGTTATGACCTTAGTCCAGCGGGTATTATTGATACGCTGCAGCTGGCTCGTCCGCAATACGAACCAACAGCGCGCTACGGCCATTTTGGTAACGGCTTTGCTTGGGATAAGTAGTCCCGCGTCTTAAGTTGTATAATAAGGGTAGTGAAGCAAGATTTAGCCTTAGAAATATTATTGAGCGGCGAAAGCGCACTGCTGACCGGCCCGGCAGGAACGGGTAAGACTTTCGTGCTGAATCAATTCATCAACTTGAGCAAGGCTAGCGGCAAGTATGTCTCGGTGACAGCGACGACCGGGCTGGCGGCAACGCATCTGGGCGGCGCGACGATCCACGCTTGGGCGGGAATTGGCGTTAGCGACCGCCTGCCGAATGGTTTTGCCGAGCATGTCAGCAAAAGCCGCCGCGAAATTATCGAAAAAACCGATGTCTTGATTATTGATGAGATTAGCATGTTGCACGATTACCGCTTGGACATGGTTGATGAAGTTTGCCGTTTAGTACGCAAGAGAGTCGACGAGCCGTTCGGCGGCATTCAAGTGGTACTGTCTGGCGACTTCTTTCAGCTGCCGCCAGTTAATCGAGCGCAAGGCCGCGAGGGCGGGTTCGTAGTGAATTCATCGGCGTGGCGCGAGCTTGATCCGACGGTATTGTATCTGAGCGAGCAGTTTCGCCAGCGCGACGGCGATACGCTGCTAGAAATCTTGACGGCGATGCGGGCTGGCGATTTGCGCCGCCGCCACGCCGAGCAGCTGTTAGAGCGGACCGAATATCAACCGCCAGCCGGAGCAGATCTGACAGAATTGCATACTGTGAATGTTGACGTCGATAGAATTAATCAAGCCAGGCTGGCTGAATTGCCGGGCGACGAGGTGTTGTATCAACGCCACACTACTGGTAGTAACAACTACGTTGATAATTTGCAGCGTAGCGTACTAGCGCCAGAGGTACTGACCCTTAAAATAGGCGCATTAGTGATGGCGGTCAAAAACGATCAGGCGCGGCGTTATGCTAATGGCAGTATCGGCATGGTGGTCGATTTCGAGCCAGCGACGGATTATCCGGTAGTGGAGTTTCGTAATGGCCGGACGGTGACTATGCAGCCTGATACTTGGGAGTTGCGCGATGGGACGCGCAAACGAGCTAGCATTAGCCAAGTTCCGCTGCGTTTAGCGTGGGCGATTACTGTCCACAAAAGCCAAGGCATGACGCTGGATAGTGCGCGAATTGACCTCCGCAAAGCCTTTGTGCCGGGCATGGGCTATGTGGCGCTTAGCCGGGTGCGCGATATTGATAATTTGTATTTGACGGGTATTAACCGCATGGCTTTGCAGATGAGCGACGAAGCCTATGCTATTGACAAGCAGCTGCGCGCGCGGGCGGCAGATGATGCTAAAAAGTTCGCGCACTTACAGCCAAAAGCTGACAAACGCGCATCCGGCGAACTTACGCCCGCCAAAAAAGTGAACAGTACTAATTCTAGCTGGTCGGCTAAAATTGCTAAAATGCGCCAGACTTATCCTAATGCTTATAAACCATGGATTAAGGCTGATGACGATGAATTGCGCCAAATGTTCATTAACGGCGAAAGTATTGCTGCGATGAGCCAGAAACTTGGCCGCCATCACGGTTCAATCAAAATGCGTTTGCAAAAACATTTTGGCGAAGATGCCGTGCAATAGTAGAATAGCGTCTAATAATTGTAGTAGAATATATATCATGAATAATGACCAATCAATACCGGCTGATGACCAGCCGCCAGAGCCGACTGATATTTTCCTCTGGGCGAATCAAGCTGATGCGCATAAGGACGAGCTCGAAATCGACTTATTTCTATTTACGAAGGGCTACACTGTCTACGCCACTAATTACGCCAAGGAGCTCAAGGCGCAGCTCAAGGTATTATTCCTTTACGACATGATTAGCCAGGTGCAAACTGGTGCTGCCACTGGCATGACAGTGCGCGACTTTGAAGCGGCCGCTGCTGAGGATAATGTGTTGGAGCGTACTACCTTGGACCGGGTAGATCACGCGCAAGAGGTGATTGAGCAGATTCGCTACGGCGAGGAAACGCTAGAGGTGTTCCGCGAAGGCGACCATGAATTCAAGAAGGTCAAGGGAATCGTAGCGCGTTTCAGCCGCCAGGGTGCCGAGCCGTTTTTTGTCGCCAAGATTTTGCCGCAGTCGCAAGTGCTTAAAGGTGCAACCGCTTGGATGTATAACGGCGATTCGTTTCAACCGTTCAGTGCTGATGTCGGCCTGAAAATCACGCCAGACAATCAAGTGTTGATTGCCGGCGGTGATATCTTTGCCTTTAACGAGTCGAAATTCATCCGTTTGTTTGGTTACGACGCTAAACAGTTCGCTGTTGCCGAGGAAAAAATTGCTGAAATCGAGAAAAATTTCAAGTTAAAGTTCCCTGAAGGTATGACTTTCGATGCGTTAGTGCGCGATACTAAATCGTTAGTAACTAAGCTGCAAAAAGTCGACGTCGGTCTGGTGACGCAGGATCAGGTTGTTGAGCAAGCCGATGAGATGGGCTTGGAACTAATGACGGACGATGCGACGGGCGAGATTATTATCATGGATGCCAAGGATGCGGCGAAGTTTGTTAATCTGCTCAACGACGACTATATGACTAGCGATATGACTGGTATCAAGTATGAATTAAAAGGCAAGAAGGAACTGCGCGGCGATAGCGGAGTGAATACGCCAGAAGGGGAATGATGAGCGAAGAACATGGCGACAGCGGAGCAAAAATTGTAGTTATCGGAGGCGGCACTGGCAGCTTCACGCTGCTAACAGGTCTCAAAAAATACGTGTCTGATTTGACAGCGCTGGTCAATATGGCAGATGATGGCGGATCAACGGGACAGCTGCGCGACGAACTTGGCGTGCTGCCGCCGGGCGATGTGCGGCAATGCTTAGTAGCGCTGAGCGATAGCCCGCGGGTGCGCGATTTGTTTAATTATCGTTTTGACGATGGTAGTTTGAAGGGGCATGCTTTCGGTAATCTGTTTTTGACAGCACTCGAGAAAATGACTGGCAGCTTTGGCGAGGCGGTGCAGCTGGCTAGCCAAGTTCTAAATATTCAAGGTAGAGTAATCCCGACAACTCTAACCGATATTACGCTGTGCGTCGAGAGCGCTTCGGGCGAGCCGATCAAAGGGCAATTCAAGATCGCACATGCCGATATATCTAAGCAGCCGAAGGTATGGCTAGAGCCAGAGGCAGTAGCGCACCCAGCAGCTGTCCAGGCGATCCTGGAGGCTGACATGGTGGTGATTGCACCGGGCAATCTGTATGGCAGTTTAGCTCCGGCGCTGGTGATTCGAGAAATTCAGGAGGCGCTAGCGGCGACATCGGCGAAGTGTGTCTTTGTCTGTAATTTGGTTACTAAGCCTGGTCCGACTGATAATTTGAGCGTGGTGGATTTTGCTAGCGAGATTGAGCGTTTGGCAGGCAGTGAATTCCTTGACTATGTAGTTTTTAACACTGATCAGCCATCGGCAGAACTAATGGATAAGTATGCTCATGACGGTGAGCATGTGGTGCAATATGATATCAGCGAGCTAAAACGCCAGCACTACGAATTCCGCGGTGCTAGCATTCTAGCAAAGAAAGTTTGGTCGGGCGCCCAGTCGAGCGATCCGATTGCAGCGGTACGCAGTTTTATCCGGCACGACCCTGACGCAGTAGCACGCCAGCTGATGCGGATATATTTTGCATAAGCAGCGTTTTCTGTCATGGCTGACCTCTATAGACGCTAGATATAGCGTCTATTTGCTTGTTGAAACGCTATAGTTTTCCACGTTTTTGTGGAAAAGTAAAGAAGTTATCATTTTTAGTAAAAAAGGTATTGCACAAGCATGATGAAACGTTGTATGATAAAGCTAGTGGCAAGGCAAGAGATAAGAATCTCGAGTCAAAACAAACACCACCGCGTAAAATAACAAAAGAAAGTAGGGTAGTCATGACTGACGCAGCTATTAGCCAATCTATGTACGGTAGGGCGGGCGTCTTGGTTTGCGTACCTGACGCTTACGTATCGCGGGCGACGCTGTCTTTGGGCGCGTAGCCGTATAGTTTGTGGTACTTTTACAATTCGAAGTTGGACATCCTCGAGATCAACAACCTGATAGTGAGCAGTGGAATATCGACCCACGCTAAAATTGTCGAAAGTTCTTTCCTCTAACACAACACCTCCCAAAAACTCCACCTCACACACAAGTCTCTCAAAGGTATGCTAAATACGATATGAGTTGTTGGACAGCTCTTGATTTTAAGCATACTTGACTAAACTAAAACAAACACCACCTATGCGAAAACAAACAGCTCGCTATCAGATTGGTGATCTCGAGTCCCTCGCCAGACCGTATGGTATGATGGGGGAATGAGTATTAAAGAACATCCACCACTTCATGTTCCAGTATTACTTAATGACGTTGTGCGGCTGCTTAATCCTAAAGATGGCGAGAGTTATCTCGACCTGACGGCTGGATACGGCGGGCACGCGGGCGCTATTGTCGAACGAACGCATAATTATCGCGGAATGACTTTGGTCGATCGCGATGAATTTGCACAAGCAAACCTAGCGGCATTTGTCAGCAAAGGGGCAGAGTTAATACACGCTGATTTTGTCAGCGCTGCCCGGCAGTTGATTGCTATAGGCAAGCGGTTTGATATGATATTGATTGATTTGGGGGTGTCGTCACCACAGCTTGATAGGGCTGAGCGAGGATTTTCTTTTTCGCATAGCGGTCCGCTGGACATGCGGATGGATCGGCGGCAAGCTTTAACTGCAGAGCAGGTGGTTAACACCTATTCGCAGGGCGAGATGGAGCGGATTATTCGCGATTACGGCGAAGAGCGGCCAAATATTGCGCGGCGTTATGCTGCTGCGATTATTAAGGCTAGACCACTGGCGACAACTGAAGATTTGGCATCGGCTATCTTGAGGGCGCACGTCGGACGGCGCCAGCGAACGCATCCGGCGACACGTACTTTTCAGGCGATTCGGATTTTCGTCAACGATGAGCTTGAGCAAGTACGAGCGATTATGCCATTATTACCCGAGCTGTTGTCGCAGGGCGGGCGAGTCGGTGTAATTAGCTTTCATAGCCTGGAGGATCGTATCGTTAAGCGATACTTTGCCGAACAGGCCAAAAGCGGCTACGAGGCGGAACTTCGTATCATTACGAAGCATCCTGTCGATGGAGCTATTAGAGATGTTCACAATCCGCGCTCGCGAAGTGCTAAGCTTCGTGTCGCTGTGAAAATATAAAAACAGAAAGGAAGATGTAGCATGACTCGCCGCATCCAAGTACAAGTCCAAGCCGACGTCCAGCATGACATCACTGTCGTGCGCCGCGCCGCTTAGGCAAAAAACAACACAACTCATAGGGCAGAGGAGCGTAATTTTCGTTTTTCTCCTAACGTTCCTCTGGCTTTTGAGTGTCAAAATAAATAACAAAAACAAATCCACCACATGTCATATTCACGAACTACACAATTTAATAGCCGGCGCCAAGGTAATTATGGGCGCAACCGCAATACAGTTGCTTTTGCATCGGCTATCAAACTCGGCCCGATTTCTAACGCGATTATTATTGCACTTCTCCTGACGCTGCTAGGTCTGCTATACTTAACACAAGCGGGGAGTGTTTCGGGCTATGATTATGAGTCAAATGACGTCAGCAATAAAATTTTGACGTTGACCGAACAGAAGAGTGATTTGGCGGTTGAGAATGCTCGCCTGACAGCTCTGCAATCAGTTAAAGACAGCAGCGTTGCTCAAAGGATGGCTACCCCGGCTGATACTCAGTATGTAAGCAAATAGGAGTTTAAGATCATGAGTGTATCGCCAACTCGTTTTATTCGACGCTCGAGAGTTGGCTTTTTGTTTAGTATAGTGTTGGTCGTCTCGGCCATTTTTGTAGTGCAACTTTTCGTGGTGCAGGTAGTGCGGCATGATTACTATGTAACACAGGCTGATAATGAGCAGATTAAGAAGTTCACACTCAAAGCGCAGCGCGGCGAGATTTATGCTATGGACGGCAGCGACCCGAAGCCGCTAGTGATGAACGAGACAGTCTATAAAGTTTGGGCTGATCCAACACAAGTATCTGATAAGCAGGCGGTGGTAGATACACTGAATAGCGTCGCTGGCGGCAACGTAGTTGATGGCTTTGCAAAGTTGATTGATAAAAAACCTAGCCGCTACCAAATTTTGACGAAGTATATTACGCGGACTCAGGCTGAGTTAATCAAGAGGAAAAAGCTAGCAGGTATCGGTTTCGAAGTTGGAACGCGCCGAGTTTATCCCGAAGGACGATTGGCTAGCCAGGTTTTGGGTTTTGTTAATCACGAGGGTAAGGGAGTATATGGCTTCGAGCAAGCTAATGACCGGACTTTGTCTGGGCGCGATGGCATGCTCAAAACGGTGACGGATGCTCGCGACGTACCACTGACAATTGGCGATAAGAATGTCCGCCAGCCGGCAGTAAATGGCCAGAGTATTGTTTTGACGATTGATCGTAATATTCAGACACAAGTCGAGTCGGCGCTTGAGGCTGGTGCTAAGCGTAGTAAAGCCACTAGAGCAAGCGCTATCGTCATGGAGCCAAGTACTGGTAAAGTGCTGGCAATGGCTAATATGCCGACGTATGATCCGTCTAATATCAATACTTCTGACGTGTCGGTCTTTAACAATGATACGATTTCGCATCCGTACGAAGCGGGCTCTGATGTCAAGACTTTCACGGTAGCGACCGGAATCGACAAAGGCGTTATCTCGCCGCAGAGTACTTACAACAATACTGGCAAAATCAAGGTTGAAGACATCACGATCAATAACGCTTCTAAAAATAGCTTCTTGAATGGCGACATTACTATGCAGACAGCGCTGAACTGGTCGCTGAATACTGGTATGGTAACGATTGCGCAGCGGCTGGGAAATGGTTCTTATATTACTCGCGGCGCTCGCGATACGATTTATGATTACTTTTATAATCGTTTCCGGCTGGGGCAGCTGACTGGCATTGAGCTGGCGAATGAGGCGGGCGGCACAGTTATTTCGCCAGCACAGCAAGAAGGTAATGCTGTGCGTTATAGTAATATGGTGTTTGGTCAGGGTATGAATGTGACAATGCTGCAGGTGGCGAGCGGTTTTTGTTCAGTAGTTAATGGCGGCGTATATCACGCGCCAACGATTATTAACGGCACAATGGGCGATGGCGGCAAGTTCGCGGCTACGGCGGCGAAGACTAGCGCTCGTGCTATCAGCGAAGCTTCGTCGCAGACAGTGCGCGAAATGGTGCATCAGGCTCATTATGCGACATATAAGCCGCATGACGACTCGGAACGCTGGCTAGTCGGCGGCAAGACCGGTACTTCGCAGGTGATTGTTAACGGCAAGTACGATGATAACGAGACGATTGGTACCTATCTGGGTTTTGGCGGCGAATACGGCAAAATTCCACGTTACGTTATCATGGTAGAGATAGCGGCAGACGGCCGCGGTATGGGCGGCGGCTCGGACGCTAAGCCTATTTTCAACGAGATATCCAACTGGATGATAAAATACTTAAAATTAGTCCCGAGAGAGTAGGGTAGGGAGTATAATGGTAATATGTCGATTGTAACTTTTGGAAACGAATTGAACTCGGTTTTTCTAATGAGCTTGATGGCGTTTCTACTGGCGATGCTGCTAACGCCAGTATATACATATTTTGCTTACAAATATAAATTCTGGAAAACACAGCGTACAGCAGCGGTAACTGGCGAAAAACTCAAGATTTTTAACTTATTACATAAGAAGAAAATCGAGCGGCATATTCCGACTATGGCGGGAATAATTGCCGTAGTGGCGATTGTGGCGGTGACGCTGGCCTTTAATCTGGATCGAGCGCAAACTTGGCTGCCATTGGCGGCGTTAGTTGGCGGCGCGGCGATTGGTTTGATTGATGATATTTTGAATGTTTTTGGCTCTAATCGCAAGGACGCTGGTCTGCGCAGCTGGGTGAAATTTGCCATGATTATCGGCGTCGGGCTGGTGCTGGGCTGGTTTTTCTTCTGTAAGCTCGGCTACTCGTCGGTGCATATCCCATACGTTGGCGATTGGCAAATGGGCGCGTGGATTGTCGGATTGTTTGTGTTTGCGGTGGTAGCGACGGGTAACGCGGTCAATATAAGCGACGGCCTGGACGGCTTGGCAGGCGGTTTGCTGGTAATGTCGTTTTCAGCATTTGGTGTGATTGCGCTACTGCAAGGCCATTTGAAGTTAGCGGCGTTCTGCTTCACAGTGGTTGGCGCTTTGCTGAGCTATCTGTGGTTCAATATCTTTCCAGCGCGGTTCTTTATGGGCGACGTTGGCAGTTTTGCTTTTGGGACGAGCTTGGGCGTGGTAGCGATGATGACCAACACGCTGTTTTTGCTGCCGATTATCGGCATATTGTTCGTGGTCGAGGCTGGGTCGAGCTTGTTGCAGATGACCAGCAAGAAATTATTCCATCGCAAGATATTCCTGTCGGCGCCGATTCATCATCATCTGGAGGCATCAGGCTGGCCAGAGGCTAAAGTAACGATGCGTTTTTGGGTGATTGCTGGCGTGGCGGCGTTTGTGGGGATGGCGATGGCAATGACCGGGGGGCATATTGCTCCGTGATTGGCGCTCGGCACCGCGACAGGTACGTACAATTTACCGATGGCAAAATCCAGCGTAAACACCGGCCTGATTATTGGTTGGTGTTATGTGCGGCGTTGTTAATGCTAGTAGGAATGATAATTGTTTATTCGGTCGGGCCGCAGTATGCTAATTTGCAGAATAGTGCTTATGGCAGCGATTATTCTAGTACATATTTCTTTTTCAAACAGCTTATGGGTATTAGCCTGGCAGTTAGTGGTTTTGTACTGCTAGTATTAGTACCGTTTGATTATCTCAAGAAGTATATTTTTCAGTTAATGATGATTGGAATTGGCTTATCGTTTTTGCTTTTTTTGATTGGAAATATTCTGCATATTGATGCAATAGCGCAGAACACGCTAGGCGCTTATCGCTGGTTTCACTTGGGACCAGTTAATTTTCAGCCGTCCGAGCTGCTAAAACTAGCGATGACTTTGTATATGGCGGTGTTTTTAGGTAAACGCTACCAAGAGGGTAAGATAAACGACTTGAAAGAAACAGTCTATCCAGCAGCGGCGTTGGTCGGCTTTTTGTTATTTATTGTCGTAGTGTTGCAAAAAGACATGGGCTCGGGAGTGGCGATAGCGGCGGCTGCGGCGTCGATATTTATGGTGAGTACGATAAGAATGAAAACTCTGATACAAATTGCATTAGTGGGTGTGCTGTTTTTGGGGCTCACGGCAGTAACGGCGCCGCACCGGTTGGAACGGATTACGACGTTTTTCGGAGCGAGTAAATCAGCTTCGCAAGACGATAACGATTATCATATCAAAAACGCAATGATTGCGTTGGGGACAGGCGGGTTAACTGGCCGCGGTATCGGCAAGAGTATTCAATCGACAGGCTACTTGCCAGAGGCAATTAACGATTCGATTTTTGCTGTAATTGGCGAGATTTTTGGTTTTGCCGGGACGGTATTGGTAGTAGTGTTGTTTGCAGCTTTGTTGCTGCGGGTTTTGCGAGTTGCTGAATACTCGCCAGATATGACCAGGCGATTGGTAGTGGCGGGTATTTTTGGCTGGTTATTTGCGCACTTCTTCATGAATATTGCATCAATGATTCATTTAGCGCCGTTAACAGGTATAACGCTGCCGTTCTTGAGTGCTGGCGGCAGTAGTATGCTGTTTTCGGGCGCAGCTTTGGGGATTGTTTTCCAGTTATCGCGATATACTGCGCATAAACCAATAGATATAGGAGGCCAAGATGCGGATATTAGCCGTAGGCGGCGGCTCGGGGGGTCACGTTACTCCAGTCGTCGCCGTGTTGCGAGAAGTTAAAAAACAGCAGCCAGATGCAGAACTGCGGTTTTGGGTTGACCGCAAATTTAGCAAGCAAGCGCGCAATGTTATGGCTAGCTTTGATAACTCGGTGCGCGTAGATGTCATTGCTAGCGGTAAATTACGCCGCTATCATAATCTTAGCGTTGTGCGTCAGCTGTTACGCTTACGGACGATTGTGTGGCCAAATTTTGTTGATGCGCTAAAGGTGTGCGTGGGTTTTGTTCAGAGCCTAGTGAAACTAATCGCCTGGCGTCCAGACGTGATATTCACAAAAGGAGGTTACGTTTGCATGCCGGTTGGTTTGGCGGCACATGTGCTGCGCATTCCGCTGGTAATTCACGACTCAGACGCTCATCCAGGATTAACTAATCGCGTATTGGCACGTTGGGCTGACCGCATTGGTACTGGTGCTCCGCTAGAATATTATCCGTACCCCAAGGCTATTAGTCGTTACGTCGGCGTACCGATCCGCGAAGGATTCAAACCGTACAGCGAGCAGCAGCGCCGCGTAGTTAAGGAAAAACTAGGATTTCCAAGTAACAGGCCGTTAGTGCTGGTTACTGGTGGCGGTTTGGGCGCGGAACGGTTGAATAATGCTGTGGCAGATACTATTAGCGAACTTACACAGTTCACTAGCGTAATTTTAATAACTGGTACTGGCCAGTATGCCGAGATTCGGCGGCGATTGCCAGAGGATACAGATCAAGTTAAAGTTTACGATTTCGTTAGCGACGGTATGATTGATATGCTTGGTGCGGCTGATGTTGTGGTAGCACGAGCTGGTGCGACTACAATTCTCGAGTTGGCAGCGCTGGCCAAGCCAACGATTCTGGTGCCGAACGGCTTTTTGACTGGCGGTCATCAAATTAAAAATGCTAAGGTGTATGAAGATAAAGGCGCTGTCAAAGTTATCGATGAAATGCAAATGGAAAAAACGCCGCAGCTGCTCGTCGACGAGATAAAAAACGTTATTGACGATCCCGCAGAAGCACGACAAATGGGGCAGGCTTTTCTGTCGTTTGCGCACCCTGGTGCTGCTAAAGATATGGCTGATATGATTCTAGATGCTGCTAATAGCCGCCGAACAAACCCTGATAGCGCTGCAAAATGATATAATTAATACCACAAGCATGTTTGGTATGAGATCGAAAAAATCTAAATCACGCCGCGCCGCACAGCCTGTGCGGCGCCGTGCTGTGGTTGATGATGACTCGCCTAGTACAGGAATACTATTTCGGCGTAATCGTACCTTGACTGGCAGCCTCATTTCCTCGGTGCCTAGCCCTAATGAACAATCGGCTAGCTTGCAATCACCGCGCGTGCAGGCGCACAACCTGAAGCGCAAACGCCGCTCTATCCGCTTAGCGTTGATTAGCGCATTAGTGCTAATTGCTGGTTTGGGGTGGCTGCTTACTCAGATTATTGTCGAGCCGAAAGTGCAAATTGTCGGCACTAGTAACGATTCAGAAGTACAAACTGCCGCCCGCGATTATACAGCAGCAATCCAAGATTACCTTTCTGCTAATCCACTCGAACGGTTGGCTGCAAATATCAATGCTAATAATCTTAGCCGAGCCATTCAAAGCAGATACCCAGAAGTGTCTAGCGTGTCGCCGCCAGCTAAAGGTGCTCTCTGGTCGGCCGATTTTTCGGTTAACTTGCGCTCGCCAGTGGTTTATTGGCAGTCTGGTAATATGAAAGCTTATGTTGATAGCACAGGTGTAGTATTTGAGCGTAATATCCTCGGTACGTCAGTTATCGCCGTCGAGGATCAAACTGGAATTCGTGCAAGCGTTGGCAATTCAGTAATTAGCGGCCGTTTTCTGCAGTTTATCGGCAAGGTTGTGGGATATTTCAAAGAAAACAATCTTACTGTTAATAAAATGATTCTGCCAGCTAGTACTACTCGCCAGGTGCTAGTCAGCCTCGACGGGGTGGGGTATTCGATTAAAATGACAGTTGACCGCCCAGCGGCTGGCCAAGTCGAAGACGCGGTGCGTGCCATCCGCTATTTAACGAACAGAGGCGTAGCTGCAGAGTATATTGATGTGCGGGTGAGTAGGCGTGCTTTTTATAAATGAGAAAGAGGCTTTAGATAGAAGGCTACCCCTACACTGGTGGGCTATGTTCTACTTTTGTTCTATTAAACAGCTAAATAGGCTAGGTGAAAAAACTATATTAAAATATTGAAAATGCAAAAAGTCAAATAAAGCAGGTGAGGCGGGAAAAGTAGTAGGGGACAATATTTTTGAAAAAATGCAAATTTATTCTCACAGCGCTGAGATTTTTTCTGTGGATAACTTAAGTCTATAAACATGTGCTAATTACTACAATTTAAATTTCGAGTTTGTTTTCGAGTGCGTGGACTTATATCTATAGAACTGCTGGTTGGCGGTATTTTTTATATAGCGAATAAATATAAATATAAAAGTAAAAGATAACTCTAGCAGCGCGACTAAAGCTCCCCATTCATAGACCAAGATTAATAAGCTGCGGCTTGTATCAAGTAAAACCGTTATTTGCGAACGTATGATTAATCATCCTGACAACATAGATTATAAGACGTAAAACGGACATTGTGCGACGTTAAGTCTATGTGTAAAACATGGATGAGATTGCATCCCTTTTGTTACTGTTCGATTGATTACAAAGATTTATTGTTTCACAACTTTTAGTTATTTTATGTTTACCCCGCCTTTTATGTATGTACGATATTTTGTCTTTGTGTACGTATTTGTTCGTATTTTTCCATATTTATGTTAGTTTTTCTCAAGCTTATTTTATCAGATTTTACTATGTATATATTTATCGTAACGACTTATATCTACAAAAATCCAAACCTTTTGCATTTGAGCTTTCTGAGCAAATCATTAAAATTAAAATGTTCTATATTTGTTCTAAAACTGTTGGTTGCTGAATCAAATACATATAAGTGGGGTCGCTGGTTTGGAACATGATAGATTCGGATAAGCGAAGGTAGAAGTACGGGTCGACTGTTTGCGTCTCATCGTTTATCTTTATCTTTTTCTTTTTCTTTCAAATCTTTTTTATACCACAAAAACAAACCCCCGTCCTCTTTCATGCAGCTGAAATAGAAGCCGTTTTTTGCCAAGAGGTTCTGTAGGCCTGGCATTTTCTGGGGCGCTAGTGTTTGTAATTGCGTTGCGCCGCGTAATGCTGTTTTAGTCTCGACTAGTTGTAATAATCGTGTACCAACTTTTCGGCGGCGGTATTTTTCTCGTACGACGATTAGTTCTAAATTTGCTATTTTAGGATCGTTTGAGTCCTGGCTATAGATAATTGTGCCAACTGGTTTGATGGTATTGCTGCTTTCATCGATGTATCTGGCCAGTGCAGCGGCACACTCACCCAAGTATAAACGCTGTGTTAGGTCGGTAGCTGCTTCCATGAAAGTATCTCGGCCTAGTATGTCTGAAATTGGGCCGCAGATACTGGGTTTGCATAATAGATCAATAATCTCGCCAACTTGAGCGTCATGAGCATGCGGCGTGGTGGCTATTTCTAACGGTAGAGGCATAGCAATAGTTGATTACGAATTGGAAGTAGCTGCCGCTGGAGTTTTGCGCCGGCGGCTGCGAGTGCGTTTGCGCTTTGGCTTATTGCTATCGCTAGTAGTCTTAGTAGGGTCTGATACGTTAGGGACATTGTCTGTCGCGGCTTTTGTAGCGTTTTTGTTGTTTTGGCCGTGGTCTATTTGTAGCAGCCCTACTGCACCTTTGTCAAGCTTAACCGACGGCTGCTTGGCGATAGGCTGTGTTAGCTCTTGTTGCTGTTTGGTGGCGGTGCGAGCAGCTCGATCGGCGGCGCGTTGTTCTGGTGTTTTTGGTGGCGTGTAGGCCGGGCCGGGCTTTTTGACGGTTAAATTATCTGGTGGTAATATTCGGCTGGCAATATCAGTTTCGATATCGCTGCGGTTGCGGCTATAATTTTCGCGCGTCCACTGAATGATACGGCCGGTGTTGTCGTCCTGGGCGACGGGTAGGTTGAGTGTCTTGGCGCTGAAAGCCGGCGCTTTCTCGCCGTTGATGACCATGTTGATGATAAAGTTACGATTGTGCATCTGTAGTAGGTCATTTGGCTCGAACTGTGGTTCAAATTGCTTGGCGAGGATAGGACTATCATCAGCAGAAACACGGAAGCTAATTACCGTGCCAACGTTGCCAAAGACTGCATCGCGAACAGTTTCTTCCATCTGGCTAATGTACTGGTTGGCGACGGTCAGGTTAAGACCGTATTTGCGCGCCTCGGATAAAATAGTAGCGAACGAATCGGTAGCAAAGTTTTGGAACTCGTCAACATATAGGTAAAACGGTCGGCGGTCTTTGATATCAGGGATATCGGAACGGCTCATGGCAGCTAGCTGGATTTTGGTGACCAGGAACGAGCCAAGAATGCCAGCATTATCCTCGCCGATTAAACCTTTGGAAAGATTGACGACCAGGATTTTACCTTCGTCCATGATTTGGCGAATGTTAAAAGTCGATTTCGGTTGGCCGATAATGTTGCGGATAACTGGATTAGCGGTAAAGGCGCCGACTTTGTTGAGGACTGGTGCGATGGCCTCGGCTTGGAATTTATCAGTCCAGCTGGCGAACTCGACGTTCCAAAATTGCAGCACTACCGTATCTTTGCAATAACTGAGAGTGTCTTTGCGGAACTTTTTGTCGGTGAGCATGCGAGTAATGTCTAGCATGGTGGTCTCGGGCCGGTCTAGTAGTGCTAGGATGGTGTAACGCAAAATGTACTCGAGGCGTGGACCCCAGGAGTCGCCGAACATGCGCTTCAGTACGCCGATTACTTCCGATGAAATGTTGGTTTTTTGCGACGGATTGGTTACTTCTAGCGGATTGAAGCCTAGCGGATACTGCGTGTCGGCTGGGTTAAAGTAAACAACATCCTGCAGGCGCGAGCCTGGGATGAAGCGCATGTTATTGATAGCAAAGTCGCCATGTGGGTCGATAATAGCGTAGCCTTGTCCATGGAAAATATCGCTCAAAGCGAATAGCTCGAGCAAGCCGCTCTTCCCTGCTCCTGTTTGGCCGATAATATAAACATGGCGCGAGCGGTCATAGCGCAGCATACCGAATTGGTGGTTGATGCCGCGGAAATTAGTCATGCCAAAGGCGGAGATATTCTCATCATGCGCTGGGTCGCCAGTTAGGACTGGCAGCTTCGGTGGCGGTTCGGCGGTTTTGGTGCTAGCCCAGACAATGTTCGGCGTTTCGACATTAGTGTGCGGCAAATGGTAAACACTGGCGACCTCCTCAATGTTCATCAGATAACCGCGGTCGGCAAAGAGGCGGGTTTTGTATTTAGCGAGCGCTTCTTTGGCGAAGCTATCATTCGACATCTTGAAGCCGTTGAGGTTAGTTGAATTAAACTGCTTGAAGGTGCCGATGATACCTTGCATGCGTAATTTGGCGTCGCTAGTACGCTCGCCTAGGTAAGCGACACGGACTTTGACTTGATAGCCAAGTTTGGTCGCCTTTTTTTCAGCTTCAGATATGCGAGTCTTGTCGCGTTCTGATAATTCTGGACCGCCGCTGGCGCCTGCTTGCTCAGGCGGTTGCCACAGGGCAGAAAATAGGCCGGCAATCCACTTGCCTATGCCATCAGTACCGAAGAGGTTGAAGCCGCCTGCTTTGACCGATTGAATCCAAGCGTCGGCTTCTTTGTGCCAGCTGTCGGCGACCGGGCGTACTAGCATCTGTATCCAAATTTCTTCGTCGGTATCTTCGAGCTTGGCGAGCGTTCCGGTGATGCCAGCTAGCGGGTCAACTTCAAAACTCTGAAAGGTTTTGATCGGTAAAAATTCCTTGTCAGTTAAGGTAACTTCTGAAGTATAGACTACGCTGTGGTGGCGTTCGTGAGCGACATAATCTTCTTCGGCCTTATGGATTTGTACTTGCGGGTATTGGGCGTAAATCTGCCCTTCGACGAAGCTTTGCAGCGATTTCGGCGTCCAAACGTAGAATTGAATCCGCCCGCCCACCGAGGCAATCTCGAAGCTTAGATGCTCCTGATAGCCATTGTTAGCTTTCAGCTCGCGGGCATCGCGCAAAATACCATGGAGGCTAGCGAACATTTGCTCGGCGGCCAGCTCAGACTTATCGTTGGTTTTTGGAATCTCTAGGGTTAACAAGACGCTCTCAACGTTCTTTATTACATCAATACTGCGATAATTGCGCCAAGTTAGATATAACAGCACAATAACCAACGGCCCCCAGACATACCATTGCAACAATAGAGCAATAACAGAAGTGATAAATGACATAGCTATACTTTCATTATATCATACCTCTGTTATTTTTGCAAGATTAAGCGGAATCCGCAGATAGATTATTGCTGTGGTTCGGCGATGGTGTAAGTCGCTTTAGCGACGCGCTTGAACATCGATTTGCTTTGCAAATTGAGCAGAATAGTTGTTTCTTTGACTTGGCGGCTCTTGAGTACGCGCCTGACAATTTCGTCGCGGTGGAGCGGCTCGCCTGCTTTGCGCAAAATGTCGGCAATAATATCTGAAACGGTGCCTTTGCTATAGCCCCAGCTGTCGAGGGCGTAAATGCCGCGGCCGATTAAGACGAAGCGTTTGTCTTTGATAAGTTCGTTGTGGATAGCTTGAGTGGTAACGTTTCTGCGCTTGAAGTCGCTTTCTTTGATGGCTTTAGAAATGTCGGAGAAGTGCATCGGCTTGCCATTGCCTGCCAAAATGACGTAGATTTTGTCGCGGATGTTTTTAGGATTGACGGTCGGCCACTTGGCCAGGCCCCAAACGTCTTTGAGATTGGCTAGTTTTTTGGATAAGCTGGCCAGGCCGCGGATTTGGGACGGACTTTCGAAAGTCAACATGCCGTGCAAGCTCTCGATGTCGATTGGCTGGCCGTGGTTTTTGATGGTTTTAACAATGCTGTCGATGTCGCCGCGGATTTTCTTCTCATTACCGTTTTCGGCGATACTGATGCCCTGGTGGTAATTGTCGGTTTCGTTGATTATAACGAAGCGCGGCGACAGCTCGCCGATAAAGGCAACGTGAGCTCGGGTATTATTGGAAGCTTTGTCTTTCGAGAGGCGGTTGGCGACGTCTTGGACGCGGCCGACGCGGCCGTTTTCGGAAAGGTCGCGGATAATTAGGCGCTCGGCGTCGCTAGTGGCGGGGATTTTGCCGTCGGCGGCAGCGGTTTTGAGGCGGGCTAAGATGGCTTTTTCAAGTTGGCGGACACGTTCGCGAGTGATGCCGAGCAGCTCGCCGATTTGCTCAAGCGTTTCCCGGCGTTCATATAGGCCGAAACGGCGCGTGATGATTTCGCGTTCGCGTTCTTGGTCTATGGTCTTAAGAATATCCTCAATTGCTGTCTTGATAGTCTCCACAGCAGGTGTACCGGTAGTTTCGGTCATGCGATCCTTATCCTTTTATCTCCACTCCCCGCCCCTCGAGAGTGATTTTAGTTTGATATCGTAATTTCGTATCTGATTATAATACATAGTAGTTAGATTGTCAAATCAAATACTAACTAGTTATATTGTATCACAATATAGACGCTTATGGTAAATACTTTTTTGCTACTTTTTTTAATAAAGAATAATGTCTAGGCTAACAATAATACCTATTTTTGTCAAAGTTTAAGGTGTTAAAGCTGTACCGATGCTGGTTAATTTAACGGTTTATCACAAAATATAATTGTTTATTGAGCAAAGCTTATTCAAAACACTAGTGAATAATTAGCTGATTAAACAGCTTAATCATTGTCTAATAATATCTGGACTTTTTCTGGCGTGGTTTGCGCCTGAGTTTCTGGCTGGTCGCTGTTGATATGCTTGAGGGCGAATAGCGTAAGTGTGCGGCGAATTTCGTCGCTGGTCGGTTTGGTGCTGCGTCCACTGTCGTTGAAGCCGTGGCCAGCGTTGGCAACGCGAATGAAGCGGCTGCTCGGTTGGTAAGCCAAGATACGCTGATAGAACTTGTAAGCCTGCTCAATCGACACAATACTGTCTTTGGTGCCGTGGAAAAACAAAAACGGCGGCGGCGTTTTGGTAATCGGTTGGTATAGCGGGCTGGCGACGCGGGCAGTATCGACATTGCGGGTGCCGAGGAATTTGTAAGCATTTGGGTTGCGCTTGGTGCGCTGTAATTGGTTGACCAGGTCGGTGGTGCCATAAAAACTGATCACGCCGCGGATAGTAATCGGGCTGTCTTGGCGAGTTAAGACGTAGTCGATAGCCAGGAGTCCGCCGGCGCTGTCGCCAAAAAGGATAACATTGTTGGTGTCGATGTTATAAGAGCTGGCGAGCTTGGCGATGGTGTCGATAGCGCAGGCAACGTCGTTATTTTGTGTTGGATAGTGGTATTTGGGCGCTAGGCGGTAGTTGACCGAGGCGACCGCAAAACCAGCCGCTGTCAAACTAGAACCGTAATAGTCAAGCAGCGAATTGCGCTTATCACCCTTATGCCAGCCGCCGCCGTGGATATAAATAACTAGCGGGTACGGTGTCGTATGAGTATTGAGTAGGCTGTTGATCGGCGTGTACAAATCAAACTTCTGCTTGCCTTGACCAGCGCAATACGGAATATCAGAGTCGACATTAGCGACATTGCCCAGGCGCGGATGATTATCGGTGCGGTACGACCTGTGAACATTTAGCGAGAAGACAACGATAATCATTACTACGAGCAGCAAAATAATCATCCAGCGGCGGACACGTCGGACTTGTTGGAGCTTGATTGCCATGCTTACTTCTTTCGCCGTATTTGGCGCCGCGCCGACCTTTTTTGCGGGGCGTTAGCGAGCAATTCCACTGCTTGGTCGCGAGTGATGGTTTTGGGGTCGGTGTCTTTGGGGATTTTGGCGTTTTTGCTGCCGTCGGTAACGTATGGCCCGAAACGGCCGTTGAGAACTTTGATGCCGTCGCCAAAGTCAGCGATGTTTTTCTCGGCCTCGGCTTTGAGCTTGGCGGCGTATAGTTCGCGCGCTTGCTCTTGGGTGACCTCGCGCGGGTCGATATCTTTCAGGCTGACGTAGAGTTTACCGACTTGAATATATGGCCCGAAGCGGCCGATGTTAGCCTTGATGTCTTGCCCGTCCTCGGTTTGACCGACTAAGCGCGGCAGCTCAAAGGCATGCAAAGCTTGCTCTAGAGTGACGGTTTCAATCTTGGCGCCTTTAGGCAGCGGCGCGAATTGCGGTTTGTCGGCTTTGTCGTCGCTTGATCCTAGCTGCAGCATTGGTCCGAAGCGGCCAAAGCGAGCAATAATTGGTTTGCCAGATTTCGGATCAATACCAACTTCTCTGTTGGCGCCGACAGTTCGGCGGTCAATATTGCCGGATTGCTCAATCAGCGCATGGAATGGTGCGTAGAATTTCTCGAGCATAGTGTTGCGCGCCAAGCGGTCACCGGCAATGTCGTCGAAATCTTTCTCGACGTCGGCGGTGAAACCATAATCAACGACGCGGTCGAAATGGTCAGTTAAAAAGCCGCTAATCAGCTCGCCAGCCGGCGTCGGCACAAGCTTGCCTTTGTTGGAGCCGGTCTTTTCTTGGATAATTTCGCGCTCGACCTTATTGTCGATAATTTGCAATAAGATGACATCGCGCGGTACGCCTTCGGAATCGCCTTTTTCGGCGTAACCGCGGGTTTGGATAGTGTTCATGATAGTAGCGTAAGTGCTTGGCCGGCCGATGCCGAGCTCTTCAAGTTTTTTGACAAGCGTACCTTCGGTGTAGCGAGCTGGCGGCCGCGCGAAAACTTGGCGAGCTTCAACGCTGTGGCGTTGCAGCTGGTCGCCGGACTTGACGGCTGGTAGTATGGTGTCGTCCTTGCTGCCGCCATAGACGCGCAAGAAACCGTCGAACAGGACGACTTGACCTTTGGTCTCAAAGACGAGCTTATCGTTAGTCTTGCTTGAGTTATTTTGCTTTTCCCCGTCGTTAATACTAATTGTAATTGTCGTGTTCTCTAGCTTGGCTGGCGCCATTTGGCTGGCCAGCGTGCGGCGGCGGATGAGGTCGTAGAGGCGCTGGTCATAGTCGCTGCCGCTGACTGATTCGCGGGTAATATCGGTCGGGCGAATTGCTTCGTGGGCTTCTTGGGCGCCAGCAGATTTAGTTTTGAACTTGCGGACATGAGAGTATTCAATGCCGTATAAGCGTTTGATGTAATCGGCGCTAGCAGCGATGGCCTGGCTTGACAAGTTGACACTATCAGTACGCATGTAAGTAATGCGGCCCTCTTGATATAGTTTTTGGGCGCTGGCCATGGTAGCGCGTGAGCCCATGCCTAGCTTGCTGTTGGCCTCTTGTTGCAGAGTACTGGTGGTAAACGGCGCGGCCGGATTGCGAGTTGACGGGCTGGTGCTGATATCGGTAACGGTGAAAGTGGCGCTAGCCAGCGATTCGAGGAAAGCTCGGGCTGCGTCCTCGCTGTCGAAACGCTGTTTTAGCTCGGCTTTTAGTTCTTGTTTGCCAGCGGCGAAAATAGCGGTTACTTTGAACTGCGAGCTGCCAGCAAAGGCGTCAATTTCGTGCTCGCGCTCGACTAGCAGCCGTACGGCCGGGCTTTGGACGCGGCCAGCGGACTTGCCGCCGGGGACTTTTTGCCAGACGACCGGGCTAAGTTCGAAGCCGACAATTCGGTCGAGGATTTGCCGCGCTTGCTGGGCTTCGACGAGCTTCATATCGACGGTGCGCGGATTTTTGATGGCTGCCTCGATAGCCGGTTTGGTAATTTCGTGAAAAGTAATGCGCTTGGTGGTTTTGGGGTCAAGCTTTAGGACCTCGCACAGATGCCAAGCAATAGCCTCGCCCTCGCGGTCTTCATCGGTGGCTAGCCAGACGTTGGCCGCGCCGACTGATTTGACGGCTTTCTTCAATTCAGCGATTACCTTTTTCTTTTCCGGGTCGATTTCGTAAGTCGTTTTGAAGCCGTGCTGAATATCAATCGGCGGCGTGCCATCTTTGGTTTTTTTGGCGATAGCGCGGATATGTCCCACACTTGACAAAACATGAAAATCATTGCCGAGATATTTCTCGATAGTTTTGGCTTTGGCTGGCGACTCGACGATAACCAGATTCTTCATACTTATATAATAGTAAACCGATTTGCTAAAAATACCAAATTAGTGTTGGCTGCTGAGGATAATAAACCAAAGAAAATAGCCCGCCAGATGGGCCTCGCGCCGAGCCTTAGAGCTCTGGCGGGCTATTTTCTGACGGGCTTTAAGCCCTTTGCCGAGGATCACTCCTCCTCGGCGGCGGTGGTGGTGTTCACCTCCTCGGTGTCGTACAGGTCGGCGAGCTGCGTCTGCTCGCCGACCAGCTCCTGGCCAACGTTGTTGATGACGGTCTCGAGACCGTCAAGGTCTCGAGACCAGCTTTCCAGAGCCTCAGAAAAAAGGAGAGGCAGATGAGAAGACGTCCCCTCTCTCTTCAGAAAGACACTGTACTCGCCGATGGCCTTGCGGCCATCGGCGAGAGACGAGCGCACCTGGCTCTCAAGCCAGGAGATCCCCTCTTCTCTTTCCCGAGCCAAGCGACTCAGGAGAGAGATACTCACTTCGGTGCTGCTGAGCTCGTCGCCGAGCTCAGTGACCTGGCGGCGTAGCTCCTGCGCCGCCAGTCTGTATCTGCAGGCGCGACCGGCCATAAAGCCGGCCGCGCCTGCCGCGACGGCGGCGGCCAGGTTGCCCTGGCCGCCGCCAATGAGAATGACGGCGACGATGGCGGTCGCCACAGCGACCGTCATCTCGCGGCGGTCGCGCAAGACGCGCGCCGCCGCCTCAAAGAGACGTCTCATTTCCCCTCCTAGGGAAGTTTTCACTCAAAGTAAAAGGGCACTTCTTGCCCTCTTTTACAAAACTTTGAGCAAAAAGCTGATATATATATCACATATGGACGGCGGTGTCAATAGTTTCGCAATAATTTACTATTTTTTGCAACAAAATAGCCAAAAATCCTCTTCAGGCCGCAAATCGCCAGTTTTGCTTGTTTATTTATCATTTCGGTGTTTTGATTGCCGGGCGCGTTTGACGTACGAAAGCGTTGATTTAACTGCGAACGGCAGCGATACAGCGAATGCTAAATTGCCGATACCGCGAGCAACTCTGGCGAGCTGGCTCTGGCCGGTGGTTTCGAGACGGCTGCCGACTAGGTGGGCTAGCAATGAGCTGGTTTCGAGCGCTAGCGCCAATTTGCCAGAGATTTCCGGGCGTACGGTTTCATCGCCAGCTTCAACTATCGTTTTGGCGCTGGCAACAGCGTTGATTACATTAAAAGCTGTAATGGCGGCGATTATTTCCGTTGGTGCGAGGTTTTTACTTTTTATCTCATAAAGGATGATGGCAGTGACAGCTTTGTCTAGTCCAGCATCCAGCAACGCGCCGAAATCGCTTGTTTGCCCTGTTTTGCGGGCGACGATGCCGTCTAGAACGTCAATGAACCGGCCAGCGGCAACCTGTGCGATACCAGCAGTGGTATCAATGCGTTTGGCGCCGCGCCAGGCTAGAACCGCGCCAGCAATACTCATAGCGTTGGGGATGGTGGGGATATCAGTCCGAGGATTGAATCTTGGAATCCTTTCACGAGACTTAATAGGCATAATATCTAAGTCTACAATTATACGATGAAAATGACAAATTTGCGAAAAGCTTAAACAATATTAATTAGACAAGCGTCCACTGGTTGGCGCCGAGCGAGCGGATAGCGCCAGTTAGTTCAAGCATGGTTAGCGCAGTATTGAACTCGGTTGCTGGCAGCTGAGTAGTCTTTTGTAGCTGGTCGCCGTCGCGGATACCTTGAGCGAGCTGTTCGATGATCGCTGTTTCGGCAGGTGTTGAGCCGAGCGGCAGCTTGGTTTGGTCGGTTCGCGCGTCTGGCATGGATTCTGGTGCGACAACCGACAAAATATCGTCGATGCTGGTGACGGGTGTGGCGCCTTGTTTGATTAGAGCGTTGCAACCAGCGCTCTGCGGGCTGGTGATATTGCCAGGTACAACGAAGACATCTTTGCCTTGAGCTAGCGCGTGGGCAGCGGTATTGAGCGTGCCGCTGCGAGCACTAGCCTCGGTGATTAGTACGGCGTCGGCCAAGCCAGACACCAAGCGGTTGCGTTCCAAAAAGCTCCAGCGGCCGAGGATGTACGGTTCGGTGTCATCAGTAGAATGTTCGGACAAGATTGCCCCGCCCTTTTCGATAATGCGCCGGGCGAGCGCGCTGTTGCTGCGCGGATAAATATTCGGTAACTGGCTAGGTACGATGGCGATAGTGGTGCCGCCAGCGTCTAAGCAGGCGCGGTGCGCTAGCGCGTCGGTACCTAGGGCTAGCCCGCTAACAATGGTAAAACCGCGGCTAGCCAGGCCGCTGGCGAACTGATTGGTTACCTCGATGCCGTAGCTGGTTGGCTTGCGGGTGCCGACGATAGCGATGGTCGGCTGGCGCTGTTTAGGGATCTCGCCTAAGTAATATAATGCTTGCGGCTTGTCGTCAATATTAGCTAATACCTTGAGATAATCGTTACTATCTGGTGATACTTTATTGATTTTCATACAAATTCCTGTTAAAAAGTATTGACATGTTGTCAAAGGTGTGCTAATATTGGGATGATTGATTGACCCGAGGTGGTGAATCAAGCACCTTATACCCCCTATTCTAACTTATGTTAGGTTGCGCTAAAAGGCGCACGGCAGTAATCTACCCTCCACTTTCGTGCCTAGACAACTTTTTAGCGTATACTAACCCCTTTGTCCAGCGGATCACCGTATGTGTGAGGTGGATCACGTATACCCGATAGGGTGGGACGAAGGGCAGAATGGCGCTAGGTGATGCCCACCCTTACCTAGCGCTTTTTTGTTATCTAACAATATTGACTTTTCGTCATAAAAATAGTATAATGGAAGTATGACCGCTAACGACTTTAACTACGATCAGATGCGCCGCGAGGAGTGCCAAAGACTGATTCCGCGGGTGTTTCATGTCGAGATGCCAGTCGATGAATTTTTGTTTGACGATATCGAGACGGGGCGCGATTCGTACGCAGTGATTTTCCGTAGTCGCGGTAGCGTGTATGCTCTGCTGATTGCCGAGAATAGTACCGAGCAGACGCTAGAGGATGCGCGCCGTATCGTCAAGAATATGGGTCTGACTGCCGAAAGGTTCTTGCCGCCAGAAGCCGACCCGCAGTATTTTTATCGCAATGGCGTGGAGCTTTTGAAAAGGGTTTATCCGTCGCTGCGACGCTGGAACTACGATGATGTGTGGATGTATAGCCGTAAAGTGCCATATAGTCCAGCATTAGTCAAAGTGGCATCGGTTGACGGCGAGATCCGGCGCTTTAATCAACGTGGTGCGTCGTGGCAGAAATTATTAAATTATTCATTTAGAAAGGTTCAGGTACGCTATGAATGATATCGATAAAGTATTCCCAGCGCGGTACAATCGTTTGCTTAAGCTAGCAGAGGTGCGTCCGCTGCAGTTCCGGCAGCAAGCGGCGGCCGTCTATGCGGCTTGTCCGCGTTCGCTGCGGCGGATGGCGCGGCGTTTTGATCGCAGCGTGCCGATGGCGCTGGAATTTTTCTTGTCTTGGCGTGATGATTGCTTACCGCGATTACGTAAAATCGAAAGCGCGCCGCAGCAGAAGACACTGATCAAGACGGTGAGCGACAATTTCTTGACAGATGATGAGCAAACTGCAACATTGTTGCAATATGTGGCACAACAGGGTCAAGGCATTGAACGAGCGCGTTTTGCGCTGCAACATTATGCAGAAGGCGAAAAAAAGCTGCATCGTTTGGCGCTAGAGTTTGTTAATCAGCCGGCAGAAGTTTGTTCGCAGCAGGTCGAAGTTTACGTAGATTATTTGCTCTACCGTGCGGTTGCCGAGGAATTCGGCATGACAATCCGCGATCCGCAGGCGCGATTGATTAAGCGTTCATTCCAGTCGAAAGTTGAGCGCCATCAGATTCGCCGGATGACGCGCCAAGCGCGGCGGCGTTTGAACGAAATCGACGGTGCTACTGCCGAGATTGAGCAAGCGCAAGATGGCTTGGTAGCGCGGTTATTTGGCCTGAAAATTGATTATGTGTCGGTGTTGGCGGCGCGGCAAGAGTATGAAAAAGCCTTGGCGCGTCTCGGTAAAAAATCAGCTAATAGTCCGGCCAAGCGACTAGCTCTCTATGAAAAAAAGACCGAGGACCTTCGTGCGGAATATCTGGCTACCGTGCCGGGATTGGCTAATCTGTCGGACACGCAAAAGGCTGCCAAAGAAATTGACGGAGTGTTGTTGGCGGTATTTGACCTCAGCAATGAGCAGCGCAACGATATCATGAGTTTACTCAAACGCTATCGCGAGCTGATTCGCGAGCGCGAGACGCTGCTGACGATGATTGGCGATTAGTGTTACTTTGTTGATTTTGATTCTGGCTTTGGCTTGTTTTTGCTAGCACTAGCGCTTTTAGCTAGCTGCTGTTTTTGCCGGCATTTTTGGCAAATACCCTCAAGCTCAAAATGGTGATCAATGACCAAAAAGCTGTATTTTTTGCTGAGGTAATTGATGAGCTGTTCTAATTCTGGGGTTTGGATTGGTGTAGCGTTTTGGCAGCGAATGCAGTATAAGTGGTGATGATGCGGAATGAATGGCTCGGCTAGCTCGTAGTAGTTCTTCCAACCGACATGGACGACGTTAATGATTTTGAGATCGTTGAACGCCACCAAGGTGCGATAAACGCTGGTGCGGTTAATATCCTTGCACTTTTTTGCAATATCACTGATAGTCAACGGAACATCTGATTTTTGCAATGCGTCGAAAACCTGCTGGCGCGGTTTGGTGAGGCGCAGGTCGTGCTGTTTGAATAGATCGTCGAGAGTCATGATATTGCAAGTATACAACTTATTGCAACAAATTTGCAATAATTCGGAGGGTTTGGCATTATGAAAAGCTATGGATATAGCAATTAAAACAGTGATGAATTTGCACGATTTTGCACCATCGCCAGACGTCAATGCGGCTTTTTCTGGCTTGGTGGCGGCAGCTGTGCAGGCGACAAAGTTACCGAAGTGGTGCAATGATGAGGTATGCCGCGAGGTGCAACGCCGTTGCTCCCTCTCGGAGTCAGAAATGGAAATGTATTGGTCGCGGCGAATTGCCAGCTCAACCCGTCCGCAGCAAGAGCTGGAAAAGTTTTGGTATATTGACAATTACCGCGAGCTGGTGCGGCGTGAAGTTGGCTTGCTGGGCGGGTCGGGTTTGTTTTTGTCTGAGGGCAGCCGCGCGGCAATGATTGGCAGTGGTCCCCTGCCTTTGACCGCTTGGTGTTTGTGGCATCAGACGGGCGCGGCGGTTGATTTGGTGGACGTGGCGCCGGCTGCTTTGACACAGTCGCGCGAGCTAGCGCAGGCGATTGCTTGGTCAGTTGGCAAGTGTCTGGCGGCGGACGGAGCGGCGGTAGCTTTGCCGGATAATGCTTACGACGTGATTTATGTTGCTGGGCTGGCGGGCGATTCGGCTGAAGCCAAACAGCAAATTATTGATAATATTTTGCCAGCGCTCCGGCCTGGCGGGCGGATCATTGTGCGCGGTGCCCATGGCGCGAAAACGTTGTTATATCCAGCGTTTGACCCGAACGGCTTGCGGCGCGTACAGCTGCTGGTCGAGTATAATCCTGACGACGATATCATTAACTCAGTATATGTGTATAAGAAAGGTTAATATGAACGATAAGATTGCATTATATTTGGTGAACGGCGCGCTGGGTGCTGGCAAAACGACGCTGGTTGATTTTTTAGTGCAGCAGCCTGAGTTTGCTGGCGCGCGAGTGATTGAAAATGAGTTTGCATCGGAAAGTATTGACAGTTGCACATTAGCACAGCGCGTTGATGAGCTGGCGACAATTGCTGGCGAGTGCATCTGCTGCAGTAGCGGCGAAGAGCTGATTGATATTTTGCACAATTTTGCAATAAGCGGAAAAGCACCGGTTATCATTGAGTCAACTGGCGTCGCTAACACTCTGCGGGTGGTCGAGAAATTGCTGGCTGGTGATATCTTTGAGCAGTATGATTTGAAACAGTCGTTGTATGTTGTGGATGGAGCTGAAACCAAGGCTGACGGCCTGGCGGAGACGCTGCTGGCGGAAGCTCAGGCGGCGGACATGGTATTGATTAGTAAGCTGGATTTGCTGGCTGAAAAAGACCGCCAGCAGCTAATTGAAACATTGTTGCAACAAGGTTTAACCAATGTTGTGAGGATGGACCACGGTAAGTTTGATCTGGCCCAACTTGGTGACAAGTCGCAGATTTTGGATTATTTGCTGCTGCACGAGCCTGCGGAAAACGCGGCTGAGAATACCTTAAGTTATAGTGTGGTTGATGTGGCTGGTCTGGCTATTAGCGCTGAGAAGATCGAGAAGATCTGGGCCAGTTTGCGAGATAAATATGCTTTGCGGCGCATGAAAGGCGCGGTTGCTGATGGTGACGAGATACTTCACATCGAGGCAACGCTGCAGCAAATTCGGGTCACGCGTGGTACTACTGATGAGCCATTAAAACTTGTTGTCATTGGCGAGCGGGCGCGTGAGATTACGCGCGCAGTAATTATGAAGGAGTCGGGATGGTGGAAGGTGTAAATAGCGCGCGAGCGGCGGTTGACAGACTGCTTGATATGCATGATGAGTATAAGACTTTGACAGCAAAGATTGCTACTGCGGAGCGCCGTTTGGCATTGGCGAAATTGAAGAATAGCGATGTTGAGCAGATACGGATAGAGCTAGACGACTTACGGCATAGTCAGCAGCAACTATCTGATGACATGACGTTTGATACGCCACTAGTTTGGGTGATGTACAAGTTTGAGGCCTACCAGGACGAGGCGCAGCCGATTCGAACTATGCACGATTTTCGCTTGCACTGTTCAAAGCCTGGCTATATTTGTACTAAGCGCTTTATATTTCTTAATGCACATTTGTGCAGTAACGGGCAACGTCCTCTGACGGACAACGAACAGTATCTCGACGAAATGCTGCTCAGTGAGATTTTTCCGCTACTAAGTGAAATCGAGCGCGATAAAAACTTCTTATCTAACTGGCGCGCGCACGAATATTACCAGGAAGATGGCGCTACTAAAAAGTGGCAAGATTATAAACCAAATAATTCGTAAGGGTCTTCTGGTTGCGGTATCGCGGTAGCGGTAGCCTCGGTAATGACGTATTCAGCTTTGCCGTTAATTATTTTTTGCATCAACTTCCCTTTGACGGTTAACCAAGTGCCATCGCGGTAGCTATTCGCAGGAGTTTTTTCTACTAAGATTTTCATAGGTATGCTATCGGCGGCACAGCAGCTGATAACGTAGCGTGCCAGTTCGAAATAATCGTAGCCATAGTTTTGTAGTGTGCCGCTCGAGACGAAACCAGTTATCATTATGCTAGTATTGTCAAAATACGATAGTTTTTGGCAGGAGTTGAAAGCAGATCGCCAGCGGTTGATCGATACATTCGTCTCGCCTTCCTTAGGTTTAGGAATATTGCAATAGTTTGTTTGACTGGTGGCGATAGAATTTTCTCTTTGAGTGATGCTGCTCGGTGATAACGGTTTTGGCGGCAGCAGATAGCCTGCTAGTAAAATTAGAATAGATAGACACGGGGCGAACTTGACATGGCGGAATTTGAAACGGTGGTGTGCGGTTAGCGCTCCGCTCTTTAATAGCAACACTATATCAATAATCAAGAAAGCGATGCCTATCGTGCTCAAAATGGCAGCAAAAAGATGGTAGCGCGGATGGATGTAGAAACCGAGCTGACCGCGGTAAGCTAGCAGCAAAACGTATCCGCAGGCAGCAATTCCGCCCAATGATTTCGCCAGATTAGCCCGCATAAAGCAAGTTTACTCCTATGCCCGCCGCGAACGATAGTGCGAAAATTATTAACATCACCACGGCGATAAATCGCCAACGGAAAGTAGTTCGCATTAATAAGATTAGCTTGATGTCGATCATCGGACCAGCTAACAGGAATGATAGAATCGAGCCTGCTGTGAAACTGCGGGCATAGGCTAACGCAAAAAAAGCATCGATGCTGGAACAGATCGAGACCACGAAACTCAAACCAATCATGGCGATAACCGATAAGATGATGTCGTTACCGACAGTATCAACGATGGCGCGCGGTACGAAAACTTGAGTGGCGGCAGCGATGATAGCGCCGATACTTAGCATGGTTAATAGTTGCCAGAATTCGTCGCGTGAGGATCCAAGCATCTCCTTGAACTTAGAGCTGTGCTCGTGCGCGCGGCAATATTCTTTGAAAGCTGGACGAACGATTTTATTTTCGTCCATAAAGCTGACGATCAAAGCAGTCAGTTGGACGATTATCAATGCAAAAATAATTCGCCACCAAATCATGTAGGGCTGAAAACTGAAAGCGGTCATTGTTGCAATAATGGTGATGGGATTGAGAATCGGTGCGGCGAATAGAAAACTGATGACGTCGGCGGGTTTTAGTCCGCGAGCTAGTAAGCTGCGAGCGACCGGTACGTTGCCGCATTCGCAGACTGGTAATGCTAGTCCGGCTAGCGATAATGTAAATCGGCGCCAAAATGGGTTGCGCGGTAAAATTTTAGTGAGTTTGGCTGGCGGCAAAAAGCGGCGAATCAAAGATGAAATGATAATTCCGAGGATAACAAAAGGTAAAGCTTCAATGACTATGCTTAGCGTGATGGTTAGGAAGTCTTGCAACATTGTTGCAGTTTCGTTGAACCAAATGTCTGATTTGTCGCTGATTAGCCATAGTCCAAGCTGGGGGCTGTATAAGTATATTACGACAATCAATACTGGCGCAATTATCCAGCCGGTAAGCATCTTGGCTGTGTTAATTAGCTTATTTATGTTTAAGCTTTTGACACGTTTTTTTGCCATACTTATAAATTATAACAGTAAGCTTGTGCTATACTAAATCATTATGAAACATCTCTGGCACTCGCATCACCCATTTCGGATTTTTTGGTTTTCGGCGCTGTTGACGCTGGCGTTGGGCGGGTTGATTTTCGGACATTTGGGTGCGAGCGGCTTGTGGTTGTTCGCGATTTTGGTGGTGCTGGAGGTGACGTTTAGCTTTGACAACGCGGTGATCAACAGCAAGGTGCTGGCCGGCATGAGCCAGGTTTGGCAGAAGGTATTCTTGACAGTTGGAATTTTCGTGGCAGTGTTCGTGGTGCGGTTCGTGCTGCCGATTATCATCGTGATGGTGGCGAGCGGTCATGGATTTATGGAAGTGGTTGATTTGGCGCTGAATAGACCGGCGGAATACGGCCATATTCTGCACGAGGCCTCGCCGATGATTGATGCCTTTGGCGGTGCGTTTCTGATTATGATTGGCCTCAGTTATTTCATTGATTATAACAAGCGCGTGCATTGGATGCGGCATGTCGAGCCATGGATGGCTAAGGCTGGGCGGTTTGAGAATTTCAAGGTGTGTTTGATGCTGAGCGTGGCGGCGGTGCTGTATTTCACGGTTGAGCCGCCGCATCGGGCGCTGGTGCTGATCTCGTCGGTACTGGGGATTATACTGCACATCGGGCTGGAGCTGTTCGGCTCATTCTTTCATGAGGATGATGCTAAATCGGTCAAGGTCAAGGTTGGCTGGGCGGCGTTTGCCAGCCTGCTCTATTTGGAAGTGCTGGATGCTAGTTTCAGCTTCGACGGCGTCATCGGCGCGTTTGCTATCACCAGCAGTGTGCTGCTGATCGTGGCGGGTTTGGGCGCCGGCGCGATTTGGGTGCGGTCGCTGACGGTGTATTTGCTGCGGATGGGCATGCTCAGCAAATATAAATATCTGGAAAATGGCGCGCACTGGGCGATCATGGCGCTGGGTATGATGATGATCGCTAAGTTGTTTCATCTGGAGCTGCCGGAATGGGCAACGGGTGGTCTGGGGCTATTATTTGTGAGCTTGGCGGTTGGTAGTAGCATGCTGGAGGCGCGAGCGATTAATTTGCAAGAAGCAGCCGCGGCGAAATTACATAGCGCTGAGCGGCGGTTGAAACACGGCGCGGCGAGGATTGTGCCACGGAAACGACGGTAATTGATATTTGGGCTTTTTGTTTCGGGAGGGAGCGCTTGCTTATTGCGACATTGTTGCAATAATCATTTTTAATTTCGCAGGCGCAATGATGTAGTGATATGTCGGGGGTTATAATTTGACGCTTATGGCTGAAATTTGATCGGATAAAAAGTCATGAATCATTGTTTGCACCGTTGGGATGGCCCAATTTTTCAAAATAGTTAATTCATCGCTATTAAAATTCATCATAACAAAACGGTCGGTTGAGACTTGCCGCCGCAGTAGATTGTCTGTACCGATACGAATATGCCAAAAGTCAGAACCAATGTGAGCATGAAGCGATTTTAAGCCGTTGCTGCCAGCGTCGCGGCCGCCTTTACGGATACGGATTTTACCAAAATCAAGGTCAGTGTCGTCATGAATAACCAGTAAATCATCCAGCGTCAATTTATAAAAATCCATGAGCGCCCGCGCGGCAATGCCAACTTCGTTATAGTACGTCGTTGGTTTGACGAGGAGGATTTTTCCCCGTGGGATGGCAGTATGTGATTTTACGCTAGCGGCTGAATCGACCGTAAAACTGTTTAATTCGGCAATATCCGCAAAAAATTTAGGCTTATTGCTAAAATATGCACCCCGCCCTGCCGCCAAGTGATCAATTACCAAAAAGCCAGCATTATGCCGCGTGTGAACGTACTTTTCGCCAGGATTGCCAAGAGCCAGAATGACTTTCATAGCCTTAGTATATCACCCCGGCCAGGATGACGTATAATAGATGTATGGCGAAACGCGATGATGATTTGGAATTTAGTGTTAATGCGGCGTTTGACGAAGCGCGGGCGGTTGTTGACAAGGTGCCGCTTTATTTGGTGAACGGCTCGCTGGGTGCTGGCAAGACCAGCGTGCTGGAATTCTTATTGCAACAAAGTGACTATAAGGGCGCGCGAGTGATTGAAAATGAGTATGCTAACGAAAATGTTGACGGCTACCGGCTGGAGGGACTAGCGGAGATGGTGACGACGTTGGCTGGTGATTGTGTCTGTTGCTCGTCGAAGCACGCGCTAACCAGGATGCTGCTGGACTTTTGCCGCAATTCTCCGGCGGCAGTGTTTATTGAGGCGACGGGCGTGGCGCGAACGATGAACTTGGTCGAGAAATTGATTAATGCACAAATCTTCAATAAGTATGAGTTGATGCAGAGTTTTTACGTGATCGACGCGCACGAGATTTTGCGCGGGATTGAGCCAGCGCACGAGGTTGAACTACAAGCGGCAGACGTGATTTTAGTGACTAAGGAAGATTTATTGAATGATAGCGAGCGAGCTGAATACGACATGAAACGCCGCGCCATGCCCTACATCAAGGTACTCAGCGCGCCGCATGGTCGGTTTGATCTCAGCAAATTAACCACGCCGTCGGGACTGCTGGCGTTTTTTGATACGTATGACGGCGAACTGGCGGTGCCGGATAATCCGACGTATGCGGTGCTGGATGTGTCGGGCATGAAAATTACGGCGACGACGTTGGAGAAAATATGGCCGGAATTATTTGCGGCGTATGGCCTGCGGCGAATGAAAGGCTGCTTTATTAGTGACAACGGCGCGCGCCAGCATGTGGAGGCGACCGAGCAGCAAATTCAGATAACTCATGCCAAGCCTGAGGAAGCGGCAAAAATCGTGCTCATCGGCAAACGAGCGGATGAAATTACGCGTGAAGCCTTGGCGGCGCAACTAGTGATGTTTGGATAAAAGTTCGCTTTCGTCGTTTTCGACTCATCAGCATAGACACGTATCTATGGAGCGAACTGACAAGCAGGAGAATAATATAGGCGGAGAGAGACCGCCAAAAATTCGGCGGCTTGCCAGTTCGTGACCTTATCCGCAGGTACCAGTGGGTTTCTGCGTGGTTGGGATGACCTCAGTGATGTTCCAGAAAGATGACATCCAGGGGATGCGGTAGCCATAGGACTTGAAGATATAGGTCTCACCGACCTGGATGCGACCATAGATGTCCGCGCTGTTAAACCTCGTTCCCTCGGACCCGTAGTAATCCTTCACTGTGTACGTCTGACTAGAGGTATACACTCTGTACTCGTGGGAGCGGCTATCGCCGCTCCCCGTCTGGACGGACCCCTTGTCACACACAGTGACGGTCTCGACATGTGTGTTTCCTTGCGCCACCGAAGTGGCGCAGCCCCGAATGCCAAAAATGGCAACGAAGACGATAATGAGGAAGAGTACAAAACCCTTCCCCAATTCTGAGTCGTCGTGGTATCTCACGATAGTCTTTCTCCTCATCCGAACGGAACTGTTCGTGTTTTGCAAAAAACACTGCTCGACGCCCGGATGGCGTGTAAGCAAGATGAGGTTTCACGACGCTATTTTGCTTCCGCTAAAATAACGCCATAAAATCTCACCTTGCTCTATTCTCAACTGCTTGTCAAAATACACTTTTGGACAAAACGTCAAACATCTGTCAACAAAAGCTAATATATATATATCACTAATGGAACAAAGCGTCAAGGGTTTTTGTCAAAAATGTGGTTTTATAGCTGTTTTTCGGCGTTTTTGGCTTGTTTGTAGGCTTTGGTGACGGGCGCCAGGCCGCGGGCGACGCGTTCGCGGTTGGCTTTGAGCTGCTTCTCGTCGCGGAAAGATAGTTTGATCGGCGTACCAGTGTAATCAAAAACATCGCGAATTTGGCGCTCTAGATAACGCTTGTAGCTCCAATGGACGAACTTCAAATTGCTGCCGTAAATGACAAACCATGGCGGATTGGTATCGGTTTGTACGATGTAGCGCAGCTTCGGGTGGGTGTTTTTCAGGCCGGCTGGCGGATGCTTTTGAACTGATTGCTGCAGGAGATCGTTAAGCTTACGAGTAGTAGTTTTTTGCTGGCGGTGCGCATTGATACTGAGGGCTAAATCGAATAATTTAGCAACATTCTGGCCGGTGACCGAGCTAGTGAAAATCAATGGTGCCCACGGCGTAAAGTCGAATTGCGCCGAAATCTTTGGCGCCAGCGCGTCACGGGTGTAGGCATCTTTACCGAGAGCGATGTCCCATTTGCTAACGACGATGGCTAGCCCCTTGCCTGCTTCGGCGATAATGCCAGCTAGCTTTTGGTCTAGGGCGGTACTTAACTCATTGACATCCATTAGCAAAAAGCAGATATCAGCCTCTTCGATGGCGGCGAGGGTGCGCAAGACGCTGAACTTCTCGATACCGACCTCTTGCTTACCTTGGCGGCGGATACCAGCGGTGTCGAGTAGTTCGATCGCTTGCCCGTGGTATTGCAGGCGGACGCGGTTGACATCGCGGGTGGTACCGGCGCGGCTGGCAACGATGGCTTGCTGCTTGCCAGCCAGCGTATTAAACAGGCTAGATTTACCGACGTTTGGTCGGCCGATAAGGGCGATTTTGAGAGTTTCGCTGGGCTCGGCTTGCTTTTTAGCGGGAATGTGCTGGCAAATTTCGCTAAGGATGTCGGCGATGCCAGAGTTGTGTTCGGCAGAGGTGCGAATGATTGATTTGATGCCGAGGCGCAAGAATTCGCTGTCGGGTAGGTTGCCTTTCAGATCGATTTTGTTAGTGATGAGAATGACGGGTTTGCGGCTCTTTAGGGCAGTTTTGGCGACGCGGCGGTCTTCGTCGCTTGGGTATTTGGTACTGTCGACGACCACGAGAATGACGTCGGCGGCTTCGGCGGCCTCGGTGATTTGGTCTTGGATGCTGGCTTCGAATTCGTCCTCGGAGGGCTTGAGGCCGGCGGTATCAACTAGCCAAAATTCACGGCCTTGATATGACGCTTTGCCGATGACGTTGTCGCGAGTAGTACCGGCTTCGCGGGCAACAATGGCTTGCTGCGAACGCATGATGCGGTTGAATAGCGAACTTTTACCAGCATTGGCGCGGCCGATAATAGCGACGGTAGGAAGTTTGGTTGCCATAATTAACTTAATTATAACAGAGGTGAGTTGATTTGGCGAGCGCTAGCGGTATAACAGAATTTATAATAAGCCGATTGAAATGGCGTTATGCAGTGTCGATAGTAATACTGCCGTCAAGAATAGTCCGCCCGCTACTAGAAATATCCATTCGGCGAAAGCCTTCCATGACGCGGAGGACTTATCATTATTTTTATGTTTTGAACGTCGCAACTTTCGCCAGCCAACGAAACAGGCTGCGATAATTATTATCTCAAGACCAAGCGCGCAGACGTCAATGCCGTATTCAGCGTGCGGTCCAAACGAGATTGTTCTCGGTGCGCTGGCTACAGAGTAAAAACTACTATTCTCGTCAAAACATAATGTGCGCTTGTGCAGTGGGTTGAATAACCAAGATATTGAGTCGTTGGCGTGGTTGGTCAGTTGGTAATGAGGAGTTGGGTCGGGATTTGGCATACACATAGTATTTATTATAATCCAAGATAGGTATATTAAGACAACTTAATTTGTTAATTAGCAGAAATACTTTGCCACTCCCCTCGCTTCATGCTGCCAAGCGAATAATTGCCGAATTGTACGCGGTGCAGTAGCACGACGGTGTAGCCGAGCGCGGCAAAGGTGCGGCGGATTTGGCGGTTGCGGCCTTCGCTCATGATGACTTGCCAGTTGAGACGGTTATCGTCGAGACGCTCTAGGGTCAGCTGGCTGCGGCCGTCCTCGAGGTTGATGCCAAGATCACTAATCATCTGTTGATGTAGCGACTCAAGCGGCTGGTCGAGGCGGACTTTGTATATTTTAGTCTTGCGAAAACTCGGGTGGGTCATGCGGTGAGCAAAATCGCCGTCGTTGGTCAGCAGAATCAAGCCAGAGCTATCCTTGTCAAGGCGGCCGACTGGCTTGAGGCGATGTAAATCGCGCGGCAATAATGAATAAATTGTCGGCGCATTACCCTGCTGGCGCCGCGAGCAAACGTAACCAACTGGTTTATTGAGAGCGATATAGACTTTCTTGATAGCATGAGAGCTGATGTCGCGGCCAGCGACTTTGACGGTGTCAGTTGGCGATAGACGGGTGCCAAGCGTCGCTGGCTTACCGTTGATAGTGACGGTGTCTGTCGAGATGAGATTGTCGGCTTCGCGCCGCGAAATGCCGAGTTGGAGTGCTAAGAATTTATTGAGGCGAATCGTTTCGGTGCCACTAGCTGATTTTTGGCTTACCATAAGACGATTATTTTGGTTGGCTTGAGGAAATTGCGGTTTCTTCAAACTTTAACCCGGCCTCATCGGAAGAGACTGGTGCTGCTGATGGTGCAGCTGGCTCTGGTGCGCTAGTGTTTGGTGTTGGTATAGCTGGTGTAGCTGGCGGTGTGGCATTAAGCGCAGGCTGCGCGGAAGGATTATTCAAAGCGTCCCCTGCTGATGCGGTCATATTACTGATTGGCGTAGCAACTGCGGCTGGGCCTGGCATTATGTGAGGTATAGTCGACGCTGGTACAGTAGGAGTGATTGCCGGTTCTGACTGCGCTGGTTGAGGGGCGGTTGGAATTGCCGCTGTGGTAGTACTGGCAGACGGTGAAGTCGGCGCTACTGATGGCGCTGGGTTTGTTGCTATAGAAGCTGGCTCGGGTGCAGCTGGCACTGAAGCTGGCGCGGCCGCAGGGGTTGCTGCTGGCGCGGCTTGAGGGAATACGTTCGTAGGATTGGCCTGTGGTGCCGGGATAGTGTTAAGGTTTTGATAGGTAGCTAGCTCCTCGCTCATGCGAGCAGTGTAATCAATTGGTTCTTGATCAGTTGGGGTGATTGGCTGGATCACTCGGCCTGACGAACCTGGCCGGTTAGTTGAAAACGGCGCGATTGGTTGTGGCAAAGTGCTAGTTCTCGGTGCAGTTGCCGCGCTAGCTGGCGGCGGCAAAGTAGCTGCGGGCGCAGCTTGGCTGAGTACTGGATTAACCGGAGTAGTAACTGGGATATTAGTGACGGCGGCAGGCGCGCTAGCTGCTGGAGTTTCGTGCGGTGCGGCAACTAGCGGATTTGGTTGCTGTGCCGATGGAGCTGCGGGACTAGCTGCTGGTTCTGGCTGCGCTGGTTGAGGGGCGGTTGGAGTTGTCGTTGCAGTAGTGCTGGCAGGCATCGTTGTAACGGTAGCTGCCGCCGTATCGGTCGGCGCTGGGTTAGCTGGTGTTGGAGCGGTCGAGTTGGTCGCTGGATTAGAACTAGAAGCTGGGACCCCTGGAACTTCGGGGTTTGGATTTAGTTCATTTGCTTTAATGTTATCGCTTTCAGTTTTTTCTGGAGAATTGTTAACTGGCGCTGGTTCCGTCGCCCTAGCACTAGGACCAGGCTCGATAGTAGCTCGTTTTGGCTCGTTGACAAGAGGCGCTGGTGTGTCGGCTGGTACTGAGGCGTCGCCGAGAACTTCGTGGACGGTGCGAACGACGTCCTCGATGCCGACTTGCGACTTGACTAGATAGCGGTCGGCGCCTAGCGCCATGCCGCGTTGGCGTTGCTCATCGCTTGACAGAGCGGTCATCATAATGACGTGAATACCGCGTGTCTCGGTGGTGCTGCGTAGGATATCCAGCATGTCGAAGCCGCTAATATTCGGCATCATAACGTCGCTAATTATTAGGTCGGGCACTTCTTTGATAGCAAGCGCCAAGGCTTGTTCGCCGTCGCTGGCAGATAATATGTCGTAGCCCTCGGCGCGCAGCCGTACGCTATAAATCTCGCTGAGGCTTTTGTCGTCTTCTACTAGTAATATTTTTGTCATCTTACCCCTATTTTAACGGTTATGGTTTAAAAATGCTATACCCTATAGTTTTAATTTCGCCGTGGCGGGACGTTTAATCTGATTTCGTTGCGCAATTGTTCGGCGTATTTGTCGGGTGCGGCCTCAATATCGCTAAGCGGCGTGTTGGTAAATTGCTTGGTTGTATTGGCCGCGTTTTGGGTTAAATCGTTCGATTTGGGTGCTGGCGGCGGCGAATAGTTGAGTAAGCTGGTGTCGGTGAAGGTCTGGGTCGGAGCTGTTGGTGTTGGTGTTGGTGTGTCGAGCGGCGTTTGCTCAAACTCGGCAGCCGCTGGCGCAACCGCTAGAATTTCTGGCGCATTGCTAGCTAGCATATCTTCGGCTGACAACTTATCAATGCTGGTGTTATTTTCGGTTTCGCTGTTATCATTTAGAAAAGTGGCAGCAACATGATCAACTCGTGGAATAGCCAAGAAAAATGTACTGCCATGCTGGTACTCACTTTCAACCCACAATCGTCCGCCGATAGTCTCGGCTAGTCGCCGGCACAAGTATAAGCCCAGTCCAGTACCGCCTATCTGACGGGTGTCGCTGTTATCGACGCGGTAGAACTTCTGGAAGAGATGGCCAACGTCCTCTGGCGGGATGCCGATGCCGGTGTCGGCGACGCTAATCGTCACCTGGTCGTTGTTGCTAGTTACGTCAACGGTGATACTGCCCGACGGCGTGTACTTGATAGCATTTTCAATCAAGTTTTGGACGATTTCGCGGAGGTGGTCGTTATCAACATTAGCATATAAAATCGGGTTGATTCGGCGGTTCTGGACCTCCTTGCTAGAAACATCGCTAGTCGATGGTACGAAATTGACACTTAAGCCTTTTTCTTCAGCCTTCGGCGTTAATCCGTCGGCGATATCTTTGATGAAGTCGATGACATTAACGATTTTTGGATTGTTGCTGAGGCGGTGATCATCGGCTTTACTAATGTCGAGCAAATCTTGAAAAAGCCGGCCCAAGTGCTCGGCTGATTGATGCGCTTTGGTAATATAACCGCGAGCGCGCGTGTCGATGGTGGCGGTTTGCGGGTTAAGTGCTAGGCCGAGATAACCCTCAATGCTAGCAACTGGCGTACGCATCTCGTGGCTAGCGGTGCTGATGAATTCGGCGCGCTGGCGCTCGTCGCTGCGCTCGGCGGTGATGTCGCGAAAGACGATCACTGCGCCGTCGTTATGTTTGTTGCTAATTGGCTTAACTGAAATGCTAGCCATAAAATTTTTGTCAGATTGGGTCTTGATCTTGAAATCGTCAGTTTTGAGCGGGTTGTTGGTGTTGAGGACGCGAGCAATGATGTCACCGTTATCGTTGTCTTTGATGGTATTATTGTCCTGGTCCATTAGCCTGATGACTGATTTATATGACAAGCCGATGGCGTCTTGATTACCCCAGCCAACTAGCTGCTGGGCTGCTGGATTGATCAAGGTGATGATACCCTTCGCATCGACGGCTACTACCCCGTCGCCGATAGCGCTGATAACAATGTCAGAAGCTTGAGGGCCAGCCACGGTAGCTAAACTCTCGCGGATTGGTTCACTAGCGCCAACAGATTGGTGTCGGCGCAGCCACAGTAAACTTGCAGCTAGTAAGGGTGTAAATAGCATCATAGCCAATGCTGCTAATGATCCCAAGGGTGTCTGCTCAATAATAAAACGCTCTGCCACCGCGGCCGCAGCGGCGATGACAGCCGTCAAGAGACCGTAAGTCCCGAGTAATGGCCCGACAGCGACGACTACTGCAAATAGCGCCAAATGCGGCGCTCCTTGATTGCTAGAGGCAAAGACTAGCAGCCAGCCCGTTGCAGTCAACAAGATATAATTAATTAGCAGCGATTGGTAAAAGTTTCGCTTAACAACAAAATATGATACCAAAGTAACCACGAAAGCAATCGCGGCTAACGAGCCCGGTAGCATAGACACGTACAAAGGACTGTCTGGTGTTCTTCCACCGCCAATAGACCAAGCAAACAATCCAGCTATAACAGCGAGGACGAGCATAATTGCTTCGCTGGCGCGGTGATGCCAAAACCGATTAATATAGTTAGACGTGATGCCCCCTAATTTAGAGTTGCTTATGATTAGTATATATCGACAAGCCGTTTTGCTGCAACCCTCTGGTACGTTCTTTAAGATAGCTTTAAGGCAATTTGCTATAATAAGCTGCAGATATGAAGCAGATTTTCAAAACTACCCTACTTATGGCAATTCTGACAGGGCTGTTCATGATGGTTGGCTATGCGTTTGGTGGCCAGCAAGGTATGTTGATGGCGCTAGGATTAGCGGCGGTGTCTAACTTTTTCATGTATTTTTTCAGTTCGTCGCTGGTAATCAAGATGCAAGGTGCCCAACCGCTGGGCAATCGTTACCCGCAGGTCGAGCGTATCGTCCGCGAGTTAACAGCCCAAGCGAATTTGCCGATGCCAAAACTTTATTACGTCGAGACGCCGATTCCTAATGCCTTCGCGACAGGCCGCTCGCCGCAGCATACTGCCGTAGCGGTGACGACTGGTATCATGGACATTCTGGATGAGAATGAACTGCGGGCGGTTTTGGCGCACGAATTAGGTCATGTCAAACATCGCGACATGCTAATCTCGACCATCGCCGCGACGCTGGTGGGTGCGATTAGTTATCTGGCGCAGCTGGCTTTCCTGTTCGGCGGATCGTCGGACGACGATGACGGCGGTAATGTCTTTGCGATGATTGCCTCGTTAATTTTGGCGCCTATCGCTGCGATGTTGATCCAGATGGCAGTATCGCGCAGCCGCGAGTATGCAGCCGATCAGTATAGCCACAGTATTCTCGGCACTGGCGATGATTTAGCGTCGGCGCTGATGAAGCTAGAAAACTGGAAAGCTAGCGTACCGCCGATTGCACCATCGCCGAGCCAAGAAGCTTCGGCTCATCTGATGTTTTCGAATATGTTCTCGCTGGGCGGCTTGCAAACTCTCTTCTCGACTCACCCGTCGACCGAGGCGCGAATTGCTCGCTTGAAAGAATTAGACAAGTAGGCGTTGATGGCGGCCAAGCGTAAGTTCCGCGATCAAATCCTGCACAAGATGCTGCATGTTCCCTATCGATTGCGCGTCCGTTATAAACGTTTGCGGCGGCCATTCGCGGTGACTTATGTCTTTGTTCACGGTCTGGCGGATACTGGTGAGTTGTGGCAACCTTTTATTGAGAACGTACCAGATAATTGCAACTATATCGTAGTTGATTTGTTGGGCCACGGCGATTCTTATCTGGCACAAACACGGCGGATGTATAGTGCCCGCGAACAAGCCCGCCACCTGCTGGCTACCTGCTTGACAAATGGCTTGAGCGGTCCGGTAGTGCTGATCGGACATTCGTTTGGCTCGCTGGTGGCGATTGAGTTCGCTAGTATGTATAAGGGTATTGTTAAGCGCTGCATCTTGGTGGCGCCACCGATTTACCGTGATAGCTCTCAGACGGGCGCGGCGCGATTACGCCAGGACAATCTACTACGTGAAATCTATCGCCAAGCGTTAAAAACACCCAAGGTGGTAGTGGCGGGCTACGATTTATACTCTAAGTTGGGACTAGCTGGCTTCTCAGAAACGCAGCTGACTCAGGATAATTTTAGCGCCTTTCGCGATACGCTGTTAGCTGGTATTATCAGCCAAAACGCTAGTCGTAAATTGGCCGAAACACGTATCGACACCGACATTATTTACGGCAAACTAGACCCGTTCATCGTAGAGAAAAATCTCAAGCATATTGCCGAAAAGAACCAACAAATTACACTACACTCATTAACTACCGCCACTCACGCCATCCGCCAGCGCACGCGCAAAGTTATCGTTAGCTGTATGAAAAGGGCTATCAAACCAGAATCTGCTGTGAAATAGCCTATTGCACATTGTTGCAATAAGCAGCCTACTGCAGAAAGTAAAGTGGTATTAGTTATTGTTGTAAGTATGCCGAAATCTTCGCTTTGGCAGCATCAACCGATTCATTGGACGGAATCATCACGTAAAGCGGCGTACCGCTGTAGCTGTAAGTTGGCTCCATGGCACCTGCGCCGTCGACGTTAGTCGATTCGACTTTCCATGGATGAATATCGTCAAGCTGTTTGCGGATGATCGCCTTGATCGACTGTTCGGATAAATCCGTCTCGATGGAGTTGCGGATAGTATCGACAATCTGCGGTAATTTCACGGCGTTTTCGGTACGCGACAACTTGGCGATAATCGCCTCGATAACGTGCTGTTGGTTGCACCCGCGCTGGCGATCGCCTTCCTGGAAGCTGTAACGTTCACGCGAAAACTCCAGAGCCTGCTTGCTGTTCAGTGTATTATACCCCTTATGATAAGATTTAAAATCGTAGTCCGAATAAGCTTCAATTGGACCAATAGCGTCGATCAGAGTTACCAGAGAAGTGAAATTGATGCGAACATAGTGCTGAATATTAATGCTATACAAATCCTCCAATGTCTTCACCGACATATCAACGCCGTACACCCCGGCATGTGTCAACTTGTCTCGCAAGCCAGTCGTACCGTGCAGTTGCACATAATAATCGCGCGGCGTATTTACCAGTAGAATCGAATGTTTAGCTGGATTAACCACCATCAATATATTGACGTCGCTACGCGATACGGTAGATATTT
>CAURZF010000001.1:0-714035 GCA_963529335.1 uncultured Candidatus Saccharibacteria bacterium | reverse complement strand
AGCTTATCGCAGTCTTCCACGTCCTTCATCGGTAATATACGTCTAGGCATCCATTTAGTGCCCTTGAGTACCTTTTTATGCATTGACTTAACTAGTAATTGCTATCCGCAAACGATAATCTACCCTGCTAAATGAATAGCTCGCTATTATTTGGCCGGTATATCCGCAACTGCTATGCAATCACTTGCCGTCAATCTTTCTTTTACATCACTGAATTGTTAAGTAACCTGCGTCCGTCTCGTTTCTATAAACTTGAACGCACATTTCGTCGCATCAACTAGAAGTTGATGACACTCGTCTGCGTTCAAGACGTGGTGGATTAGACTTTACTCATCATAACACTGCCAGACTGATTTGTCTACACTGTCATGCAAGCAAAATTGATGTTTTTTCGACCACAACCTCGCACATATGCCGTCGATCTTTGCCATTGGTTCATTACTGAACATCAGCTAACTGACATCTGATTATAGCAGCTATCCCGTCCAATTACAATACCGAATTTAAAAAAATTACACAAAATAAAAAACTTGCCTACTGGCAAGTCTAATGGTGGGCGGCGAGGGACTCGAACCCCCGACCCTCTCGGTGTAAACGAGATGCTCTAGCCAACTGAGCTAAGCGCCCATATGATCAAACAGATCATCATAAATGGTGGGCGATGAGGGACTTGAACCTCCGACCTCGTCATTATCAGTGACGCGCTCTAACCAGCTGAGCTAATCGCCCATATTTTGGTGGAGTGTCCTGGACCAAAAGCCCAGTCCACCCCATACTTATAATGGTGGAGATACAGGGACTCAAACCCTGGACCCCCTGCTTGCAAAGCAGGTGCTCTAATCAACTGAGCTATATCCCCATTAAATTGTTAACAAACCATTAACTGTGTACATTTTACACTATGATTACGCGATTATCAAGTGTATAATATTAGGTATGGTATACGAATTTAGTTGGTTTTCATTTCTTATCGGCATAATAATTCTAATCTGCGGCGCTGCCTTGACAGTCTGGTATCAACAAATTGCTGACAACTTTGGCAGCGGCGTCGGCAGCTACGAACGCTACCGTTTATGCGGACTAATAGGCTGCGCGTTAGGATTCGTCGTTATGCTTAACCTGCATACACTTTTGCTAAAATTATTCTTCAGTTTATTCTTCAGCGGCATATCGCGAGAATAGCGAGCGTAAACGTAATCTGCATTTAGCGGCTCTGCTTGCTATCGCTAGCAAGCTTTGTGCTTAGCGGCTAATTAATTGCGCATTTTGTTCTATCACCATGCATAATCAGGTTCGCTCACGCCGACCATCGCGTTCAACAACTCTTCTGGAGTAACAACTTTTAAACCACCATAAATCAGATCCTGAAATTTATAGTACGGATCTACATAATAAACCAGCGCAATATCTTTATTGTCTGGCGTAGCAATATAGCCCGCGCCAGCAACATTATGTTCAGCGTTTGCTATTCCAGGGTATATTTTGCCAGGATTAAAAGTATAATACATTGGATATCCGTCTTGAGTATTCTTTATGATCCTCTGTTTAAATAGTTCAATTGATGCGCTATTAATTTCCCTCACCGTTTCAATCCGATAGCCAGCTTGATTAGTTTGAGGAAACTCATAACCGAACATATGTTTGTTAAGTATTCTTATAGCATCTCGATTATGCGTACCAAAAGGTTCATAGGTTCCCATCTCTCTAGCAAGCGTAAATTGATCTACAATTTTGCCTCTTGAAGCTAGCATCATACTTACTGTAGCTGGCGCGCAAAAGTTCCAACGCTGCTGAATTTGTGTCGTCACGTTTAATTTATTCCTCTTGCCAATAGGAATGCCATATAATTTCTCTACTTCTTCTTTTGGCGAATTTGCCTGTGAAGCTTGGTTGTTGCTTGTCTGAGACTCTTTCCTTGCATTATGATCCGGCTGATCTTTTTTGGATTCATTCGCTATTTCTGACTTGGCGTTACTAGCTTGAGTGTCTTTAGTTACGCTGCTCGGTCGCATCCTCGACGCCAAAACGGCAATTGATATAGCTAAAGTGCTAATAATCGCGATTACTATAATACTCTTCTTTTGTACAGCCATGGTCTTAATCTTAAGTATACAGCATTTATATCACCGAGAAACCAAAAGACCCCTGCTAACAGGGGTCATACATGGCTTAACAACTTGATTGTGCAATCTATCTCAATCTGTGGTAAATTTTAGCCTTGCCCCTAAGGGCTGAATCCGAAAGCGAAATTTACTAAAACTTTCGAAAAGACCGACCTAGCTTCAAAGGCTGATTTCTCGAGCCTTTGGCATAGCTCTCCCTAGAAAGGAGGTAATCCATCCGCACCTTCCGGTACGGATACCTTGTTACGACTTAACCCCAATCATGCCCCCCACCTTAGGCCGACGAATCGGACTTCGGGTGTTGGTCACTTTCATGGTTTGACGGGCGGTGTGTACAAGACCCGGGAACGTATTCACCGCAGCATGCTGATCTGCGATTACTAGCGATTCCGACTTCATGCAGGCGAGTTTCAGCCTACAATCCGAACTGGGACTAGCTTTGATGCGATTTGCTTCACCTCGCGGCTTCGCTGCGCATTGTACTAGCCATTGTATCACGTTTCTAGCCCAGGACGTAAGGGAAATACTGACCTGACATCATCCCCTCCTTCCTCCCCGTTACCGGGGCAGTCTCAGTAGAAAAATACAACTACTGACAAGGGTTGCGCTCGTTGATGGACTTAACCAAACATCTCACGACACGAGCTGACGACGGCCATGCATCACCTGTCACAGGGTTCCAAAAGGCACAAATTGGTTTCCCAAAAATTCCCTGGATGTCAAGCCCTGGTAAGGTTCTTCGTTTATCATCGAATTAAAGAACACGATCCACCGCTTGTGCGGGTCCCCGTCAATTCCTTTATGTTTTAGCCTTGCGGCCGTACTCCACAGGCGGGATACTTAACGCGTTAGCTTCGCTACTGAAGGGGTCGATACCTCCAACAGCTAGTATCCATCGTTTACGGCGTGGACTACCCGGGTATCTAATCCGGTTCGCTCCCCACGCTTTCGTGCCTTAGCGTCAGAAATGGCCCAGTAACCTGCCTACGCCATTGGTGTTCCTTCTTATATCTACGGATTTCACTCCTACACAAGAAATTCCAGTGACCTCTACCACTCTCGAGTTTGCCAGTTCGAATAATAGTCTGTATGGTTGAGCCACCAGGTTTCACTATTCGCTTAACAAACCGCCTACGCAACTCTTTACGCCCAGTCACTCCGGATAACGCTCGGATCCTACGTATGACCGCGGCTGCTGGCACGTAGTTAGCCGATCCTTATTCATAAGTTACCGTCATATTCCTCACTTATAAAAGCAGTTTACAACCCGAAGGCCTTCATCCTGCACGCGGCGTTGCTCCATCAGGCTTTCGCCCATTGTGGAAGATTCCTCACTGCTGCCTCCCGTAGGAGTCTGGACCGTGTCTCAGTTCCAGTCTGGCTGGTCATCCTCTCAGACCAGCTACGGATCGTCGGCTTGGTGAGCCATTACCTCACCAACTACCTAATCCGACGCGGGCTTCTCCCAAAGCGGATAAATCCTTTAATCCGAAGATCATATGCGGCATTAGCCACCCTTTCGGGCAGTTATTCCTCACTTTGGGGCAAATTCCCACGCGTTACTCAGCCGTTCGCCGCTCGCCGCCAAGTAGTAAACTACTCGCGCTGCCGCTCGACTTGCATGTGTTAGGCACGCCGCCAGCGTTCATCCTGAGCCAGGATCAAACTCTCCATAAAAATGCTTCATTTGAAGCGTCTACTCAAAAATAGACTGACGATGATAATTGCACAATCAAATTGTTAAATTACTTAACCTGACTGCTAAGATGCAATTTGTAAGTTTACCTCTCGCAACCAGACTGTTCACTATTGTAGCGCTCTAACCTAATCAAGTCAACACCTTATCGCTAATTTTTTGTAGCTAAAAATACAACGATACCCGCTAGCAAGCCAATTACAGCACCGACTACCACTTCCAAAGGGGTATGTCCCTTAGCACTACGCGGCTTTGACACATCAAATTTCGAGATATCAATAACTTGCTTGATAGCCTCGCCCTGCTCGCCAACAGATCGCCGCACCATCAATGCGTCGTACATCACAATCGCCGCTAGAGCTAATGCCAAACCAAATAAACCACTGCCGACTCCGTCTTTCAAACCAATAATCGATACTAGCGACATCATCGTAGCACTATGAGCGCTTGGCATATTTCCTGATATGTACAGATGATCAAACACTTTCAAGGTACGCATCTTAATAGCAGCAACGACATACTTACCGCACTGCGCCATAGCCCAACCAACAGCAAAAGCTATTATATACGGGGATACTACCATCCGCTATTTTTCTCCTTCGTCTGTATCACGTATAATCCCCATTGATGAAACTGTATCTCCGTCATTAATACGCATCACTCGAACACCCTGAGTAGTACGGCCAAGCGCTGGAATATCGTCAAGCGACACCCGGATAGTCTGTCCATTTTGACTAATCATAATTGCCTCAATCGCATCCTTCTCAAGCGTTTGAACAGCAACTATCGGACCAGTTTTTGCCGTAACAACAGCAGCCTTCACACCGACGCCGCCGCGGCGGTGACTCGGGAAATTAGCTACCTTGGTTACTTTGCCGAACCCATTTGCGCTCATCACTAGCAATTTTTGATCAGCTGAAGTTACAATATCCATACCTACAACACTATCGTCCGTTCGTAGTCGCACACCACGCACACCGCGAGCAGCACGTCCCATCGGACGGCACTCCTCCTCGCTAAAGCGAACCGCTTGCCCAGCCGAAGTCGAGATAATCACATCGTTCTTGCCAGTAGTTTGCTTGATCCAACGCAACTCATCGCCTTCATCCAAATTAATAGCAATTAAACCATTGGTGCGAATATTTGAATAGTCAGCAATCGCTGTCTTCTTGACTGTACCCTTGGTTGTCGCCATAAATAGATAGCCTTCATCAACATTTACATCTTTAGCTAGATTGATAATTGAAGTAATTTTTTCCTCTGGCTGCAGCTGCAATAAATTGACCGCCGCTACTCCCTTCGCCGCTAAGCTAGCTGCCGGCACCTCGTAGGCCTTCAGACGAAACACTCTACCCCTGTTCGTGAAAAACAACAGCCAATCATGTGTTCCAGCTGGTACTAGCTGATCAATAACGTCTTCTTCTTTAGTGGTCATACCGCGTTTACCCTTGCCGCCGCGGTTTTGACGGCGATAATCGCTGGCCAAGGTGCGCTTGATGTAATTTTCCGTTGTCAACAGTACAACAGTATCCTCTTCTGGGATTAGTTCTTCATCGCTAAACTTACCGACTTCGGTGTTGATAATTTTACTACAACGGTCATCGCCATATTTATCTTTAATTTCTAGCAACTCCTCTTTGATGATGCGAAGGATTTCGTTTTCGTCAGCCAAAACTTTTTCAAAATACGCGATCTTTTTCATTAACTCAGCTAGCTCATTCTCGATAGCTTCGCGTTCTAGACCCGTCAGTCGGCGCAATTGCATTGCCAGAATCGCCTTGGCCTGGATAACGCTCAGCGAGAACTTTTCGATGAGCGCCTTTTCGGCTTCATCTTGCGTCTTGCTAGCCCGGATGATTCTAATTACCTCGTCGATATTGTCCAGTGCAATTTTGTAACCTTCCAGGATATGCGCTCGCTCCTTAGCCTTGCGTAGCTCGTACTCTGTGCGGCGGCGTACCACTTGGCGGCGATGTTTGATAAACTCATTCAGAATATCATGCAAACCCAAAACGCGCGGCTGCAGACGTGTCGCATCGTCAGTACTCGGCACCAAAGCTAGCATATTGTAATGGAAGTTAGTCTGTAACGCCGTCAATTTGTATAATTGGTTAAGTACTTTCTTCGGATAAGAGTCTTTTTTGAGCTCAATGACCACCCGCACATTACCACGAGCCGACTCATCACGCAAAGCACTAATCGCCGTAATTTTTTTCTCGTGTACTAAATCGGCAATTTTCTCGATAAGCGTCGCTTTATTCACGCCATAAGGCATCTCAGAAACTATAATTTGATGACGGCCGCGTTTGGTTTCTTCAATGTTTGCCACCGCCCGTATCGTCACACTGCCGCGGCCGGTCGCATAAGCTTGGCGCATCGGCGCGCCACCATAAACCACCGCGCCAGTTGGGAAATCTGGCCCCTTGATGTACTTCATGAGGTCATCAAGCGTTGCTTCCGGATTATCAATCAGCGTAACCGTTGCATCAACCACCTCGCCTAGATTATGCGTCGGAATATTAGTTGCCATACCAACAGCAATACCAACTTGCCCATTCAATAGTAAATTCGGCAATTTAGCAGGCAAAACAATCGGTTCTTGGCGCGTAGAATCATATGTATCGCGAAAATCAACCGTCTCTTTATCAATATCTGCCAAAAGCGACTCTGACACCCGAGTCATCTTTGCTTCGGTATAACGCATAGCTGCCGGCGGGTCGCCGTCCATTGAACCAAAGTTACCTTGGCCCTGAACCAACGGATAGCGTTCCACCCAATCTTGGGCCATACGTACCATCGCATCATAAATCGAACTGTCGCCGTGCGGATGGTATTTACCCATCACTTCACCGACAATCTGCGCACTTTTCACGGTCTTAGCTGTCGGCCCGATACCCATTTTATCCATTACGTACACAATACGGCGATGAACTGGCTTCATACCATCGCGTACGTCCGGTAAGGCACGGTCAACGATGACCGACATCGAATACCGTATAAAGCTATCCTCCATAACATCTTCTACTGTTCGGATTTCGACAGACTTTGAATGGCTAACGTCGTTAGTCTGCTCAATAATCTCGCCTTCGACTGGTTTTTTTGACTCTGGTTTCATATTCCTATCCTTCTTCTCGTCCATTTACACATCTAGCTCATCAAGACTGACTTTATTAGCATTAGCTTGAATAAAATTCTTGCGCACTTCGACATCATCGCCCATTAACTTCGTAAAGATAGCATCAGCGCGCTCAGCATCCTCGAGCTTAACCTGTACCAGCACTCGATTCTCCGGGTTCATAGTCGTTTCCCAGAGTTGACTAGCATCCATTTCACCGAGACCCTTATAGCGTTGTAGGGCCGACTCGCTCAGGCCAGCTTGTTTTGCCCGCGAATCGTTTAAATCAATCTGAACACCTTTCTCTTTGCGTGCCGCAATTAGCTCATCGTACCGCGCTTCAAGCGCCTCCTCATTATATAAATACTCTTGTTTGCTTTGGGATAATTTCAGCTTAAACAGTGGCGGTTTAGCTAGATATATGTGCCCACCCTCCACAACTGGCCGCATATAGCGGAAGAAAAACGTCATCAGCAGAGTCGCGATGTGGCTGCCATCGACATCGGCATCAGTCATGATGATAATTCTATGATAGCGCAATCCGCGAATATCAAAAGCATCGCCAATACCTACACCTACCCCTTTGATCAAGCTCAAGATCTCTCGATTGGCATACATTTTGTCTAAGCGAGCCCGCTCGGTATTGAGCACTTTACCGCGCAGAGGCAAAATCGCCTGCGTACGGCTATCGCGGCCAGTTTTTGCTGAACCGCCAGCCGAATCTCCCTCAACTATATACAATTCGCATTCCGACGGATCTTTACTAGAACAATCAGCTAATTTGCCAGGCAAACTAGCACCGTCAAGCGCTCCTTTGCGAATTACATTATCCCGCGCTGCCCGCGCTGCCTTGCGTGCTCGCGCCGCCAACAAGGCTTTATTGATAATTTTTTTAGCAATAGCTGGATTTTCCTCTAGATAATATGCGAAATATTCGTTCATTACTTGCTCGACATAGCGACGCACCTCTGGATTACCTAGTTTATTTTTAGTCTGGCCCTCAAACTGCGGATCTGGCAATTTTACCAATATCACCGCCGTCAGGCCCTCGCGGATATCATCGCCAGTCAAGTTATCTTCTTTTTCTTTGAGCAAGTTATTTTTACGAGCATAATCATTGATCACCCTGGTAAGCGCTGACCTAAAGCCAACCAAATGTGTACCGCCATCCGGTGTCAAAACGTTATTTGCAAACGGTTTAACGGTTTCGATGTAGGAATCGTTGTATTGTACTGCTATTTCAACAACCGAATCGCTGACTTGCTTATCGACATAGAATATCTCATCGCCAAGCACATCTTTACCCTTATTCAAATTCTTGACATAGCTCTTGATACCACCCTCGAAGTAGAATGCCTGGCGCTCGTGAGTACGCTCATCATAAACAGAGTTATAAACACCTTTAGTTAGATATGCCTGATGGCGTAAATAATTTACCACCCATTTATAATCAAATTTAATTGTCTCCTTAAAGATTTCAGCATCTGGATAGAACGTGATACAGGTGCCATCCGGCCGATCAGTTTTTCCTATTTTCTTGAGCGGTACCACAGTTTTACCGCGAGAAAATTCAATACGATATAGCATACCGCCTCTAACAACTTCAGCAATCAGCTTAGTAGATAGAGCGTTAACCACACTAGAACCAACACCATGCAAACCGCTTGACACCTTGTAGCCGCCGCCGCCGAATTTACCGCCAGCATGCAGCACAGTCAGGACTGTCTCAAGCGTACTAATGCCAGTCTTAGGGTGCTTATCTACTGGAATACCACGACCATTATCAATTACTGTCACGCCGCCGTCCGCTAACAATCTCACATCAACTCGCGACCCATAACCAGCTATAGCTTCGTCTACCGAGTTGTCGGCGATTTCTTTAATTAAATGGTGTATACCATCATATCCCGTGCTGCCAATATACATTCCTGGACGTTTGCGTACTGGCTCGAGACCTTCAAGAACTTGGATCTGCGAACTATCATACGAACCATCATTTTTTTGTTTACTCATAACGAAATCACTCCCTATTTACAGTCGCTCAGCTTGTCTATTAATACCCACATTATACCATAAAAAAAATTGTTCATTCAAGGTATTGCTGCGGTTGCCATAAGTATGATATTATAAAAGAGAGGGAAATATATCTCAAAATAACACAAAAAGGTAAGCAAAATGTTTAGAAAGCTAGTATCAAATCTCGCCTTTAGCCCCGCATTAGTCGGACAATTAGGTTTTTATGCAAAACGGTTACGCAAAGAAGAATCGGTGCGCAGATTAGGACTTATTTTTACAGCTTTTGCGCTCGTTGTACAGTTTTTTGCCGTATTTCAGGCACCAGAGCCAGCTACCGCTGCCGACGCTACTGATATGGTTTATGGCGGCGTATGGAGCAAGCAAGCCTTACTAAGCACCTATGACAGCAACGTCAACAATATCCGCGACCTCTACGATGCCGTCGGCATTTCTCGCAGCGATATTGACCAAGCTGGTAATAATTTGGAGTATCACAGAAGCAACGAAGGCTTATATTCTTGGGGTATGAAGCCTGTATTCGGCGCAAGCCAAGGTGAAGGCGGCTACACCGTAAAAACTGGCGGTGGTACGCGAACGTTTTATTACAGACCGCAGCGGCTTTGGGGTAATTCAGGCGCTTATTCAGCCTACGTAGCTCGTTCATCAAAGACAGGAATGTGGTTCGGAATTATGCGCAGCTGCGGTAACCTAATTACACTAACCGTCCCGCCAGCTCCCGCTTGCCCTCCTGGACAATCAGGGACCTATCCAAATTGCTACACTCCGATGTGTACTGTCCCCGGCAAGACTAACCTGCCCGCGAACGACCCGAGGTGCAAAGCTGACCCTGTCGCAGTGTGTTCGTCGCTAGCGATCGTTAACAACAAGAATACTTACCAATACACCGCCTCCGGCAACACCAGCAATGGCGCTTCAATTACCGGTTATAGATTTGTTGTCTATCGAGATGGTAAACAATTAAAAACCATCGAAAGCAAGACTCGAACTGTCACCGACAAAGAAACTATAGCTGGTAAATATACGGTTAAAGCTATCCTGAAAACATCTCTAGGCGACCGTACCAGTGATAGCTGCACCAAAGAATTTCAAATTGTAGAGCCAGCTAAGTGTCCACAAAATCCTGCTTTGCTTGCCACAGACCCTAACTGTCAACCATGCCCAGGCGACACAACTTTGTGGATAAAAGATGCTAAGTGTAAAGAAGATATCATTCAAACAAAAACCGCCCAAAACACCTCGCAAGGCAACGCCGATGCTTCGACAACTACCGCCAAGGTGTCCGATCAAATTATTTACAAAATTACTGTTACCAACAAAGGATTGAAAGCTACCGATTACACCATCACCGAGAATCTCGCCGACGTCCTCCAATATGCTTCGCTAGAAAACAAAGGAGGAGCTACTTTGACTAAGGATACTTCTGGCAGCCAAGACACAGAAACTCTATTGGTATGGCCAAAAGTCACGCTAAAGCCTGGTGAAACTCAAACTCGCGTATTCAGCGTGAAGCTCCAAAGCACGATCTCACCAAAAGCCACTGGCACCGGCAACCCTAATTCATACGATTGCAAGATGACCAATACTTTCGGCAATTCCGTAACCATTAATGTAGACTGTCCGGCACAAAAGCAAGCAATTGAACAAACTGTTGCTCAACTTCCACACACCGGACCTGGCGAAAACATGCTATTTGCTGGAATCACCTTCGCTGTTGTCGCATTCTTCTACGCACGATCGCGTCAGCTGAAAAAGGAAGTCCGCTTAATCCGTCGAGATTTTAACTCAGGCACTATATAAACTATAAGATTATATAAACAAAGATGAGGTAGCTATCAATGAATAATGAAAAAATACCATCACTTAGCGATAAGCATGAAGAGCAGTACACTAGTTCTGAAGTAATCCATCGGAAAGCTCAAGAGAATATTAACGCCAAAAATAAAACAGAGAAAGAAGCTAGCTCTGAAGCCTCTCAGGAACAACTGAAGAAAGCACGCCATGAAGCCTTAAACCAAGCTAGAGAAATCGCCCAAGAACGTAAAGAAAACAAAATAAAAACTAACGAAGTCAGTCCAGAGAAGAAACGCCGCGGCCCTACCTCTAAACAAGAGCGCAAAGCCGTCTTCGACAAGACTATGACCGAGATTCAATCCGAAATGTCACCTGCCAGCAGAACTTTCAGTAAAGTTATTCATAACCCCGCCGTCGAGAAAAGCAGCGAAGTGATTGGTAATACTGTAGCACGTCCTAATGCCATATTGTCAGGGTCAGCTGCAGCTTTTATCCTTACAGCTGGTATATATTTAGTCGCTAAGCACTTCGGATATTCGCTATCTGGCACAGAGACCATTGCCACCTTCGTCTTAGGGTGGGTTATCGGCTTGATTTACGATTACATTCGCATCCTAATATTCGGTAAATCCAAGTAACTTTTGCCAACTAACGTAATTTTATCGAAACTTCGCCGCTATTGTCGCTGTCGCGCATATTTAGAGTATTACTAGCAGGCTGTTGTGGCGCCGAAATCGGACCATTATCTGCAATTGGCTCTGTCGGCAAATTAACACTTTGCGTGGCAGAATTAACATTAGGAGACTCACCAACTTGCGGCGGTACAGTAACTGCTGGCGGTACTGTACCAAGCTGTGACTGTGCCAAATTTATTGGATTATTTCGAGACGGCTGCTGCGGAAGCTGTTGTAGCTGCGGCTGAGCTGGCAAGGTACTGCTAGAGGCACGAGAATAAGCGTCAGTATAATTTTGAGGTTGAGCGGGTCCAGCAGCCGCCACACTGCCAGTCGAAGACATCGGCGGTTTAGTATTAGCTGGTAGCGGCGAAGATACTGGACGCGGCGTAGTGCTATTTCTGCCGGTTACTTGCTTGCGTTTCGCTAACCATTCATCCAAAAAAGATGAACTACTACTCGGTGCTATTTTATTAGGAGTGTTAGCAGCGGCTCCAGCCGTATTTTTCAACTGTTTATTATTTCCAGAAGATTGATTCATGCTAGTACGCGCCGCTATCTCACGCTCAACCTGAGCCCGCGGATGTCCGTATTTTGCAGCCGACAGTCTACGCAAAGCATCGCCCAACTGAGCATTTTGGTGGCCCATCGGGGGAATCCATGCCATACTAAACGGCGCAGACGGCACACCTTCAATCTGGGCGACACAGACAGATTCAAAGTTTGGCAATTTCGTCAAATCTTCTGCATCAAATACTGGTGTATAGCGCTTAACCATAATTTCTGCGTCGGTTATACCAATCCGGCCGGTGATAGTTGTACCAACGTTACCGAGAATAGCCTCGCGCAGTTCTTCCTTCAACTGCGTCATGAACTGGTTAGCTAATACCAAGCTCAATCGATACTTGCGAGCCTCGCTCAAAATAGTCTCGAAGCTATCAGTCGCAAAGTTCTGAAACTCATCAACATACAGCGTAAAATCTTTGCGCTCATCCTCTGGAATCTTGGCCCGCGCCATCGCTGCAGCCTGAAACTTCATCACAAAGACAATACCAAGCAATTTAGAATTAAGATCGCCTAATTTACCTTTCGATAAGTTCACCAGCAAAATCTTGTTATTATTCATGATGTCTTGAAAATCAAAGCCGCTTTTTGTCTGGCCAATAATATTACGCATAGCATCATTGCTAATAAACGGACCAAATTTAGCAATAACCCAGCTGATAACCTCGCCTGCCTCGCTTGATCGCTGCGATGCCGGAAACTCCTTTGTCCAAAAATCTAACACCTGCTGGTCGGTAACATATTTCAGCTTGTTATTTCTGAAACTATCATCAACCAAGAGCTTCGGTATATCGACAAAAGTACCGCCCGCTGGATCGCTCATTAATAACAGCGCGCAGTTGCGGAATATATGCTCCAACCGCGGACCAACGATACCAGTGTGTCCTGGGTCATACAAACCATAAAGCATACCGATAGCCTCTTGCACCAAAAAGTCTTTTTGGTCTGGGTGGTCAAACTCAAACATATTTAGACCAATCGGATTGTCCATATCGCTTGGGTTGAAATAAATAATGTCTTCAACGCGCTCCTTTGGCACCTTTTCTAGCAAATGCTCCGCAAGGTCCCCGTGCGGATCAACCAGGGCAAAACCCCGCCCATCCAGCATATCTTGGTAAGCTAGATTTTCCTGCAAAACTGATTTACCAACACCCGTCTGTCCAATAATATGTATATGGCGACGGCGGTCTTTATCACTGAGCCTAATCGGCTTCTTAACACCGCGAAATTCGTTGTATCCTAACAGCAAACCAGTCTCCATCACCTGCGTCGGTCCATCGACTTGCTTACTCATCTGGCGCTTGACTTGCGAGCTTGGAATACTATTCTGATCTGGCAAATGAAAAATTGTCGCCAGCTCTACGCTATTTAATATATTTTTATTAACCTGCTGCGGGAAGAAACGAAAAATATAAGACGAAGTTAGTTCTTCAATGTTTTTTGCTAACGTGAATTTAAATCCGTTAAACGTCGGCGAGTCAAATAATGCAAATGCTGCGACAATATTTTTCAATATTACCTGAGAACGGGCTGCTGTATTAGACGAAACAACAGCCCGTATCAGTACCTCGTACCCCGGATAACGGGTTTTTTCTTGGATAGCATCAACGGTCGCCTGTTCGACAGAGTTAAGCGGCTTTTTGTCCTCTGGCTTTTTGTCGTCGCTCTCTGGCGGCTTCCATAGAGACTCCATAATTTCGCTCGGCGAGAAGAACACCGAAAATCCGGTCTTTTTTTTGTCTTTGTCTTCTATGATTTTTTCAGAGACAGAAACTGCCGACTTGGCCCACCGCTCATTAGCTGGACGAATTAATATTTGGATACCTATACCATCTTCGCGAGTCGCTGCTGATAAAGCATTCAGCAATGCGCGCGATGCATCACGTTTAGATTCCATGTATGTTGCAATAGGATAAGCAAAGCTCTTCCTCAGAGTAAACTCGCCACCAATCGTACCGCTCATCTTACCAACCTTGCTAAAAACAGTATGCTCCGACACCTCTTCTAGCCGAGCCGATGGGTAGGCTGCTGCAATTGCCTGGCGAACTACCTCGGTGAGTACCGTAGGTACAACAGCATAATAGAACACCAAGCCATCGCGAGCCACTATTTCAAACGACAAATGCCTCTGCCCATAAATCTTACTCTTAAAACCTTTAGTGGCAGTACTGGATATAATATTGTACATAACCTGAGCTTGCGACAACACTTCTTCCGTCAGATCTCGTTTATCACGCCCGTCGCTAACAATATCATCACTAGCTGGCGGTAGATGAATTAATATCGGCACCATCTTAAGCCCGCGCTCATAGTTCTTCGCCTCACGAAGAGTATTACGATAGACCATAAACACAACGAAAGATCCTAGCCCGATCACCAAAGCTATTGCAAACAATGTTACAAGAGTGCCTATCCCGCCGCCAGACACTGCCTAATCCTCTACTTTCCCTATTTCGCGCCCGTAGCGTTTCCTTATATATTCTATCTGAAGCTTGCCGATCTCAACCTCGCGACGATACGGGTCGTCTTTGGTCTCTGCGATAATTTTCTTAGCTTTATCAACCCACTCCTTTTCAATAAGGTCATCATCATTAGCTATCAGCGCCGCGGTGTCACCAGATGTCGTAGACTGAGCAGCGCCAGGATCCACGGTTGGCTGAACTATAGGAATTGGCTGAGGTAGCACTATTTGAGGAACCGCATTAGCAACAGCCTCTGCAGAAGCAGCATTCATCACCTCTCTAGAAGTATTTTGCTTCTCAAGATTACCGCCATCTATGCCAAAAGTAGGTGTCTCGTAACTATTCTGCGGCAGCACCTCTCTCTGCACAGGAACTTGTTCTCTTATACCCGGTTCCATATTAAGTAAATTATACCATATGCGTTTACAATTTTTCTAGGCCTCAGTCCTCAGTCCTCACTTCACACGCTTCTGATGCCGAACATACAAAAGAGCCAACAATACAAAGAGCGTAATTAATACATACGTACCTGCCTGAATTTGTCCTATTGATTGCATAGCAACAATCACAGTCGGCGCCAACGCCAACACTGCACCATACATTAAGATATACATGTCATCAGCACTCCGCTTAGACGGCTCAGATTTATACTTACTCACAATCTTGTTTATGAATAGAAGCAAGAGAGTCAATGTGCAAGTAAGAAAAATATATATTAATACAAACACAACAACTACAATAGCCGGACCAACTTTGGACGGCGCGGTCGTCTGCGTTATCGCTAGCAACACCACTAACGACAAAAACATCAAAAATGCAATTAAGCGTTTATACATGATTTAAATAATAACACCTAGGAGGCAAAAGCAGCGTCGCAATATAACGAAGCACCTTTGTAAACAACTATTAGGGTCGCTGCAACAACTGCTTTTTGCCCGATTGACCGCTCGCACTTAGCGAGCAAAAGACTTGCGATCGCGCGGACCTGCACCACACACCTGATGGTCACTGACATCGCAATCTCAAGGATTAATCAGGTGTGTAATGCGCGCACATATCGCGCGCTCAACGCCTTTTTGTTTAATAGGCGGAGCTTAGGTGGAACCACAATTATTTGGCGCCACCTAGTTTCCGTCGATTATTGTTGTGGAGGCTTATTTTGTTAGTATCGTTTTGCTTTTTTTGTTTTTCTAAAAGCTTACTCACACTATAGCAAACCAATGATAAAAAGTCAACGTCTATCGTAATATAAACATTGTTATTTATACTACAGCTCACTATTTTATTATACGTACCTCTGTTATTATTGTAATGTTGCGTTTTTATCTACAGTGTAGTAATTACAATGATAGCTATTTTATCAAGTTATTATTAATTATTTATTACAACAAATAGACTTTAGATCGTATAAAATTTAAAAAATACAACACTACATCAGGCTCTACACTGCGAATTCAACTTATAAACAAACAGCTAACTACGATACATTTATACAAACTATTTTTCATTAAAATTCATTGCACTATTTGTATTCAAAGATCCTTTATATAATTAACGTTTATATAAAACCAAGCAAAATCTTCATTACATTTTATGGCATCCGAAATGCGACAACTATACATACAGCATGGCAGAAATTATATTAATATTATAAAAAGCTGGTGTCCACGCGATGAAAAAGTCTACTATATAATCTGTCCTGCAATGTACCGTATGTACCGTATGTACAGCAAAACAACCCAGCAACGAACCAGAATCAGAGACAACCCAGCATGTCGAGCTATGCACATGCAAGCAACAATATACTTTAGCTGCAAAAACAAAAATTCAACAACTTAATTCATAAGAATCCTTTTAATAGACACAACACAACTTACACGCAAATACGTAATATCTATTGGGCTAATAGCGCCAATGATTGATATCTAGCCGTCAAACTTCGTCTGCCAAAAAATAGTCACCGTCAGTTTCAGTATCGCCTTCCAGAACTTGTCTGTGAAGCCGGAAGAGCTTGACCTGAGCTTCCTTAGCCAATCGCTAACATTTGGGCGCGTTAGTTTTCCCTGCACCTTACGATAAAATTTCTGGTGATAATTCTATTAAGCTATTCACCAGAAACAGCCCTTTCTACATTTAGTCGTTAGTTGCTAACTTGATATTTTACAGAATTACAAATCGACACATCTAGCGTATCGTTTCAAGGCATAAAACACATTTATTTACTCCAATTATCCCGTTGTCTAGTGTGGTATTTTTTACCTAGCAATCTTGCTAAAAAACATTGACACAAGCAGATTTTCACATTACTATAGAGATAGTTCCTGAATAAAAAAATTATACAGGAACCAGAAATAAACACTTCAGAAAACTCCACAACCATTAGAATGACTACTACTCGCAGGTAGTCATTCTTTTTTATCGCATAAATCAAAAAGAGCCCGAAAGGCTCTACAACAAACGATGTGGTGGAGCTGCCGGGTACTGCCCCCGGGTCCGCAGAGTAACCTGTTGTTTGTCTACGCACATAGTCTAACTCGTTAAATAATCGCTTATCCGCTCAAAGCTAGACAAACATACGAACTAGCGATCTGCTTAAAATCTTAATTAATGATATAGCAGAAATATCAATTAACCGATCTTGCTAGATATGACACACCTAGCCTATAGCAAGAGTCTAGGCGGATGCGGCTGCCAGTAATATTACGCAGCTAGCGCAAAGGCTGTCTGCCGTGGCATCAATGATGCAACAAACGCCTTCGCTTTGTTTGCAAATTTTGCAACTATTAATTCTGATAACGTCAGAAGTCGGTACGCAAAACAACCTGTTAAATTCTCTACGTCGAACGCTATATCAGCCCCACGTTACTCTTGATATTATATCACTTATTTACATCATCCGTATAGTATGATTAACTTTTAACTATATGGTCATGGCATCAACCGCTAAAATCCTTACGGTTTCACCCGTTGGATACGATGGCAGTATCGTAGAAGTAGAAAGTGACATATCAAATGGGCTGCCTAGCATACGCATAGTTGGTCTCGGTAATAAATCAATCGACGAATCTAAAGAACGAGTCCGCAGCGCCATCGTCAATTCTGGCCTAGAATACCCAACTAAACGTATCACTATCAACCTTGCGCCTGCCGAAATTCCAAAGGAAGGTACACATTATGATCTACCTATCGCCTTGTCTATCTTATTATCAGCCGGACAACTCCGCGAACAGGATGTTGCAAATTCTATATTCGCTGGCGAGCTAGCGCTCAACGGAGACATCCGCCCCACTAGCGGCGCTATCAATATCGCCGAAACCGCAAAAAAATCTGGTATTAATACTATATACTTACCCTCTAATAACGCCAACCAAGCGTCTCTCGTAGGCGGCATAAATATCATACCTGTAGATAATATCAAGCAGCTTTACCTGCACTTAAAGAAAGAAAAAACCATCACCAAGGATGCTGTTTGTCCGCACATTTATTCAGAAGAAAGCGAGCCCAACAAACAAACCCTGCTCGATGAAGTGGCCGGTCAAGAACAAGCAAAACGCGCCCTCATAATCGCAGCGGCAGGACATCATAATATATTGTTATCCGGACCTCCGGGATCCGGAAAATCAATGCTAGCAAAAACCCTACCCAACCTACTACCTCCGCTCTCGCCTGAAGAAATGTTGGCGGCTACAAAAATATACAGCATAGAGGGCTCCTCGACAGAATCTATTATCCGTCAGCGTCCGTTTCGTTCCCCACATCACACAGCCAGCCAGACATCGCTTATCGGCGGCGGATCAAGCCCGAAACCTGGCGAGATTAGCCTAGCGCACCTAGGAGTACTTTACTTAGATGAAATACCTGAGTTTTCGCATTCGTCTATTGAAGCCCTGAGACAACCCCTGGAAGACAAGAAAGTCACTATTACCAGATCGCGTATGCGCGCCACCTACCCCGCCAACTTTATGCTAGTTGCTACCATGAACCCTTGTCCTTGCGGGTATTTTGGCGACCAAACCAAGGAATGCTCCTGCACTCCAGCGCAAATAGCAAATTATCAACGCAAGCTATCGGGTCCGCTTATGGATAGAATTGATTTAGTCGTACACGTCTCGCGCGTACCGAACAGTACATTGTCTTCGTATAATTCGTTGTCTCGTAAACAACATAAAACTGCATCAAACTTGATTCAGAGTGCCCTCAATATCCAATCGATAAGATACAATTGTAGCGATAAATACAACAGTAACTTAACAAATAGAGAAATAAATACGTTTGCTAAACTTGATGAGAAATCAAAAAATATGTTGTCGCAGGCTTCGGATAAACTGAGCTTGAGTCCGCGTAGCTACTTCAAAATCATCCGTGTCGCCCGCACTATTGCAGATCTAGACAATAGCACCAAAATACAAGCTGCACATATCGCAGAAGCTCTCCAATACCGATAACGAGCTTGATTTATTATCGGTAATTTGTTACCATGTACAGCGAGTATAGACTCAGTAAAACAACTGTTCTAAAGGAGAACTACGATTAATAATTCAACTCGCATAAATAACGCTATCCGCAGCAATGAGCTTCGCGTGATCGGGGCTGATGGTAAGCAGCTTGGCGTTATGTCTTTAAGAGAAGCTCTAGATATTGCACAAAAAGCAGGCGTTGATTTAGTAGAAATATCGCCTAAAGCTAACCCTCCTGTAGCTAAGATTGTTGATTGGGGAAAATATCAATATCAGAAGATGAAGGAGCAGCAAAAAGCACGGCGCAATAATAAAGCCAACGAGCTAAAGCAAATGCGATTTGGTTTGAAAATCGGTAGTAACGATCTAGAGATCAAGCTGCGCAAAATACGCGCTTTCTTGTCGGACGGACATAAAGTAAAAATCCTTATTTTCTTCCGCGGTCGAGAAATAGCCCATAAAAACTTAGGTTATGACTTGATAGACAAGATGATGGAACAGCTAAAAGACGAAGCTACGCTCGAGCAAAAACCAACGATGGCTGGGAGAAATCTCAGCATAGTAATAAGGAGTAAATAATGCCAAAAATGAAGACCCACAAGGGCACTGCTAAGCGCATAAAGCTAACCAGTACCGGCAAACTTACCCGTCGCCGCGCATTCGGGAACCACATGCTATCCAAAAAAAGCAAGTCACGCAAGCGAAATATTAATACCAGCGCTATTATTAAAGGCGGCATAGCAAAAAACGTTAAGCGAGCATTGGGAGTCTAATATATGCGAGTCAAACGAGGAGTCGCCGCTTCGGCGAAACACAAGAAGACCTTAAAATTAGCCAAGGGAATGCAGCATAACCGTACCCGCAGCTTTCGCTTAGCTAAGCAAGCCGTGATTCGCGCCTTGCAGTACGCATATCGCGACCGCCGCAACAAAAAGCGCGATCTGCGCAGCCTGTGGATTACTCGTATCAATGCAGCTGCCCGCCAAAATGGCACAACCTACGGTAAATTGATAGCAGGTCTTCGCGCGACCAACGTTGAAATCAACCGTAAGGTCCTCGCTGACCTAGCCGTCAACGAGCCGGAAGCTTTTTCTGAGATTGTCAAAGAAGCAATAAAGCAATAAAAAATCTTCTTCTACTTAGAACTTAAGCCTAATAAAAGACCGCGAGATCAACTAGCGGTCTTTTATTAGGCTATCTATAAGCCGGGTTCTGTTATCGGTAATCATCTATCTAGGCTGTACATTGCTGTACAGCTCAAGCGGATGTTAGTATTATCAAGCGAACAACTTATACGATAATACACCTTGCAGCTGGCAGGGTTTACCCTCCTTCTATGTCACCATAGTCGGCTACGGTCTCTTACACCGCTCTTTTCACCCTTACTATCAGTCCATCGTACATTAAGCAGATTTGAGATAGCGGTATCGTTTCTGTGGCACTTTCCCTAGAGTTACCTCTGGTCGCCGTTAGCGACTGCCATGTCCTACGCTGCCCGGACTTTCCTCTTGTTCTGTAAAGAACCAGCGATTACCCGATAGCCTAGCGTAATTATATCACAAAAAGCCTCCAGGCTAGCGACTGATATTCCCCGCTTATTGCAAGGTGGGTTCTCTCACAATATTCCCACGAGAATACCGCTGTTAAGATCCCTATCAATGATTTGTTAGGAAAATCATATACGCTGACGCCTAAGAGGCTAATTATATTGTACCACGACTACCCGCCAAAAACGATAGAGAATCCTTTTAGTATGTTTACGATTATAAAGTTCATATAAGTAACCATTAACGAACCACCAACCATAACTATGGCGAAAATTAATAAAACACCATATCTCTCTATAGTATCGAAAATACTCCTCACAAAATCAGGAGCAAGCGCATACAGTACCCGCGATCCATCCAATGGTGGTATCGGAATTATATTGAAAGCAAAAAACCCTAAATTCACCATTGTAAAAGCCGTTAATACAGAATTCAGCAAAGAACCTACCTCGGCCTTAGAGACTACAAGTATTGCGTACGCTACAAACGCTAAAAAGAAGTTCACTAACGGACCGCTTATAGCTACCAATGCCACTCCAATCTCACCATACTTTATGTTGCTTGGGTTAAAAGGCACTGGTTTTGCACCACCAAAGATTGGCACGCTAGCCCCAGTCGTCATGTTTGTGATAATTATTATCATCGGCAGTAATATAGTCATATACGGGTCTATATGTTTTATCGGATTCAAAGTTAATCTGCCAAAATCATAAGCAGTTCGATCACCCAAACTATTTGCCACCAAGCCGTGAGCTAATTCATGCAACGTCATCGACACAAATATCACCACCAAAACAATAATTATATACAGAATATCCATCTAATCTATTATTGTACCAGCTCTTGACGAAGAATCAAAACCAGAGTATACTAGAACAGATTGATAATAACAGTAATTAAGAAGTGGAATCTACAATGGCAGCACGATGTGAGCTGACTGGCAAAGGCAAGCAGTTCGGAAACAAAGTAAGTTTTTCTCTGCAGCGCAACAAGCGAGTGTTCAAACCCAACCTTCAAAGAAAGACTTTCGTTGTTAATGGTAAAAAAATCACCATGGTACTTTCAACAAAGGCTATACGCACACTCAAGAAAAAAGGTATCATAGCTTCAGCCTAAGCCACAAAGTAAAATCCCCCTACAACAGGGGGATTTTATTATTTAACCTTAGACTATATTATCTCGTTCGCGACAATATATACGTCGTTAATACCGTTGGTAGCGAGGAGTCATTCTTTACTTTTAGTTTAGATACATTTTCGACAGGCGCACCCATTTCTTTAACAAAAACTTCGGCCGAGTCCTGTGGCACTTCGTAAGATATACCGCTATCAGCATAATGTATCGGCACGACAACCTTCGGGCTAATAGTACGGACCAGAGCCACGGCGCTCGTGGCGTCAAGCGTATAGCCAGATCCACCGACCGGAACTATTAGGATGTCTATCACTCCAAGATTTTCTAATTGATCATCGTTTAATTTTGGTTCGATGTTACCAATAACACCTATAGCAACATTACCGCATTCTACCCGATAAATTGTATCTAGTTTTTCATTGCTACCGCTATCAAGATGTCGAACAGCAGCAATTCCTTTTATAACAAAATCTCCTATTTCGTATTCGCCAGGACCATTAACTACGAGCTTTGCGCCATCCGCCTTAACAGCGAAGCGATCCTCGGTAGCAAGTTCAACGCAACCGGTAGTTTTGGCATCTTTTAGTCCGATCAACGACAATTTCGGATCTGTAATAATAGTAGTCTTTTTACCCGAAAGTACAATCGTGTTTCCGCCTTTGTATTCTATGTCAAACACTTTTTTTCCTCCTTCATTTCTATCGCTGCAGAATATTTTCACTATCTACTACAACTTCGTGTCTGCTTGATAATATATCATTAATGAACCTATCGTGCACGCTCAAGCGATAATAGAATTCGTCGTACAGCATTCTACTAAACGTTAGCTGCCTACCAACTTTTATTTCTATTCCGTTTACTACATCCGCTACACGTTTAGATTCGACATTACCGACGATCAATAAATCAACCTTGCTCGCTGAACCGCGAACCAATACGCCTGCTGCTATCACAATTTTTGCTTTAGGCAAAGCCGCCAGAGCAATTCGCCAATCGTCTGTCTCGCTACTAGCAGATTGTTTTGAAAATCTTTTTGGTTTTTGTTTGCTAACATCATTATTAGTAAAAATCTCTTTGAGCGGTTTGTAGTGAATGTAAGAGCGGTTAATCTCGTAATATAATTTATTATCGTTTGTATTACTCAGCAGCACGCCAGCATCAAGCATATTAGATAGCTCTCTGCGCACAGAATTTATCTGTTCGCCAATCAACCGCGTAATCTCGCGAACATAAAACGACTTTCCAGGATTGTTAAGAAAGAGATGCAGAAGTTTTACCCTCGTTTTTGAACCAAATAATGCGTCAATCATACCGTAAACCCTTTAGTATAAGAGTATCATATCTAAGAGCTCTTATCTAGATTGTTCACGATGTAGATCCATGCTTCATCAATGCTAAACCATTTAATATCCTTATTCCGCCTCAGCCAAGTAAGCTGGCGTTTAGCCAACCGCCAATCTAGCACACAAAGTTTTCGCTCAAGTTCAATCTCGTTAATTGTGCCATCTAGATATTGTTTGATAAGCGGATAGACATTCCCAGTCATTGCCTCGTTGTACCAGCCCCACTTCTCTGCCGCGCGTATAGCTTCATTTATTGTTGTATTACCTACAATATTTTTTGCCCGCTCTTCAATTCTGCTTCTTAGGATATCTCTGTCTGTCGCTATACCTACTAGTATAGTATTGCTAATTATTTTATCATTTTTGAGAGGATCTTCCCCCCCGTGTAGAATAGCGTTAATAATATGTCGCTTATTTTTTATATTTTTTGGCAATTTAATGTTGTTTTTTTCGCAATGATATATAAGCTGCTCTAACGATTTATTCTCAAGTTTACGCCGTTCATCAAGATTGTTTGAACATGCCGTAAATTTAAAATCGTACAGTACGCTATCGATATACAAACCAGTACCGCCAGCTATAATCGGCAGATGCCCGCGTGAACGAATTTCGCTAATCTTTTGCTGAGCATACACCTTAAAATTTGCTGCCGTAAACCTCTCTCCTGGATCGACTATGTCAATACCCCAATGCGGTATCCCTTGTTGTTCTTCAGACGTAGGTTTAGCTGTACCGATATCGAGTCCGCGATAAATTGCTCGCGAGTCAGCCGAGATGACCTCGCCGTTAAATTTTTTAGCGATCCGAATCGCTAGCTCAGTTTTGCCGCTAGCAGTCGGACCAACAATAACGACTAGCGGCAAATCTGTTACGTCGGCTGCTGCTAGCAATTTATTATCGCGCTCAACAGCGGCAGCTAACTTTTTCATTATTGAATGCTCTGAATGTATTCAGCTAGTTGATCAATAGAAACTTGCTCCTCGCCCGCGCGAGTACGAACGCTAACGACACGTGCGGCCTTATCCTTTGGACCAACTATAATTTGTACTGGAATTTTTACAACAGTTGCCTCACGGATTTTTTTGCCTAACGACTCATTACGCGTATCTGCTGTGAATCTTACTTCGTTGTATTTTATAGGACGCATCAATACCTCTGTTTTTAGCACTGATGTAATTTCATCAACATAGTCATTTACTGTATCATTGACTGTAAGAATACGAACCTGTTCAGGTGCAATCCAGAATGGAAACCAGCCAGCTGTATGCTCAATGAATACGCTCAAAAAGCGTTCAATTGAACCAAGCAATGCGCTGTGAATCATTACTGGACGTTCCGAATCGCCAGACTCATTTATGTATTCAAGACCAAAACGTTCAGGCTGAACAAAGTCTAACTGCACTGTCGCAACCTGATGCTCTCGTCCAATCGCATCGGTCGCCATGAAGTCTATTTTTGGCCCATAGAAAGCTGCTTCGCCTTCCTGTTCAAAATAGTCAAGACCTTTAGCGACAACTGCAGCTTTGAGTTGCGATTGGGCTGATTGCCACAATTCTAACTCGCCCAAATAACCTTCGCCATCGTCGCGGTAACTTAATCGCACGCGTAATTTCATGCCAACAATATCGTACAATTCTTGCGCGCAAGCTAGCAAATTATTAATTTCTTGTTCAATTTGGTCAGGCCGGCAAAAGACGTGGCTATCGTCCTGAGTTAACGAACGCACGCGGCTCAAGCCGCCTAGTTCACCGGTTTTCTCGTCACGGTAGTCGGTCGTTGTTTCTAAATAACGTATCGGCATCTCGCGATAACTGCGCGGCTGCGAGGCAAAAATTTGAGTATGATGCGGACAGTTCATCGGCTTGAGCGCCATCTTGTCGCTAGTCTCTTGGCTGGTCACCAAAAAAAGTTCGTCGCCAAATTTCGCCCAATGTCCTGATGCTTCGTATAAATCCTTCTTGGTGATATGCGGTGTCCAAACTTTCGTAAAACCGTATTTTTGGCGCAGCTCGTTTGATAACTGCGCTGCCTTTTCGCGCAGAACCGTACCGCGCGGTGTAAACAACGGCAAGCCGATACCAACAAGCGGTGACATAGTATAAAGATCGAGTTCTTTGCCGAGCTTACGATGATCGCGCTTCTTTGCCTCTTCTAGCATATCCAAGTAACCGTCCAGTTCAGCTTGAGTCGCAAAAGCGACACCGTACAAACGCTGCATCTGCGGGTTGTTCTCATTACCGCGCCAATACGCGCCAGCAACGCGCATTAACTTGAAAGCTCCAACCTTGCCAGTGCTTTCAACGTGACCGCCACGACATAAATCAGTATAATCACCCTGCGAGTACAATGATACAGTGTCAACCTTGCTTTCATCATCGCTGGCAGAACCAAGCTTCTGGCCCGCTAGGTCTTTCGCTATTGTCGTACCTGACCGTTTCAAGTCGTTAAGCAATTCAATTTTGTAAGGCTGATCGTTTTCTTTCGCCCAAGTTATCGCCTCATCAACCGGCACATCTTGACGAGTAAACGGCAGATCGCGTGCAATAATACTTCGCATTTCTTTCTCGATTCGGCTAAAATCATCCTCCGATATTTTTACATCACCAAGATCAATATCGTAGTAAAAACCATTATCAATAGCTGGCCCAACACCGAATTTAGCCTGCGGCCATAAATGCTGCACCGCCTGCGCCATAATATGCGCTAGACTGTGCCGCATTGATTGTAGTTGCTGTTCGTTCATAATGAACCTCCTTTTTAGAAAATATAAAAGCACGCAAGCGTTTTTACGCGCGTGCCTCGGTCCCAAAAACGGGAGGTTCCACCTTGGCTATTACTCTTGCTCCGACTTTTTACGTGCGCCGCAACCGCCAACACGAGACTCAAGAGGTGGTTAGACTCCGTCAACATCTACTTAGTATATTACTGGCTATTCTGTCATATTGCAATACGTATTGATTTCTGCTACCATTAAGTGCAGCTGGGCGATTAGCTCATTTGGCTAGAGCGCTTCATTGACGTTGAAGAGGTGAGAGGTTCGAATCCTCTATTGCCCACCAGAGCAATCATGTAACTTGCCGTAATTTAGACGGCAAGTTTTTTATTTTGCATAATATTTTATGCACAAATACTAAAAGTTTTCCACGTCGTTATTCGGTGTCTAATCAACATTTCTATGCGTCTGGTGATATATTTTCGTAGATTATCGAATTTGACAAAAAATAATACTTATGCTAATATAAAAGCATGGCTAAACAACATACCAAAACAAAATCTACAACATATAAAAAGCAATCTCGGCTAAGCCGCTATACCATTTACTACGAGCTCAAATAATACAACAAGCTGAACTGCTTCGCTTGGTATTGTAATCACGTAAAGTAATTCAGTGTCTCGCGATCAGTGTTGGTAGTCTCAGCTAAAAGACTAATCTTTCGTTTACTATAATAATTTGTTTTTAATGTAAACTCACCTGTCACCCATTTTTATTTAGCTTAAAACTTAATAATAATTTTATAATTTTGATTTACGTCTAGCTTTCTTGAGAGCGTCCTTCTTGGCCTTTGTTTTAGCACGCGACGATAGTGTTGCCTTGTCGGTTACGTCAAATTTCTCAAGATATTTACCTAACAACAAATGCGTCTGCGCTGCCATTGATGCTACAGAACTATAACAGATTGATGTAACAGGCATCAGAAACCATTGCAAAACCATAAAAACGGTTCGCGAACGCTTATAGCGTTCTGGACGAGGAGGCAGCATCTTCAGCATCAGTAAAATCGTAATAAATATTCCGATAACTGCTACCTGTTGAATGTGGCTAACTATTAGCGGCAGAGCATGCGCAGAAATATTTCTGGAAGCTTCGGGATTGGTTAATAATGGCACCCACGCGCCAAAAGCAACCAATATTGACATCGTAGCTAAGCTAACATGATTATCAATTAGCCGTATGAATCTTGCCAATGTTTCCCAAAAAGGAGCCATTCGCTGGCGCGTAAATAATCTGACTGCTACATATGGTATATCCGAAGCACCATACCCCCAGCGCCGCAACTGTTTAAACTGACTGATAAGCGTTGCTTTAAATGTGTCTGACAACACGGCATCTTGATATACAGGAACATGGATTGGCATAACACTATAATCACCTTTAAAGTAAAAATAACTGCGCCAATACTGATGCCCATCCTCAACAATACTGCGCTTACTCCAGAAATCCATACTCACAAGCGCCGAAAGCGGCTGGCTATGAGCTGCAAAATTACGCAAAGCATGCGGCCGCATACTACCAATAATAGTCCAAAACGAATTGCCCGTTGCTAGCACCCGCATTGGCGCTGGTGCATCCCAAATATTACCAAAATACAAGGCCACCGGCTGATATGATAGTCTTTCGCGGTTAGGGGTAACAGCATATTTATACGCCACATAATCAAAATAGGTTGAGTAAGGCCGATTATCGCTATCAAGGGTTGTAACGATTACTTGGTTATATTCAATCTTTTTATTGTCGCACCACTGCTTGAGGTCATAGCCTGCATACGTAATATTTGGACCCTTGCCCGGTATCTCGTCCGGCAAATCTTTAGGGTGTTGAATAATCCGAAAGTCGCAAAATACGCCAGCGTATTCATCACGAAGACGTCTGGCAGTCTCTGCCATCTGCTCGCCGCCGCGTTCTTCGTAAGCCAAATATACAATCAACCTCTCGTTCGGATATGTTGTATTATTTACTGACTCTACCGTCGGCTTCAATACTTCGTAAGACTCGTTATAAGCAGCAATTAGTACTGCATGATAAATATCTCTGGGATCTATGATCTGCAACTCGCCTTTTTCGATAGACAGAATAGTTTGCTGATGCACATCAGCTTCAAAATCTTTTTTATTAATTTTAATTTCGGGCGACTTGCCCGCGGCAGCCTGCGATAGATCATCAAGTCGAGCACTCCAATCAATTTTCTCGGCCCGAACAAGTTGCCGGTGGCCCAGTAAAGTTCTATAAGAAATGCCTATAGCCTTAACAAATGTGGTTAGTACTAATAATAATAAATAAATAGCCGCCAAGAAAGGACTGAATATAGACAAAATTACAAGCAAAATTAGCATGCCATAGCTAATCAAGGCTGGCAGCATCTCAAAAAAACGATAAATCTTTGATCTCTTACCGAGAGGAAGTTCTAGATCGGGCTGGCTCATGCTGCTCGCCCTAGAGACAAAACGCCAAAGACATACATAGCAGCAATCAGCATAATAACAAACGCGCACCATCCAATTGCCTTAGCAGTTGTTGTTTTTTTCAATAGATAAAACTTTATCATTAGCGCGCCGTGGATGATAGTTACTAACGTGAAAAATCCAGAAAATAATAATAAATATTGCCAGTGATCTTTGTAAAAATGTACTTGTCCGAAAGCAGTATAACGTGAATAAACCGTAATCTCGCTGGGCGTAATCTGCATAGACACGGCAATTGAACAAACTATATCTAAAATTAGCATCGCCACGAGAAAAAGAACAAGAGTCCTATTCTTGAGAACACCTAATAACGATTTAATGATTTCGCTTTTCATAACTTATAAACTATGGAGCCGTCTGCCGGGATTGAACCGGCGACCTGCGCGTTACGAATGCGCCGCTCTACCAACTGAGCTAAGACGGCAATACGTTTATATTATAACAAAAGCCAAACAATCCTACCATAGAAAAAGCCCCACTTCGTGGGACGCTTTCTATGGCGCGCCCGACCGGATTCGAACCGGCGATCTCCTCCGTGACAGGGAGGCGTGATAGACCAGCTTCACTACGAGCGCAAACTATTCAGTGTGCATTATATATCATTACCTAGTTATGTGCAAGCGAAAAACGCCTACTGGTTAACTACCGCGCCGCCAGTTTGGCTGTTATCTGGAATGGTTATATATTCGCTAATCTTACCACTCTTTTTTAGCTGCTCAAATTGCGACTTAAAAGCCGTCAACGGTATATGAATATATTCAAAGGTTATCTTCTTGTCAGTTTTCGCAACAACTTTTACTATATAATAACCATCGTCATTAGTGCTCCTTGTAATACCGGATAGGCTGCCGACTGGAGTTTTTGAAATGTCCGAAACTCTAAGTCCATTAAATTTACTGCTAATATCAACCGATCCGCTATTGCCAGCTGATAACTTGCCCTCGGTCGATTGTTTATTGATAGTTTCAACCGTTTTGGCAAAGTCGCCATTAGACTTCAGTAAAGATAAGGCTTTATCAGCCTGATCTTTTGCAGTTGTATCCATAGCAAAGGCGACTTTGTTTTTTAGCAGCCCGTTTTCAACAATTAGCCGATAGTCATCAGCGCTCTCTCCGTAAAGCATACGAATCGACGCATCATATGTTTCTTGCGACACGCGGCCGTTAATCGTCGTGCGTTCCTGGTCAATAAAATCGTTAACATCTTTTCGCGAAATACTAACATTATAGCGCTTAGCCAGTTTGCGAGCGTAAGCTGCTTGTTGAGCTAGATTCATTGAACGATATTTAATGTCGTCAAGCTGAACATACCAGTCTTTGGAGTTGACCTTAACCTCACCATATTTATTTAAGTAATATTCAGAAGCTCGGTACTGCACCAAATAATCGCTATACCGAACCGGCTCGCCGTCAACACTGCCAACTGGCAACATTGCAATGCGAGAAATTCGATAAGCTATAGTGCTAGTATTCTGCATCGGATACATTACCGCCCAGCAACCAACTAATAGCAGAATGATACTGGCCATCGAAATAAGTACTGTATTAATAATCAGCTTATGCTTGGTGTATTGAATCGGGTATTTAAACCTGCGGCCGCCAGCTAAAATCTGTTCGCGATGCTCAGCGATAGTCTCATTAGTAATACGGCCCGCCGCTGGAGCTGGTTGTTTTTTACTTCGCTTCAACTTTATTTTCTTCATATATTTTCTGTCTCCTTAGTTCGGCTTCGTGAACTGCATCCTGCAGCTCATTATATATCTTGCTAGGATGCTCGACTAGCCGAATAACCAGATCACCAACGTAAGTACGCATGATAATGGTGCCAAATTTGAACACCTCGCCGCTAAACCCAGGTATATTATAGCTTATACTTTGGACCTTATCTAGATTTATTTCTACAACATCCCGGCCAAAGAAGCCGCGCTGAGTAATCTGGCGAATGCGCTCGTTAGTCACCGCGTACACAGTATAAAACCACATCAAGAAGTGATAAATAAACAAGATTAAGCCAAGCACAAAACCGCCAAAAAATATCCATAGCAAATCAAGATTAGTCTGCCAGATCAAGAACGGTATTGCACCGACAGTCATCGGAATTAGCAGCGAATAAAAACCCTTCCGCATAGCAATAATGTGCCGTCGAAAAACTAGCAATACTTTCTCGCCGTCGTGTAATCCTTCAAATTCTGCTGCCATAGTAATATCCTGGTACCCCGGACAGGAGTCGAACCTACAACCATTTCCTTAGGACGGAACTGCTCTATCCAATTGAGCTACCGGGGCCCTGGGATTAGTGTAACATCGCAAGCACTAGCGAGTAAAGCGCTCGCTAGTTCGATGATAACTATATAACTCATCATCGCTAAACCAATGCGATATTTCTTCTGCAGCTTCCTCGATGTTACCGCTAGCATGAATTAGATTAGGCACTCCCTTGCCTTCGCTATCAGCATACTGGAAGCTCATGTGCGAAAAGTCACCGCGAATGGTACCAGGGGCAGCACTTTTTGGTTCTGTCGCACCGACAAGTTTGCGAACCAGATCAACCGCTTCAACACCCTCAAGTACCATCGCGATAACCGGCCCCTGAACCATCATTTCTAACGTAACGTCAAACTTTTCTTTGCCGCGGCGAGTGATCATTTTGCCAATTTCTTCGTAGTGGCGGTAGTAGTGCTGCTTGTCGGGCGCAATCATTTTAGTAGCGACTATTTTCAGTCCAACCTGCTCGAAACGCGTCAAAATACGCCCGACTAAGCCCCGCTGCACCGAATCCGGCTTAAAGACAATTAGTGTTTTTTCTACATCACCCATCATTTATACCTCCTATTTATACAGTTGCTTTACCGCTATTATATCAGATATATCTAAGTTATTTACTATAAAATAAATATTTTGAATAACTTTTTTGTTCGATATATTGTTTATCTACCCTTAACGACGTACAATATTCTTATGGATATGTCAGAGCTGATTGAAGATTTCATGGAGTATCTCCAAATTGAACGCGGACGATCGATCAAGACTAGCGAGGCGTATCGCCACTATCTAGAGCGTTTTCTAGAATTCGCTGGGTTCGACTTAACAGTTGATAACATCCGCCCAGAGCTAGTCAGAAAATATCGCTTATGGCTCAATCGCTATCAGACAGATCGCGGCGGCACTTTATCGCTTATTACTCAGAATTACCACCTCATTGCCCTGCGAGGTTTCCTGGATTACCTAAGTAAGCGCGATATCGAAAGTATGGCGCCAAACAAAATAGAATTGCCGAGAGTTCACCGCAAACAAGTCACTTTTTTGTACAGCGACGAGGTACAGCGTATGCTTGATGTAGTACCTAATGATGATAGTTTGCCAGCACTTCGCGATAGAGCCATTCTCGAGCTTCTCTTCTCTAGCGGACTGCGCGTATCGGAACTTGTTGGACTTAATAAAGATCACGTCAATATGCAGCGCCGCGAGTTTACTGTCCGCGGTAAAGGACAGAAGGACCGCCCGGTTTTTATCAGCAAACGGGCAGCTGAACGCGTCCAGGATTACTTATCGGCGCGAACCGATTCTTTACAACCTCTGTTCCTGAGCTATAGCCGCAATAGCGGCACGACTAGCACTTCTGGTGATTATCGGCGGCTATCGCAGCGCAGCATTCAGCGAATTATCGAAAAATACACTAAGCTAGCTGGTATCACCAAACATGTCAGTCCGCACACTATGCGGCATAGCTTTGCGACCGATTTGCTAATGAACGGCGCCGATATTAGAAGCGTACAAAGCATGCTCGGACACAGCAGTATCGCTACCACTCAAGTATATACCCATGTAACCGATCAGCATCTCAAAGACGTTTACGAGCAATTTCACACCGACACTGAATAAATTTTTTATTCAATTATCTCTATTACTCTACGGTTTTACTGCTCTTCTGGAATAACTTTGCATGTTAATACCGAAGGTACCCCTTGATTAGTTACCGAGAAGTCTTTACAAAGACTGCCTGTAATATCAACTGCATATTCAGGATAATTGATATTGCTAGACGAGCTAATCCGGCTAGATACGCGACGATATACATCACCGGCTCGGCCAGTTGAATCGACTTTTGGCTGCACACCGTCAAATTTAATCGTACCATCGCCAATATTATCAAACGATAGTCTGACATCAGTGTCGTTATAAATACTGGTGATTCGCAAAAAAGCCATTGGATTGCCAGCAACAAGATTGCGCGGCAATGTGACATAGGCCGAACAAGCATATTGATGATTGTCAAAAGCTTCCGCTGAACACGTAATTGGCGAGACGCCTGCTGTCGCGTTTGTAGCGCTACCAGCAGCACGAACCGCTTGCGGCGCCACCGCATTAAACGCAGTACTATCTAACAAATTTCTCGGCGCGCGAATACCAGACGGACGCAAGAAGGCAGTCGAGACAATTGAGCTATCAAAACTTTGTTGCCCGTTAACTGTCGTGCTCTCTGGAATAACCGCCTGAATACGCAATAGCGCTGGCGCATCAGCCGGCCATTCCACGCGTTTTGGTAAAGTGTCGCCGCCATCAGCAGACGATATTGTCGACACCTTATCATTTTTCATCATCCATTGAAGTCTAATTATAGAGGTATCTTTGTTGACGCGCAGCGGCACAACGCGCGAGCTACCCTCCTTGAGACTATACACCACATCGCTTGTTTGCGAATCAATCAATACACAAGTATAAGCCTGTCCGCTAATGTATTGTAAGTTAGTACCACTCTTGATAGTGATAGCAGTATTACTTATGCTACTAATTATGCCAGCATCTTGTATTGTACTGCAACGTTTAGCAGCAATCGCCTTACAAGCAGCGCTAGCCGAGCCGCCGCGCTGGCAAGCCATAATCGCCCGCTTGCCATCTTCGACGCCCGCCACCGCAGATTCGTAGGCGGTACGCGACAAGTTATTATTGGAAGCGCGCGATTCTTCTTGAACCATGATGCGAATAAAGCCAGTTGACACTACCATTAATAATATAGCTGTAAACATTACAACAATAATTGAAACTAGGCCGGATTGCTTGGAATGCGTCATGATGCCCTCTCTGTAATTATAGTTTCCGCGAACTGATTAATCGCGCAAAAAGTATAGTTATTAGTCTCTTCAGACTGTGCTAAGCACTGCGCATCGCTAGAATTAATTATACCGTTACGATAAGTGTCCTCTTCATAAGTACCAAGCGTATAACCAATCGTATAACCAGCCCGGCTATTACTATCTACGAATAGATCGGTCAAGGAAATATTGTGAATCGCTAACCCAGTATCTTTATCGCCCAACACTTCTACGGCATTCATCGGGGCGCCCTTGGTGATTACCGTTGGATATCGCCCTCGTATTGCTTTACATAGAGAGCCGTCCGGGTCAGCCACGCGGGCAAAAACGACTTTATTATGGTTAGGATCGTCATCATAAGCTACACCAGCACTAGCGTCCCTTGACCTCAAGTTCTCTGGCGTATTCCAAACATAAGTATACGAGCCAAAACACAATCGGCCCAAACCACCAGTACCGCTATCGCTAGGAGCCACTTGAACGATATCTCGGCCCTTTGCCGACAAACCATCACGCTTTATCATATCGCCAACCTCGCGGCCAGCAGAATTAATCGTTTTAATCGTGATACCTTTGTGATACATGTTCATCAGCTGTATTGTAGTCGTCGCTACCGCCACTAACAGCACCGCTACTCCAGTCATAGCTAAAAGCAATTCTACTAAAGTAAAGCCCTGTATCTGATTTGCATTCTTATTACTTGTCATATATCCTAGTCACCGTTCCTATGGTTAACGGCGCTGCCGCGCCAACACTATCCCAGCAAGCATTCACATACACATCGTAAGCCCTGGCAGTATTTACGCCTGAGTTCTGCTCGGCTCGAACAATTTGGGCAAAAACACCGTATGTTTTAGCGTTAATTAAATCAACATTAGCGTAAACTGAAGGCGACGAATACGTCGTGTTCAAAACGCGCACCGGCAGAACTGTATCATTCTTTTGATCAACCGACATAAAAAAGGCATTTGTGCCAGTGGCTAAATCAACACGGCCGCCAGGCGCAGGGCAGCCATCTGAGCTGGCACTCACAACATCAAGTGGATTATTGACCAAAAATTTGCTGCTAGTTAACTCCGCCCACTGCGCAGGATTAGTATCTTTAACATATCTAATAAGGGACACTTGAGCGTCAAGTTGCTGGCGGACAAGCGTAATCTCAAGCGAACGCTGGGCAATCTGCGTACCGCGATTCATAACTATGTAAGTTCCTACGGTCAACAAGCTGAATACCACAAAACTAAACATTACCTCAATAATGGTGTCACCGCGACTATAACGCATCTAGCAGCCCTCCCCGACAACTTGTACTGAGCTCTCTAATGCTGCATCGCGGTCAATCCGCACACCTAACCGCGCGCCAGTTAGCCAGCCGCTAGGATCAACGCAAAGCCTCGCCTGATTTAACCCGCCTGCCGTTATCGTGTCGCTAACGCTTGTCTTGTTAGAAAAGTACGTGTGGATAACACCGCTGACTGGCGACCGTACGATGGCGATCGAGATTATTCGATCAGTTTTACTCTCATCAATTCGAGTATCCCAGCTAAGCGCATAATTATCAACAGAGTGGCCAGTATTTGATGTGGTTAACAGCGCCGACTTAGTAGCCGACAACGCGCTCCTATCGGCTGCCCTCTGCAAAAAATCGTAATCGCCTTGCGATAATAAAGCCTTGTTCATTTGGTCTTCGTTTTCTGTCGCTATATACAGCGGCCGTGCTGTAAAGTTAACGCCATCAACCGACGATATAAAACGTCCAACAATCATGCACACGCGGCTAGTGCCTGCCAATACTGTACTGCTATCGCTAACGACTATCCGGTCTTTATCAGCATTAAGCCCGCACTCATTGTGATTTTCTGTGTCATTTTGAACATTCACGGTTTTGTCATATTGGCCTTGGATAAAATCGGCAAACGAATCAACAGCATCGCGATAACGCTGAGCGCCAATAGTACCGCCGACTGTCGCCAATATACCAGCAGCCAACACCCCCGAAACAGCCAGGAACAACATTACCTCGATAATTGTGAAGCCTCCCGACAACTTATTCATATCACTATTTTAGCATAAGCATCATCACATTGATACTAGAAAAACGATGCAATCACTAGCCAGTCCATAATTCGCGCACCAACAAAGAACGAAATAAACGATCCTAAGGCCAACAACGGGCCAAAAGCAATCTCGCTATTAGCTTTGAGTTTCTTGCTAGCAAGTCCTGGAATCACCAAGACACAGCCAATTAAGTTAGCTAGAAACAGCCCGACAAAAGCCGTCTGCCACGAAGCCAATATCAACCCCAATCCAACACCTAATTTCACGTCGCCTAGACCGATCCACTTACCTTTCGATAGCAAGTAGAGCACGCCATAAACACCCGACATAATTATTAGCGCTATTGCCAAACTATATAATTTAACATCATTAACTATAAAATAACGCAACACCACAAAGACTAGCGAGACCAGGCCATACGAAACAGTAAGAAAGTCTGGCAGAATTCGCCACTTGATATCGTAAGCAACTAACATGATTAGAGCTACCAACGATACACACCAAACAGCAAACAATACCCACTGCAACCCCGCCAGGTGCCATGGCCAGGCCAAGAACGATACCATAAATGCCGCCGCTAGAGATAATTCCATCAACGGCTCAAAGTAGCCGATGCGCTTACTGCAATATCGGCAACGACCACGTGTCGATAGCCAGCTAATTAGCGGAATCAAGTCGCATAAACCGAGTTGGTGCCCGCAGCTCAAGCAGCGCGAGCGGTCTTGCTGCTTCTTGCCCTTCAGGAGCGGCGATAATTTTTTGTATTCGGCCTTGTTGTACGATTCGCCGGCCTTTTTGTCAGCAACAAGTTGGTGAGCTCGCAGCCGCCAGACTTGCGCTCCGGCAAAGCTGCCAAGCACCAGCCCGAATACCCCGCACACTATAGCAATTGATACAACTATCATACGTCTAGTATAGCAAAAAGGTTACGCTTTTGCGCAACCTTTTCAAAAAACTGTAGATATCACAGATTTACGAGTCTAAACAATACGCAGCATGATTACCAGCCTCTAAGCGCGTAAACGTAGCGTACTGACGACGAGTACCCCTAATTAGATCCTGCTGCCCGTCAGGGTTTGATGTGCCACACCTAGCCCCTAAAACTACAATGATTTGTGCATCGTTAACAGTTATCTGACTACTAAAGTCAGCGATGTTTATATTATCAATACTAGTATTTTCCGATACGCCATTGACGAACCTTCGAAGCACATCTTGGTTTACAGCGGTACCACCGCGGTTGTTGCTCAAAGCGCTATTATACGCAGCCGATACGATACTAACATCGCTCTTGCGAGCTGTATCGCGCTGACTAGCCTGCAGCGCTGGCAACGCAATAAATACCATCAAGAAAATCAGTGCAGCAATCGCCAGCACCAAAACGACCTCGATGATTGTAAAACCACGGTCTTTAATCTGTTGTTTTGTCATAATTTAGTTCCACCTTTCCCTTTGAACTTATGCTCAACTGTACCCAGTATAACGTAGGTTTTTTCAGTTGTCTAGACCTATCGTACGCTGCCGACTAGGCTGTAAATTGGGAATAATACCGCCCCAATCAACACGCCAGCGAATATAGCCAGAATTACCATCATAATCGGCTCAATCATTGTTGAAATAGCTCGAATTTCCTCATCAAGCTCGTCTTCGTAAGCTTGCGCTGTCTTGCCCATCATCTCGTCAATCCTACCCGATTGCTCGCCGATTTTGATCATCTGCGGCACCATCGGCAAAATATAATCTTCTGTCTGTAAGGCAGCCGAAAGCGCTTTACCGCTCTGTACCTTACCAGCAGCTCTAGTAATCTCTTCGGCTACAACAGCGTTATTAACACCCTCAGCGGCAATAGCCAGCATATCCAGCATCGGTACGCCAGTAACTAGCAAAGTCTGTCCCATACGCGTAAACCGCGCCATATAAAGACGACGGAACATACCTTTGAACGGCGGCATATTAAGCTTCAGATTGTCCAGCAAACGCGAACCCGCTTCGGTACGAACATATTGCCGCGCAAAAAAGATCGCTAGCGCTAATAGAATTAAAGTTAACCACCAAAAATTAATCACAAAATTAGATATTCCGATTAAAATTGATGTCAAAACCGGCAAGGTCTTCTTCATATCAGAGTACAACTTAGCAACCTGCGGCACGATTGTCACCATCATAAATACGCCAACCGCAACCATCACTGCTAGGACAATACCAGGATACACCATAGCGCCGCGAATTTTGCTGACCATTGCTGCATCTTTTTCTTGCTGGTCGGCAATCCGCTTTAGTGCATCATCAAGCGTACCTGATGCCTCGCCAGCGGTAACTAGCGCAATGAAAATTTTGTTAAATACTTCTGGATGTTTGCCAAAGGCCGAAGATAACGTCTTACCGCCTTCAACGTCGGCAATGATTTCTTGGACAATCTCCTGCATTTTTTTGTTGGCAGTCTGTTCAAATACCGTATGCAGGCTTTGCGTCAACGGTAATCCAGCGCCAATCAATGTTGCCAGCTGGCGCGAGAAAACAATCTTATCCTTGCTAGAAATTCGGTTGGTAAAGCGCGCTAGCCAGCCGCCCTCGACTTCCTCCTTGATTGATAGCGGCATATAGCCCTGAGCAGTCAGCGCTTTAGCGGCTTCGCTTTCAGATTCAGCTTGAACCAGCGATTTAACAATGTTGCCCGTAGCTTTATCGCGTGCTTCGTAGGTAAACTTTTTCATTAACTATCCCCTGATTAACCTTTCAAATTCGGTCAAGTCAACAGCGAATTCCCGCGCGCTATCGTAAGTAATCGTGCCGCTTTGGACCAACTGCACCAATGTACGATCCATCGTCTGCATACCTTGGTCGGCACCGGTTTGAATAATCGCGTCAAGCTGATGAGTCTTGCCTTCGCGGATGACATTACGAACAGCCGGATTAGCAATCAAAATTTCAGCCGATACCACCCGACCGCCGCCGATTGCCGGCACTAGCCGCTGCGAACAAATTGCCATCAAAATATTACTGAGCTGCGCGCGGATTTGCGGCTGCTGATGCGGCGGGAAGACGTCAATCATACGGTCAATCGACTGCGCCGCCGAGTTGGTGTGCAACGTCGCAAACACTAAGTGTCCGGTCTCGGCAATGGTAATCGCCGCCGAGATCGTCTCGAGGTCGCGCATCTCGCCGATCAGCACCACGTCTGGGTCTTGGCGCAGGCTAGAGCGCAGTGCCGCCGAGAATGAATAGGTGTCATAATGAACTTCGCGCTGCACCACTACCGATTTTTTCGACTTGTGCGTAAACTCAATCGGGTCTTCGATAGTAATAATATGTTGCGATTTTTCGGAGTTGATCTTATCAACCAGCGCCGCCAGAGTAGTCGACTTGCCAGAGCCAGTCGGCCCAGTCACCAGCACCAAACCGCGCGGGTAATCGGCAAAGTTCATCACTACCGGTGGCATACCGAGCTCGGTCACCGACTTAATCTCATTTGGAATTAAGCGCAGCGCTGCTGCTAGGTTACCGCGCTCATGGAAAGCATTAACCCGGAATCGTCCGAGCGTACCGAAAGCAAAGCTAAAGTCAAACTCTTTATCCTTAAGGAGGATCTGCTGCTGATCTTCGTCGAGGATCGCAAATACTAGCGACTCGACTTGCGCTTCATCGAGAGCATCAAAACCAGCAATAGCTATCAATGTGCCGTCAATTCGCAGCATCGGCGGCAAACCAACTTGAATATGCAAGTCGCTAGCTCGGCGCTTGATGACTTCCTCTAGTAAAACTTCAATCCGTAATTCTTGTTCTGGCATTGTCCCCTCCTTTTATGCTGTGTCTGCCGACGTTACGCGGTTTACTTCTTCTAGTGTAGTAATTCCTTGCAAGGCTTTCAAGTAGCCGTCTTGGCGCATTGTAATCATACCATCCTCGACTGCTTTGCGCTGAATCTCGTTGCTAGTGGCCCGGCGAACAATTAGGTCTTGGATACCTTCATTTACATCCATTACCTCGTACAGCCCAGCCCGACCACTATAGCCATGCGGCGTAGCTGGCGTATCGCGACCTTTGACCAGCACGTAGGCCCGTTGATTGGCTAATGGCAAGTCCTTGTAGCCCAAATCCTCGGACACGCGCGCTACATCCTCTTTGGTCTTGGGCAATAAATGCCCCACCGTATCGAGAATCATCTGCGTCTCAAGCGGGTTCGACCAGTAAGCATCGCGATGCGGCGACACGCGGCGCACTAGCCGCTGGCCAATTACTGTGTTGACCGTGCTAGCAATCAGGAACGGCTCGACATCCATATCGAGTAAGCGCGGCAATACTCCGGCCGCCGAATTGGTGTGTAGCGTCGAGAACACCAGGTGTCCAGTCAATGCTGCCTGCACGCCAAGATTAGCTGTCTCGCTGTCGCGCATCTCGCCGACCATTACTACGTCTGGGTCTTGACGCAAAATGCTGCGCAGACCATTAGCAAACGTCAAACCAACATCATTATTAACCTGGATCTGATTGACACCGTCCATCTTATACTCAACCGGATCCTCAAGCGTCACAATGTTAATCGCGTCAGTTTTGATCTCTTTAATCAGCGCGTATAAGCTGGTTGATTTACCGCTACCAGTCGGGCCGCTTGTCAGAATCATGCCGTTAGGACGTTTGATGCCTTTGCGAATCATTCGTAAGGCTCGACCGACATAGCCCATTTGCTCGAGATCGAACGTGTTACCAGTTTTGTCAAGCAGGCGAATCACTACCTGCTCGCCCCAAACAACCGGGCTAACAGCAATGCGCAGATCGACTTCCTTGCCAGCCACATTAACTGCAAATTGACCGTCCTGCGGAATGCGATGTTCGTCGATTTTCAAATTGGATAAAATTTTGATGCGGCTAACTAGCGCCGGCTCAATACTCTTCGGCAGCTGCATGACCTCGCGCAGTACGCCATCGACGCGGCAGCGTATTTTCAGCGATTTTTCGAGCGGTTCAATATGCACATCACTAGCGCGGCTCTTGACTGCATACTCTAGGATAGTACTTAATGCGCGGCTAATCGGCGAATCCTGGACGATAGTTTTGATATCGCTTGACGACTGAATAGCCTCGGCCTGGGTAGCCTGCGCCGCCTCGTCAACGGTTGATAAGTCGGTTTTATACTGGTCAAGAACATGACGAACGCCCGCTTCCGATGCCATAAAAACCTTGAGCGGCCGCTGAATACGGTTGGCTAAATAATCTACCGCCTGGACGTTATTGGCATCAATCATCGCCACTGCCAAACGATTATTTACCTCGGCTAGCGGCACCGCCATGAAACGCTCGGCAATATCGCTCGGCAGCAGTGATAGGATACTCTGGTCAATGACACTAGCCGTCAAATTAACATACGGCACACCCGAAACGTGAGCAATAGCATGAGTCAACAGCTCGTCGTCTATCTCGCCGATATCTTCCAAAACCGTCAACAACGGCTTGTTCGTTTTAGCCGACTGCTTAGTGGCTCTATCAATAACCCCGCGAGAAACTAAGCCCTCGTCAACCAAGAGCTTGATGAGCTTCTCCTGAATGTCATCGGTCATCAGCGCCACTAGAAAGACTCCTACCTATTTTGATTCTGACTACGATCCTGGTTTTGGCTCTGGTTGGCTGCGGCATCAGATGAATTAGGCGAGCTAGATGAACCAATTATTGTTTCTACTGTCGGATTTATGGCATTAGAATTAAAAACTTCCGAGCTTGGTTCTTTGACATCACTGCTCATTTTCTCGATAGTGCTAACACTAGCGCCAACCCGCGGCGCCTTAAGTGCAGGAATATTGTTACCAATAGTAAACGCTATTAGCATAGATAAACCGGCAATCAGTACAATCATCGCTATATCGCTCTTCTTCACGGCTTTATCCCCTTCTTGTTAAGTTGAACTGTTTTACCTGGCAAGTAATAAGCATGTCCAGAAATTGACATCGTAAACTTAGAATCTGACGCTTCAATCGTTGATTCGTCAATATCAATCGCGCGAATTGACTTCTCGAAATTACGCAAAACATTGCGCAGTATATCCGCATTGCTAGCTGATAATTCCATCGTAAAGGCTATCTGTTGAACACTTCTAGAATTATCGGCATTGTTGTCGCTTGACGAGCTGTTATTTTTGTTACTGTCAGAGGAATTTTCGTTCGAAGAAACTGTTTGGAAAGACTCAAGCTTAGCGCCAGGCACTCGGCCAACTAAATTCTGCACAGAGGCGCCAAGTGCTAGCGAGTTGTCGTCAGCTGGCAAAGCATCCAAGATAACACGCAGCGGATCTTCCTTATCGTTAAGTTTTGCAGAGCCGAGCGCCGAATTGGTGTTTAACACGCGGATATTATCGCGCAAACCGTCATAAGTCTTAATATTACTATCGAGCGTCGATGTCGTTTGATTCTTTTCGGCTAGAACTTTCGTCTCAAAAACTATACGCTGTACTAGAAAACCGCCAATAACCAGCGCAAAGCCAACCAAAACCGACGCACCTGCCACCCAGCCGAACATTACGCGGCCGCTACGATCAATTTGCCGACGCTTATTTAGCGAGGTATCTTTCTTTGCTTCCGCCATTATTTATCCTCCTTTTTGTTTGAAGCCTTTGCCTCAAACAGCGAATCTGGCACGTGCTTTTTTGAATCAGTCACGTCTACCGAACCAGTCGGCGAAACGATTACTAAGCTTTTAACGCTGTTCGACAACAATTCTTCGGGATAAGAAAACGTCAGAGTAAACGTCAGTTTCTTCTCTCCGCCAGAATCTTCGGCATACGCGGTGTTGGTAATTCTCACAGAGCTAGATAGCGGCGTTTCTGCAGATTCCGAATCTTTAGTATATTTCAGCTTGGTATTGAGAATGGTTTTTTTAAGCGCGTCTACCGCATTAAAACCGCCAGCGGTTGAGCCTTCTATGGTAATGGTCTTCTCTGAAGCATTATAACGTACCGTTGACATAGTCACGTTGTTTGGCGCCTGCGGATTAACCGCGCTCAAAGTATCAAAGATGCGTGAATTAACACCTCGATTGCTACTGATCATATCAATCTGAGTTAGCTGATTCTGAATGGTCAAAAGATCATTAATATCTGGTTTATCGCTAAGTTCTTTATATTTGCTTTTAATAGAGTTATCAGCCTGGCCGCTAGCAAACTGCAGCGACCCCAAAGCAAGCCCCAACACAATCACAGCACCTGACGCAGCTGCAGCCACTAACATTGATACCGATATCACCGTATTACGAACCCGCTGAGCGTGCAAATATTCCCGCTTAACGTCTGGTATTAGGTTTACTTCAATCATGACAAGTTTCTCCGTTTCGCCAGGCCAACCGCCGTAGCAAACTCGTTAGCAATCGGCGCTAGTTGCTGCTGCATGCTCTGCGAGACATTTATATTTTGCCAAGGGCTAGTTGCAACCGCTGATATATTAATCTTGCCCGCCAAATACGAATCGATTTGCGGCACAGTCGCGCCGTATCCAGATAACAAAGCTTGAGAAACGGCCACATCTTCATACCTATTCTGGAAGAATTTAATCGATTTTGACAATTCAGAAGCAAAATTATCAAGCGTCATCTCGACAGCACGGAAAACTTGCCCTTCGAGGCGACTTTGATCTAGACCAAATTTCAGGATAAACTGGCGAGCCTGATCCTCTTGGACGCTCAGATTCTGAGCCACAGCCTTAACTAGCGAGTTCAGCCCAGTCGGAATCGTTCTGATTAATCGCGGCGTATCGCCGTAAGTCAAAGCGATATCTGTCGATAACTCGCCCATATCGACCAGCATATAAGCTGAATTACTAGCAGTCGCTGGTACTAACGCTCGCACCATCGCTAACGGATCTGGCTCTTCAGCTATCACATTCAGGCCAAGCGATTCAATTAATTCCAGACGTTCTTCGCTATATTGCTTGGACACGCTAGTGATTAATACTTCGTTTTGGTTTTGCGACTTTAGCGAACCGCCTAGCAATGCCCAGTCAACTTTCGCCTCGTCACTGCTCATCGGAATATACTGATCAACTTGGTATTTCATAGTCGCTCGCAGTTCTGCTTCGCTCATCGCTGGTACGTCGATAACCGTAGTGAAAGTCTTACTCGACGGCAAGCCAATCGCCACATTTTTAGTACGAATACCAGACTGGCCTACTGCCGTCATCGTGGCCTCGCCGAGCCGGCGCCGTGCTTCTGGCGAGTCGCTCGCGGTAATTTTGTGATCGACAGGCACATATCCGTATGCAACCAGATTCCAACTGCCCTGGCCAGAAGCAGCTAGCTGCAATACTCGCACCGCGTTGGTACCGATGTCGAGTGCAAAGAAATCGCCCATCCCTTTTTGAATTTTCATATACCTTATATTATGCATAAGCAAAGTAAAAAACGCAAGCTTTTTAGATAATTACTTTTCAGACAATACCCTTTAAATGCTATAATGTAGGATTATGAGTTTATCTATCGGAATTGTCGGTTTGCCGAATGTCGGCAAATCCACGCTTTTTAATGCTTTAACTAATAATAATATTTTGGCGGCCAATTATCCTTTTGCCACTATCGAACCAAATACTGGCATCGTGCCGGTACCCGATGAGCGCTTAAACGTCCTCGCCAAAATGTACCACGCCGAGAAAATTACCCCAGCTACCGTGACTTTTGTCGATATTGCTGGGCTAGTCGCCGGCGCCTCCAAAGGCGAAGGCTTAGGCAATAAATTCTTAGCTAACATCCGTCAATGCGATGCCATTGTCCACATCGTCCGCGCTTTTGAAAGCGACGATATCGTTCATGTCGAGAATATTATCGATCCAAAACGCGATATTGATACTATCAATACCGAACTAATTCTGGCTGATTTGCAAACGCTAGAAACTCGCCTAGCTCGCCTCGCCAAAGAAGCTAAAGCCAACCCCAAAGCTAGCACTATCAAAAATCGCCTAGAAACGCTCGCTGAAAAGCTGCGCTCTGGAACGCCAATTAACGAAATTTCCGACGTTGACCCCAAAGACATAGCCGATTTGCACCTTTTGACCGCCAAGCCAGTAATTTATGTGTTCAACGTCAATGAAGAAACCCTGGCTAGCGAAGACAAGAAGCAGAGCCTGCGCAATCTCGTGCCACACTCCCGCAGCCTATTCATCTGCGCCAAGCTTGAGGACGAAATTAAAGGCCTTAACCCCAGCGATACACTCGAACTCTTACAAAGTTACGACGTGCCAGAAGCCGGGCTAACGCAGATGATTCGTGCCGCCTACGATTTACTCGGGCTGCAAAGCTATTTAACCGCTGGACCGAAAGAGGTCCGCGCCTGGACAATCCACCAAGGCTGGACAGCGCCGCAAGCTGCCGGCGTCATTCACACTGATTTCGAAAAGGGCTTTATCGCTGCTCAAGTTGTTAATTACGACGATTTAGTCGCCGCCGGCTCGGAGGCTAACGCTCGCGCTGCTGGCAAAATCCGCACCGAAGGCAAAACTTACGTCATGCAGCCAGATGATGTAGTTGAGTTTAGATTTAACGTCTAATCAAAGATAAGACCCTCTCACCAAGAAGAGGGTCTTTATTTGTAAATATCACTAACTAAGTTTAGCGTGGTTGCTGCTGCGTAATACAGTGAATGTTACCACCGCCCAGCAGTACTTCGCGTGTTGGCACGCCAACCACTCGACGGTCCGGAAAGATTTGTTCCAGCATCTCGCGTGCTGCCCTATCATGCTCTTCATCATCAAATAGCGGCATAACGATACCGCCGTTAGCGATATAGAAATTGACGTAAGATGCCGCCAAACGGTCGCCCTCTTGGCGTGGTAACGTTCCTTCAACAGCATCAACACCTTCACTCTCCTCTTTAGTAATCAACACCGGACGCGGTATATGCAACTTATGAATCACTAGCTGACGGCCGCGTGCATCCGTCGTTTCCGACAAAATCCGATGGTTTTCTTCAGAAATCTCATACTGAGGATCGTTCTGGTCATCTGTCCAAGCTAGAATCACCTCGCCTGGGCGTGCGAAGCAGCAGATATTATCGACATGGCCGTTTGTCTCATCATTATAAATACCACGATTCAACCAAATTACCTTCTCGACGTTGAGATACTCCTTCAAATTTTCCTCGATCTGTTCTTTGGTTAGATCTGGGTTGCGCCCTGGACTTAGCAAACACTCTTCAGTGACCAAAGCCGTCCCTTCACCATCAACATGAATTGAGCCACCTTCAAGAACGAACTGGTGAAATTGATAAACTGCCTTACCTTCCATGTCTGCCATTTTAAGCGATACTTTCTGGTCTTTATCCCAAGGGAAATACAGACCATCAACCAATCCGCCCCAGGCATTAAAACCCCAACTAACCGCACGTACTTCACCGCTATCATTTCGTACAAAAGTTGCGCCGCAATCACGAATCCATGAGTCATTATTACTCATCTCAACCACTCGGATATGCTCTGGTAGCATCTGGCGGGCATTATCATACTGGCTCTCATTAACACCCACGGTAACTGGCTCGAACTGACTAATTGCCTCGGCTACCGCTACGAACGTGCGCTGCGCTGGCTTAGCACCCAAACGCCAGTTATCAGTACGCTCCGGCCACAGCATCCAACAACCCTGATGCTCCTCAAACTCGCCAGGCATCCGAAATCCGTCTTGGCGCGGTGTCAATTTACATACTTTTTGCATGATTATCTCCTTTATTTATTATTTACTTTTTGTCGCTTTACTGCCATAAAAGCCATAACTTCACCAATAGCAATTGCTACTGCTGCACCGCTAATCAGCGCCCAGTCTGGCTTTAGCGAACCAATTTCACTATCGTATGGCAGACAGGTGAATATTAAAGCTGCAACTAATAATAGTAACGGTACATAAGTTAGTGTATTCAACACAAACGAGCCACCCTTGACCTTAAACGGCCGCCGCTTATCTGGGTCAATTTTGCGCAGCTTCAAGAATGTTGGGAACAAGAAGACATACGACATCAAGAAGGTAAAGACATTCAACGCAAAGAAAGTCCAGAAGTAGTCGGCAAAATCTGGATTTATCTGTTTCACCACATAAGCAATAACAACCAACACCGACGCCAACACTCCATTGATGATGTTAACACCTTTCGGCATACCATTCTTATTAGCGCTAGCAAACATTTTTGGCAACGATCCATCCCGAGCCGCATACATGGCCACGTAATTAATACCTGGCGACCAAGAAATCAAGTTAGCCAGCATCGTATACATGAAACAAACTCCCATGACCACTACTGCCAAGCTGGTCGTTGGCTGATTGACCAGCAGCGCAAAGCTATCGATAAGCCCTGAATCCAGGCTTAGCTCACTGGCTGGTACCGCCACTCCCATGCCGAAGGCAGCAAACAAGTAGAATGCCGCAATCAGCACGCCTCCTAGAGCAAGTGCTTTTGGAATTTCCTTTTCAGGCTTTTCCATATCATCCGCAAACGACGCCACTACTTCAAAGCCCATAAAGTTAAACAAAATAATCGCCACAAACGATAAACCACCCAGGAGCGACCCGCCGCCAGCAACTGCTTTTGCCTGACCTGCAGCACCACCAGTCATCAAAGCGTAGATACCCAGTCCACCGATGACTATCATGATAAGCGCCTTTATGATAGCGCCACTGTTAATTAAATATTTACTATCTGTAATACGAAAGTTACTAGCAAAAATCACAAACCAGATAAACCCAAGCTGAGCCGCCAATAACCATGACCCAGCCTCGGCGGTTTGTGGAAAAATTGTGGTCATAACCGTCGTAAATAGTACCGATAGCGATGCCATCCATAGTGGAAAGTTAATCCAGTAGAACCAAGCAACTCGAGCGCCATTCTTACGACCGAAAGCCCTCTTTACCCAGTCATACAAGCCACCTTCACCCTTATAGGTCGTACCCAACTCCGAGCTAATCAAGCCATACGGCAAGAAAAACAGCAACAACATAGTAATCCACCAAATATATTGAGTATTACCAATCGCTGCTGCAGGAGCTGCCGACTCTACCACCAGCACTATACAGACTGAAGCTAGTACGGCATCAAGTAAGCGAAATTTGCGTTTTTTTGCTACGCCCACAGTTCGCTCCTTGTAATATCTGTCCACAAATTATGTTCACTTAAAAACTTCTCGAGATCAGATCGACTTGCATCTTGCGCTGCTTTATCGAACTGATGCCGCTGTATAAAATACACCAACAATGCTCGAATCGAGGTTAGACGATTTTCAGCTTCGTCAATTACAATAGACTGCTCTGAGTCAATTACTTCGTCGGTCACCTCTTCGCCCCGACTTGCTGGCAAGCAGTGCATAAATTTCACATGCGGCGCGGCATGAGCTAGTAACTCCTTACTAACTTGATACTTCGGATAGAAAATAGCCATCCGCTCTTCTTTAGACAGCTCTGCCTCATATAATCCATACCAAACATCAGTGTAAACAAAGTCAGCATCAGCCAAGCAGCTTTCGTCATCGCTAACCCAGCACTTGCCACCCGAGGCAGCAGCATTCGCCTCGCCGATTGCCAGCATTTCCGGCTTTATGCGATGAGTACTCGGCCCAAATTGCACGAATTCCATGCCCATCTTGGTAGCAATAAACATCAATGACACGCATACCTGTGTCGCGTCGCCCACAAAGACAATTTTACAATCCTCAAGACGCTTACCCTCCGGCAAATGTTCAACTATTGTCGTTAAATCACCTATTTCTTGAGTAGGATGATTATAATCCGACATGCCATTAATAACAGGGATTGTCGATCCATGCGCCAAATCGACGACCGTCTTATGTTGGGCTACCCGCGCCATGACAATATCAACTAGACGCGAGATAACTTTGGCAGTATCCCCAACCGATTCGTGCGCACCCAGTTGTATTTGACCTGGCGCCAAATATTGAGCATGTCCACCCAGCTGCGTCATTGCTGTCTCAAACGAAACACGAGTCCGGGTTGACGATTGTTCGAAGATCATGCCCAGACTCTTATTCTTTAATAATTGCGGATAGCAGCCATTTGCGATGGAACGCTTAATATTCAACCCTAAATTAACGATAGTTAGCAATTCGTCTTTTGTGAAATCATTTGTATCGATAAAATCCTTCACTAGAACCTGCCTTTCTGCTTATGTTTGTGTTTACCTATTCATTGTAACAAAGTTCCAAAAATTTGCTAGCTACCTAATAAGTCGTAATTTATAAAACCGCTCAACATTGCCCTTAGCTCCCGCTACGTCGCTGTCTTTTTTATCCAACACCACAAAATATTGCTTAGCCCAATTCTCAAAATCCGCCAAAATCTGTCGGCGTACTTTGTCGTTTTTAATTACGCCTTTATTTACCTGATATTTGCCTGCCTCAAACTGCGGTTTAACCATCGCCACCAAAATAGTCTCAGGCTGAATAATGTTTTTCGCAACATGTGGCAAAATCTCCCGCAATGAAATAAACGATACATCGCCCACAATCACATCGACTGGCTGATTCGGCACAAAATCTCGAATGTCAGTTTTTTCATGTAACTCAATTCGTTTGTCGCCGCGCAGGTTCGGATGTAGTTGATCGGTACCAACATCCACAGCGTATACTTTCTTCGCGCCGTGCTGCAACGCAAAATCGGTAAAGCCGCCAGTGCTGCTGCCAATATCCAATACTATCTTATTGTGAAAGTCCAAATTAAAAGCTTTCGCTGCGCCCGCTAATTTCAGTCCGGCCCGCGATACGTAACGCTCTAATGCTGCTAATTCAATCGGCGCTGATTCATCAACAAATAACCCCGGCTTGACTGCTGCCCGCCCGCCAACACGCACACGTCCCAACCGAATCCAATTCTCGGCTTCCGAACGCGAACCTACCAATCCGCGCGACAGCATCAATTTATCTAACCGTTGCTTCATTCCTCAATTCTACTATGGATACATAATCCGCTCAATGTCGCGGGTCATCGCCGCAATCGCCGCGTACGATTTACCCTGAGTCATGATTGTCATTACGTAAGTACGGCGCGGATGCCGGACAATCGCCGTATCGTGCACGTAGTTCCACAAAAAGCCAACCTTATCATAAACTTCGCGCGCTTGGCTACCCGTCGGTATGCCATAACGGTATGGGTGGTGCGACAAAGAATACAGCAGCCGCTCGCGCTGCGCTCCGCTAATTAGCGAACTATTCTCTAACCCGACCATGAACTTCGTCAGATCACCCGCCGACACATGAGTTGCCTGCGAATGCGTAAAGGTTACTGCTCGCGAAAACCCTAGTCGATAAACAAAATCATTCATACTTTGCCGGCCAAATTTATCTAGCCATGCCACTGCGCACGGGTTAGTACTGGCGATAGTCATCCGATCAAAACAACCCGATACCGTTGTGTCGAGCATCGGGTCGCTCCAGCTAACTCTCCCGGCGTTCATCTCGTCAAACAAGCGCTTAGCAACAAATAGTTTATAAGTACTAGCACTAACGACGCTCTCCTCGGCATCGGCGTCAGCGGACCAACCACCACCGCCTAGTTGGCGAATCGAAAACCAAGCGCCATGACGCGCCTTATCGCGTACATAAGCTCGCAAGCCATCTTCGGTAGGAGTATAGCGGTTATTATAAATTACGCTAGGTTCAAGATCAGTCATTGCTGCCAAGATCACACCGCTACCTTGACCTCTCAGTAAATAATCAGTGACTGGCTGCACTATTGAATCAGCGTCAACCTGGCTACCCTTCTCACCCGTCGTCCGCGAGACTTCTCGCCCGTTCTCAATATTGATATTTGTCTGGCCAGCTGGATGCCCAGCTGCTTTCGACCAATTATCAATTGAGATTTGTAGTTTTTGCCTGTTAATCACCAGGGTCGTGCCACCTTCTGCTGTTTCGCCAAACTCTAGCCACGAAGCTTTCTCGGTATCGCCAATCACAAACGTCTGATCGGCAGCGCGAATCGTCAAGGGACGCGCCAATGCTTGCTCGGCTTGATTGCGAACAGAAGCAAACGCCGCACTACGTCGCGACGCCTCTTGCAGCTTAGCATCAATCCGAAGTTCCGTCATGCCAGTAAACGAATACTTAGCCGTTTGCAGCACGTTTTTGATAGCTTGCGAACTCACCAAATGTCCCGGCACATCATTAACCGCCGTTAGCTGACCGTCTTTAAACGCCACGCCAGCATTTATTGGCGGCCGCGACAGTTGCGAACTAGTTTTTTGTGCAAAAACCTCTAATGTCGGCAGCGCGAAAGCTAGATCTAGCGTTTGCACATTTGGCAGCTGCCAAAATATCGAAAACGGCACCAAACGCAGCCAAAAGGGATATTTCGCCAGTCGACTCGCCATCTCTTCAGCCTTAATATCAGCACCAGCTTCACTTAGCGTATAAATACCGCTCGGTTTGCCGCCAATAATAAATTTAATTTTCGATCGCTGGAATACTAACGTCGCTTGGTTAGCCAAATCTGTCTCACTCTGCCAACCAACCCAGCGGCCATTCATCCGCGCTAGCGGCAGCGCTCGATCAAGCGGATACAATATTTGCACAGCCAAAATCGCCGCTACAACAAAAAACGCCGCCCAAACTAACATCCGGTGGCGTTTTTGCTCGGGCATTGCCGAACGATATGTTTGTTTAACTTTTTTGTGCAGGCGTTTAGCACTACTTGCAGCGGCACGCGCTCGCTTGTTAGTCATATTTACATTTTAACACGCTGCGAAACACTTATTTTAGTTTAATAAGCTATTTCTTGCGTTCGCGATACTCGCCTGTAGAGGTGTCAACCGAAATAATATCGCCAACCTTTATAAAAGCCGGCACCTTAACGACCGCGCCTGTCTCAAGTGTTGCATCTTTCAAAACGCTACTAGTCGTATCACCTTTAACAACCGCCTCTGTATAGGTCACTTCCAAATAAACATTCTTTGGCATCTCGACGGTGATTACCTTGCCGTCAAAGAATTGTAAAGCCAGCTCGTCGCCCTCTTTCATGAAGTTTTTAGCTTCGTCAACCAAGTCGGCCGACAACTCAAACTGCTCAAAACTATTCGGATCCATGAAAAAGAAAGCTGAACCGTCATTATATAAATATTGGACAGTTTTGCTAGTCACCTCGGCTGGCTCAATCTTATCTTGGCCTTTAAACGTTTTGGGAATAACCGCACCAGTAATTAAATTCTTCAATTTGACATTAACAATAGAACCGCCGCGGCCCATCACTTTCTGGTTGTAGTCAATCACTCGATACGGCTGACTGTCGATTTGGCACACTACACCTTTTTTCAAATCAGTTGGTTGATACATTTCATCTCCTTTTGCGTCTTTAGAAATACCCTTCAGCGCACGACAAAGCATTTCGTACGCTGGAAAATTCCCTAATCTCGCGTCACAAACGGTAGCAGCGCCAGATGACGCGCCCGCTTTACCTCGCGAGCCAGCATCCGCTGCAATTTAGTACTCAAGCCCGTCTTGGAAATCGGCTCGATTTGGCCGCTCACCGGACTAATATAGCGCAACAGTGTCTTCACCTCTTTATACGAGAATACTACTGGAGCATCCTTGCGCATTTTTTTTGCCATAATTTATAATCCTTTCTAATCGTTAAAATGGGATCTCGCTTAAGTCGATTGGCTTATCGTCGATATCCTCGACGACCACATCTTTGGTGCTAGTCGCTGGCGGCGGTGTTGATGCCGGTGCATTACTGTCGTTGCGACCGCCAACAAAATTGAAGTCTTCGACAACCACCTCGACAGCCGACCGTTTATTACCATCTTTATCTTCGTAGCTACGCTGGTCGAGCCGACCGCTCACCAAAAGCGGCGCGCCTTTTTTGACATATTGCGAGATAATCTCGCCCGGCTTACCCCAAGCTACACAGTTAATGAAGCTGGTCTGGTCTTGCTGCTGTCCGTCTTGGTTGCGCCAACTACGGCTAACCGCCAAACTAAAATTAGCTACGCTCTGGCCGCTCGTCGTCGTTCGCAATTCAACATCGCGCGTCAGATTTCCCATTAATATTACTTTGTTAAACCCCTTTGCCATGATAGATTTCCCTCCTATTTATGGCTTAATCTTCGCTGTTTTCAGCCTCGCGTTCAGCCGCGCGCTTCTTGGCCTCCGCCAGAGCGGCACGCGCTTTGTGATCTATCTTAACCAATAAATACCGGATAACTTCGTCGCTAATATTCAGCGCATTGTTAATCTTGAGCGGCGCGTCTACTGGCAGCTCGACATCCATCGACACATACACCGCAAAATCTTCGCCTTTGATGCTGTAAGCGAGGCGATTTTTACCCCAATTGTCCTCGGCCTTAACCGAACCGCCGTTATCGACGATCAGCTGCTTGACCTTACCAAGCACCGTGTCCAAATTCGCCTCCAAATCAGGCCGAATAAGAACCGTCAGCTCGTATTCTCTCATACATTACCTCCTTGGTATCCGTACGGATGGTTACGTTATCTCACGCAACCTTAGGTTTAATATCGTTTAATATTATACCCTATCTGCTATGAAAAAGCTAGCTGCCCGCAATAGTCCATTACTTCTATAACATATTGAGTCGCTCCAGCTACTGTGTATGGCTAGCAGCATATTTGTCGCCATGCATCATACTGTTCAAAATATCTCGATCAATAGCTTCGACAAATTCCACTACTGCTTTTCTAATATTTTCTCTAATCTCTAGATCATCACCAATTTCTCGATAATCCTGTACGTTTTTCCACAATTCTTCAACGATAGCGCCTCGAATAGCCTTCATCACGGTATACGGATTATTTATTGCTAATATCTTATTAACGTCCATCTGGGCTATATGATCCGCCAAATTTATAACAGCAATATCGTCTGTATTCCGAAATTCTTGGCGAAAACGCTCCATACCGAGACCGCCCGGTCTATCTTTATTCTCATCAGCAGCCTTGAAAATTTCATCTAAACTTCCGTCTATAACGCCAAACAACCGTCGTGTACCATCCTCCAAATCCACTTCTTCAACATCAAGAGTTGAAACGTAGCTCGACAACTCTCCTTTTGTTTGCACCAGAAAATCCCGTATTAGCATCCGATTGCCAATCCCTTCGAGAACTACATTATGCGGCAGTACCGCAGCCTGATCTCTAATCTTTGCAGAATCTTTTTGCTCTAATCCAGCCAGAAAATCACCAGATAAAAAATCAGAAGCTTTTTGCGGTAACTCCTCCATGTTTTCATAGTATAACATAACCGCTTCCTTGCCTTTCTGCCAGTCGCCTGCGCCTACACTGGCGAGCTCTCTCAATATTAACCAAACTATCTCTCGTCACTCCATCCTTGCGATACGGACGTACGATATTTGTTCCGGGAGGCATACAAACATCTTCCATACCTAAATTCCTAGCTCTTTTGACCATTCTTGCTATCGTAACTTCAAAATCAAAGTCGGATGTAGAGTGAGAACCGGTAATATGAGCTCCGCGGGCAGCCGCTCCAGAGTAATGAGCCGAGTAATATGCTTTAACAGGAAGTTTTTCTCCAGTATATACCAAATCGACTGCAAGCCCCTGTTCTATCCTTTGTTTATTAGCCGTAATCAATTGTACTTCAATTTGCCTTCTTATTTCTGGATATTGGCCAACTAGCGAAATATAGACCTTCCTAAGCTGCCATCCACTAATAGTCCAATCATCTAGCAGCACAATCCTCAGATGCTCTTTCGGCGCCTGTGCAATGTCATCTCGATCGACAATAACCCTACCGCCATATCTTTCCCAGTCTTCCTCGCTAAAATTAGCTAATATAGCCTCAAGAAGATATTCATCGCTCTTTATTTGATTACCATAAATAGTTTTATCGTCTGTTTTTCTATCTTTTAATTTAGCAATTTCTCCAGCGATAACGCAAATTTGCAAATTAGCGTCCGCCTCCATAACCGCCTTCCAATTAGCAGCGATACCAGCTGCCGCTTTTCTGTATTCTTTTTCACCAATAAATGTCAATTTATCGCGTATAGATCGAGCATCATCCGCATATTTGCCACCCAATCTCCCCTCCATTTTAGCGAGGAACTCATCAAGCTGGTGCAGCATTTCGTGTTCCGTTATTTCTGCTCTACCGCCTCTATACGAATCCTCCGACGTTTTAGTTCCTAAAGATTTTCCTAATCCAGTAATATATGTAATAATATTATCTCTATCTTCCTCGTCGTCTGCTAATTGATCAGATAAACGCGGAGCAACTTCAGCCGTATTTTTCAATTCTAATAGCCAAGCCGCCTCTTCAGGGCTAATTTCATCATCTACCGAGACTTGTTCAGGCTCAGAATCAGTCGTTGGCGACCCCATGGGTACGAGGCGATATTCGTCGGTGTACGAACTATCCTCCCGCATCGCACTTACCTCTGGTTTTTTAGCACGAGCTGCTCCTGCGCTAGCAATAGACCCATCACGCACATCTACCGAACGTTCTGGTGCAACCCTAGAACTTCCCGCTGGCATAAGTTTTCTTTTAGCCCTTTTCATAGCTGACCAGATCAAGCCAACTATCGAATGTTCTTTAGGAGCTTGCTCGGCATCGTCACCTGGACCGTATTCAATATCTTTGCGCATAAAACTTACTCACCTATTAACTTCCCTAATTTTTGTTCTCTAGTAGTCCCAGTTTGCAGCAAATGAGATTTTTCACCAATAGAGGTAATTATCTCAATCATGGTTAATTTATCTTATGCTCGATAGTCAATAATAGCACAATATGCTAATAATGTCAATAAGGCAATTTTCCGCCTCAGCCCAAATTAAAACGCCCGCTGTTACACGGGTGTTTTATTCTTGTATATTCTTTGGAAGCTTTTAGTTATCCCAACGATCTTCGACCTCAGCGAGCAACTCATCTACTCGATATACTGCACCGTCGCCTGAATAGACGCCCTCCTTTCTCTTGTCTACACCCTCATCTTTATTTACATAAATAGTCCAGCTCAAATCGCCCCTACACCCCTTCCCTGGAGGGCATTCAAAAGGTTCAACGCGCCCGTTTTCGTCGGAATCCCAGGAGTAATAAATCCTGCTAATACTAGCATCATCACTTTCTACAAATTTTATAGCTTTATCATAAGCAACTTTGCCATCCTTTGTTTCTATACTCCTCAATGCTGAACCGTCCTCCGAGCTAAAAGTAGCGCATAAATACGAAGCGTGATCAGCTTCGTTATATTTAGGATTTCCTTCTTCTCGTAAACATAGCTCAACGCTCATTCCCTCATCTCTATTATAATCCCCAACTTCACCGGCACCAGCCACTGATGTATTGCCAGCTGGCATCCCAGCAGCTGCATCAATACGAAGTGATCTGCCGTCGCCAGTTGTATAAGAGTCGCCCTCCCTAGAGCCATCTTTTCTAATTTCTTCAGCCTTATTCAAAACGACCGTACGCACGTTATCTGTCATATCGCGCATTTGCTCATCGTTCATCGCGGGCTTACGTGCTCCATGATAGAGACCAAAAGCTACCGCAACAGATAGAGCAAGAGCACCTAGTCCCCTCGCACGGAGTTTCCACTTTTCTCCTCTGCCAGACCGTTCAGTGCCTGCGGTAGAGCTAAACTCTCTAGTTTTACCCATATATTTATCGTAGCCTTTCTACCTACAGACAGTTATGATGTAAATCACCTGGTGATTATACTCCATATTTGATAATTTGTCAAGTATATCTCCGCAATTATTTAGTCATTGCAATCATTGGATACTTTGTCAGAAGATTTTAATACTTTTACCATCTAATTTTGCAGTCAAAATCGCAATTATGCTATGATGCTAGAATGCATGTCGCAATCCAGGGCCAAGCTGGTTCTTTTCACGACCAGGCCGTCCGCCAATGGTACGGCGCTAGCGCCAAACTCATCCCCTGCACAACCTTTAGCGAAGTTTTCGCCGCCTACGACGACGGTAGTGCCGACACGATCATTACAGCGGTCGAAAACACCCTATTTGGCAGCATTAACGAAGTTTACCGTTATATCGAGGAATGCGACGCACCAATTGTCGGCGAAATCAAGCTGCCCGTCGAGCAAATGCTAGTAGGTTTACCAGGCGCCAAACTCAGCGATATTACTGAAGTTTATTCTCACCCGGTAGCTCTTTCTCAATGCCGTCGTTTCCTGCAAAAAAGCTTGTCGCAAGCAACGCCAATTGAGTTCTTCGATACTGCCGGCGCTGTCGAATTCATCAAGCAAAATGACTCCCGGAACTGCGCCGCTATAGCTAGCGCAGCCGCTGCCAAATTATACAATCTACCCATTCTGCAGCGTTCTATTCATGATAATCCCGATAATATCACCCGCTTTTTGGTAATTGAACCGTCTAATGCGCCTGCTGATGCTAATCGTGCTTCTCTAGTCATCACCACCGACCATCAGCCTGGTGCCCTCGTCGAGGTATTACAGATATTCGCCAAGCGCCGTATCAACCTCGCTAAGCTGCAATCGCAGCCGATCGTTGGGCAACCTTGGAAATATAAGTTCTTTATCGTTGTCGATTGCGCCGGAGATCCGCTTTACCAAGCTATCCGCGATATAGAGCACAGTAATCACGAGGTGACTATCCTCGGCGAATATGTCGGTGTTTAGTAATCCTAGAAATCACCGCCAGCGCTAATCTCGTCCACGCTAGATATCAATACTTCGCGCGGCCGCGAACCATCAGCTGGACCAATAATTCCTTGCTCTTCCATTTCTTCAATGATCCGTGCTGCTCGCGAGTAGCCGATTCGTAGCTTCCTCTGCAATAACGACGTCGAGGCTTTGCGCATCTGCACTACCACTTGCACTGCATCTTTGAACATATCGTCGCCACTATTACCACCGAAGTCCATCACCACGCCGCCTTTACCATTCAATTGCACTGGCTGGCTAATAATCTCATCATTATACTGCGGCGGCGCCTGCATCCGCAGTTGATCAGTAATTTTATTCACCTCGCTGTCCATCACCCAAGCGCCCTGAATACGCTTCGGTTTCGGCATGCTAGCAGTTTTAATCAGCATATCACCTTGGCCCAGCAATTTCTCGGCGCCAGCCTGGTCGAGAATTGTCTGGCTATCTGTCTGGCTAGCTACCGTAAAGGCAATCCGCGCCGGCACATTGGCCTTGATAAGACCAGTAATCACGTCAACGCTCGGACGCTGCGTCGCCAGCACCAGATGAATACCAACCGCCCGCGCCTTCTGCGCCAAGCGAACAATCAGACCCTCGACATCGCGCTTAGCTACCATCATCAGATCGGCCATCTCGTCAATCACAATCACAATATACGGCATTGTACCTTCATCAACTTGCTGTACATTACCCTTTTCATCAGAAACACCGATTTTCTTGCCTTTTGCTTTAGCCCGTTCATTGTAAGTCTTGATATCGCGTACTCGCTCTTCGGCTAGCAAGCTATAACGGCGTTCCATCTCATTAACTGCCCACTTCAGCGCGCTCATTGTCTTTTCTGGCTCAACAATCACTGGCGTCAACAGGTGTGGAATATCCTGATACGGCGCCATCTCGACCTGCTTCGGGTCGACAAGAATCAGCTTCATGTCGCTCGGCGCGTTACGATACAGCAAACTGCACAGTAGCGTATTAATCATCACCGATTTACCAGAGCCTGTCTGTCCGGCGACCAGCAAGTGCGGCATTTTGTTAAGCTCCCCGACAAACGGCAGCCCCGAGATATCCTTGCCGATTGCGAAACTTAGCGGTTCCTTGCGGCGGCGCCATTCAGCGCTCTCGAGGATTGAACGGATACGCACGTCGGCCGCTTTCTTGTTCGGCACTTCGATACCGACAGCTTTTTTACCTGGAATCGGTGCTTCCATGCGCAAGCTCGACGCTGCCAAATTCAGCGCAATATTGGTTTCTAGCGCCGTAATCTTGCTCAATTTAATACCAGCCGGCGGCCGCAGCGTATACTGAGTCACTTTCGGGCCGATATTAGCGCCTTCCATATCGACGTTGATATTAAATTCGCGTAAAGTATCCTGGATAATGCGCGCATTCTGCTTGATATCGCCCGCATCAGCTGGCGCTTCTTTCTTTTCAAGCAAATCAAGACCAGGAAATTGCCAGTTCGGGTCGCTAACCGCCAGCATCGCCATTTTGTCGTCGCGATCGGCTTCGGCTTTTTTAGCTTGCGGTTTGATTTTAAGCTTCGTACTTTGCTTGCTATCATCTTGTGATACTGTCGGTACGCCTTCATTAAGCTTGAAATCGTCCATCTTGCCGTGATCGTCTTCGGCAGCTTTGCGCATAACCTGGACATTAGCTTCATTCTCTGCCTTTTCGTTGCTGGCTACTGCCGTCTTGAATATTGCTGCAATATCGCTAAACCGCAGTTGCAACACAAACAATAGCGTAATCGCAATCAGCAAAATATAAATAAAAACACCGACTGGTATATTAACCAGCGACAAGACGACCGAATTCAAACCATCGCCAACAACACCGCCAGTCGACGACGCACCCTTTTCGCGAAACAACCCGAATAGGCCGCTAAACCAAACAACTATCAAAATTGAGGCAAATTTCATAACTGCTGGCAATCGGTTGTTCTCGGCGCCAAATATTCTAACAGCTACATACAAGCCGACAACCGGCACTATATAAACCGCCCAGCCAATCGTTCGCTTAGACACTTCTAGCATTTGATTAAGTAATGGACCGCCCGCACCGAACCACGATACCACCAGCAATGCCGATAGCGCCATCAACAGCACCGCCGCAACTTGCGGCCAAAAACCAGAGGGTACTTCATGCTGCGGTGCTGGTGCTTTCGCTGCTTTGCTAGCGCGTGCTGTACGAGTTGTTTTAGTCGATTTTCGAGTTCGCGTCGTCTTTTTCTTTGCCATAACCGTTACCTATTGTACTCTGTTTATATCTAAAAGGGTATATTACTATTGTAGCATAAATTACTACAAAAAGCAATAGCGCTATCTGTTAGTACGAGCGACTGTCTGAACGGTCGCGCGGCACTACTGTCTCGGTATCAGGGGTCTGTTTGCGCGGGAAACGCTTGCCTGACGGCTGCGGCATCAACGGCTGGCCAGCAGATTTAGTTTGCGGGGCGCGGCCGTGTGCTTTCGCTGCGCCGCCAACTTCATTAACCACTGGAATGACAATCGGCGTTCGCCGCGTCTGATCATACAAAATATGCGTTACTTCGTCTTTGATTTCTTTTTTGACCACCTCTATGTCATACTTACCAGAGAAACTGCGCGCTGCTTTCTGCTTGAGATATTGGCGAATCATTCCCATTAGCTCTTCATTATCGCGCATGTAAATAAACCCACGGCTGATAATGTCTGGACTAGTCAAGAGCCGCCCCGTACCGCGCTGAACCGTCAATATGACTATAAATATACCTTCTTGACTCATGTGGATACGGTCTTTGAGCACCACTTCGCTGACTACCGCGCCGGCATCATCATACATCGTACCGCCAGAGTGAACAATGCGGCCAATTTTGTGCGCGCCATCGCTAGTAAACTCAATAATATCGCCTGGATCACAAACAAATATATTTTGCCGCGGGATACCGCATTCTTTCTCGGCCAAGCGTGCATTGTGCACTAGCATATGAAACTCGCCGTGATTAGGCAGATAGTACTTCGGCTTGACCGCATTAATCACCCGCACGTGGTCATCGTAATAGCCGTGACCCGATAGGTGCAGCGGCCCGACGCCCGTCAAGTGCGTTTTACCATTTTGAATGATCTCGCCACCCTCGCGCATTAGGCCGTCAACCGTCCGTACTACATATTTTTCATTGCCAGGGATCGGGTTCGAACTTAAGACCACTACGTCCGAGCCCTTAATCTTAACGTATTTGTGGGCGCCAGTCGCCATCCGGTTAAGTACCGCATTGAACTCGCCTTGGCTACCAGTACAGACAATCGTTACCTTATTATCAGGCAGTTTAATCAAATCCTCCATCTTGACGACGGTGTCTTTCGGTACTTTAATCACGCCCGAACGCAGCGCCACTTCCAGATTCTGAATCATACTAAAGCCAGCAAACGCTACTTTGCGGTCGTGTTTCTTCGCTTCCTCGAGAAGTAGCTGAATTCGATGCAGCTGGCTAGAAAAGCTACTGACAATAATCCGGCTTTTTGACCATTTATCCATCACCTCGCCCATACTGTGCTGAATGTCGAATTCACCGTGTGTATGGGTACCATCGCTTTCACAGTTAGTCGACTCGTTCATAAACAGTAAGAAGCCTTCTTTCTCGGCGATTTCGCTAATCCGATTAAAATCGAATTTCTTGCCATCGACCGGATTTTCTTCAATACGCCAGTCGCCGCTCGAGAGGATATTACCAACTGGCGTCCGCACCACTACGGCAGCTGCATCTGGAATCGAGTGATTAACGCGTACCAGCTCAACACTAAATGAATCACAAAGTTGTACAGTATCATGATTTTCTGGATTTAATTCGTGGTATTCTGGCGTGAAAGCGCCATCTGTCTCTTCCATCGTCCGCTGTAACATGCCAAGCGTGAACTTCGTGCCATAAACTGGTGCTGGCAATTTCGGTATGATATGCCGGAATGCACCAATGTGGTCGAGATGGCCGTGCGTAAAGACGTGCGCTCGAATCCGATGCTTATTTTCTTCCAGCCACTGAGTATCAGGAATTATATAATTTATACCCGGATAATCGCTGCCCGGGAACAAGAATCCCATATCAATGACGATGATATCGTTGTCGTATTCAATCGCCGTCATGTTCTTGCCGATACCCATCTCGCCGACACCGCCAATCGGAATCACCTTCAGCGTTGGCCGTGGCGCCCGCGGACGTTTCGGCTGGTCTTTTAGACTGAATTGCTTGCCACCATAGCCGTTGTATACCGATTTATTAACCGGCACATTAATCAGATGCTGGCTAGCCTGCGCATTCACGCCTTCCGACATCCGCCGCTGTGCTCGAAAAACTTCGCCTTTGCGCGTAGTTGTCGCGTTCAGTACAGTATTGGTTGATTTTTGTTTAACCTGCAAAGGGCGTTTACTAGTATCGTCGCCTTTGGGGGTTGCCAGTCGCCGCTGACCCATATTGTTATACTCCTTTTTTATTACAATAATCTAAAAACCAGGTAGAGAGGTGCTTTTACTCGCTAGAAATTCCTCTCGTTAGTAGCTTTATTCTAGCAAACTGTCAGTATTTTGTCAAAAATGACCCTACGCCAACTAAAATGCCAGCGCCGTTTTCCCAAAGACGCTGGCATTTTCTAAAAGCTTCAAAGAGGATTAATCGTCGCCATCTACCGAAGTATGAGCGAATTTGCGCTTGCCGCGGTAGATAAAGAAACCGATTGTCAACAAGTTAGCCGCCAGTAAGAAGCCCGCTAGTACCCACATGCTATCGCTATAGAACGAACTGCCTAAGCCTCCCGAAATAGCCTGGCGCAACGCCCGAATAGAATAAGTCATCGGCACCAGCGGATTGACCGCCTGGAAGAAGCTGTTGGCTGTTTGAATCGGGAACGTTCCCTCGCTCGATCCCAGCTGCAACACCAATAGCACCATCGCCAAGAAGCGCCCTGGATTATCCAGCACAATTACCAGAAGCGATACGATTGACATATAGACAAACGACGTCAAATAAATCGCCCCGATGAAATTCACCGGATGATCTGGCACTAGACCCAGGCAGTAAACCATAACCAGCATCAAGATTGTTGCCTGAACGAAAGCCGCCATACCAGTAACCGAAGCTTTGGCCAGCCACCAGCGAAAAGAGTTTTCTTGCTCGGCAAAAGTTTTGCGGATTGGATAAATAATATTCAGAGCAATCGCCCCGACAAACAAGCTCAGCGACAACACGTACGGCGCCAGCGCGTAGCCGTAATTCGGCACGTCGCCCTGCTTGGTCGTTTCCGACTTCACCGGACTGGCCATTTGCTGCTGGGTGGCTGCGCCAGTTGGTTGTATTTTGAGTTGCTGGGAAGCGTCTGCTAGCTTCGTAGACAGAGTATCCGCGCCGTCCGCCAGCTGCGAGGCGCCATTCGTTAGTATACTGGAGCGGCTATCTAACAGCCGCGCGCCATTCGCTAGCTGTTGGCTGCCAGTTTGCGCCTGTGCCAGACCGTTTGTTAGCGATGTCGAGCCAGCCAGCAATTGATTGTTCGCCGTCCGCAGATTGTTATAGCCGTTAAGAGCAGTGATTGCATTCGACGCCAACTGATTAACGCCGTTGTTCAGCGTAGAAACACCAGTTTGCAATTGTGCTTGCTGCGTTGACAGACTTTGAGTAAGTATCTGCAAATCTCTAAGCAACACAGCTGCTTGAACGCTAATCGTTTGCGTTTTACTAAGCGCCTGGGAAAGCTGGCTAATTTGCGGCAAAGTTATGGTTGTCGAACCGCCAGAAGCTACTGCCTGGCTGCCCAAATCTTTCAATACAACACCTGCTGCTGATAAATCAGCTAAAGACGTTTGCATAGTTTGCGCCAGATCTCGTGCTTCGCTCTGCACTTTGCTCTGCTGATTAACAAGCGCCGGCGATGGATTATGAACGCTAGCATTTAATTGATTAAGGCCTACTTGCAGCTGTTTCATGCCGCTTGTTAACTGCGCAACTTGCGATTCGCTTGGCAATCCGTTCGACAACTGCCCAAGTCCCGTCTGCAACTGGCGCGATCCATCACTGAGCCGCGCTAAGCCATTAGCCATCGCCCGCTGATTTACCGCCAACTGCCGAACACCGCCAGTATACGTCTGCGCGCCCGCTTGCAGTTGCGACAACCCGCCATGCAAAGTAGCTGCGCCGCCCGCCGCCGTTTCTAGACCATCGCCGAGTTTATCTACATTTTCCAGAACACCTTTAGCATACGCCTGAGTAATTTGCTCAGCCACCGACGTTTTGACTTTTTCAGCCGCTTGATTGCTGACAAGCGAACCGATGTAGTTCTTGGCTGGCGTAGTCGTGTAGCGAATCACCGCCTGCTGCGGTTGAGCAGCAGTAATCGACGCCGCTTTTGCCGAAAAATCCGTCGGAACAGTCACCACCGCATAGAAATGCCCGCTATTGACCCCGTCATCAGCCTGCTGTTTATTTACAAATTCCCAGCCCAAATCATGATTACTTTTGAGTTTTTGCTCAACCGATTGCCCGATATTTAACATTTGACCGTTCAGCTGCGCGCCTTTATCCTCATTGACAAATGCCACCGGCAAGTTTTTCACCTGCCCATATGGATCCCAAATTGAACCCAAGAAAAAACCGCTGTACATAATCGGAATAAACGAAATAACCGCCATCGATAGCAGTAATATTTTGTTTTTACAGAGGTGCTGCCACTCAGCTCGCACCATATTGACGCGGCGCCTGCTTGACAGCCGCTTTAGTTTTTCAACCATACATTACCTCCTTGACAACGTCTGCTAACGTTACCGTCTTTAGATACTCGCTCCACTTCTCTTGCGCCTCGGAAAAGACTTTTTCAATCATATTCATGCCAATTTCCACCTGGCGAGGCCGCGACGCAAATACCCGCTCGACAATTCCTTGAGGCTGAAAAAACGGTGCTTCGCCTTCAATCGCCAACACCACATCGTGCAGCGTCACTTGGCCCATTTCCCGCGCCAAAATGAAACCGCCGCCAGCGCCCTGCGTCGAAGTAATCAACCGCGCCACCACTAGTTTGCGGCTAATTTTCTTCAGGTACGTCGGCGATACTGCCATTTTTTCCGCCAAAGCATCATTGGTCATCGGCGCCTTTCGCTGCGGATCAGCTAAAATTGCCATGATACAGCAAGCTTGTTCAACAGCTCCCGATAATTTCATAAAGTCCTTTCATGAATTAGATATAGTGGATATCGATTATCCACTATACTACGGTTGGCTAATTTTGGCAAGAGTTTTTATAATATTATTTAAACTGCTAGTATATCAACCTACGATTCAGGATTATCCTGCTGCACAAACGCCGCCGCCCGCATAAAATCGTCAATCAACGTCTGACGCATGCTACCGTTATACAGTGCCGCTGCCGGATGATACAGTGGAATCACTACAAACTCTAACTCATGCAAACGCACTCGTCGTGGCCGTCCATGATCTTGGCTAATCCTTAATCCAGGGATAAAACCGCCGCCGCTGTGCCGCCCCAAAGTTAACACCGCTTTTGGCTGAATAATCTCTAATTGCCGCATTAAATACGGCCAAAACTGGCGCTTTTCTTCTGGCAGCGGGTCGCGGTTATTTGGCGGCCGATACTTCACAATGTTGGTAATATAAACGTCTGGGCGCTGCAAACCAGCTGCCGCCAGCATCTCGTCGAGGAATTTCCCCGCTGCACCGACGAATGGTTTACCTTGCAAATCCTCGTTCTTACCCGGTGCTTCGCCGATAAATACGATATCAGCATCAGCATTGCCATCGCCCATCACCAGCTGCGTTGCTTGAGCCGCCAATTCCGAACAAATCCCAGCTTTTATGATTTCTGCCGCCAATGCGTCTAATTCAGCTTGCTTATCCATAATTACATTTTACCAAAATAGTACCCTCTGCTGATACAGAGGGTACTACCGGCGCGGCGAATATTAACGCAGCGCAGTTAATTTTTGATTGACAACGCTTGAAAAGTCGTTGTAGTACCGATCCATTCCGCTATCGGTAACCTTGCGGCTAGCGTTAGTAATTAACGTATAGCCAGTAGTCGACGGTTCTATTGGACGGCGCGGCCGAGCGCTGAAATTACCGCTGGTATAGGCTCTAGCGTATTCGACGTAGTATTTCTTCAACGAAGCATAGTAATCGCTCCATTCTTTGCCGAAATTAGCCACATTGCTATTATTTGATTTGCTCAGTTTCTGCATCAAGGATGTGCAATCGCCGTATTTTTGACTAACTTCCTTATCAACTTCATCTGGCTTCTTGCTTATATGGCCAAGATAAAATACGTTATCGCATTTTTTTCTGACCTCGCTATAAACCTCTACGTACTGCGACAAGCCCTCCATTTCCGGCTTAGCAACATCGTAAGCTTTCTTATACTTATCGTAAGCTTCTTTGACATCTTTATCGTGCATAATCTTAGATTTCGATAATTTGTCGTTTAGCTCGTCGCGGCTCTTGATAGCGCTATTAACCGTTTCTTTGTAGGCTTCTGGATTACGTACAGATGAATACTGCAAACTGTTCAATTTCGAGCTTTCATCATTCATCCACGAAACGGCTTGACGGTAATCTTCTTTGCTCGGCCCCATATTGAGCAGCAAAACAACCACTATTACGATAATCAGCAGTAAAAATCCAACAGAACCGCCAATTATTCCCCACAAAGCCCCCTTGCTAAGACCTTTTTTAACCGGCATTTGCGGCGGCATCGCTGGCTGCTGTTGCATAGGTGGCGCGGACATTGGAGCTGGTGGCCGCGCAGGCGGCACTGACTGCGGCGATTCAGGTGGTTGCGGTTGATTGTTCATAGACTTCCCCTCTTTTATAAGTGTATCTCTATTAAGTATAGCAAAACTTAAGCTGTTCCGTATAGTATTCGTTTATGTAGAAATATTATCGCTGTTCAATTCCCTTCATTGTCAAGCTTAGGCGCCCGCGGTTATCAATTTCTGTTAACTTAACACGTACCGTTTGACCCTCTTTCAAGACATCAGTTACTTTGCCGACTCGTTTATCCGATAGTTGTGAAATATGCACCATCCCGTCAATCCCCGGCAGAATATTCACGAAGGCCCCGAAATCTTTGATACTAACAACTTTACCTTCGTAAATTTTGCCAACTTCTGGCTCCTCGACCAGGCTCTTGATCCAGTTTAGCGCTTTCTCGATCGATTCGCCGTTCGGACTGGCGATAGTAATCAAGCCGTCTTCCTTAATATCAACCTCAGCACCAGTCTCGCTGGTAATCTTGTTAATCACCTCGCCGCCTTTGCCGATGACCGCGCCGATTTTATCTGGATCAATTTTTAGCTTTTCAATCCGCGGCGCGTACGGGCTGAGCGTCTCCCGCGGCGCTGGCAAAATACTCAACATATGATCAAGGATAAATGCCCGACCAGCCTTACTCTGTTCAATCGCTTGGCGCAGCACTGTCACCGGCAAACCATGCACTTTCATATCCATCTGCAGCGCCGTGATACCCTTGGCTGTACCGGTCACCTTGAAATCCATATCGCCGGCAAAATCCTCAGCATCGGCAATATCGCTCAGTACGTACGGCGTATCACCGTCCATCATCAGACCCATGGCAATGCCGCTAACCGGCGCCGAGAGAGGCACGCCAGCATCCATCAGCGCCAGACAGCTTGAACAGGTCGCTGCCATCGACGTCGAACCGTTCTGGCTCATAATTTCAGTGACGCTACGAATAGCGTATGGGAAGTCTTCTTCGCTCGGCAACACCGGCGTCAAGGCTCGCTCCGCCAAGTAGCCATGGCCAATTTCGCGCCGGCCCGGGCTGCCCATCCGCTTAACCTCGCCAACCGTATAGCCCGGCGCATTGTAATGATGCATATAGCGCCGCTCGCCGTCGTTAACCTCCATAGTATCAACCAGCTGCGCGTAACTCAGCGGCGCCAAAGTCACAATGTTCATACCCTGCGTCACGCCGCGGGTAAACAAGCTCGAACCGTGTGCTCGTGGCAACAAACCAACCTCTGAGCTGAGCGGGCGGATTTCCGTCAATTTACGACCGTCTGGACGCATATTATCCTCGACGATACCGCGGCGAACATCTTTATGCAACGCCAAGGTAAATGCTTCATCGTATTCGTCGCGCACTTCGTCGTACTCCTCAGCATTCAAACCCAACTTTTCGGCCATCGCTTCGTGGAATGCCCAGCGAATCTCATTAACCACCTCGTTGCGCTCTGGATACGGCCGGCGGATTTTCTCGCCCAGCTTGCCGTCAACCCACTCGTCGGCCGTCTGCTGAATTATTTCATCAGGTAAAACTAATTCATATTCTCGTGCGGCTGGCGCCACTTTGGCTGCCAACTCTCGCTGTAAGGCAATCGCTGACTGCATCATCTGGTGCGCCCAGGCCATCGCATCGACGATTACCTCTTCTGATACTTCCTTGGCGCCGGCCTCCACCATGGTGATGCCGCTCTCGATACCCGCCACCACCAGGTCAAGATCAGACTGCGCACGCTCCTCCGATGTCAAAAAAGCCTTAAATTCGCCATTCACGCGGCCTACCCGCAAACCCGCCACCGGCCCGTCAAACGGCGTCCCAGTCAGCATCAAGGCGCTCGACGCCGCAATCATCGCCACCACATCCGGGCGGAAATCCGGATCCATGCTCAGCACTGTCGCCACCACTTGCACTTCCTGGCGGTAGCCCTTTGGAAACAGCGGCCGAATCGGGCGGTCGATTAACCGGCCGATCAGCACCGCCTCATCGCTCGGCCGGCCCTCGCGCTTGATAAACCGCGAGCCAGAAATTTTACCCGCCGCATAAAACCGTTCTTCATAATCAATCGACAGCGGAAAATAATCTAGCTGTACCGGCCGCGAACCTACCTGAGCACTGCCCAAAACCACCGTATCGCCATAGCGCACCAGCACGCTACCCGTCGTCCGAAAACCGACCCGGTTCACCTCCAGTGTCAATGGACGACCACATAGTTCCGTAGTGACCGAAAAAATCTCCTTGCCGCTCGGGTTAATAATACTCATGAAAGAGCTCCTTTCTTCGCGGCAAGTAACAGGGATGAAAAATCGTCTTGGCTAGGCTTGGCAATTCAAAGCCGCGCGCCGCAAATTCTCGTCTCTATCACTTCCGCGTTAACAATAACTACTTTATTATAGCAGACAGCAAAGGTTATTTCATCTATATCACGTCATGCTATTGCTTTTTTATCATGTTTATGCTATAACAGAAGAATGAGCACGCTTCCTGTAGTTCAGCTAAGACGCCGCCAAGAGTTCTGGCAAAAAAGCCAAGAGACCGCGAAAGAATTGCGGCGAGAAGCGCATACGATTGATCCAGAACGCCCGCGGCGCGGTATCGGCCAAGCTGCACACAATCTACTGCGCGTGATGAATCAGATTGAACACCCAACTGCTGAAACTAACCAGCAAAAAGAGTTCTACATTCTCTACGGCACCTATCGCGACTGGATTGCTGCTGTAACTGCCGAAAAAACAGCTAGAGACTCAAATAGGAGGCTTTCTCCTAAAGATCACGAAAAAATTGTTAGTGTGCACTCTTCATTCAACGACTCGCTGCGCGAAATTTTTAACCGCTGGGGCACTACTATCACGCCAGCTGACACAATACAGCTTCTAAATAATTTTATCCCTATAGCCGACAAACCCCACTACCGTAAAGAAATGGAAACAAGCATAAAAGGTATACGTACAGAGTTACTTGCTGAGCTAGCTCTCGAAAATATGGGCTTTGAAGTGGTCCGTGCGACTACCGAACAAGACAAGAGAGGTATTGATTATCTTATAACTGACAGCCAGGGAAATCAGACAGCAATAGATGTTAAGTCCTCAAGATTTAAAGCGAACAAAACCAATGATCGAAACGCTAGGTATTATAATGACGGTACTATAGCTATCTGTCCATTTTCGCCCGAAACCCTTGAAAGTATTCATACGGTTTTGCCTAAAGACCCGTACGGAGAAATGCTAGAACCTTCAAAAGAGATGCTTGCAAATCTATATACTTCTGGTATTGTAGATAATCATGAATATACTAGAATTATGAATGAATTAGAGGAACAGATGGAGGATATGCGTAAGAGAAATAGTGATCCGGCATCCAGAGGAAAACTAGCTCATGTCTAGCGAAACCGGCTCCATAGAAAGAGGCGGCTCAGCAGACTCATGGCTTACTCAATACGATCTGGTTAATCCAAAAAAGGCGTATGAAGACATTACCAACTCAATCCAGAACGGAGAAAATGTTAAACTGGCAGCGAGAGTGTCTGCTGGTATAGGGGAAATATCAGTTAGAGACGCTACTACTCAAGTTGAAGCTTCATTTAATGGGCTCTACCGAGTAGAGGCAGATGGATTGTTCGGGGATGACTCGCCTCAGATCGAGGCTAGAGGTGTGACCAATCATTCCGATCCTCTAGGTTCGAATGGCGGCAATAAACAAGATCTAACCGTCGTTATCAAGTTAAGCGGCGATAATAAGATTAGCTCCGGACACTTTTTCCTGGCAACCAAAGAATATCCTTGATATTATATCTTAATGCTAGCCCCTGCTAAATTAAGCTAATCGCAAGCTATTCAAACTTAATCAACAAGGAGGCCTAATGCCACAAACCGAAAGTCTATATACTGGGCGACGTATTAATGTGCGCGCTATTATTTATCGCGAAGGAAAGATACTCGCCGTCAAACATCGCCACGGCGACCAAGCAGTCCCTTATTACGCCGTACCAGGCGGCGGTCTCGACCCGCACGAGTCGCTAACTGAATGTTTAATCCGCGAATTACGCGAAGAAACTGGCGTGACTGCCAAACCTGGCAAATTGCTATTCATCCAGCAATTCCCATCATCGCGGGCCAGCTACGAAGAAGAGTTAGAGTTCTTCTTCGCGGTCGATAATCCTGATGACTTTACCGATATTGATATTAGCCAGACAACGCATGGCGCTCAAGAATTAGCCGTTTGCGAGTACATCGACCCGTCGCAGCATGTTCTTTACCCAGAGTTTCTACAAAACACAGATATCGCACTATACATCAACGGCGGCCAGCCGGTTCTCGTCGTCGACAATTTCAACGAGCAGCACGAACCGTTACTCTAACGTTACATTTTGCCGCGCCCAATCAACTGCCGCCTGCGCCCGTTTGCGCGCCTCCAGGCTTTTTCGTGGCGGGCGATCATCACCCCACCACTGCCGCCAGGCCCAATCTGCCGGGTTGAGGCATTCCAGGCAATCCATATGGCGTAACTTACCGTTAACGAATTCTTCATTGCGCTCGGTATAGACAAGTTCGTAGCCGCACTTCTCAAGCGCTCGCCAGCTCGCCGCGTTGCCGTGGATGACTGCCGACTTAATTCGGTGCAGGCCTAGATTTTCGAAAGCATACCAGGTTCGTGCCCGATGGCAAGCACTGGCAATCCCCTGGCCCCAATATTTCTTATCGGCAATAACTATACCGCTTGTCGCATAATGAACGTGATCTTTAGTTATCTCGGTAAGCGCTGTGTTGCCGATTAGCTGGCGCTTGTCGCCGTCTATAACCCAAATACCCCAGTTTAGGCTGGTTTTGTTCTTGATCATTTCATCATACCAGGCTTGCTCGGTCTCGATTGTCTGCGCTCGGTGCGCTGATAAGTTTAGTACACAAATAGTTATAAACTATAAACTTTCAATGATACTCTGCAGATCTCTGCGAACTTTGCCAGCAAATTGCTGCAAAGCCGAGCCGCTGCCTGGTTTGGTTTGCCATACTGGCGACTGCGGGTTAGCTTTTCTCACTAAGTCAGACATTGCTTGAAGAGTTTCTGCGTCAACATTTAGTCCGCCTTTAGATTTTAGCCTATCGGCTAACTCTGCCCTAACATTTTGGTCAAGAAATCCGCCATAAGCCCTCAAGAAGTCTCCCGCCCATTTGTTAGCTTTCTTTTGGCGCTCGCCAGGTTTTGTCGTATTTTGCTCTCCAGCGGCCTGTTTTCCATCTGACTTCGATACGTCTGCTTCAGATTTTACCGTATTTTTTTGATTGCCATCTGATTGAGCTTCTACTGGCGATGTCTTATCTTCTGCTGGCTGCTCAACCTGTTCTGCCGGATTTTTCTCGGCGGTGCGATTACTTGTGGCAGGTTTAGTTTCTGCCTTTGGGCTTTCGTTTCTGGCGGTTTCTAGCGGCACACTTTCTTTCGGCGCTTTAGGTTCTGGTTCGCTAGGCGGCTTGGCGGCATCAGTTTCTGCTTTCGGAATCTCAGCATGCGGCGGTAACGGCGTCTCTTTTGCCTCGGGCATAGCAGTGACATAACTGGTCTCATGCGATACCAGCTCACTTGGTTCCTCGCGTATCGCTGGCTGCTCGTATACTGCTTGCTCAACTGGCGGCCGTGAGGCATATTGAACTAGATTATCGCCTCTGTCCTTGTTATGCTCACCCCTGACAATACCATCAACCAAATCCTCTGGAACGCCTTTTGCTAACAAATCAGCGCGCCGATTAAGCATTTCATCAACACTTTGCGGTCCTCTCTCGGCATCAGCATGCGACGGCAACTTACCAGTTATTTTCTCGCCAGTCATGAAAACCCGGCGGATAGAAGCACGTTCGTTGGTCGGCGCCTTACCGCCGTCAGTAGCGGCTTTATAAGCCTCGCCGACCAGCAGCTGCCTGCCAGTATTCGACTCTTGGCGCGCCATAGCGGGCGGCTTATCGCCGAAAGCAATCGCCACCGCATCGCGAGCATCATTGACTTTCTCGGCCCGGCCAGCCGGCGTCCATTCGTGCGGCGTACTAAAATTATCACCATCAAGAGAGTTAGACTCAACTGTTGGGCTAATGCCGTACTTTTCATAATCAAACGATTTGCCTGGAGTGTTATCAGGCGCTTCATGAGATGGAATTCGTTCTCTTGTGATCATTTTTGTTTTGCCGTTTACTTACCTTTTTATACTAGCATAGCTTATGCTTTTTGTCAATAATATTACTTAGATTAGCAATTTTAGCAATACGGCAGTTGCGATTTATCTTTACAAACCAAAAACCGCCTCGATACGAGACGGTTTTTGGCCCAGGCTGCACGTTTATTTGCGCAGACCGAGCTTCTCTAGCGTTGCCTTGTAGGCCTCAAAGTTCGTCTTCTCAAGGTATTTCAGCAGGCGCTTGCGCTTACCTACCATCTGAATCAGTCCGCGGCGCGCCATACGGTCGTGCTTATTGGACTTGAGATGTTCAGTCACCTCTTTGATACGAGCCGTCAAGATCGAAATCTGCGCTTGCGGACTGCCGACATCGTTCTCGTTGACCTGAGTCAAAGCAATAGCTTTCGCTTTGTTATCCTTTGATATCATAGCTAACAACTTTAGCAGAGATCCGCTAATCAGTCAAGTTGTGCGAACTCCTTATCCTTATCATATCTACTACCCCATAGATTTTCTCAATATCGCTAATCGTCATCTGACGAGACTGATCTATCCAGCCCTTAATAAGTTTGGTATCTAAATAAGCAAATTTCTATGCTTCTTATGATTCAATGCCAAGATCGGCCAATTTCTGCGCTTGACTAACTTGCCAATCAGCAATCTGCGTACGGCGCAATTCTTGACAGTAAGCACCAGTGTTTAGCGCCTCACCGATATCAACTGCCAAACTACGAATATAGGTACCGCTAGAGACATGGGCTCGAACTTTGAGCAGCGGATAAGCGTAATCAAGCAGCTCCAGCGCATAAACCGTCACTGTACGTTCTGGTATATCAACTTTTTTACCGCTGCGAGCCAATTTGTAGGCCCGCTGGCCATTAATTTTGATAGCACTGAACGCTGGCGGACGCTGTTTGATATCACCAACGAATTGCGCTAGGACGGACTTGACGACTGCTATATCCGGCTGTTTGGAGATGGATAAAGCTTGAGTATCATTTTGCGGCTTACTATTTGCAACGTACGGCATAATTTTGCCTTCCGGATCGCCAGTTGTACTAGTCTGTCCCAGCCGAAACGTCGCTTCATACACCTTATCAAGCTTGGTATAACGCATCGCATTGCGGCATTCCTTGCCCGTAACCAAAATCAACAGGCCCGTCGCAAACGGATCAAGCGTCCCGCAATGACCGACTTTGACTTTTTTGCCAGCCCGATGGCTAAGCACGCGGCGAACTCGCGCCACTACCCCGAAGCTAGTTATGCCTGGCGGCTTATCAATCAATATAACCCTGTCATTCATATTTCAAGTATATCAGCATACCCCGTAGCATTGATTCTAAAATCTTTTCAGAGTCAATCTGAAGTCTATCCGCAAACTTAAGCTTGCCCTGGAATCTTGAACTGAGCTGGATCATTTGATGTTGGTGCCGAAACTGCTGGAGCTGGCGGCGGCGGTAGAGTAGATTCTAAAGTGTCAGCTCCGACCCCGCCATTAGCTGGTACTGGCGGCAAGGATGAAAAATCTGGCAACGGCGGTAATGGCGGTAGTGGCGGCAAATCGTCAACCGCGCCAGACGATGGCGCAGCTGATGCTGCCGACAGGGCTGCATCAACGGCAGACCGCGCTTGGTCTTGGTCTGAACTAGCAGGATTTGCGACTGACGTAGTTTCTACGCTAGGTGCTGGCATTGCTGGCATACTCGGCTGTACCGTTACCCCTTTCGAAGAAACCGCCTCGGGCGCCGCATCAACTGGCGCAGCTTCTGATAAGACATCGCGAACTGTCGGTTCTACCTCGGTCTTATCAGCTACGGCATTAAATGGCGATTGCATTGACGGCGGCTGCGACGCCACCGCGCCGCGATCGTGGCTTAAAATGACGCGATTATGCATGTCTTTTTCAGCTTTTCTAGCTTCCTCGGCAGCCTGTTCGGTTGTCGCGTTAAAAGTACCACCAATCGACGGTTCGCCCGGGCTAACTGGCATCGCTAGACCTGGCCCTGGCGCAAATGGAGCAACTGGCGGCAAAGCTAGATCTTCTTTGGCCGCTTCATCTACTTCTGCTGAGCTGGCAGCAATATCGCGCTGCAAATCGGCGACCGACGGCACATCTCGCCTATCAGCTTCAGGCTCAACAGCAGGAATTGATGCTAACTGTTCGGCTAATTTCTTTTCGGCGGCAGCGGCGGCATCTCGGCTGCTTCGCTTCTCTAATTCTTCATTGGCAGCCCTCAGAGCTTCGTCGGAATGGCGCCTATCAATTGCATTCTTGACGTCGTCAACATCACCAACTGGCTCGTGCGAAATCGACAATGCGCCAATGTCGCCAGAATTTTTAGACTCATCCTTTTTGGAGGATTTTTCTTCATCCTTGCTTTTTGCTTCAGGCACTGGAATCGGCTTATCGTGCGATTCTTTGAGCTTAGTGGCAATCAGCTGCTGGTTAGCACCATCTGCCATCAATTGAGCAGCCACGGTCATCGCCGCCGAGCTAGTATGCGCATTGCTGAAACGATCGGTTGCTGCCACGATACCTGTCAAAAACGCCGTAGCGATTTGTTCGTCAATCAGCCGGCTCTCGCCTCTTAATTCGTTAGCCAACCGGCACAAGACCTCGCTATAGCAGCTAGCTCGCGGATTACTCCACTCCAGACTACCGAGCTGGGTTGACTCGCCAAGCGATACGCTTGCTACAACCGCATCGTGCAAAATTCGGCCATGGCTCTCGAGCGCATGATCCAAATCAGCTTCGTCTTTAACACCAATTGCCAACACCATCTCGACATTATAGTCGCCTTGGCTAAAGTCCAAATCTTTCTGGTTGATTGTCGTACGGTACGGCGTAATAAAAATCTTGACCATATCATCGACAATCTTGTAACGTAAGTGATCAGCCTTTTCCTTATCCAGCGCGATGATAAAATCGCGCAAACTATCAACTGTACTTTCAAACGTTTTCTCGGGCTGTAGAAATTTAATCGCTGGCGGCACTGCCCCGCTAAATACTGCCGTCGCATGCTTATTTAACTTATTGATTAGCAGCGTGATACCCAAAGCAGCGCTCAATTCGTCAACCGACGGATTGGCACTAACCGTAACGAGAATATTATTACTTTCTTTGACTTTCTCTACTATCTGGTTTAGCACGTCTGCCATATTTTATCCTATTTGTTTTTATTCGCTATAGACTTTATGTACTATAACATAAGCATCACGGCAAAGTCAATACTAATTTACAAAACAAGCAAGCGCCACTTTACAAACAGAGGTGTATAAGTTATAATTGAAAACTGATTGTATACACTAAATCAATAACAGAGGTAAAGGAATTTATGCCACTCATCAAATCAGCCGTTAAGCGAATGAAGCAAACCGCCAAGCGCCGCCAGCGCAACATTGGTATCAAGCGCGACATCAAATCTGCCATCAAGGAATTTATGTCCAATCCGAGCGCTGCTACTCTAAGCAAAGCTCAAAGCGAGCTAGATACTGCCGTCAAGAAAGGACTGCTCAAAAAGGCAACCGTTAGCCGCCGCAAAGCAGCCCTGGCCAAGGTCGCTAAAGCTGCTGGCGTCAAGCTAGAAAAGAAGGCGACCAAACCCGCTGCCAGCACCAAGAAAACCCCTGCAAAAAAGCCAGCTGCCAAAACCACAGCCAAGAAGGCCGTAGCTAAAACTGCTTAATTTATACTAACGAGATTAAAGCGCTCCGCAAGCCGGAGCGTTTTACTTTTGCCGCGAAGCCACCCGAAACAAAAAATCCTCCAACGCCGCCCACAGATCGACTGATGAGGTTTTCATTTGATAATCACGTTCTGCTGCTAATTCAGTTAATTCCGCCAAGTCCTTTGGCGACAGCTGCCGAGCAAGCGGCCGCAACTTCTTGGCAACAAACGGATGTATGCCGAGATCAATCTTATCGCTAGCGCCAGCTGCTTCGGCCTTGGCTAATAACACCAGCTGCGACCACTGCGACCAGACCAACGGTGCCACTTTATAAACATCGTCGCTGCGGCGAAGTTCATCAAGCGCGCTCCGTAGATTTGCCGTTTTGCCGCGCACTGCCAATTCAATGATATCAAACACCGAAAACTCACGTGCTGGCGGCAAAACCGCTGCAATCGCTGCATCGTCAATTTTCACGGCATTTTTCAAGGCAGCTACAGCATGCGTTAATTGTAATTGGTCAATTTCAGCAGAACGCGATTTTTCATCGGCGATAATCGCTCGCGCTACCATATCGCTAGCCTGCGTTTTCGTCAATTTTACACTGTGCTCGCTTGCATAGTCTAGCAGCCACTTTTCGGCCGCTGGACGCTGGCGATCAGTCAGCGGTGTTGCTTCAATTAGCTTTGCAGTTTTTTGCAAGGTTTTGAAAGTTTTGGTACGCTTATCCGGGCGCGGCTCAATCAATACCAAGTAGGTTTCTGCCGCAATATCGCTAGCCCATTCGCCGAGCTTATCCCACAAGTCTTTTCGTTCCGAGAGCCGTTCAATAACAATCAGCCGCCGTTCTTGAAATAAACTCAAGCCGCGCACCGTATCGGCTAATTTATTCAAATCAAGACTGGCCGCGTCGATTTTTTCGGGCCGAACATCTAATGATTTTGCTAACTGCTGCAGCTCATACTGCACGCGGTAGGCGTTCGTGCCAACAATCAAATAAATCATTTAACCTCCACCTGGCAGACCGGACAAATATGCGTGCCGCGGCCGCCGACTTTCAGCTTGACGATCTCTTGGTAGGGGTGGCGATGGCAGGCTTGGCCTTCGCGGCGAAACACATGAGCAAATGTTAGGTAATTCCCTTTTCGACCCTCGGCATCGACGTAATTTCTGTCGGTTGAGCCGCCTTGATCGATGCTGAGCTGCAAAATTTGCCGCAGCTCGGTAAATAATGTATTCAGCTGCTGATCGCTGATGTTTTTTACCCGCGTCTGTGGATGAATCTGCGCCGCCCACAGTGCCTCGTCAGCATAAATATTACCAACACCAGCAATCACCGCTTGATCGAGCAGCGCTGGCTTGATCATCGAATTTTGGCGGCGGCGAATCCGCTGGATGAAATCCTCGGCGCGCGTCTGAGGATCAAGCGGCTCCGGCCCAACTTTTTGCATGAACGGCAAGTTCTTCACCTCATCAGTCGGCAGCAATTTTACCCAGCCAAACTTACGCTGATCATTGAAAAATAGCCACGAGCCATCAGTAAAATCAATCTGCACCCGCGTCGACCGATCCGGCAGCTCGCCAATCAAGCTATCGTTTGGGTGACCGCCAGCGAAGTTAGGCACCTTGTCATCCTCGAGTATCATCGGAAAACAATCCGGGTCCCGGTGACAAGCACGCCCAGATTTTTTCCGACGATACATCGCAGGATGACAACTGCGAAACACCAACTGCCCCGTCATTTTCAAGTGTACCACCAGCGAATAGCGCGTATCCAGATCAATCATCAGCACCTTTGCCCGCCGCCGCACCGCCGTCACGCGCGCACCATATAAAAATTGTTCAACATCAGCCGGCACATTCGGGAAGCTTTTTGGCGAATCAAACACCACTGTTCGTGCCACCACTCGTCCTGGCAGTAGCTCCGCCAACCCGCGGCGAACCGTCTCGACTTCAGGAAGTTCCGGCATTTATGCCTCCAACAGAGCGTTCAAACGCTTAATAAGCAGCTCATTATCGGTGTACTGCAACGCCATCATTCCCGCCACCTCGGCGCCTTCGCAATTTTCGACACGATCGTCGACCATCACGCATTCGCTAGCTGCGACACCTAAGCGGTCAGCTGTCAGCGTGAAAATTTCTGGGTTTGGTTTGGCCAAGCTTTCCTCATACGACAACACGCGCACATCAAACATTTTTTCTAATTCACCTGGCGCAAATAGATATTCCAGCGTACCACCGCCAACATTACTCAACATCGCCATCTTCAAATTAGCGTACTGCCGGCGTAAATTCACGATATAGTTTATCAATTCCTCGTTGCGAATCCGCTTGTGCATCAAGAAATCATGTGTCTGCTGCTGTGTCCAGCCAAACAACTCAGCAATTCCCGATTCATACTCGCTGCCGCTAATGAAACCGTAATCGTGCTGTTTACTGAGGTCGCGCAGCATTACCTTGCCCTCCGGCTTGGCCATCCTTATTAGCGTATCAATACTGCCTCCGTACAGTACACCAAAACAATCGAAAATAACTGCTTTTATTGCCATGATTAGAAAATATTATTAAATGACGGTTTGAAATCTGGAATCTGATTGACAAAAAGAGCTTGGAGCTTAAGAGTATCAGCGTTAAGCGTACCAGGCGAATCCTTGCAAGTTGAAGTCCACAAATTGGTATCGGTATTGTCGCCATCGCGCGTCTCGAATACGTAAGCCAGCCCTTTAGTAGCGCATACGCCGCGAATATCATCGTTTGATTTGTTATCAGAGGCCTGAATATTAAGCTTGACTAGCGCATAAGTAAATTGTTCATAAGCATTGCTATTATTAGAATATTCCTTCTTGTCCAAAACTCTATCCAGATAACCTGAATAAATAACATATTTACGCAATGTTGGACTAACTGTAATCTGGTAGCTCTTGAACTCTTCATCGGCAACAATCGGACCGCGCACTGTCCAGCGCACGCTGCGAATTGGGTCTTGATTTTTGATTTTGCTCTCTAACGATTGTTCGGGAGTTTGCGGCTGCTCGGTCTTTTTGTCCGGATTCAGCAACGATCGCACAAGTGTTACCAAAATAGCAATAACAACCACCACAGTGATAATAGTAATGATTATCGGTAAAATTCTCGGTCGGGATCCTCTGTACATGTTTGTATTTTAACACACTTATCACGCAGCGACGCGTACCATGGTAGAAACAGCCGTAGCACCTAAACCTTCTTCTACGTCTGTGAGAGACTCGACGATTTCTTTAAAACGTTTATCTGTATCGTCCTCTTTATTATCAGCTGTTATTTCTTCAGGTTGTTTATTATCTGTATCGTTCTTTTTAGCGATTAATTCGTCAAGTGGTAAAAGCTCTCTGCCAAGACTATCTGCTACTACCAACTCGCCGCCATCTTTCCAAAAAACATTAATACTGCGTCTACGAGCAAAATGAAGCGTATCGATAGCTTTAACGCCTTCCGGCATAACAAACGGCATATACTGTTCTTCCGTACAGCCGTTTTCAGTGATTTCTTGTACCCTCGCCTCTGGAGTATTGCTGTCGTTTTCGGCATTGGGGTCGCAGCAAAGTACCAGCCAACCATAAGGGTTTCCTTTATTTTTATAATTATTGTAGATTTGCCAAACAGTACCGTCTGCGTCTACAAACCTACCAACACGAAAGTCACAACCACTTTCTTCGCCAAGGTTTTCATAAAGCTTGTCCGCGGCAGCCACTTGCCTGCTGAGACGAGACTCCTTTTGTCCTAACTGCTCTTCTAGCTGCGCTATACGCTCTTGCCTAGACAAAAGCCTAGCCTCTTCAGGTTTAGGGTTGCTATTTTCTGGTAACATTTTCCGTTCCACAACATCCGCCTTTTTGCTTAAGCTAACTTTAATTAGATTATACCACAGTTGCCGTTATTTGTCCATATTTGTCCGGGTTTTTGCTAATTTTCAACAAATTTTAAGTTTTTTACACTTCGCCCCAGTTATTACCGATTTTGACGTCGACTTTGAGCTTAATACCGAGCTGCGGATAGATATTTTCCATAGTCTCTACCAGCATTTTGCTGACTATTTCAGCGTTTTGGCGCGGACATTCAACCATAATACTGTCATGAATCTGCAAGATTTGGTAGCCGAGCAGGGTATTTTTGTCTGTAGGTGTAGATTTGCTACCTGAAGAGACTTGCCTTTCCGGCAAGGCGAATTTGTTCTTTTCGAATTTGCCGGTCTCTGAAGGTAGCAAATCTGCATCTACCGCTGGTATCAGTCGTTTCTCTACCGCCAGCATCGCCAACTTCATCAAATCCGCCTCGGTACCTTGTATCGGCATATTAGCTGCTGCTCGCTCGGCAGCCGAACGAACAGCAAAATTATTCGACCTAACATCAGGCGTTGGCCGGCGGCGGCCAAACAATGTCTGCACAAAGCCGTCGCCGTGCGCTTGGCGAATCGTTCGTTCCATAAATTCTTTGATGCGCGGGCGGATACGATAATATTCGTCGATGAAATGTTGCGCTTCGCCGTAACTCATATTAGCGGCTGCTGCCAAACCATGCTGGCTCATGCCGTATAATACGCCGAAATTCACCACTTTAGCGCGGCGGCGCTGCGTTGGCGTCACTTCATTAATCGACACGTTATAAACTTCAGCTGCCGTCTTGGCGTGAATATCAACGTCAGTATTAAAATCTTCAATCATCTGTTTTTCGCCAGCCATCACCGCCGCCAGGCGCAGCTCAAATTGCGAATAATCAGCATTTACGAAAACATTGCCAGGAGCTGGTATAAAGGCATCGCGAATCTGCCGCCCCAACTCAGTACGAATCGGAATATTCTGCAAATTCGGGTTAGTGCTCGACAGCCGCCCAGTCGCTGTCGTATCTTGATTAAACGTCGTGTGAATATAGCCGTTAGCGTCCGTTTGCTCTGGTAAGGCTGCCACATAGGTATTCTGTAATTTCGATAGTTCGCGAAAACGCTCGACCAACTCAATAATTGGATGTTGCCCGCGCAACTTATCGAGTTCCTTTTGGTTGGTTGAATAACCAGTTTTGCCTTTTTTGATACCGGCTGTCGGCAAGAGCAGCTTATCAAATAGCGCGCTAGCCAACTGCGCCGGGCTAGCAACATTAAATTCGTAACCGACCATATCATAAATATTTTGCTGAACCGCTGCAATCTCTTGCGCTAATGATTTATTCATTTTTTCAAGTTTGCTGGCATCGATTTTGATGCCTCGAAATTCCATTTGCGCTAAAACATTAATCAGTGGAAAATCCATCGTCTGCGCCACCTGCTGGAGGTCGGGCAGCTCGACAAACGCTGACTTTTGTTGTTCATAAACTGCCCACAGTGCTGCCATCGCCGATCTTGGGTCATCCAAAGATTCTACGCCCGCCAAATCCGCCAGTGCGCGCGATTTGCGCAAAGGATTTAACAAAAATGAGCCCTGCGCGGTATCGTGTTTAACAATCGGCAGTTGCTGGCAGCCAGCACCGAGAAGTGCTTTGAAAAACTCCTTGGTATCGTGGCCAACTATCAAAGCTTCTGCTAAAATAGCGCTTGCTTTAGCCAGCGGCAAGCGAGCGACCTTGCCTCTTTCATGGCTCAGCCAAACCATATCACCATCCCAAATTACCAGTAATTCTGGCGCCATTACTAACATCGGGGTGACTTTATCGCCCGATATTTCAACAGCTGGCGCAAGAATATTATTTGGAGTCACTTCCGAAGAACTGTCGCGCATGTGTTGTGGTAATTTTCGCAACAATGAGCGAAATTCTAGCTTCTCGAGCAGCTCTCGCAATTTCGCCGTGTCTAAGTCGCGTACGTCCATCGCTGCCAAATCGAGTTTCACTGGAGCATCGGTGAATAGCCGCGCCAACTCCCTACTCATATAAGCAGATTTTTTGCCAGCTTCTAATTTGCGGCGCAAGCTGTCTTTGATCTGCCATAGATTCTCATAAACACCGTCTAGCGTTTCAAATTGTTGTAGTAATTTGACGGCTGTCTTTTCGCCGACCCCCGGCACCCCAGGGATATTATCCGACGAATCGCCTTTCAAGCTTTTCAAGTCGAGAAATTGGCCAATCCGAATACCGTAGCGCTTTTCAAACGCTGGAATGTCAAATTTATCAATGTTATTCAGGCCTTTTTTGAGCGCATAAAGATATGTATTTTGGTCGAGAATTTGCAGCGCGTCCAAGTCGCTAGTAATCAAATAAGTTTCGATGCCGCCGTGCTGCTCAGCCTGCTTATCTAGCGTTGCCATGATATCGTCGGCCTCATAATCGTCAAATTCATACAGCGGCCAGCCAAAAGCTGCCAGCAGCTCGTGCAAAATCGGAATCTGCGCATAAAAATCTGGCGGCGCTGGTTTGCGGCCGGCCTTATACTCAGAGTAAATTGCCAGGCGGCGGCGAATATTCGTTCCTCGCTTATCCCACGCTACGCAAACATAATCAGGCTCAAGCTGCTTAATTAATTCTAAGCTCAGCGCTGCAAAACCATACACGCCGCCTGTCGGTGTCCCGTCTGCGGTCGACAACCCAGGCATAGCATAATAACCGCGATAGAATACGCTTTTACCGTCGATAATCACCAAGCGTTTGGCCATATTTATATTATACGCTATCTAAGGGCCGTTACTTACAAGCGAATATAGCCATAATCATGTATACTAAGGTTATGACATCACAAGAAAAACCAGCTAAGATTTTGGCATTCGTCGGGCTGCCTGGCGCCGGTAAAACCGAAGCAACCAATTTCGTAGCCGCCAAAGGTTTTCCCAAAATCTACGGCGGCGGCATTTTGTACGACGAAATGCGCGCCCGAGGCGTTGAAATCACGCCCGAATCGCAAGCCGAATTTCGCAAACAGTGGCGCGAACGCGACGGCAAAGACGTTATCGTCCGCCGCGCCGCCGAGCAATTGCACCGCTTAATTGATGCTGGCCAGCATCGTTTATTGTTCGACGGGCTCTATTCTTGGACAGAGTACAAGTTCCTCAAACACGAGTTTCCTGGCGAGCTCATCGTTGCTGCCATTGTCGCGCCAAAACATTTGCGCCACCGCCGTCTCGCAACTCGTCCCGAGCGGCCATTTACCGCCGAACAAGCCAACCAGCGCGATTGGTCAGAGATTGAAGATATCGAAAAAGGCGGACCAATAGCTATTGCTGATTATTATTTAATTAACGACAGCGATATCACTGCGCTATACGCCAAGATTAATTCGCTACTCAGTACAACTGGTTTCGTTAACGTATAGCACCTAAAACCAAAACTATTGCAGATAAGTATAAAGTTTTTTGGCGTCTTTATGCTTGCGTAGCTTCGCTAGCGCTTTAGCTTCAATCTGGCGAATTCGCTCGCGCGTCACTGCAAATTCCTGGCCAACCTCTTCAAGCGTATGGCTCTTGCCGCTATCTAATCCAAAGCGCATCCGGACAATCTTTTGTTCGCGATCGCTCAGCGTACCTAGCAAATCTTTAACTTGTTCCTTTAACAGCTGATTCGAGGCTGATTCCTCTGGACTAATTGTACCTTCATCCTCGATGAAATCGCCCAGCACCGACTCGCCTTCGTCATCGCCATCGCGGCCGACGCCAGCGTCCAAGCTCGAAATGTCCTGCTTGATTTTCATGACATATTCGACTTTTTCTGGTTCCATCTCTAGCTCTTTAGCTAGCTCTTCAATCGTTGGCTCGCGATTCAGCTCCTGCGTCATGCGCCGCTGCGTGCGCAGCAATTTATTGATGGTTTCTACCATATGAACTGGAATACGAATCGTTCGCGCCTGATCAGCAATCGCCCGGGTAATCGCCTGGCGAATCCACCAGGTGGCATAAGTCGAGAATTTAAAGCCTTTATCCGGATCAAATTTTTCAACCGCGCGCAACAAACCAGTGTGGCCTTCTTGAATCAAATCCAAGAAGTCTAAGCCGCGGCCCGAATATCGTTTAGCGATCGATACCACCAGACGCATATTCGCCTCGGCCATCTTGTCTTTGGCCTTCTTGTCACCTTCTTTGACCCGTTTTGCCAATTCTAGTTCTTCCTCGGCGCTCAGCAGCGGGATTTTGCCAATCTCGCGCAAATGCAGCCGCACTGAGTCGTCCGAAATATCATCGAAATATTGATTAGCGTTCAGTACATCTTCAGGAGTATCTTCGTCCATCAAATCGTTGATATCAGGCTCATTGATGTCCTGATCTTGTATATTGTCGTCAGATGGCTTCTGCGCTTGGTCGTCGTTTGTCACGAGCTTTCTCCTTGATTATATTATTGAGTGCCGCGCGCAACTCTCTAGCCGCTGCCTCATCGCCAGCAGCTTCAGCGTTGCGTAACTTAGCTAATAGTTCTTGTTGAGTTTGTTTGTTATGTTTATCCTCTTTATCCCGCAGCAGTTGGCACATCGCGACATAGCGATCGCCGCTATTCCATGCTACATAACGCTCCTCAGCGCGCAATGATACCATTTTTACATAAATATCAGCTTTTTGCAACTTTTTAGGGCGATTTTGCGGATCGTCTTCTTCGAGGAGTACCGTCGCTAATAACTCTCGCTCAGCGCTGCTCCATTGCTGGCGGCCGGCGCGGCGCAATTCTTCTAAACACCTAGTATCATAAAGCGCCAAAGCCAAAATGTTATCCTCTAGCACCGCCTGTTCGTTCTTAATAATCGATGTATTTGCAACAACGGGTTTGAAAGTTTGTTTCTTGACTGGCTCGCCAGCTAATTTTTGGCGCACCGCCTCCTCGCTAGTATGCGACATAGCAGCTATCCGCTTGATATAGTATTCGCGCTCGACGGGGTCAGCTAGCCCGCGCACTATTCGCAGCGCTGCCGTAGTAAAAGTTCGCCGGCCGACCGCTGTATTCAAATCACAGCGCTCGGCATGCTGGCGCAGCACCCATTCGACAGCCGGCTCGTTACGAGTTACCGCTTCGCGCCACGCCTGAACACTCGATTTGATCAATTCATCTGGGTCTTTAGCACCATCTGGCAACGAAATAATCGTCAGCTCAACGCCCTCGTGCGAGGCCAGCTCAATTGACCGCTCGGTCGCTGCCACACCCGCTTTATCGCTATCATAACAGAGGCGAACATCGCTGGTCAGCCGTTTGACCGCTTTGAGATGATTTTCAGTCATCGACGTACCAGCGGTCGCGACTGTTTGCGCCACGCCCGCTTGGTGGCTGCTAACTACATCCAAGTTCCCCTCAACCATCACTACGAAGCCACTTTTGCGGATCGCCTCTTTGGCTTGGCTCAATGCGAAAATATGACGACCTTTATCATACAGTAAAGTCTGCGGCGTATTCAGATATTTCGGCGCATTCAGCACATTGCCAATAATCCGCCCGGTAAAGCCAATTACTTGCCCACCCTGATCCATCAGCGGAATCATCATTCGACCACGAAACAAATCTTTGCCATAGCGGTTTAATAGCCCCGCGTCGTTGATCTCCCGCTTAGTAAAACCTCTTTTTTCGAGCGCCGCTAGCAACGCCGTGCCGCTATCCGGCGCATAACCAATCTGAAAATTTTGAACAGTTTGCCGCGACAATCCTCGCTGCTTAAAAACATATTCAATCGCCTGCTGGCTATGCAATAAACTCTGTTGGAAATATCGTGCTGCTAGCTCGTTGGCTGCCAACAGCCGCTTTTTGTAGGCGCTGCGCTTCTTGGCACCAGCCGATTGATATTCGCTGAGGTCAACCCCAGCTTTGCGCGCCAAAAATTCCATCGCCTGGCGAAAATCCATCCCCTCAGCCTCCATTACAAAAGCGAAGACATCGCCGCCTTTATTGCTCGAGAAATCATGCCAAATATTTTTCTCGGGACTCACAAAGAAACTTGGCGTTTTCTCGCCGGTAAACGGACTCAACCCCTTATAACTGCGCCCTGCCCGTTTCAGCTCAACGTATTCGCCAATCACATCTTCGATATTGAGCCGCGAGCGAATTTCCTCCTTGGCATCCATACATTTTAGTATATCACTCTTTACCTCTGTTATCGGTTGTGGTTAAATAGTAAGTATGAATCAGGACCCCTACACCAATCCGCAACAACCGTATTCACAGGGTTCTGCTAATAATTTACCGCCAGAAAACCCGCAGCAGCCAGCCGCACCGTACAATCAGGTCTACAGCCAGCAAACACCGCAACAGCAAACGGCGCCTAATCCGTATTACAATAGCCAAACCGTCCAGCCGCAGCAGCCAGTATACTCACAGCAAGCACCCAATCTAGCTGCCAACCAGCCTCCTGATCAGTTTTTACAAACTAGCCAAACTGAACCGACATACAATACAGGACCACAACCGCTTAATGCCTTTCCAGTATACACTGGCAATCCAAACGACGACTATAATACCGTCGACTACCTCAACCGTATCGCCCCGCAAGAACAGCACACCATCAATCGAATTGCTATATTTGCACTCATCGGCACTGTTATCGCCAGCGTCATCATTATTTTGATTATGATTATCAATCCTGGTGCAGCAGACACCAATAGTCTCATACAGCCAATTCGTGACCGCACCGATACACTAAACAAAGTCGTCGATGAAAACGAAGGTCGCCTGACGCAAACCGAAATCACCGAGGCCAACACTGCACTCAACAGCACCCTAACAGCTATGCAAACCCGCCTAGACGCTATCATCAAAGAGCGCAAAATCCAGAAAAAATCCTCTAGCACCGAAAAAAGCTACCTAGAAGCCCTACAGAAAAAGCTCAACGATTCCTACCAAAAAGGCAAGCTCGACAGTAGCTACGCCACCGCCATGACTTACGAATTAACCATTTTAAAGTCGCAACTCAACAAGCTTAAAAAGGTTAGCGACTCCAAATCAATCCGCTCGTTCTGCGACGAATCCATTAATAATATCAATGTTATTCTCAAAGCTTACCACGACTTCGCTTCAACAAAGCAGTAGCAGCTATTCCGTCACCAGCCGATAACTTAACCGCGCCAGATCAAAAAGTTCTTCGTCGCTGAGCTGTCCGCTGCAAATCACCGTAATCCAGTGTTTTTTATTAAGATGAAAGCCTGGCTGAACCGATTCGTATTTTTGTTGTAACTTTAACGACAATTGCGGATCACATTTCAAGCTAATCCGTAACGGTTTTGAATTTTCGGCTATCAACGCAAACATTTTTTCGCTTTGGCCGGCATCTTTGCGGCCGACTTTGTACACAGCCACCTTATCGCCAAACGGATAGTCCAACCAGGCGCCTGGCAAACTTAGCAAAAACTCTTCAAACTGCTGGTGTGTCATAGCCATTTGCTCCGTATAAAGTATACCAGCATCAATATCGGCAAAACGACCAGCAGCGCCATCGTTATCCAAAACATTACATCGCTATGAAACGGCAGCTGCGAAAAATTCATACCTGCCAGACCTGTCAAAAACGACATCGGCATAAATATCGTCGTTACAATCGTTAAACGCTTCATTACATCATTCATTCGATTAGATACCACCGACAGATACATATCCAGTGCGCTAGTCAATAGATCGCGCATGGTGTCAATCAGCTCGTGCACGCGCCAAGCGTAATCGTAGCTGTCGCGCGCATAAATCGCGCACTTTTCATCAAAAATACTATACCGACCATTGCTCAAACCATTCAGCATATTCATCAGCGGCAAAATCACTTTGCGCAAATCCGCCAATTGGCGCTTATACACAAAAAGCTGCTGCAACTGATGCTTGCCCGGATCGCGAATCATTGTATCTTCTAATTGATCGGTTACATCGTCAATTGAGTTAAGAATCGGCATATACTGCTCGACTGTAAATTGAATCATCGTTGCTGCAATTAGCGACGGCGACAGAGCGCCTGGCCGGTACGCTTCAATCCGCTCGGCAACCTCGCTGTCTAATTCGTCGCGGTGCAAGGTAATAACTTTGTTTTTACTGAGCAAAATCGTCAACCCTTGCCAATGGACATTGCGGCGTTCAATACTCGGGATTTCCGCCTTAATCAGTAGCCAATCGCCGCCTTCGACCGCTTGCGGCAGCCAACGGTTCTCAATCAGAATCCGCCGTTGCAACTCCGATAAGTTTAATTTTTCAATTAAACTTTGCCGTACTTCTAGCGAATCCTCGCCGATATCATGCCATATTTTATCTATCACGCTTTCACCTTTTTTAAATAATACTTCAGCTCCATGATGCTGCCGCGGATGTCCTCCAGCGCCCGATGGTCCTCTGGCTTGGCAAATTTCTTGCCATATTTGCCCTCAAACACTACTTTCCAAGCACTGACATCCAACATCCGATAGTGTAGTCTTTTTGACAACGCAGGCCACCATTGGTCGATAAACCGCCGGTCTTGGTGAATTGAATTACCACCCAGTAAAATCCGCGGCTCATCTGCAAAATATTCATCACAAAACGCCAGCAGCTCACGCTCCACCTCGGCCAACGGCTTGCCCGAGGCATTTTGTTCCTCCAACCCAAGCCGCGCCGCTGGATGTTCGTTCCAAAAGCTAGCATTTCGATCCAGCAATTTACCTAGCTTCTCTGAATCATGACACACCACTCCCTGATACGTCGCAATCTCCGTAAAATCCCAATCCGTCGCAATCGCCGCCACTTCCAAAATCTCATCGCACGCCGGATCCAGCCCGGTCATCTCTAAATCCATCCACAAAATCTTTTTTGGCTTAAAGCTAGCTTTCATATCTCTAGTATACTACTTTTTGGCGTCATAGTAATCGCTAGTATAGCGGCCTGGCACTTGCTGTAGCAACTCCTCGACCTCATCACCGAATCGCGCCGCCCCGCCGAGACTCAAACGTCTTTCTCTGCTCATTCGGACAAATTCATAAGCGCCTTCCGACGGATTAAAATTTGCCTCTTCTATCAATGCTTCGTACAATGACACCGCGTCACCACGATCATACTCAACACCATACGGCATCATACCTAAAATCTTAAGATTCGCCGCATAACGCTCGGCTACTCCAGTATCTACACTAGATTCCAATGCTTTATCCAGTTGCAATGCCTGCATGAAATAATCATCCGTCGGGTCGCCGTACAATTCGTGTGGCAAACGCACGCCCTCAATGCGCGCATCGTCAATACCGCGAACCTGCATCTCCGAAAGCAGCCGCACTGCCTTGAGTGCTAGTTTATTACCAAGCTGATGATACTCGTTATGCTCATAAACCGTCGGCCGGATAATATGCTCGGCTGTATCTAGGCTTTCAGCTCCCAGCCGTTAATATCTTTGCAAATAAGGGCTTGATTAATTGTGAAATCGCATTCCTCCATATGCTCATTGACCGAACCAATCCGCTCCGCCCCGTAACCATGCATCGCGCGGCGAGAAACGGCACGACAAATCGTAGATGGTTCCATCGACATCATCGCTATAATTATCTTCAAGTTTTTCTTCGAGAACCACCAAATCAACATCGCGCGGCGGCGTCGGTTCGCGACTGTCGTCAACTAGCACCTCGAGCACCTGCCGTGCCGCGCCCCCTTTGAGGCCTATATATTCTGGCAGCTCGTCCAGGTCAAAGCCCAGGTTTGCCCGTTCTATAATTTCAGCCGGCAGCCTATAGCTATATACCTCATTGCAGTCTCTCTCTGGAATTATTTGGCGTTCACCCTTGTCTAGTGCTGCTAACGAACGCGGCCGATGGATATTTGGTTGAATATCCTTGGGTGTAAGTTTTGTTCTCTCCATCTTTTTATTCTAGCATAAACGTGATAAAAAGTCAATAAGATTACCTAATGAAATACCCCTACTGGCGCGAAGAGGGGTCTGCCGCCCCGGCGGAGATTGCAGCCGAAAACGGCCGGACAATCCCTGCCGGGGCGGGATGGGGGGCTATCGCTGGGACTTGGGCGGCAGCCACCTCCAGACCAACCCAACAACAACCCAAGGGTTAACCCCTATGTACCGCACTGGCCTCTCATTGATAGAGAGGCCAGTGTACTTGATCCCCCAGAGACTTCCCGTCTCTGAGAAATTCATCGTAACCTCTATGAGACCACCTTCTAGTGGCCCCATAGAGGCCGTGATTAGTGCGGCAGGTCGGCTTGCGCCGTCCCGCCACACACGCAAAAGCCACGGGTCTCCCAGCGACTTTGTCGGAAGAATGTCTAGCACTCTCCCGACAAGGAGAGGAAGCCTAAGCTCCCTCTCCTCTTCCTCGGCCATCTCGGCCCCCTTTCTGCCCCGTCGTCCGGAGCGATAGTGGAGCCCGATCCCATACCGAGCCCTCTTTAGCGCCGTGAAAACCACCGTTTCACAGTACTCAAGAGAGCTCGGATCCTGCCGTACATACTATATTCTAAAATGCGCCAGAGGCCGATCATCGACCAGCCCCTCGTTAATATTATAACACACTGTTGTAGGTATTACTAGAATATTTACCAATATAATATCCCGATTTGAATGCATGATAAATACACGTAAGAGCCTCTCGTGTTATACTAAACCCATGACCAAACGCATTCTCCTCAAACTCTCCGGCGAACAACTTCAGGGCGAGTTCACTAGCGGTTTCGACCCTAAGCGCGCCCGCTGGATTGCCGAACAAATCAAACCAGCGCTAGAAACTGGCGCCGAAGTCGTCATCATGGTCGGCGGCGGCAATTATATTCGCGGCAACCAAATCGTCGGCCATGGCATTCAGCCCGTCTCGGCCCACAATATCGGCATGCTCTCTACCCTGATGAACGCCATCGCTCTGGCTGACGTTTTCAACGACGCTGGCTTGCCGACCCGCGCCCTGTCCACCGTCGAAATCAACCAGTTTATCGACCAATACACCTTCCGCCGCGCCCTCAGCCACATCGAAAAGGGCCGGGTAGTCATCGTTGCCTGCGGCACTGGCCGGCCGTTCCTGACCACCGACACTGCCGCCCTGAACCTAGCTTTAGAAATGCAGTGTGATGTTGTGATTAAAACAACGAAAGTTGATGGCGTGTACGATAAAGATCCTGCCAAATTTCCTGATGCCATCAAATTTGATCAGCTCAGCTATCACGAAGCTCTGACCAACCCTGACATCACCGTCATGGACAAAGCCGCCATCGGCCTGGCTATGGACGAGCACATTCCAGTTGTCATCTGCGACCTCCTCACCGACGGCAATATCGCCCGAGCCGCCCGCGGCGAAACAGTCGGTACGCTGATTAGTTAGCATTTTTATACCGCCGAGGCAAGCCGCCGCAATGACCGCCGTTCCGTCAAGCCACGGCCGAGAGCCTCAAAAACGTTAATCTTTCTTCTTATCTAATTTATCGAGCTTAAACAGGTGCACGATTGCATACACCACAAAGGCCACCGCTAGCAGTGTAATCAGCGAACTGACAAACGCGCCGTAGAGAAATTCAGCTTTGCGACCAGCAATTTCGACGGTAAATGATGCCGCCTGCAAGCCTTTTTGCGAACCGACAATCAGCTGCACTAGCGGATCAATGAATGCCGTCACCAACTTTTTCACTGTATCGCCAGCTGCCGTACCGATCGCTAGACCAACCGCTAGACCAACTATACCCTGTTCGCGGATAAAATTAACGAAACCGCCCATGTGGGTGTCTTTAACTATTGTTTGCGCCAATTTTTTGTCAGCTAGCTTTTTGGCAGCTGATTTTTTGGCTTTTTTGACTGTTTCTGATGGCATTTAGCCTCCTTCAACTGTTTGATTATAACCTGGTTTCTTGTAATAAATCGCTTTGTATTTATTCCGCAACCTTACAACGTAACCTTACAAGCGCTCCGGCGCCGCGATACCCAAAATCGTCAAACCAGCCTTCAAAATATCCGCATACACTGCCACCAAACCGACGCGGTGCGCTTCTTTGTCGCTGCCGACAACTTGATTTTTCTCGTAATAACGATTGAACTCCTGCGCCAACTCAAACAGGTAGGCGCAAATATGATGCGGCTCCAGACTTTCAGTAGCGCGATTAACCGCCCCCGCATATTCGCTCATTTTCCTAACCAGCAGCCGATCTTCGTCAAACAATTCCGTCGGGAACGTAACCACCTCTTCAGACTTTGTCAAAATACCCCGCGCCCGAGCGTGCGCGTATTGCAGGTAGCTACCAGTGTTACCCGTCAAGCTAACCGCGTCATTGATGTCGAACACTACGTCGCTACCGATTTTCACTTTCAAAAATTGATAGCGCAGCGCGCCCGCCACTACCTCGTCGGTCGGCTCGCCGCCAGCTTGCTTGATGGCTTTCTTGAACTCGTTAAACAGCCAATCGATAGTGATTACCTCGCCGGTGCGCGAACTCATCTTGCCGGTCGTTAGTTTAACCAGGCCAGTTGCATAATTAAACAATTTACCTTTCAATTCTGGAATTGCCAGTTCACTAGCCGCGATCACCCCGCGGAAATACGCCGCCTGCTCTTCGCCGTTGACGGTAATCGACAAGTCCAAGTTCGGATAATCTTGATGCTTCAGCTGAATTAACCCCATGTCGTGCGCGCCGTACAAACCGTTGCCGTGCGAACCAATGAATACGTTATCAAACGCGCCGTATTGACTGCCCTTGAAAATATACGCGCCATCCGACTTAGTAAAGACCTCTGGGGTTTTTGCTTTAATCAAGGCTTTGCCTGGCACTTCAGTCTCGCTCTCGACGTAGCGCCGCTCAATCGACACATTGCCCAGCCGCGCCACATTGGCATCAATTTCATCAAAGCTCCAGGCTTTACAAATCTCGTACACCTGCTTGTACAGCGGATCGTCCAGCACAAACGATTGCTTGGCCAGCTCATCAATTTTCACCCGTGCCTCTGGCGATTCTTTAGCCGCTCGCGCTCCTTCAACGTACATACGACTCATAAACTCGTTGCGCTTATCAGCCGGAATAGCGTCTAGTTTGCTGACATCACCGTCAATTTCGCGCAAAATCGCCCACATACTCTTGCCGACATGCGTACCAACATCGCCGTGATAACTCACTCGGTGTACCGCTGCGCCGTCTACCGCCAGTAAATTCGCCATAGTGTCCGCCAAAATTGCGTTTAAAGCATGGCCAATATGCATGGCCTTAAACGGATTTGGGCAATTGGTTTCAATAACGACCGTCTTGCCTGCACGATTGGTCGCCGGCCGCACTTTCAGCGATTCCAACACCGCTTGATCACTTAACGTCACGTTGATGAAGCCCGGCCCAGCCACGCTAACCTCACTAAACTCCTGGCGGCCGCGCAGCTCCTCAGCGATCGCCTCAGCAATTTCGCGCGGGTTTTTGTCCAGTGGCTTCGCCAATTGTAGCGCCACATTCGTCGCAAAGTCGCCGAACTTCGGGTCGGGGCGCGTCAATTGCACATCAACCTGCTGCTGATATAGTTTGTCAATTATTTTCTTCAGTGTAATAACACAATCAATCATAGACCATATTATAACACTTTTACTACAGTTAATCTTCCGTGCCGTCAAAATCTGGCTGGCGATACACCGATACTGGCGTAATATTACGAGCATGATCCGATTGCAGCACCGCTCGCAACATCGCTGTATCGTCGCTGCTCTCGTTGTAAGTTGGCTCGAAATCTTCTACTTTTTGTTTTTCTTCTTCTGCCATATTCTCATATTAGCATAAGTAGTATAATTTGTCAAGAGACAGCCGCTCTAATCAGTCCAGCAAACAGCGGATGCGGCCGCATTGGCCGTGAGCGAAACTCGGGGTGCGCTTGCGTTGCGACAAAATAGCGGCAATTTGGCGCCTCGACAAATTCGACTAGCCGCCCGTCTGGCGACAAGCCCGACACCGTCACGCCGCCACGGGCAATCTCATCTAGAAATTGCTGGTTTACCTCATATCGGTGGCGGTGGCGCTCCTCGGTGTGATCTGACTGATATACCTTAGAAGCGAGTGACCCTGGCGTGAATACTGCTGGGTAATTGCCCAGACGCAACGTACCGCCAGTCGACTCTTTGCCCTCTTGGCCAGGCATAATATACACCACATCATGCGTCGTAGCATCGTCAAACTCCGTGCTGTTAGCATCGTCAAGCCCAGCTCGCCGCGCCGCCGCAATTACCGCTGTCTGCAAACCTAAGCAAATCCCCAAATACGGCACATCGCGCTCAAGCGCATACTGCGCCGCCGCAATCTTGCCCTCAATCCCGCGCGGACCAAAGCCGCCTGGCACCAGCAGAGCATCAACTGTCTCGAAATCGCGCTCGGTAACTGTTTCGGCATTGAGCCACTTGATATGCAAACCAACATTTTCATGCCAAGCCGCACTTTTGAGCGCCTCGGTCACCGACAGATAAGTATCCTTGTTTTCCATATACTTAGCAACTAAACCGACAGTCACGATATCAGTTGGCTTTTTGCTTTGCAATTGAGTTAACGCTTGCCATTTCGCGAGATTCGGCTGAGCAAAATTACCAGTGAACTTGTCGAGAATGGTCATCAATGGGCTAGCGGCTATCCGCTCGGGAATCATAAATACGGTATCGAGATTTGGCAGCATCAGCACGCCCGGCAGATCAACGCCACCGTACAAAGCAATTTTTTGAGCAACCGACTCAGGCGCCGGCTCGTCGCTGCGGACAACCACAATCTCTGGCACAATACCGAAACCGCGCAAATCGTTTAAGGCATTTTGCGCCGGCTTGCTCTTGAACTCTTTACTGGTATCAATAAACGGCACATAAACCACATGCGCATACAAGCAGCGCTCCTTGCCGATTTTGTGAGCAAATTCGCGGATCGCCTCGATGAAGCTTAATCCCTCGTAGTCGCCCACTGTACCGCCGATTTCTACGATGTGCACATCGCTGCCTTCGCCAGCCGCAATAATTGACTCTTGAATGGCATGTGTTAAGTGCGGGATTAGCTGGACAGTTTTGCCGTGAAACTTACCGGCGCGTTCGTCGGTAATCAATTCTGAGAGTAAGCGTCCCGCCAGAGTGGCGTTTTTCTGCGTCAACTCTATATCTAGAAACCGCTCGTAATGGCCGAGATCAAGGTCGGTCTCGGCACCGTCGCGCGTCACGAAGCATTCGCCGTGCTCTGCCGGATTAAGTAAACCCGCATCCACATTGAGATACGGGTCGCATTTCTGAATTGACACTTTGATACCCTTGGCCTGGAGAACCGCGCCGATGCTCGCAGCGGTAATTCCCTTACCTACCCCCGAGAGAACGCCGCCAGTTACAAAGATATATTTTGTCTGTTTGCCCATGTATGATTGCTCTTTCATGGGCCCTTATTATAGCATAACCGCTTAGAGTACGCTATATGTAGCGTGTCTATTGGCAACCCTCGCACATAGTTAGTGTTGCCGGATCAATTGGCGCTGATGGTACGCCGTCAGCTTCAGCTTTTTGATCAGCCTCAGCTTGCGCTTTGGCTATCTCGCGTTCAATTGCCTCGAGTTTTTCCTCGAGCGTCATGTCGTCGTTAATTATCGCTGATGGATTCATTATTTCCCCCTTTGCTTATATTCATTATAGGCTAATAGGCCGCTTATTCAATTGCTAAAACTCTACTTTACAGTGTTAACTTCATAATTAGTATTGGTGCTTTCAAAGAAATTGACTAATTCAAGCGTATCATTGGCCGCTGCCATCCACTTGGCTGGATTTGCTACGTTATACTCTTTCTCGAAGCCTAATTCTTCCAGGCGGCGGTCAGTCATGAACTTGACATACTGGTTCACATAATCCGCGTTCAAGCCCAGAATACCCTTTGGCAGCATGTCTTTGTTGTAAGCCTCCTCAAGCGCCACCGCCTGCAAAATCAGATCGCGAATCTCGTCGGCGAATTCTTGCGTCTGCAAATCTGGATTCTCGTCAAGAATTGTCAACAGCAGGTTAATACCGAAAGTTAAATGCAGATTTTCGTCCTTAGTAATCCAATCTAGTAAACTGCCGACATTGCGCAGCAAATTACGCCGGCGAAAACTCATGCCAACCATAAAACCGCTATAAAACCAAATGCCTTCGAGTACAATATTATAAGCTACCAGATTACGCACAAAATCTTTCTTGCCCTCTGTAGTAGTAACATCCAGCTTATCATTCAGCATGCGTCCGACGTACTTGGTCTGAAAGTCAGATTTGTCTTTCAGGCTTTTCTTACCGTAGCCGGCTGCATAAATCTCTTGGCGGTCAAACGGAAAAGTTTCGATAATATACTCGAACGTCATAAAATGGTTAGCTTCTTCCCACATCTGTTTCGACAGATACAAATGGCACTCCGCGGCATTAACATACGGATAAATACCAAAGGCTAGCGATTTGTTAATTAGCAATTCGTTCGGATTCAAATAGCTAATGACAGTTTTGAGGGCGTGTTTTTCGTCATCGGTCAATTTTTCGAAATTGGCTAAATCCTGGACTAATTGCACCTCATTCGGGAACCAAGTATTAGCCACTGCTTGGTTATATAAATCCATCGCCCATTGGTAGCGGACTGGTTTGAGCTGCAGGCCGTCGCGCAGGCCCGAGCCGAGAATACCTTGCGGTTGCGTTGTTTGCGACATAATTTCCTCCTTTATATAATTATTGTGATTTTGTCAACGATTATGATTGTTTACGGCGAGCGAAGCCGAAGCCGCTAACCCGCTTGGCGCTATCGGTACGAATTTTTTGTACTGACTGCGACTGAACGGTAGTTTGCTCGGACTGATGACGCGGTTTCACGTGCAAGTAGTAAGTAGTCTTGAGGCCGCGGCGCCACGCTTCTGAATAAATCTCTATATACTCATCGACGTCGCGCGATTCTAAATACATATTGCGGCTAATCGCCTGGTCAACCCATTTTTGCGCCCGCGCGGCTACTTCAACAAAGGCGTACGGACTCAACTGAAAGCTGGTCTTATATACGTCGCGCACCGCTTGCGGAATTTGCTCAATCCCTTGGATATCGCCCTGGTTTGCCAGCAAATCATCTTTAACCGATTCCCAGAGTTTAAGCTGCTTGAGCTTGCGCACCAGATTAGCATTAACCTCGAGAAACTTACCATTGAGCGTACTGCGGCTAAAAATCTGGCTAAATTGCGGGTCGAGCCCCGGCGTCGTACCAACCACATGCGAGATATTAGCTGTCGGTGCAATCGCCATCAAGGTAGCATTACGCATACCCTTTTTAGCTTTTTGGCGAAGCGACTCCCAATCTAGGAGCGAGCTGCCATTAATTTTCACTTTAACACCGCGTTCTGTTGTAAGTTTATCAACGGTATCAATCGGCAGAGCACCCTTGCTCCAACCGCTGCCTGAGAAGTTCGGATAGCTACCGCGCTCAGCTGCTAGGTTAGCCGATTCATCAATGGCATGGTAGCTGATAAATTCAGTTAGCTGGTCAACCAGATCGTAGGCAGCCTCGCTTTCGTAACTAATCTCTAACTTCTCCAAAACATCCGATAACCCCATATAGCCGAGCCCTAGCGCCCGATTCTGCTCATTGCTATGCATAGCTTCGGTAACTGGCGTGTTCGTAATGTCAATCAAGTTATCTAACTGGCGCGTGGCGGAGCGCACTGATACCGCCAAACGATCCCAATCCCAAGTCTTATCAGCATTGAGAAAAGCTGACAAATTCATACTAACCAGATTACAGGTCGCAATATTATTTTCGTCCTCGGGCAAAGTTATTTCGGTGCACAAATTACTGAGGTGGATTGTCCCGGTGTTATTGTTGAGCGCCCGCAAATTGATGGCATCCTTCCAGGTTAGCCAAGGGTGTCCAGTCGCTTGTAGACTACTGAGAATCTGGCGGAATTGTTGGCGGGCCGGCACGACTTCAAATCGGTTAATTTTACCAGCTTCTGCTAGTTTGATATATTCCTGGTAGCGACGGCTGAACGCTTCACCGTATAGTTCATTTAAGTCGCTAACTTCAGCCGGATCAAACAAATACCAATCCTGCCCGCCTTGGACGCGCTTCATAAACTCGTCCGAGATAAACACCGCCGTATCTAGAAATCGCGTCCGCAAGTACGGGTCGCCCGAATTCTGGCGCAAATCGAGGAATTGCGAAAAATTAAGGTGCCAGTTCTCCATATAGGCTGCTGCCGCACCCGCTTTCTTACCCTTGCGCGACACCGCAAACAGCGCCGTATCAATCATTTTCATAAACGGAATCGGACCAGTTGACTCGGTATTGGTGGTTTTAACAGGACTACCAGCAGCACGCAATTTATTCATGCTAATACCGATACCGCCAGTGCCTTTAGCAATGAACATGGTATCGCGAATACTTTTGGCTATCGAAGCCATGTCGTCCTGAACTTCCATAACGAAACAATTACTAAGTTGCGGGAACGAACCGCCAGCGTTAACCCGCGTGCTACCGCCCGGACTGTATTCCAGATTAGCCATGTGGCGGTAAAAATCTATCGCTGCCTCGGTCGGATTAGCTTCGTTGAAACTCAAACCCATAGCAATACGCATGTTAGTGAATTGCGGCACCTCGATTGGATCACCACTTTGGCGCCGCAGCGCGTAACGATTGCGGTTGGTCACTACGCCGAGATACTTACTGAGCGAATCCTTGCTCGGATCGAGCGCCATCGCCAGCTTTTTGAAGTTAAATAGCTGCGAATCAGCCATTCGCTTATCTAGTAGACCCTCTTCAGCGGCTTGGCGAATATAGATAGGGAACTTTTGCGCGTGTAGCTTTTTAAGCTCGATTTCGTTAGTATAATCGCCGAGTACTTGCTGGTAGATAGTTCGCAGCAGCAACCGTGCCGCAATCGTATCGAAATCCGGGTCGTCTTTGACATTTTGGACTGCCGTCTGGATAAGCGCTTCATCAAGCTGCTCGGTAGTAATGCCATCAAACAGCGTCAACTGCAATTCGGCCGCTATTTGCGCTACCTTCGCAATTTGATTTGGCAAACCTTCGCTAGCTGCCAGCAGAGTTAAATTAATTTTGTTAGCGTCAAACGGCTGCTGGCTACCGTCGCACTTCACAACTGTAATATCTGCCATCGTTTCCTTTCTTATTTTTAGCTGCTATTTTTGAGCACAAAAAACTAGCTAGACCATCTGGGTCTGCTTTGCGCAATTTATTTGCATATTTGTCTATTTTACTAAACACTATACATATAGCGTCTGTATACCAAGCATAAACGCTAAATATGGATTTTTCAAGCATTTTTGCTAGTAATTTTCACAACTGGCTTGGCCCATGCTATCATGGAAAATATGGAACCTATTATTTCTATTGCTCATTTCAAGATGCAATTCGGCAAAACCGAAGTCATCAAGGATCTAAGCTTCGAAGTCAAGCGCGGCGAAACATTCGGCTTTCTCGGCAGCAACGGCTCAGGCAAAACTACCACTATTCGCGCCCTGCTCGGCATTTACCAGCCAACTACTGGCGAACTGCTAGTCGGCGGCAAACCCTATTCGGTATCAAGCGGTATCAAACTGGGTTATCTACCCGAAGAGCGCGGCCTTTACAAAAAAGAGCCGGTTATCGACATCATGACTTATTTCGGCCAGCTCAAAGGCATGAGCCGCCTCGACGCCCGGCAAAAATCGCTTGATTTTTTGAAGCGCGTTGACCTGCTCGACAAAGCCAAAACTCGCCTCGATAAGCTCTCGGGTGGCCAGCAACAAAAAGTCCAACTCGGTATCACAGTCATCGATAACCCAGAACTGCTAATCCTCGACGAGCCAACCAAAGGCTTTGACCCGGTTAATCGCAGGCTACTGATGGAAATCATCGAAGAACACCAGGCCAAAGGCGCCACTGTTATCATGATTACTCACCAAATGGAAGAAGTCGAACGTCTATGCGACCGCATATTACTGCTGAAGGATGGCGCAGCGCGCGCTTACGGCACCGTCGCTAATGTTCGCAAGCAATTTGGCGGCAAGTCGCTCGATGATATTTTTGTTCAAGTCTACAGCCACAACAACGAGGAGAAGCAAAATGCATAATTTATCAACTGTCATTCGTTTCGAGGTCGTTCGTGCCCTCAAGAAAAAATCATTCTGGATTCTAGCAATTAGCTTTCCACTGATGTTTGCGGCAATTTTTGGGATGGTCTTTTTGTCCAATCAAGCTACCAACGACGCTGCCGAAAAGCTCAAAAACCAGTCGTTCAGCATTGCTATTACCGACGAATCAAAGATGGTCAAACCGCAGCTAATCGCTGCCTCGAAAGCCACCGAAATTAATCCCAGCGACAAGCAAAACGCTATTGACCGCGTCAAAAATGGCCAGCTTGACGCATACATCTACTACCCAAAGAATCTCGACCAGCAATCAATCGAAGTTTACGGTAAAGATGTCGGTATTTTTGACAACGGCCGCTATGGTAGCCTGGCTAATAGTCTATTAGCCACCTCTGTTCGGTCAGACGTTAATCTGGCTATTCAAAAAATTATCCAAGGCAAAACCAACTCAACCAGCACTATTTACCGCGATGGCAAAATCCACGACAGCGTCCAAGAGATGATTCTGCCAGGTATCTTTTTAATCCTCTTTTATTTCCTGATTACTTTCTTTGGCAATCAAATGCTGACCAGCACCACCGAAGAAAAAGAAAATCGCGTTATCGAAATGATTCTCACTACTATCGAAGCGCGAACTTTAATCGTCGGCAAAATTATCTCGCTAATAATTCTGGCAATAGTTCAAGGCTTGCTGGTAGTCTTGCCGGTGCTTATTGGCTACTTGTTTTTCCACGACCAGCTCAAGCTACCGTCAGTCGACCTCAGTAGCTTGCCAATCGACCCGCTGCGTATTGGCATCGGCTTTCTAGCCTTTGCTAGCAGCTTCATGATGTTTACTGGCCTGCTGGTAGCTATCGGTGCCGCTGTACCGACCGCCAAAGAAGCTGGCAGCTTTTTCGGCGTAGTAATGATCTTACTGTTCGGCCCGCTTTATGCCGTTTCAATGTTTATATCAATGCCAAACGCGCCGCTAGTAAAATTCTTGTCGCTCTTCCCGCTGACATCGCCAATCCCGCTGATGCTGCGCAATGCCGCCGGCAACCTGGGAATCAGCGAAGCAGTAATCGGTATCGCCCTGCTAGCCGTTTCCGCCGCCATCATCATTGCCATCGCCGTACGCATCTTCCGCTTTGGCGCGCTCGAATACAACCGCAAACTCAGCGCCAAAGAAATCTTCGCCCGCAAGTAATACTAGCCGCTTATTGATCAGACTATTGCCAAAATTCTCTTTACGTTGTAAAGGAGCGAAGTTGCAGCAACCGCTGTGACTTCGCTCCTTTACAGAGAGGATAACCATGTCTCGTCAGCGAGACGCCGAGCTTGATCGCTTGCGGTCAGCTCGCGAGTCTGCCCGCCAGCGACAGCAGGCGGCCTGGCAAGCTCAGCAAGCCGCCTGGGAGCGCCGCTCCTCGGCTCGTGCAGTCATGAACCGTGCCTACGAAGTCAAGCAGGCCGCCTACGCGGATCAGCAGGTAGCCTGGGAAGCTTACGTGTCTATCAAGCAGACCAACGGCCCGCGAATCGACAGCTTGAATGCTCAGCAAGAGCGGGCGTATCAGAACATGAAGTCGGCTTTCGAGTCGGCTTCGTTGGCTCACGACATGCGCGATGGTGCCAGTGCACGCATACATGCAGATCAGGGACATGCTTACAAAGCAGAGGCCCAAGACTGTGTCGCCGAACGGCGGCAGCTCGTCGCCGAAATTCGCGCCGCTCGCGAACGGCTTAACGCCGTCAAGCCGGCTTTCCAGGCGGCTAAGAGCGAGTTTGCCTGCGCACGGCAGGCATTTCAGTCTGCCAAGGCAGAGCACGAACGAGCGCAGAAGGACTTCAAACGCGCCAAGACCGAATTTGACTCATGCGCCAAGGCCTTTCAGGCTAGGCTTAATGAGCTCAAAGCAATGAACCGAAAGCGGCGTGAAGACAAAAAGTCGATCGCCGCAAAGGCTGGAGTTCCGCTTCAGTACCAGGACAACGTCTGGATCTCGACAGATTCAGACGGCAACACCAACATCTACTTCGGTGGGGTTGGTAAGCCTGACGGACCCGGCCACGGGCACTACGTCATGGACCAGCATGGAACCGTGACGTATAGGCGCGATCCGTTTGACCCGCATGGTGCGCAGAACTTCGAGAAGTCTGACTTGTACATGCGTAGCGCACGTCGAGATCATGAGCCGGTTGGAACCAATGAGCATGGTGGTGTGTTCTATCGACGCAGTGATTCTAGCGGCACAATCTTGCACGTGACGCAGTACTTCGCAGACGGCTACCACGTGTCGTGGGATGCTACGCCTTACGGCAATAGCAATGTCCATTGGACGAACAAGAATTTCCCCAAGGGTCATCCTGATCGTTTCGTACCACCCCCCGACGCACTCTTCACCTGAGAAAGGAGCGAACCCCCTATTGCCTTGGTAGTAGGGGGATTTCGCTATATAATAAGATTATGAAACAGGATGAACAAGCGATTCTAGCACGTGATATGATTCAAATGATTCGTGAAAATACCGATAATTCAGATGTCCTTGAATATCTTGATGGTTTTGCGTTCTCGTTGGCACGCGGTCTCGAGGACTCGTCTGTTGTGCCGTGGGATGATCTCGCTAGTATATGTGACCAGAGGTATTATTCTTTAAACAACAATAATCCAGTACCGCTTAATGTCGAATTGCTTAATCAATGTGAGCGATCTATTCAGAAATTCTTGCCAAAAGTTCGTGACTCATAAGCAAAGTCAAACAAAGATAAATCGTTGAGGGTTCGTTTTCGTTTGACCAATTCCATGAGTTAGTAGACCAAATAATAACGGAGTCTCGAGACACAAGTATGCCGGTCCTGGGGCGTGACATATAAACCGGAGTTGTGACGAAAAACTGACTCACATACATAGATGTTTTATAGTATAGATAGAATGATACAGAAAGTACCAGATAGTATAGTTCAAAATGGTAATAATACTAAAATACTAGCATTAATTCAAGTCGCGCGTGCTATGGATGTCGCGGAATTGTGTAAGCGCGGAGATTACAGTCAGCCTAACGCACGCTATCCGCAAACTAAATCTGAACGTATCGTCAATGAATTACTTTGTTTGATGCTGCATGACTCGACAGTCGAGTTAGATCCCGCTCTTGATGAGATGTTGTCTATATTGAGCAACCTAGACAAAGGTGTCGATAAACCAAAGGACTGGCAGGCACTATTTGCGATTGCTGACGAGATTGAGACGCGTAAAACAAATCAACAAAAGCCATTATAATGATAAATATGAATAGTAGCAGCAGCCAATACCCTCAAATGACCTACAAGCAAGCAACCGAGCACTGCAAATATTGGGCAGATCAAATTAGACATGACGGGCTTGATTTATTGACCACTGATTATGGTGCAGCTATTGGGGTTTCTGACCAGTTAGCGTATCCTTTGGAGATGCAGACTTGGATTAATTCACGAGAATATCCTCTTCTGTATAAAGTTTGCGTATACGCCGTTACTGTTGACAATGACCACACTGACAGAGCCTCGTGGGAAAAGCTGCTAGAGCTAATTGATAAATTACCATAATACTAGGCAATTCTTACACCCGTCACTATTCAAATAATCCATGAGCACAGCTAGTACTGACGCGATAAATACCCCGATATTTGCAAGCAGTCAATCTAAAAATTTTCGCCAAGAACATAATCGGTATAAAAATTCATGCTATTTCCTGGCGGAGAGGGCGGGATTCGAACCCGCGATACGTTGCCGCATACACGATTTCGAGTCGTGCGCCTTCAACCACTCGGCCACCTCTCCTTGTACGGACAATTATACCCCACTCTATCTATTTTTGCTAATCATGTTAAATATATGTAAACTATATGCATACACTTTACACATTTAAGGAGCAATTCATGGATGATTCGATCTTTACCAAAATTATCAAAGGCGAGATTCCCTGCCGCAAGGTTTATGAGGACGACATGGTTATCGCCTTTCTCGATATCAACCCGCTCAGCGACGGCCATGTTCTAGTTGTACCGAAGGAGCAAATAGATTTGCTCTGGGACCTCGACAACGAAACTTACACTCATCTCTGGCAAACCGCCAAAACTATCGCCCAGGCTATCCAGGCCGAACTTAACCCCTTGCGCGTCGGCGTAGTCGTTGAAGGTCTCGACGTACCGCACGCCCATATCCATCTAGTGCCGCTGTATGACCGCGACACCTTGCAGCTCCATCACGACTACCCTGTCGATATTTCAGACGAACGGCTCGATAATATCGCCAACAATATCAAAGAGCGCTTGATTGCCATATGATCACTGTTGTCGCCGTTGGTAAAAAGCACGAGGATTGGGTCTCAGGCGGCATCAAACGCTACCAAACGCGCTGCAAGCAGCCTTGGAGTTTTGAGTGGCGATTGATACCGCATAGCAAGCTAGAGGGTCAGCAGGCCCGCCAAGAGGAGTCTGAGCGAATTTTAGCGCGTTTACATCCCCAAGATTTCGTAATTCTGCTCGACGAACACGGCCAGATGTTTGACTCGCCTACCCTATCGCGACAACTCAACGAGCTCTTTGCCCAGAGCAAAAATATAATAATTGTTATCGGCGGCGCTTTTGGTGTCAGTACGGAACTAACACGGCGTGCTGATCTAGTTTGGTCGCTGTCGCCACTAGTCTTTCCGCATCAGTTGGTGCGGCTGATTCTCGCTGAGCAACTATACCGGGCCCAAGAGATTGCTCGCGGCAGCAAATATCATCACCAGTAGATAGCCAACTCGCGCGCTAAAACCTAGCGGTAATCTGTTTGCGAATCGTTCGAACACTATCTCAGACTAACTTATAATCTTATTTTATGTCATACTATTGACTTTTTATCATACTTGTGCTATATTTGTAAGCACAATACCTTAAAACAAACATAATTATGACATATTTTACTTACATCGTTAACACCTTATTCGCCGCGCTCAGTCTGCTGATAGCTAGCGGCGTTGCTGTCCACGACGGGCATTTCGGGCATGCTATTGATATCAGTTTGACGCATGATTATTCCATGCAAAAGCTCAGCTCGCAAGATTTACGAACCATCAACGAGTCGCGAATGCAGCACACCCATTCCGAACATAATCTCTCAGAAGGCATGCTCAGCAACAGTTTTCGCTACCAATCGCCTAGCATTTCACCGGATCGTCGACATCATCACAAAAACATTTTAGCCTTATTAGAAGAAGGCGGCCGGCACGCTTTTGATAACACGAACTTACCAGTTATCGACTAGCTTTTACTTATTCGACACAACTTGCAGCTCGTTCTGTAGCCGGGTAATTAGTTCTTGTTTTTCACGGAGTGTCTTGCGCGACTCCTCGACCAGAGCCGGCGGAGCTTTGGCTACATAGTTATCGTTTGCCAAGCGCGTCTCGAGCGTCCGGATATGCTGGCGTTCTTCGGCTAAACGTTTCTCGAGATTAGCTTGATGCTCGTAAAGCGTTTTGTCGTCAATGTCTAGCCAAACGTCTCGCCCGCTAGCAGCCAAGCGTAGTCCCCTAGCCTGGTCAACATATTCTACCGAGGTAGCACGCGCTAGCTTCTTGACAAGTTCGATATTATCAGCCACCAGCGAATCGTCCATGTACAACAGACCATAGCGTTTATTGCCTGGCAGTTCGCTAACTACGTAGCGCGCTTCCGACACCAAATCTTTGAGCCGGCCGAATTCAGCCGCGGCAATGTCGTCGTATTCTTTACGAACTGGCATGGTCTCGCCCGCCAGAATCGTGTCGTGCCACGGCAAAGCTTGCCAAATCGTTTCAGTCAAGAACGGCGCGAATGGGTGCGTTAACCGCAAAATTGTGTCTAAAACATACGCGTTCATATCGATATTTTGCTCAACTTTGCTAGCCTCGATATACCAGTCGGCTACGTCATCCCAAACGGTGTGATAAATCGTCTCGCTGGCCTCGGCAAAATGATAGGTCGCAATCTGCCGATCTAGCGACTGTGCTGCCTCGTCTAGTTGGCGAGCAATCCAGTGGTCAGCCAGTGATTGTAGTTGCGGACTGACCGCTGGCGTGCGGTCGCCAACCAAATTTTCAGTATAGCGAGCAATATTCCACAGCTTATTGCAGAAATTGCGGGCTGCTACCACCTTGCCAGTATTAAACGCTTGCGGCTGAGCAGCACTGCGGCTAGCAATAATACCCATACGCAGCGCATCCGAGCCATATTTCGCCACTGTCTCCATCGGATTGATGACATTGCCCTTGCTTTTGCTCATCTTGATACCCTTTTCATCAAGCACTAAGCCATGCAAATACACATGTTTGAACGGTACCTGGCCAGTCCGATACAAGCCCAGCATAATCATCCGTGCTACCCATGCAAACAAAATATCGCCTGCTGTCTCCATGACAGTATTCGGATAATACTTGGCTAGCTTGCCAGTATCCAAATAATCGGTAGTGATATACGGCCACTGGCCGCTGCTGAACCAAGTATCAAGCGTATCCTCCTCGCGACGATACGTTGTACCATCTACAACGATTTCTTTCTTATCGACTTCGGTGCTGTAGCGCCAATCGTCTAGATTGGTCTTGGACTGAAACATTGGAATCGGAATGCCCCACGGTATTTGGCGGCTGATATTCCAATCTTTGATATCTTTGAGGTAATTAATGACAACATCGCCTTTATTTTCAGGGGTAAACGTCACTTCCTTGCGCTCAATTGCCGCGATAGCGTTATCGGCCAATTGGCGCATTTTGACGAACCACTGCTCTTTGGCAAGCGGCTCGATGACCGAACCGCATTTGTAACAATGTCCAACTTGGTGCTCGATATCTTTTTCGCCGCGCAGCAATTCGTCTATTTCGAGCGCTGCTAAAACGCGTTTACGAGCTTCTAGCGCCGTCATACCAACAAATTGACCCGGCACATTGATCATTTTGCCGTCGAAATCAATTACCTGGACTAACTCCAAGTTGTGGCGCTTGCCTACTTCGAAGTCATTCGGATCGTGTGCTGGTGTAATTTTCACCATACCAGTGCCATAAGCTGGATCAACATAATCGTCAGCAATAATGGGAATTTCGCGCTTAACGATCGGCAGCAGCGCTTTGCAGCCGACAAGGTCTTTGTAGCGCTCGTCGTTTGGATTGACCGCTACGGCTACGTCGCCAAACATCGTCTCGGGACGCGTCGTAGCGATAACAATTTCGCCGACTTTATCGATTAGCGGATAAGCGATTTCCCACAACTTCCCTTTTTCATTTTTGTGAACAACCTCATAGTCCGAAAAACTCGTCTGATGCTGCGTACAGTAATTGACAATGCGTTCGCCCCTATAAATATAGCCGTCCTGCCACATCTTTTCAAAAGTATCGTAGACAGTTTTGATAACTTTATCGTCGAGCGTGAATACCAAATCGTCCCAATCAGCGCCCACGCCAATCGCCCGCAGTTGTAATTCCATATCGCCGCGACGCTGGGCTACGAAATCCCATACCTGCGCGTATAATTCTTCGCGGTTGAAGTCAAAGCGCGTCTGGCCGTGCTTTTCTAGCTCGCGCTCGTAAACTACCCAAGTTTCAAAGCCAGCATGGTCAGCCCCTGGTATATACACAGCATCAAAACCTTGCATACGGTGATAACGCACTAAAATATCTTGAATCGCCGACCCCAAAGCGTGCCCGACATGCAAATTGCCGTTAGCATTTGGCGGCGGCATCACAATCGCGTACGGCTGGCCCTGCCCTTTCGGTTTAAATACGCCAGATTCCTCCCACAAGGCGTAAATTGACGGTTCATATTCGTTCGGAGTATAAGTTTTAGCTAAGCTCATTTCATTCTCAATTCATTTCACGTGAAAATTAGCAAAATAACCAAGCATAGCAATTTCACAGTTTGCTATTCCTCACCTCTTGCTGTTTTTTATTCCACGTGTTTGTGTTCTATCCTATTATAGCACAAACGATGTATACTAAACATATGATTGATACAATACTATGTGACGAAAAAGCTGCCTGGGACAAGACTGTTGCTAAGTTTAGCGGGCACCCGCTGCAGCTCTGGGGGTGGGGCGAGGTAAAAGCGGCTCACAATTGGCATGTTCAGCGAATTACTATAGTTGACGGCAACGAAACAATTGGTGCTGCGCAAATATTACTGAGAAACCTACCTAAACCGCTTAATCAACTGTGTTACATTCCGCGCGGACCAGTTTACAAACAAGGTAGGGAAGACGATGTTTTGGCGGCAATTGTTAATTACGTTAAGCATAAGCTGCCATGCGCTGTGCTAACTATTGAGCCAGATACTGAACATCCGCTACGCGCCAAAGGTTGGCGCCAATCGCCAAACAATATTCTGCTATCGCGTACTTTGATTTTGGATTTGACTCATACAACCGACGAACTATTGGCCGCGATGACCAAAAAAACCCGCCAGTATATTCGTAAATCCGGCCGGGTTGGACTTAGTATCAAACCGGTAAAAACCCGCCAAGACATCGCTGCTTGCCTCGAAATTTATCGGCAGACTGCTAAACGCGCTAAATTTGCTTTGCATGACGACCAGTATTATTACGATATTCACGACAAGCTAGGGGAGTACTCGCAAATTTTCGCTGCTTACGAAGATAACCGCCCGGTATCATTTCTCTGGCTAGCAACTAGTCCCGAAACTTCATTTGAGCTATACGGCGGTATGAACGATCGCGGCCAAGCCTTGCGCGCTAATTACGCATTGAAATGGCACGCTATCAACGAATGTAAACGGCAGGGAGTTAAGCGCTACGATATGAACGGCCTGCTCAACGACGGCGTGAGCAACTTCAAGCACGGTTTCGCCAGTCATGAAAATAATTTAGCTGGTACTTACGATTATCCAATGAGTCAGTTTTATCCAGTTTGGCGGCACGGTTTACCGTTAGCCAAAAAAGCCGTCCGTAATACCAAAAAGTTACTCGGTAAATAACCGATCAACGTCAACAGCTCCGCGACGAAATACAACGACATCGGCATGCTCATTGAGTCCGATAATAGTTGACGGCTGATTATTAGTTATAGTGCCGCCATCGACATAAAAATCGACCTTGTCGCCAAAATAGGCTTTAGCTTCAGTAATTGTCGACGAAATTGGCCGGCCTGGCACATTAGCGCTAGTAGTCATCAATGGTCCAGTTTGCGCTAAAAGCCGCGACAACGAAGGGTCATCGGGAATACGCACGGCTAAGTTACCTCGCGTTTGCTTGAGATAAGTAGCAACATTATCGGCATTAACAACCACGCTGACTTGACCGGGCCAAAACTTAGCTGCTAATGATAGCTGATTAGAGTCTAGTCCTAATTTCGCCAAATCATTAATTGAACTAGCGATTAGCGTTCCTGGTTGGCTAGCGCGCTTCTTGGTGTCGTACATTTTTTGGATCGCTGCTGGATCAGCGGCCCGTGCTACAAGTCCATAAACTGTGTCGGTAGGCAGCACGCCAATACCGCCGCCATTCAAAATATTGATCAACTCATCATTATCAACAGAGGTAAATAGTTGTGGCATTTACAACGCTCCGGTCTTGTTCCAGGCGGTTTTGGCCATTGACAGGCTAGGAACCACCTCGAGAGTATACGGATCAGCCGGGCTGCTTAACCGCGCCTGCTGATAGCCTAGCGCCGCAATCATTGCCGCATTATCAGTACACAGCTGAATCGGCGCGTACTCAATGTTAATCGGTAGTTTCTGGCGCAGTTGGCGGCGCAGTTCTTGATTGGCAGCCACGCCGCCAGCAATCACTACCGATTGCGGCTGAAAGTCCTGAAAAGCGCGCAAGGTACGCTCAACTAGCGTTTCGACGGCTACTTTCTGGAAGCTAGCTGCAAAATCGTGCTGCTGCAAGCTCGTGACAAGCCCTGGGAGCTCGTGCGATGGAAAAGTGAAGTCTTTGCCTACTTCGCGCTGTACAGCCCTTAGAACGGCTGTCTTGAGGCCTGAGAACGAAAAATTGTACGGATTATCGAGCTTAGCTTTGGGTAAATGGTATTTATCAGGATTACCCGACTCAGCCGCGCACGCAATCGACGGACCGCCAGGGTAGGGCAGGCCGAGAATTTTGGCCACCTTATCAAAAGCTTCGCCGACAGCGTCATCTTGAGTTTGTCCCAGCAGCTGATAGTCGCCGTGGCCGTGAAAAAGCACAAGCTGCGTATGTCCGCCCGAGACAATCAACGCTAAGAGGGGAAAGCGCGGCTGGGATTTCGGCAAGGCAAGTTGAACAGGCCCAGGCGCTTGTTCGGTAATAAAATTGGCGTAGACATGTCCCTCGACGTGATGCACCGGGTAGAGCGGTTTACTATGCAAAATCGCCAGCGTTCGCGCCGCCAGCGAACCAACCAGCAGCGAACCAATTAAACCTGGCGCGTAGGTCACGGCGATAGCGTCAATCTCATCCCAAGTACAGTTCGCTTGAGCGAGAGCTTCGTCGACGACTGGGCCGATAGCCTCGATGTGGCTGCGCGCCGCAATTTCGGGCACCACGCCGCCAAAATGCGCGTGGATGTCAATCTGCGATTGCACCACATTTGACAACATCCGAAAACCGTCCTCAACTATAGCTGCCGCGGTTTCATCGCAGCTTGATTCAATTCCCAAAACCTTCATCTACTTAATTGTACCACTGTTAAGAGGTCGATGCTATAATATCGGTATGAATTCACTCAAGAAAACTTTGAAAAAAGCCATTCCCGCTAGTTTATACCAATCAATTGAGCCAACTTATCATCTATTGACAGCTACCGCCGCTGCCACCAAGGCCGGTTATCCAGCGCACAATATGCGCGTCATCGGTGTGACTGGCACCAATGGCAAAACCTCGACCTGCTTCATGATCCACAAAATGCTAACCGAAGCTGGCATCAAAGCAGGGTTGATGACTACTGTCGCTTACGGTGTCGGCAATGATATTACGCCGCAAGTTGCTCATATGACAACAGTTTCAGCGCCGCTGCTACAAAAACGATTAGCGGAATTCAAGAAACAAAATGTCGAATGGGTAGTTTTGGAAGTGACTAGCCACGCGCTAGCCCAGCACCGTACCTTTGGCGTACCAATCGAGATTGCCGTCATGACTAACGTTACGCACGAACACCTCGACTATCACAGAACTTTTGAGCGCTATTTGGCTGCCAAAACCAAACTATTTAAACTAGCCAGCCGCGTCGGTGTTATTAACGCCGACGATCCGTCTGCTGAAACTTTCCGCCAAGCCGTCAAACAATCGGTCAGCTACGGCCTCAAATCTGGCGATTGGCGGGCACAAGATATCAATTTGAGCGCCCACGGCAGTGATTACATAGCGTTAATTGATGGCGATTCTTACCACATTCATGTTAATATTCCAGGCGAGTTCAATGTTTATAACAGCCTAGCGGCGGCTGCCGTTGGCCGCGAGGTTGGCTTGACCAAGGACCAGATCGAGCGCGGAATTGCCGCTTTAGCGGGCGTAGAAGGCCGCATGACAGTGGTCGACGCTGAACAGCCGTTCTCGGCGATTGTTGATTTCGCGCACACGCCAGACTCGTTCGAACGATTGTTGAGTGATGTTAGAAACACAACAAAAGGCAAGCTAGTGGTATTGTTCGGCTCGGCTGGCCGCCGCGACGAAGCTAAACGCGCCATCCAGGGCGAAATCGCTGGCAAATACGCCGATGAGATTGTCTTAACCGAGGAAGACGATCGCGATATCGATGGCAATACCATACTATCGCAAATCGCCTCGGGCGCTGAAAAAGCTGGCAAAAAACGCGAGGAAAATCTCTTCTTAGTGCCAGACCGCACTGCGGCCATTAATTTCGCCGTCTCGCGAGTATCCAGCTCAAAAGATACTGTTATATTCCTAGGTAAAGGACACGAAAAAACTATTGAACGCGCCGACGGAGCTCACCCTTGGAACGAAATCGAAACAGTGCGGCAAGCAATTTTGAATATTAAAGCTAAGTAGCGACGATTAGGGCTGAGAATGCTTCTAAGCGGCCTAATAGTATGATTCATGATGCCGGGCGAAGTATAATCGGCGCACTAATCGTTCGATATATTTGCTCCAAAGCCGCGACTTAATAGGCGAAACTGGAATCTCGAAAGCGCCAATATAGTCAGTGATATGCTTATTGAAGCTAGTTTTGAAGCGCCCCAGGCCATAGCGCGGATGATTCGGGTTACTCATTTCATCGGAAGCTGGCGTACCGCAGAGGTCGTGTTCAAGCGAGCCGTGCTCTTTAGCCCATTTGATTACTTCCCATTGCAGGCGGTGGCTAGCACCGTAGGCCGTACGTTTGCGAACCGAAGCGCCATCTTTGTAAGTACTTTTAGTACCTAGAATCACTGCAAAAGCACCAGCCACCAACTGATCTTGATAATAGGCAAAAAATAGCTGGCCTTGGTTGGCATCAGCGTATTGCTGGTAGAATTCGCGGTAGTATTGCGGCGAACGAATCGTAAAGCCAGCGCCATCGGCCGTTTCTTTGAACAAATCATACATCGCCTGGCAAGTTTCATCATTGACTGGCACCCGCTTGATGACAACACCGTCGCGATCAGCGCGGCGAATAGCGTGGCGGCCCTTTTGCGGCAGATCCTTAAGGATTGTATCAATATCGCTATGTAAATCAACCACCACGGTCGAAGCATTGTATTGAATCGGCCGAGTAGGCAATAGTTCAATCGCGGAAATGTCAGTGCCACGTAGTAATTCCGGCTCAATTTTGATAGTAAAAACGCCCTGCTGGCGAGCAAAATCGCGCAACACTGGCACTACCGAGGCTAACTCGCTAGCGCTAGCCACGCCCGGGCCTTTCGGGATATACCACACCTTGCCGAACAGGGAAATATGCTTTTCGATAGCGCCAATTGCTAACTCGCCGCAGATAATAAAACGCGGCCGCCAGTCAGCCAGCCGTTTCAAATTTAAAAAGACCGACCCTTGTAGCATATTGCCGCGATCGCTGTTATGAACCACTAGATCATCCCAGCGGTTGATTTCGTCATCAGTTGCAAAACGAATAGTCATAACTATAGTATAACACCTCCGAGGAGGGCTTGCGGAGGTGTTATCGCATGATTAACAGAGAAAATCTATTACGGCTGCGGGTTTGATAAGAAATCAATCTCTTTGATGACATCAAGCAAAGCCTGAGCGCGGCGAGATTCATCAGCAATATTTTTGGCGGCTTCATGCGCTGGCGCAATCAAGGTTTTATCGTCCGTCGAGCGGATCAATAGCAGATAAGTGTCAAATTTTTCTTCGGCAGAGATGTTGAGCTTATCTACCAGCGGTCGAAGCTCTTTGATAGCTTCGTTCTTGACGCTATCAAGATCGTTGTCAGCAACTGGCGTAACTGTAGCTGATGTTTTAGCCGGTTTTGGCTGTGCAACTGGTTCCGGCTCCGGCGCTGGCTCTGGCGGCAAATCAGGCAGCGGCGGCAATTGTGCTGCTGGTTGTGCGCTCGTTGCGCTCGCGCCGTTACTTACGCCAGCCAAAACCTTAGCGAGATCCTGATCGTCGCTAATTGGCTGCGTTGTTTGCGGTTTTATATCCATGTGCCCACCCTCTTCATTACTTTTATGCTTTATTTAGTATATACTGTATCATAGTTATAGGAAATATCGCAAGAGAAAGGTGATTTTACATGCTAGATGACTCTAATATTTTGAAGCAAAGAGACAACGGAGGCGCTCTCGAAGTTGCGGCTAAACTTTATCAACAGGCAAATTTTGACTGCCAACTGCGCGATGCCGAGCACGACGGCCGCGAACTGCGCAACATCATCGTCGCTGGCATGGGCGGCTCGGCGCTAGCGGCCGACCTCGCTAAGTCGCTGCTCAACGACACGCTATCAATTCCGTTCAACGTCGTCAAGGACTACGGTTTGCCGCATTACGCCGATCGCAATACCTTAGTTATCGCTAGCAGCCACTCTGGTAACACCGAGGAAACTCTATCATGCCTCAAGCAGGCGATTGAACACGGCTGCCAAATTGCTATCATTGCTACCGGCGGAGAACTTAACGAGATTGCTAAACGAGAACATATCCTATCAGCACTCATTCCCAAAGATTGCCAGCCGCGCATGGCCGTAATTTATTCGCTGCGAGCGCTATTTGAGGTGCTTAATGCTTTCAAGTTGATTGACCGCACCTACATTGACGAACTAGCAGCTATTAGCACTTGGCTAGAGAAGGAGAGTGTACTCTGGACCAAAGATGTGCCAACCAAGCAAAACTACGCCAAGCAGCTGGCCTTAATCGCTGTCGGCAAAACGCCGGTTTTCTACGGCGGTAGTTTGATGGCGCCGCTAGCTTATAAGTGGAAAATTAGTTGGAACGAAAATGCTAAAAACGTTGCATTCTGCAACTATTTGCCAGAATTCAGCCACAACGAATTTATTGGCTGGACTAGCCACCCGGTCGAGAAGCCTTTCGCGGTATTTGATTTGCTAAGCGATCTCGAACACCCGCGCATCCTCAAACGCTTCTCGCTCAGCGATCAGATGCTATCCGGCAAACGCCCGAAATCAAATGTGGTACCACTCGCAGGCAAAACACCGCTACAGCAGATGCTGTGGGGTTGTATTTTAGCAGATTTTGCCAGTATTTATGTGGCAATCCTCAATAATGTCGACCCGACTCAGGTTAATTTGATTGAAAAGTTCAAAAAAGCCCTCGAAAAATAAACGCGCGTGGAGATAAGTAAAAATGAAATAGACAGAATAAGCGCTGTCTATTTTATTTATCGTCTATCGGTAGAAATTCGGGCTCTAGTGGTATTGCCGCAGCGATTCAATAGTATTCTTGCGCGCCGCTTTCAGGGCAGGGTAAGTACCGAAAATTACGCCAGAACCAACCGCCATCAACAACGCCGCAATCGCCGTTGACCAGGTCATTGTCGGCCCAAAGCTCATTTGCGAACTAATGATCACAGCTAACAAACAACCAACCAGATAACCGCAAGTGCCGCCTAGCAGGCTAATCATCAGCGACTCGACCAAAAATTGCCCGATAATCGTCCGCTGGCTAGCGCCAACTGCTTTGCGGATACCAATTTCGCGGGTGCGCTCAGCCACGCCAACCAGCATGATATTCATGATACCGACACCGCCCACTACCAGCGAAATCGCTGCAATGGCCGCCATCACCGCTGTTAAGGCACTAAACAATTCGCCAGTCGGCCGGCCAATATCAGCGCCACTTAGAATAGTAAAGTTGGCTTCGCCTAGGTGTTGTTTGAGAATTTTCTCTTTCAATTTATCTTTAACAGCCGAGACATTATCCTTGTCCTTTGCCAGAACGTTAATTTGTTGAATCTGTGTACTGCCTTTGTGCAGCAATTTACCTTGATTATAAGAGACAAAAATTGCATTACCATAATCAACGGTATTATAGTTAACCGGGTTAGCGCCAGTCTTGACAACGCCGATAACCGTAAACTGCTGGCCGTACATCGTGAACATCTGACCAACCGAACGATCAGTGTTGAATAGTTTAGTTGACAGCTCGCTACCGATCACCACCGCTGAATCGTCAGTTTCTTCACCGAGGAACTGGCCAGTGTTCATTTTGATATCTGCCGTCTTGATAAACGCAGGAGTAGTAGAAAGTACAACATTATTAGCCGCCTCAGCTCGAGAGGTTTTAGCAGTAGCATTCAAAATCATTAGCGGCACCACTGCGTCGATACCGTCAATTGACTTGGCAGCCTCGATATCAGCCTCGGTCAACGAGCTAGTACCGAACAACTGCTGCCCAGCTGGGTTGAGATAGGCATTCAAATCGCGCGTCTGCGCGCCTGGACGGACGATCATTAGCTTGCCGTCATAGGTATTAACTTGGTTAGAAATCATTCCGCGAGCACCGTCGCTAATCGCCAAAATACACGTCACGCTAGCCACGCCGATAGCAATACCCAGCGCTGTCAGCACCGTACGCGCGCGGCTGCGCCGCAATGTTTGATAAGCATCGGTGATGTGTTCAACTGTCATTAACCTCATTTTTCGTCGTCCTCGCTCTTTTTGGCTATCTTTTTAGGCTTATCTTTGGTAGCTTCTTTTGTTTCTTCTTTGGCTTTTTTAGTGTCCTTATCCTTGGTATCTTTAGCATCTGCGCCATTCTTGTCTTTAGAGGCATCTGATTTGTGCAGCGGGATTGCTACTTCCTTTGATTCGGTATGCGATTCAACTGTTACGCGGCGGTCGCTAGCAACCTTGCCGTCAAGCATGTTAATCACGCGGCTAGCATAGCTAGTCAGATTCGGGTTGTGAGTCACCATGACGATAGTGTTGCCTTTTTTGTGCAAGTTAGCCAGTTCCTCCATGATAACGTGGCTAGAGCGGCTATCAAGGTTACCGGTCGGCTCGTCGGCTAGAATGATGCTCGGTTTATTCACTAAAGCCCGCGCAATCGCCACACGCTGCATCTGGCCGCCCGATAGCTGCCACGGCATGTAATATTCGCGCTCCTGCAAATGGAACGACTTTAGAATGCTACTAGCCATTTCCAGACGTTTGACGCGCGGTACGCCTTTGTAAATCAGCGGTAAAGCGACATTTTCGAGCACCGTCAAGCGATTAATCAAATTAAAACTTTGAAAAACGATGCCAATCTTGTTAGAACGAATTTTGGCATACTGCCGTTCTGATAGGCGAGCGGTCGAGTGCTCCTCGAACAGATATTCGCCCTGGTCAGGCCGATCCAAAAAACCAATGATATTAAGCAAAGTCGTCTTGCCGCAGCCGGACGGCCCCATCACGGCGATAAACTCGCCTTCACGGATGGTCAGATCAATTTCATCGAGCGCATCGTGCGCCGCGTCGCCTATACCGTATATTTTTGTAAGTTTTTTAAGTTGAATTATCGGCCTTGCTGTCTTTCGCGCTGTCATATTAATCTATTATAGACAAGTGACGTTTAATAAATCAACCGATGAAGATTGTGTAAAATACTACATTTTTAATTAGTCAGGCACAGAGTGAAGCGTAATTCATATTTCTGGCGTTTTCTGGTAGAATTGTAAGCGAAGGAGAGGTGACCGAGTGGTTGAAGGTGCACGCCTGGAACGCGTGTGTGCGAGCAATCGTACCCAGGGTTCGAATCCCTGTCTCTCCGCCAAATATCACACCGCTTGGCTCGACGCCAAATCAGGAAACTTTGCCTCTAGTCGGCGCAAGCGCTTGTCCAACGAACCATACAAAGTATCGTCCACCAGCTCGCGGCTGCCAGATTCGTGGTAAAGTTCAAGTCGCAGACTAGCAATCTCGGCATGAATTTTGCCGTCCTCAGCTTTTAGCTCATTGAAGCCTTTATCCATTCGTAAATCCATATCTTTCACGATATCAACCAACGTTTTATGGTCGTTGCGAATATCAGCGAGCTGCTCATCAATACTGTTGAAACGTTCGTCGATCTGTGCAAACTGCTCGTCATTTTTTTCGAAGCGTCTGTCAATTTGCTCAAACCGTTCGTTCATCGTTTTCGCCAAATTGGCAACGATATCACTTAGTTTTTGTATCTGATTGGATAATTCCTCATTAGTCATACTTCTATTTAACCACAAACATCAGCAGCATAGCAAATGTCTGCCAAACGAAAAGCGCCCGCCCAGCAGGGCAGACGTTCTCAATCATCAGACACGAACCATCCGATCCAGGCTCGTATAAAAACATGTGGTACACCCGGCGCGATTCGAACGCACGACCTCTGGTACCGCAAACCAACGCTCTATCCAGCTGAGCTACGGGTGCTAACTAGCTGATAATAGCATACTCAAACACTTTTCACAAGTGAAGCTTGGCTAGTATCCGGTCGATAAAATCTGGCTTGACCTCTTTCATCGGCAGGCGCGCCGCTAGCATGTCGACAATTTTCTCGCCTGATTCCTCAGGGAAGTAAATATTCTGCCCTAATTGGAAGCGCTTGCGCGGAATTAGCGCAATATGATGAACATTATTGATAGTGACAACATCAAACGATTTAAACTGATCATACAGCATTAGCCGGTCGCGAACATACAGACCCTTGCGGGTCAAGGTATAATCAATAATCTCTGGCGGCCGATGCGCGTACACACCCAGCGCCACCGCCATCACTGGCAACAAAATGGTGAATGTCAGCGAATTAAACGCAAAATAAGCAATTGCCATCATTATGAGCGTCGCTAGCGCCAAAGCTGCATACCACATCATTGAACGCTCGCTATAGAGATGCTCTGGACCTTGCCAGCGCACAAGAATTTCGCTATCGTCAGGCTCGACCGCTGGCGTTGCATCATCGCCAAATGTTGGAGTACTGTCCTCTAATGAATTAAGACCAGTTGGAGCAGCTGAATCTGCCGCCTCGGCATCAACTGAAGCTGGCTGGGTCGATTCTGCACTCGTATTTAACTCTGCTTCTGAAACAGCCGCTTGAAAAGGCGCCCCAGAAGCTGTCTCTGCTGGTTTTTGCCAATCTTGCGATGAGTCGTCTTGCATAACCGCATTATATCATGGCTGCAGTGATTACCACAAAAAATAGAGGACAACAAACGGCCTCTACTTTTCTTGGCGGAGGAGGGGAGATTCGAACTCCCGCTACAGGTCTCCCCGTACTAACGATTTAGCAAACCGCCCCCTTCAGCCACTTGGGTACTCCTCCGAACGAAGCTATCACCAATAGTAAAGCTCCAATCGCTACCAGTTTAGCATATTTTACCATTGCTGCATAGATTTTTGATGATAACCATGTATACTAATAACTAGAAGGACTTCAAAAATCATTATGAAAAGCACTAATATTATCATTAGAATCCTAGCTTCAATTACCATCGCCATTGCTGCGCTGTCGCCGCTGCCGGTAGCAGCTATCGGCTCAATCGCAGACGGCGCTAGTTCGGCGCGCGGCGCCGACCAGCCAACCACCTTATTCGGCGAGTCTGGCGTATTTTCACGAGTGAGCAGCGTCTTGCTATTCATCGTTGGCGCCGTCGCTGTAATCATGCTCATCATCGGCGGGCTAAAATATATTGTATCTGGCGGCGACGCCTCGAAAGTTCAATCAGCCAAGAACACTATCCTTTACGCGCTAGTCGGTATAATCGTGGCAATTCTGGCCTACGCGGCCGTTAATTTCGTCATCGGCAATTTTATACCTAGCCCATCAGGTAGCGGTATTGGTGGCAGCGGTACTACTACTGGCGGTTATGGCGCCTCCAGCCGCTAAAGTAATTTCATTTTTATAAAAGCAAATAAGGCATTTTCTGGCGGAGAGGGCGGGATTCGAACCCGCGGTGAGTTGCCCCACGCTGGTTTTCAAGACCAGTACCATCAACCACTCGGTCACCTCTCCAGCGAACCTATTATATCAGAGATTAGCTACCCTGGGTAGGCTGCCGCGCTACTACTGCTACCGACACCTTTTCGAATCCGCTAGCCAGCAGAGCTTTGGCAGCATAATGCAATGTCGCTCCAGTAGTGTAAATATCATCGATCAATAAACAGCTAGCAGCCTCTGAGCTGTCGCAAACAAAAGCCTGCTTCGCTTGCTGCCAGCGCTCGCTCTTATCGGCAGTATGCTGGACTGATGAGGTTCGCCGATGCAGTATCGTACGATAAGGGAGCTTTCGGCGCCTAGCAAACTCCTTGGCTAACCTCGCTGCGTGATCGAAACCGCGCTGGCGAACGTGCGACGCAATCGTCGGCACTGGCACCACAATTGTCTCGACAGGTAATTCTGATACGCGCGTATCTAGCAAATCAACAATCTCGCGATAAGCACCGCCAACTCGTTCGAATTTATAAGAACCAATCAACAGCTTCAAAGCGCCGCTTCGTTCGCCAACATACCAAGCATTTTCAAAAGGCGCTCTCGGCTGGCAGCGCTGGCATAAACCGCTGGAATTACGAATAGTTTTCGCGCACAGCAAGCACCGCCGCGAAGCTCGCGAGATGATGTTATTTTTACAATTATCACAAATAATCCTGCCAATTTCACCGCAAGAACAACAGTAGTGGGGCGCTAGTATATCGAACAGGGAAATCATCATTGTGTTTTTTACACTCTTATGGTTTATACAGTTGATTATACGCTATGCATAGTCTATAATGATAGTATAAATTTCAATCAGCCAACGAGAATAGTGGAGGACATCAATGGCACGTAAACAAGATGACGATCTGTTGATCGGAGACGAGCTGGCTGCAGCATTTCTCAACGATGACAGTTTAACGAACGACAATAACTCGCCAGCCGCAGCGGCACCTCAGCAGCAGGCTGATGATAGCGCCTGGCAAGAGCAGGAAGAAGACTTTCCGGGCCAGCTAGCCGTTGACGTCTACGAGACTGACGAATTGCTAGTGATTAAGGCTCGTACCGCTGGCGTCAACAAGGAAGACCTCGATGTTAGTATCTCTGACGGTATCTTGACTATAAGCGGCACACTATCGAGCGGCGACGACACCGCCGTTTCGCGCTGGCATATCCAAGAATGCTATTGGGGCGAGTTTAGCCGCACGCTAGCACTACCAGTAGCTGTCAAAGAAGACGAAGTTTCGGCAGTGCTCAAGGATGGCGTCCTGACGATTAGCTTCACCAAGGTCAAGCAAGAACAAGCCAAAAAGATCGCTATCCAGTAGGATAGAAACTTTGGATATAATGACCCGCAGGCGAGCGGGTTATTTTTGTTACCTAAAATAACCGCGCTAGCCTTAGCGCGGTTATCATTACACTTTGAAAGCAACAGATACTATTCCGACTTGACGAAGCTAGAGATCACAAAGTTAACCGCTGCGTAGGCCAGAATTGCTACTACAATACCAACTATCGAGTACAAAATGGTATTTTTGGCTGACTGCACCTGAGTCTGGTCGCCCTGTGAGGTAACATAGCGGAAGCCACCGATAATTAACATGATCACCGACACAGCACCAATAACGAAGAGTAAAACATTAGTAACAATACGGAAAATAGGCGTCTGATCAGTACCGTCACAGCCCTCCTCGTTACCAAATAGACAAGCGGATTGGTCAGTTCCTCTAGCTGCTCCAGCCCCACCCGACACAGTCAAAGGCATCTCTTTACCTGATTTTCCAACAGCAGACACTGGTGCAGATTGAAACATCACGCCAGCCACCGACAATACTAGCGCAGGCACCGCCAGCAAGCCGAAAATACTGTCTTTACTTAATTTAATTCTCATACGTTCGATCCTTTCTGTATGATTTATTGGTCTTATATGGGTTATTATACAACATTTAGTGAATAATTGGGATTGCTTTTACACTTCATTACTAGACAGCAACAGGTGATAAAAACAGATCAGACAAACTGAGTAACAACAAAACTAACAATTGCATAAGCAGCTATCGACACTACAACGCCGATAACAGCATACAAAATAGTATTCTTGGCAGATTGCATCTGCGTCTGGTCGCCCTGTGAGGTAGCATAACGAATGCCGCCAACAATAATCATAATCACCGATATTGCACCCATCAAAAATAAGAGAATATTGGTGACTGTCGTCAATACCGAGCTGAGACTGTTAGGAGTAGAACTAGTCCCCGATGCCGACAAACCTTGATCTATGCATTGTTTGGCGCTACCGCACGACGCAGCCTGTACTGGCATACCAGAAAAAACTAGCATTGTTGCGCCTAGTGCTAACGCTAATACCGCCATTGTTGTATTTTTTTTCATAATTGCTCCTTTCTAGCCATAAAAATTATCAACAACCAACTGTACGATTGCTCTAGCAGCTATCGCCACGACTAACCCGATTACGGCGTACAAGATAGTGTTCTTGGCCGATTGCAGCTGCTGCTGGTTGCCCTGCGAGGTAATATAGCGAATACCACCAACAACAATCATAATCACCGATATTGCAGCCAACAGCCAAAATGCCCAGCCAATCGGCGTAGAAATCGTCGTATGCGTATTATCAATTTCATTGTGCTTGATAAGGTCGCAATCCTCTTTGCCATAAGCACCGCTATCACAGGCACCGTGCAATTGAGCCGCCTGAACCACCATCGGCGCTATTAGCATCGACACAAATCCGACAAATATAACTGCCAATACGATTACTCTACGCATAATTAGAGAAATGCTCCGTTAACAAACATTATTATCACTGCTGACATATAGACAATTATCAAGCCAACGACAGTATACAGCATAGCATTTTTAGCCTGAGCCACTCTATTAGGATCACCTTGCGACGTCGCGTAGATAAATCCAGCAATCACCAGAACAATAACCGCAATAACCGTTGCCCAGAAATACGCCAACCTGATTATGCCTGGCAAAGCGTCATTATCCGTCTTGGTTGGAAAATAAAGAATACTATTCGTATCAATTTTATGCGCAGCGAGAACAATCGTCTGCCAGATCATATAATATCTCCTATAACATTAACAACTTGCACAGCAAGCATGGCAATCACGAAACCTATTAACGCATTTTGTACTGTTTTTTTAGCACCACTAACACCCTCTGGCGAGCCAGTGCTGTACATATAAGCAATGCCGCCCTTAATCAAGAAAAATATAGCTACATACATAGACGCTATCAAGAGACAACGTACAACATTGGCACCTATCTTAAATCCAGTACGGCTAAAATCAATTTTGTCGGGTTCACTGGTTGATTTCAAACCTTCAAACTCACAGTCGCCGCTAGAACCTTTCGTCATCATACCGTTATACCAAGCAGGCATAGCAAAGACATAAGCATCGCACGAGGCGTCAGCCTCAGCATAAGCAGCTGGCGAAATAGCAGTCGAAAAGGCAAAACCACTCGTTAATACCAATACTAAAGTCAAAAATACGCGCCTCATTAGTTAAAAATTCCTCCTGGAATTAGCCAATTCAGCGCTAGATACATCAAGCCAAACGCTATAATACCGATGGTCGTATTGGTCATTATCGTTTTAGCTTGGGCAACACGATTGCTATTAGCATCACCGCTAGCATACAGTATACCTGCCCAGATAAACATACCAATCGCCACAATTCCAACCAAAACAACCAATATAGTCAAGAAGAAGTTGAGTAAGGCAAATATAGCCTCGCTGTCTTCAGCCTTGGAGCAGATATCATTAGGCAGCACTGTACAATCTAGGGCGTAAACTGGTTGACTAGATAGCAAAAGTAGGCTAGTAGCGCTAGCCAACGTAACAAAATAAGTTAATAGTTTCTGTTTCATAACGCGTTAGGTTTCCTAATACTAGAGTATAACGCCGACAGTCTATATTTGCAACATTTTTGACAAATATCAACATTTCTTATAAAACCATTGACTTTTTATAACAAAAGTGCTATAATGAATAGCAGTATGCGGGATTGGGTAAGAACATACCTGCAGGGTAGAATAACCTTGCAGCGAGGATTTCTAATGCTCTCGGCAGTAACGATGGCATTGTTTGCTGGCGTTCTAGCACTATCTCGACCAGCAGCGGCCGCCGATGCCGAGCGCTCTATCAAAAACGATACCGTTGTTTACCAGAAACACACCTATACCAGAATAGACAAAGCATCGTTTGCTAGCGATAAGAAGACTAAAAACCTGCCAATTGCCGGCTACGACGGCTACAAATACGAGGATAGCGAGAATATCTATCTGATTCTAACCGAAGGCGACGCCAAAACCGCCACCGAAGGCCAGGCGGTTAGCTATATTTTGCGCAATGGATCATACGACCCGTCGACACAATCACAACTAATCAAAGTATCTATTGCTAATGCATCAGAAGACAGCGAGGACGACGGCGACAACTGTAAAGTCAATGTTGGCTGGTTCGTCTGCCCAGCTACACAGCTCATCGCTGATCGGATGGACGGAATGCTCGATATCATCAAAGAGTTCCTGATCGTCCACACGCTGCAAACTGACACCAGCAAAAATAACCCAATTTACGAAATCTGGCAAAAAGTCCGCGATGTTGCAAACGTCTGTTTTGTTTTGGTTTTCTTGCTAATTATTTACGCCCAAATCACCAACCAGGGTATGGACAACTACGGTATCAAGTCAATGTTACCACGCTTAATTATTGGAGCTATTTTAGTCAATGTATCGTATTGGATATCTGGAGCTTTAGTCGATGTTTCAAACGTACTCGGCTCGTCATTACAGCACTTCTTCACCGATGTCAGACATAGTTTGTCCGGCCACGGTCGCCTCGGCGACGAGTTATCGTGGACTGGCGTCACTGGGGTAGTTTTGGCTGGCGGCGGCGTACTTGGCAAAGTGGTCGTTGCTAACGGTGGTATCGGCCCGTCGCTGACACTACTAACTACGATGTTAGTTGGCGCCATCGTAGCAGCCATAGTGGCGATGGTTATCTTAGCCATGCGCCAGGCGCTTATAACCCTGTGTATCATTGTTGCGCCGCTAGCTTTCGTTGCTTACGTATTGCCGAGTACAAATAAGTATTTCGACAAATGGAAAGATCTCTTCGCCACTATGCTATTAATGTTCCCGCTTATATCGTTCGTCTTCGGCGCAGCGCAATTAGCTGGCTACGCTATCATCGCTAACGCTGGCGATTCGATTATCCAAATCATTATCGGACTAGCTGTGCAAGTCGCACCAATCGCCATCACACCGCTTATCATCAAGCTTAGCGGCAATTTGCTCGGTAAAATAGCCGGATTCGTCAATAACCCGAACCGCGGCATCATTGATCGTACCCGCAACTGGGCGCAGGAACGCGCCGCCTACCAAGCTGCCAAAAACCGCGCCGGCAAGGGTCTGATCAATACCGATAGAGGTATCTTCAGAAGATCACCGAAGCTAAAAAGAGCTGCTCGCGCTATCAACAGAGCCCACGGTAGCCGCGCTAACCTTGTCAATTCGGCCGTACGGCGGCAACATCGCCGCACGCAGCGCCGCAAAGGCTTAACCGCCGCTTATGAAGCCGCCGCTAGCAACAACGCTACCGAATGGGATAACAATCGCTACGGTCGAAGCTCCGTCCAAGCAGCCGAGGGCGAGAACGAAGCCCGCAAATCAGAGATCGGTAACACCTTCTACGCTACGCAGCACGGCCAAGCGCTCGAAGCACGCCGCCGCCGGGCCAGTATCCACAAGTCTGAACTCGACAATACTTTCGACCGCAATCATCAGAACTTGACGCACCGACAACAACTCGCCGAAATTGACAAAGCCCGCGTCCAAAATGAATTCAGCGAAAGCAGGGCCGGCCAAGAAGTCGATACCGCCCGGCGCACCGTCGAGGCGCACAAACAACGCATCAGCAACGACCAGCAAGCCCGCTGGGATACCTTGGCACAAACCAGCCCAGGCTACAAAGCTCTAGAATTGAGCGTCAAGAAGAGTGAATTCGACGCTGCCCGCGCCAAAGAAAAACTTGGCAAAATGCACGCCGAAATTATCGCCCAGGGCGACCAAAGCGAACATGTCGTCAACCTGCGCGGTGCTAACGCCCCGACGCAAGACTATGTACTGCACGTTGCCCGCGACATCAAACGCGCCAACATCGAAACCAATCTGACCGCCGCCGCCAAACGCGCCGCCGAACAGGCGCTGTCCAGCGAAGTCAACACTATGATGCTCGACAACACCGTCCGCGTCGACGGCAAACTGGTCCGCGAATACGCCGCAGGCATCGGTAACCAATCAGCGGTACTGGCCGAATACGTGGCTAAATCGCGCAAAGAAGCTGGCGAAAAGATCGCGCAGCAAGCCGAACTAGCGCACCACTTCAAACTCGACCCTGGGCAAATTGAAGCGCTGGCTACCGGCAAACTAGGTACCGACGCCGCTGGCCAGCCGGTTACCCAGCTGCATGTTACCGACGCCGCCGGTCGCAGCTACGCATTCGATGCCCGCGACGATTATGTCCGCGATATGTCGATCGCTGAATTGTTCAAGGTCGGCTCAGTCGAACAGAAGTTGAACGTCGTTAAACAAACCGGCAGGTTAGTCGACGAACACGGCAATGTGATAGCCACTGGCTACAACTACGACTTCCGCCGCTCGGTCGAGCAGGCTATCATCGATACCAAATTCATGCAGGCAGTTCCAGCCCTCAGCGACAAAACGCTCAAGGCTGTCCTCAACGGCGAATTCTACGGCGACGAAAGCCTGCAATACCAGTCCTTCCGCCAGATTCTCGAAGGCCGCATCAAAACCAGCACTATCGCTAACGCTAACGCTAACGCCCTAGCTGTGATGTTCGCCGATATTGATACGAGCGACCTGACCAGGACGCAGTTCAACAAGCTCATCGAAGACAGCATCAGGTCCGAGCAGAAGAAACTCGGCGATAAAGGCCTGCCGAACAGCGAAGCAGATGCCCGCCAGAGCCTGATCAAGCGGTTCAACAAGCGGCGCCGAAATACCCGCAAGATGGCCGTTCAGGTACTCAGCACGCCAACCGTCCGCCAAACTTTGACCGACCAAGCCGTCGACGTCCTCAAGGAATTTGCTGGCGATTTGTACGACGGCGACGATGATGACGACGATGATGATTAGCGAAAATAGCACCGCTAGCTTGATTATTTCGCCATAAAGGTGTATAATAATACCACAAATGCGAGGTGGGTCGCATAGACATCATAAGCCACTAATCCCGAAGGAGGGGATTGAAGTTTTATGGTAAAAGGTCCAGATCTACTCAATAAAAAGGTTAGCCGCGGCGAGCTACTAAAGTTTGCAGGAATCGGTCTAGGAATATTGGCCGCAGGAGCTTGCGCTGAAGAAACTGGCTCCGCAGGGCCAGCCAACCCGAGTACCGCAGACATACCGATGAGGACAGCTGACGCACGAACTACACCGCCATCAACGTCAGAAGCAACGCCGACACCAGAAGTAGAGACTCCGATAGACCCATCCGAAATTATCCCCGAAGATACACTACATGAAAGACTTGCATTGCCGAATTTCAAAAAATTAAAGAGTGAACATGAATATAGATGGGAAAGTGATGCCGGTCAAGATGTAGTCAAAAAACTTATCGATGCCATCAACTGTCTTGTTTGCCCTACTTTATTAAATGAAGGTACCGACAGAGTATTTGGACAATACGCGACAAAGGAAGGTTCTTCAAGTTCTCTGAGCCGCTCGATATGTGACTACGTAAGAGAGCAATTCGTTGAGATAACAATGAGTCCAGGAGCTCCTAGTAAAGAGAAAACTCCTGAATTTTTAGCATGGGTAAAAGATCAGTGCTGCGACAACGTCGAGATAGCTATACGCGGTAATGTAGGCAAGGGTCGCTCTGACTATAATGCAGTTCCCCTCAAAGAAGGAAGAGAATTCTATAAAAAATACGAAGCTATACCGCGCGCCGATGGCGACTTAGCAGAGTTTTCAATAACCCCACACGACAATAGTCTCTATCTAAAATGGAATGCTCGCGCAAGAACTAACTTAGACCCATCTGATCCTAGATATGCAGATATAGAAAACGAAAGACAGCGTTTCGAAGCTTATCTTAAACAAGAGAAGGATGGCGCTCTGTCTATCAGCAAGATATCCGTCGAAGAATCCACTAAACAGAGTTAGGTAGACTAATCACAAATAACTATATAACTATAGAGAGGGAGGTTAAAAAAATAATATGGCAAATCTAGAAAGAAGGTTAACTCTCAACCGTCGTGATTTTTTAAAAGCAACGGGATTAACTGCTACTGCCTTTGTCGGCGCCAATTTGTTATCTAGCTGTGCTCCAAAAACACCAGCTGCTGAGATACCCAAAGCGCCCACGACGCCCACAGAAGACCCCAACTCACAGAGGGCTTCACGAATTATTGAAGAAACAGCCGAAAAATACCCGACTATTGAATCCTTAGTGGGAGATCCAGAGGAACTAAAACAAAAAATGACCATACCAGCAGGCTTAAGCGATGAAGATTTCGCTAAGCAATGGGTTAATGGGATCGACTTAATTTTCCAGATGGGACACCCCGATGATCCAGAGTTCACCATGGGAACAAGGATAGATGCCTATAAAGAAGGAAGAGAAGAGTCTGCCGAAAGGTATGCTAAAGTACTCGTGGATGCCTACAAAGAGGCTGTAATTAGTCCCAATGAGAACAGTTCTGGGATAGATGAATATATTGAGTTTTTGAGAACTTTAGCAACTTCATCGGTTTGTTGTAATGCAGCGACAAGCTCTGTAGCTTACCCTAATTCTGACGACAAAGAGCCATTTCGTTGGTCTGCTACTCTTGACACTTCGTATCCGAGCGAACAAAGCAAATATGGCGGTCGCACTGTAACGACTAGGGTAATTAATTGGTCTATCCGAAACAACAGAGACAAAAACCGTATAGGCAAACCAGGCAGTGAATTGTATCTAGACGCTACCGACTATCCAGAGCGTGCGATGCATCAATCAACAATAGTAACTGAAGTAATTGACGGACGCGAGACTCTCGTTGATTTAAAAAGCGATTCTGTTATATAAACTTTCAATCTAAATAGTGGCTTTCTTGCCAATCTCAAAGCTTGAAAACATAACCACCTTAATGCTACTATTAGGGTGGTTATGTCTAGCTTCGTACGAAAAATAATAATTACTGTGTTTATTGCTAGTGCTTCTATATTATCTGCGAGCCTAGTACAAACAAATCAAGCATATGCTGATGGATCGTTTGACGAAAATAATCTAGACCACCATGTAAAGCTTTATTCGTATTATCAGGCATTATTATCTACACCTGAGCAGTGTGTTTATAATAATATGCGATCTATCATAACTCGTGGGACTGGCCCAGGAAAAAACGCTGTCCCAGATGCCGAAGACTCTCCTGGCAATGAAGGTAAGACTTGGTTCGGATCTAATCAGAAGGTTTGGGTGTGGCCTCGTGAACAGGTCACATGTGCTGAAGCCATGAAACGGCTTATTGACATGAAATCTAGCGATGCACAGCGGTACGCCAATTTCTTAACGGCTATGAACGGCAAATTTTGGGATGCAGGCGATCCTGAAACATGTGATGGTAAGGGCAATGTGACAGCTACAAATACAAAGCCAACCTGGGTAATTGTTAACGCAGAGAAGAAAGCATCGGATTTTTGTGGTCTATCATCCGCAAAAAATAAAGCTTCTGGTAGTGAATCTCGTCTTGATCGATTCAAAGAGGCCGTTGGTACCGCGCCGACACTTAGCAATGCAGCTACATTTCACGCTTATTACAGCGCTCTAAATAATACTGCCATATGCACCACTCGCGTAGTACCAGAAGCTGACCGTAAAGAATATAAAAATATAAATAATGGCGTCGGAACAGATGTTTCATCTCAACTGAGTGCAAGAATCGGTAGTACAACTGTTTCAAGCTATAAATCATTTTATTACGATGTCCCTAGTGTTGACTCAACAGGTAAAGAGATTACGCTACTATATGAAGTATCTCTCAAGACCGACACAACCACCGTCACACCCACCGTACCTACTGCAGGTTCTGCACCTTCTGCGTCAATTACCACGACAGACATACGTGCGATGTGGTCTGGTTCAGGCGGTAGTTTAGATTGTGTAACCATGGCGTCTTTATTACATCAAGATCCATATAAATCAGATTGGCTGAAATGGATGCAAGAGCATAAGTCAACCGCATCATCTGTTGCTAAATCAACAAAAAAACCAACCTCAGAACAACTAAATCCTGGTGAGCCTGGTGGTTCTAGTGGTGATGGCACCACACCAGAGGAGGAAGACCAGGAAAATTGCAAAATCGACTATATTGGCTGGGTAATTTGCCCAGTCGTCAATACTCTAGCCAGTATGTCTGAGGGGGCACGCGCGAGACTAGTCAAAATGTTAACTGTTGATACAAAAAGCATTCTAGGCGATACCTCCGAGGGCTCTGTCTATTCGTATTGGTCGAAGATTCGCGATTATGCGAATATCTTATTCGTCATATTCTTTTTATTCGTTATCTATTCGCAGATAACTGGGTACGGTTTAGACAATTACGGCATCAAACGCATGTTGCCAAAATTAATAGTAGGCGTAATCGCAGTTAATGTATCATTCTATATATGTGGACTACTAATAGACTTGTCGAACGTCGTTGGGTCAAGCGCTTTCAATTTCATCTCGACCGCTGCTGTCGGTGGTATGCCAGCAGGAGATTGGAATGATAGCGACCAAGGATGGATTAGCAGCATCGCAGCTGGTGCTCTATTGTTGACGGTAGGATATTTCGCGCTAGCAACAGTGATTTCGGTATTGCTATTTGTGGTAATTACGGCAGTGACTACGATTTTCTTGCTGGGCGTACGAGAGGCTATCATCATCCTATGTACCGTGATATCACCGCTAGCATTTGCCGCGATGATAATGCCAAATACCGAAGGTTTGTATAAAAAGTGGTGGAATGTCTTTAAGGCCTCCCTAATGGTGTTCCCGATGGTGGGGCTAGTGTATGGAGCTAGTAATTTAGCAGCAAGAATTCTTGGCGCTAGTGTTGAGGAAAATGATTTTATTTTGAAATCTGTCATTACTCTGTTGATATTCGCACCACTGCCAGTAGTACCGAAACTAGTCAAAAGTGCTGTCGAGATAATTGGCATCGGCGGACTGGTAGCTGGAGCTGAAAAATGGATGAATAAGAAGCGAGGTGCGATGACCGACAAGGTTGGTAAGTGGAGAGAGAATAAACTCACTAGCCAGTTTGGTAAGCATCGCCGCGAAAAGGCGCAGCTTAGGAACGCTCAGATACGTGGCGGCACTTATCGAGGTAGAGGAGGGTTTGTCAACCCTAGAAACTGGCGATCAGGAGCCAACAGAAGATTCAATGCCATGAGCGGTGATTTCGGCCAGAAGCGCAAACTAGCCGGCTCTGCAGCAGCATTAGCGGAAGACAACGAACGTATGAAGGCTGCCAACGCCTGGATCGCTGACAACAACATGTCGTCTGATCGCCTGGCCGAGATAGCCACTGGTTTCACGAGAGACAAAGATGGTAAAAAAGTAGCAGCAGATTTGAGCGGTATATCGTCATATCAACGGCGCGCCGCCATGCAGGCTTTAGCTCCGCATATGACCAGCAAACAAGCATCCGACCTGGCTGAAGCTTCGACATCATTCGGGGACGCCTCGCTGCAAAAAGAAGCCGCCAACGCTATCGCTGAGTCTGGTGCCAAGAAAGCACCGTGGTTAGGCGGTAAGCAGTTAGAAGCTATCAGGCAGGGTACTTATAACGAAGAAGAAGCTATGGGAGATTATATCAAGAACAAAGCCAGTGGTTCAGGCTTGGCTAATGCAGATGCAGATGCTGTAAGGAGGATGGTGAAATTCTCAGCAGACCAAGTTCGCCAAAACGCCGATAGCTCCTACATGCGATCGCTAATAAATGCCCGGGCATCATTAGAAAACGATCCCAAAACAGCTGGCACCGTTCCAGCTTCGGTACGCGCGGAGATTAATAAGATTCCTCCTTTGCAGCAGCAACAAACCCATGGTGCCAGCAGCGGTCAGGGTACTGGCGGTAGTCAGGGATCTGGTGGTAGTTCTAGTGGTAGCCCTAGTCCTAAAGGTAGTACTCCGCCGCCGAATCCAGGCTCTGGTAGCGGAGGACAAGGTCCTCAAAATTCTACACCGCCGCCAAAACCTAGCAACACTCCTGATGCTTCTAAGTCTAATTCTAGTAGCGACCCTGGAAGCGACAGCGGATCTAGTAACTCTAGCAATAGCAGCAGTTCTGACTCTTCTGGGGGAGGCACAACGACGCATAATGGGCAAACATTCACCCAAACCAGTAGCGGATTGTACATACCAAAGCATTAGTAGCTTCATAAAATGTTTTATGCGCTATAATAAGCAGTATGGCAGAATATAAAGTCGCACAAGACGTCGAGGCAGAAGACAAGCTGATTGGGCCGTTTAGCTTCCGGCAGTTCATCTACCTGATAATTGCTGCTGTTGCTGTCGCCTTAGCTTGGGGCTTGGGCCAGGTATTTATCGGTTTGGCAATTATTCCTTTGCCAGTTATCATATTTTTCACTGTATTGGCGCTGCCGCTGCGCAAGGATCAGCCGATGGAGATCTATGTAGCAGCTATTATCTCTTATAGGTTGAAGCCGCGCAAGCGCGTCTGGTCGCCTGACGGTATCGAATCGCTGATCGAGATAACCGTACCAAAAGCTGTTGATGAACATCTGACAAAAGACTTATCGCAGATGGAGACCGAAAAGCGCCTGTCATACCTAGCAGATATCGCCGACACCAAGGGTTGGTCAATCCGCCATACCACCGAACCAACCCCGAACAGTTCGATGGTGTCAGACCAATATTACGCAGCTCAGCAGACAGTTGGTATGCTCGACGAAGACGGCAGTGTCGCCAGAAAATTCGACGCTATGATTTCGCGGGCAGACCAAGAGCGCCACGACCGAATTATCCAAAATATGTATTATCAAGCACAGACGCAAGCGCCAACACCGCAGCCGACGGCTAACCAGGCGGCACCGCCTCAGGCGCCTCAAGCCTTTGATAATGACAATATTGATGATACGGCCGTGCAAAACGATGAACATTTACCAAAGTTCAACCCTTACCCGACCATTCACCAATCAGTTATCCAGCCTACGAGCCAGCAAAGCAACACAACCGCCAACAATCCTATTCAAGCTAGCTCAACAGAGCCAACCAAGCCAGCCGAACCAACAGCAAACACTAGCGCAACAGCGGCTTCAGATGATATAATTAGTTTAGCTAATAATAGCGGCTTGTCGATCGCCGCCCTGCAGCACGAAGTAGATCGAGTCAAACAGAAGAAAGAAGACAGCGAAGTATTTATTTCGCTGCGCTAGGCAAAGAAAGGAGTGGGGGTGCCGCCAAACAATTTACCGCCGAATCAAGCACCAATGCCAGCGCCGATGCCGCCGGTTGTTGCTGGTTCTGGGCAAAATATCGCGGCACCAGGCAACCCCGCTGGCAATCCTGACGCACCATCATCGACCGACCCGAAAAAGGGCAAAGGTAAAGAACAGCCAAAGGCCACTAGCACCCAAAATTCCCTGATTTTTTCAGAATTACGCGACAGCATGGTGGTGATGAACGACGGATCGTTTCGCGCTATTGTTGCTTGCAAATCAATCAACTTTGACCTGATGAGCTCGCGCGAACGCGACGGCGTCGAGCTAAGCTATCAAGACTTTCTCAATGCGTTGTACTTTCCGATTCAGATATTTATCCGCTCGCAGCGGGTTGATATCGGCCCGTATCTCGATAAGCTCGACGCTCTACGGCGCGACCAGGACAACATGCTGCTGGGTGTGTTGATGGACGATTATATCAATTTTATCGATGTTTTATCGCAAGAAGCTAACATCATGGACAAAAGCTTTTTCGTGGTCATTCCGTATTTTCCGACCGGCGACGTCACCAATCTCGTTCAGCAGAGCAAGGGGATATTCTCGATATTATTCGGCAGCAAAAAAGAAAACGTCACCAAAATCGACACCCAAACCTATGCCAAAGCCAAAGAAGAAATCAAAAACCGCGTTGATTCAGTGATTGGCGGTTTGATGCGCGTTGGCGTTTATTCTATGCAGCTCAATACCAAGCAATTAGGCGAATTATACTACAATATATATAATCCAGATACAGCTGTACGAGAGCCGCTCGATGATTTTCGCGATGTAGCGTCGCTATACGTCCGCAAGGGCGAAGGTAATAATCCATACACCCACGAGGAGGTTAGGTGATGGCCCGCAAGAAAAAGATGGATCCGCTAGATATCGCTGCCCAGCAGCGCGAGCGCGAGCAGGCAGAGGTTGAACAAGCTTTCCTCAAGGGTATGACCACGCTGCGCGACTTAATCGCGCCGAGCAGCCTCGAAATCCATTCGGCTTATTTCCGTATCGGCACTAAATACGGCCGGACCGTGTATGTTTATGGATATCCGCGCCGGTTGTATACGGGCTGGCTATCGGGATTAATCAACATTGATCAAGTCCTCGATATCAGTATGTTTATTTACCCCGTCGACACGGCAGTTGTCCTCAAAAACTTGCGCAAAAAAGTTACTCAGTTAGAGGCTGATATGGCGATTAGCGCCGAAAAAGGCAAGACTCGCGACCCGGCTAAAGAAGCCGCCCTGCAGGACGCCGAAGAACTACGCGATGAATTACAGGTCGGATCGGAGCGCTTCTTCCGCTACGGTCTATACGTAACAATCTACGGCGATAGCTTGGAAGAATTGAGCTATATGCAACACTCGATCGAGACATTCTTTGGGCAAATGCTGGTTTATAGCAAAACCGCCTCTAGCCAGCAAGAGCAAGGCCTCAATAGCACTGTACCGCAAATGAGTGACCAGCTGCAAATTCGCCGCAACATGAACACTGGCGCTGTCAGCACTAGCTTCCCATTCACTAGCGCTGATTTAACCCAAGAAAACGGTATTTTGTACGGTGTTAATATGCACAACAACGGCCTGGTAATTTTCGACCGCTACACGCTAGAGAACGCCAACATGGTAGTATTCGCTAAATCTGGCGCCGGCAAGTCGTTTACTGTCAAGTTAGAAGCTCTTCGTAGTATGATGATGGGCGCCGATATCCTGATTATCGACCCAGAAAACGAGTACCAGCGGCTAAGCGACGCCGTTGGCGGCAGCTATATTCGGCTCAGCCTCAGCAGCGACACGCGAATCAATCCTTTTGATTTGCCAAAAGTTATCGATAACGAAGAAGCCGACGACGCCCTGCGCGCCAATCTAGTGACACTGCACGGATTGCTGCGGCTGATGCTGGGCGGAGCTTCGGCTAATAGCGCCGGTATCGGCTTATCGCCATCCGAAGAAGCCGACCTCGACCAAGGCTTAATTGATACTTATGCTCGCGTCGGCATCACTAGCGATCCATTGACGCACACCTCAGTACCGCCGACAATGGGCGATCTATATGATACCCTACTACACATGGGCGGTACCGGCCCGCAGTTGGCGCAGCGCCTGCGCAAATACACTACCGGTACGTTTGCTGGTATCTTTAGCCAGCAGAGCAATATTGATATCAACAACAATATGGTAGTCTTTAACATTCGCGACCTCGAGGACGAATTGCGACCGGTGGCCATGTATATCGTCCTTAGCCACATTTGGAATATAGTCCGCACCCAGCAGAAAAAGCGCATGTTAATCGTCGATGAGGCTTGGCAGCTGATGAAATATGACGACTCGGCGAACTTTATGTTTAGTTTAGCCAAGCGCGCTCGTAAATATTACCTGGGCCTGACAACCATCACCCAGGATGTCGAGGACTTTATGGGCAGTAAAATGGGCCGCGCTATCGTCTCCAACTCGTCAATGCAGCTGCTATTAAAGCAATCATCGAGCGCCGTCGATGTCCTAGGCGATGTCTTCAAATTAACCGAAGAAGAACGCAAACGTTTAGCTAATTTCCCGGTTGGACAGGGGTTGTTCTTTGCTGGACAGAACCACGTTCATATTCAAATAATTGCCAGCGATACCGAAAATGGCTTAATTACCACCAACCCGCAAGCAACACTACAGCAAGCTGCCGCCGCGGCTGCCGAGGAGCAGACATAATAGCTTAAAAAGGTTATAATAAAGCATATGCCGCTAGGTACAAGAGAAAGACCAGATACCAGCCAAGACAACGCCGACGATTTTGACCAGTGGGAGAATCAGATGCGGCCATCCGCAGACCAAGGACATGCCGACGATTTTGACGCTTGGGAGCGTGAAATGCAATCGCCAAGCCAAGCGCACTGGGACGATACCGTTAGTCGTAACTTATCAGGAATGGAAAATAAAAAACCAACCAAACATAGCAATGAGTCTGATAGTCCCAGCAACGGCGATACCGCCGGTAATATCAATGGCAAAGAGAAGCAGTCGCAGCAACAGGACGGTTGGCAGGACAATACCTCTAAAGATCTAAACAAACCCAAAAAAGGCAAGGGTAAAAAGGGTGGTGGTTTCTCAGCTATGAGCAGCCTCAAACGATTTGGTCCAACTGGCGCGGTGGCAAGCATGCTAATAGTTGGCGTCGTTGGCATAGGTTCGTCAACTAGTATTATGGGTTCGCTGCTAGTAGCTATCAAAGAATCAATTGTCACCAATGTCGATCAGCAGCAATACACATCATTATCCCGATCAAACCGCATATTGTCGCGGCGTCTAGCCGATGAGGCGACAGCCGGGTCTTGCTCGTTAGTTAAAATTGCTTGCCGTTATACCAAGCCGACCGACTATCAACTCAAGCAATTAGACAAAGCCGGCATCAAAGCTCTCGACGAAGCTGGCGAAGTCATAGAAAAAGGCAAACTAGTAGGTGGACAACGTCCGGCTCACTATATGATAGATGGTGAAAAAATATCTGCTAAAGATTTCAAAAAAACATTGCGGACTAATCCTAAGTTCCGCAACGCCTTCCGACGAGCCTTTAATTCACGCTGGGTAAATTGGGTTGACGATGCCGCAGTCAAATTCCTCAAAAAAATAGGAGTCACCAAAAAGGTAGCAGATAAACTAAACAATAAAAAAACCAGAAAAGCCCTAACTGAAGCCACAGACGAATTAACAAAAATTGAGGACAAGGGCGGCGATAAAATCAAGAAAGAAATTGCCGAACAAGCTGGTGATTATGCTAAAAAAGAAGCCAAGAAAGCCACCAGCAAGAAGGGCAACGATGTTAAACTAATGATGGCTCAGGGTATCTGCGCAGCAGCCAAGGCGCCAAACGTGATAGTCAATATTAATAAAGCTTTTCGAATCGCTCAATATTCCAAACTAGCTTATACTTTTTTGACAGCAGCCGACACTATCAAAAAAGGCGAAGCTACCCCGGAAATGGTCAATAATGTAGCGACTATACTTACTCAAACGTATACCAAATCTGATGGTACTGTCAAAAAGGCTGCTACCGACTCTAAACTAATGAAATACACACTAGGCCTGGGTACTTCTGGCGGCTCATCGCCTTATATACCAGGAGTTGGTGACACACTTGCCACCTATCTTGGCGTCGTCAATAGCGAGCCTGTCAAGGTAGGATGTGATCTAATCGGCTCAACAGCAGCAGAAGTTGGCGTTGAAATATTTGACGGCATCAGAGCTGGGTTGGGCCCAATTGGCTGGGCTTGGGTAGGCGGAGAGCTTCTTATTGAGGGCTTATTAACGTTTGATACGGTACAAGAAAAACTCAGCTCAGTAATGGGAGACATTGTAAAAACTTCTATCGATGCGTTTAGTAGTTGGATAGATATGAAAGCGTTAGCAGAGTATTTCCTGGGCGATAAAACCAAAGGAGCGACTGGTACTGATATTGGCGACATTACTGGCGTTGGTTTGTCAAACAGCATGGCTGACCAGGCCAGTTACACAGGCAATTCACCGCTTACTATCCAGCAAAAAGTTGCCTTTGATGAACAAATTGTTCAACCAGAACGTATAGCCCTAGCCGAAGAAGACCGCCTAACACACAGTCCGCTTGATATTTCCAACCCAAACACTTTCCTAGGTTCGATCGCTATACGTTTTGTACCATATCTAAGTATGACATCGAGCCCGTTGGCGTTCGTTTCGGCTATCTCATCGATATCCACCTCATCACTATTTAATTTATTTAATCCATCAGCTCACGCTAAAAATATTATTGACGAAAATAAATGTACGCAGAACGCCGTGTTAGCCAAGGAGAAGGATATCGCCGTCGGCCCAGCCTGCGATGTTCAATACGGCGTACCGACCGATTATATGGGTATAGAGCCCGACCAAGTGGCTAGCGAATTAAGTGCTTCTGGCGATATAGACGAAGAGGGCAATGTAAAGAGCGGCAGTCAATTACAAGATTGGATAGACACTTGCAACCAAGCTAGCCTAATAAACGTCAAAGACTGCACCGTCGACAGCCGACAACGCGCTCTATACAACCTATACCAAATCGACAAGCGTACCGTCGACGGCATGGACGATGACCCCGAGAAGACTAAAGTGTCAGGATCTGGCTCGGGATCGACTACTAGCGGCCCTGGCGCCGCCTTGCCAGATGGCGACGTTATCAGCCTGGCCAAGCAGATTGTCGATAATCCAAATATTACCTACGATGGCGACCAGTTCCAAAATATGGCAAACGGGCAGCCTGCGGCATACGGCGTGACGGTCGACAAAAGATTACTTCAAGTTATCTTGTATATGGCCCAGAAATATCCTATCTATATATCATCTCTGGTCCGCGAAGATACTCCTGACGCTTGGTATAGCTTGCATCCTGTAGGAGAAGCCGTTGATGTAGCGATGATAAATGGAGCAGCGACGACAGGCGGCGACCAGAACGCTATAGACTTACTACAGTATTTAATTGACGGCAAAGCTCTACCGCAAAATGCTGGTATAGGACAGATAGGTTGCGGTAATCGTAGTGGCTCGGGAATGGATAGTAAATTAACCAGCGCTGGCCTAACACCTCACCCTGACTCATGCAACCACTTACATATAGCACTGCGCGATACGAGAGGAGCCCCAAAAACTTGGTAAAAGGTAAAATAGCATGCGAAAAACACTGTCTATTATACTATCAGCAATCATACTAGCGAGTACCTACACTCAAACCACTTCAGCTGCACTAGAGAAACTGAATATCAACTCATCTATTAACAATATAGAATACTATGACAGCAATGCCGCCTGCTCTACAGAATCAAGCGCGGATTTGTCGTCAGTTAGCCCTGGCAGCGGCGAGCCGAATGGTATGACTTATCCAAATCTCGATGCCGCAAAAATGGCAGATGCAATCGAAAAATACATTGAAGCTCATGCGCCAGATAGCCCATTAAAAGGCACTAGTCAAAAAGCCGTAGCTAGCGCCAAGAAAGCGAACCTTAATCCTTTTTTAGCTTATGCACACGCTATGATGGAATCAACTTTAGCAACAACAACCGTAAAGGGCGCCCAGATAAAAATTCACCAAGGGCACAACGCTTTTGGCCGTACCGCAACTGACTCCCAACCGCACGTTGTAGAGGCTGATCGAAACTGGTATATGTGGAGTTCTTTCGAAGCTAGCGTCGATGCCGAGGCCGAAGAAAATAAAAACGTCGATAGCGGCGACTGGTTTTCGTACGACAGGGCAGTGTTCTCTGATGAAATTGATCAAGGTATGACAGCATATGCAAACAGGTATGCCCCACCAGATGATGGTAATGATACTGCAGGGTATATAGCCTTTATGCAAAGTGCTCTCGACGAAATGGCTGGTTATGCTGGCGCCTCGGTCGCTACCGCCTCTACTGCGTCGACTACGGCCTCATCTAGCAGTACTACTGATTGCTGCGCGACTCCAGCCAAGGGTGGCGGCGTGGTTAAAATGCTATCAGACAACCCAGAAACTGCCCTAGGCTATCTGATAAGTGCTGGTAATGGTACAAAATTAACCTTAGCTCAGGCTGCTGGCGTCGTCGGCAACCTCCAACAAGAATCAGGACCAAGCCTAGACCCTAGAGCCTCAAATGGCACACATAACGGTATCGCTCAGTGGGACGAAGCTAACCGTTGGGGCAACGGAGTAGTTAAATTTGCAGCCGATATGAATGGCGATCCATACGATATAGCGATTCAATTACGTTACTTAGCCTGGGAAATGGGTTTAACCGACGAATGGAAAGGTCATACGTCCAGCAACGGCGGAGTCGCTGATGCTGTCCGGGCAGCCTCAACTCCAGAAGAAGCCGCAGAAGTATTTGAAGCGACGTTCGAAAGGAGCGGTGGCAGCGCACTTAGCCAACGTCAAGCCAACGCTAGAGCTCTTCACGATAAATACAAAGACAGTACATCGCTTAGCTCGTCTGGTGCTGCCTTGCCAGGCACTTCCGCAGCATGCAGCAGTGGCAGTGGCGGAGCTTCAGGACTACAAGATTACACACTCAAATATGCCTGGAAAGAGCTGCATCATGAACCACGCACCCAACGAAGAGACGACTACGTTGCGGCAATAGATACTGCTGTGAAGGAAGGGCGCTATACTGGCAATCCAAGCGGCGGAGATGAAAGTTTACGAGGTGTTGATTGCGGCGTATTTGTTACAACACTGCTATATGATAGCGGTTTTGACAAGACCTACAACTCTGATGCCAAGGGCGGCGGCTCAGCCGAGCAAGAAGCATGGGCCAGCGCTAATTGGCAACATCTTGGTAGTGCTAACGGCACATATGAGCCAGACGGCAGCAAATTTACAGATGACAAACTTCAGCCAGGCGATGTAGCTTTTGTGCAAGGTCACGTTTGGTTATACGTCGGTGAAATTAACGGCTTCGAAAGTAAATATGCCTCTGCTAGCTACGGCGAAAAGGCTCCAAGTGCCGCTGGCGAAGGGTTTGACTGGAAGGACGCTAGGTGGTATAGAAAGAAATCATCATCAACATCATCAGGGATATCAGCATGAATAAACGCAAAATTATTATTGCCATCATTTTCGCTATCATTGCGATCGTTGGTGCGCTAATTTATCAAATTTACACCGCTATTGACCGGTCAGGGAAAATCCCGGTCGAGGTTGCCGCCGCTCCTAACGACACGAAAATCACTTTCAAAGACAAAAAAACTAAGGCCGAGTATGCCGCCAAAAACGGCACCAATTACCTGCCGCCAGGCGATTATTCAATCACGGCCGCCAAAGACGGCTTCCGCAGCAGCCAGACAGAGGTTAACGCCACTATCAAACCACGGTATACTGTCATTATCGAGCTCATGCCGCAATCAGATCAAGCTCGCCAATGGCAGAAAAAGCACATGGATCAATACGATAAAGTTGAAGGTACTGCTGGCCAGCAAATCCGCGAGGCTGGCAAAAAATTCACCGAAAAATATCCAGTAGTCGCTAAATTACCAATCAAAGATCCTTACTATTCAATCGGTTATTACAAGAAAGACGACCGGCCAATAATCGTTATCCGTACCGAATCGCCGCAATACCGCTACAAGGCCACGCTACGGTTAGTATCTATGGGTATCAAATTAAGCGATTATCAGATAGAATATGCCGATTATAAAAGCCATCTAGGAGAATAACTTATGACGCCGAAGAAGAAAATCATTATAATTGCCACCGCTTTTTCTGCATTTACTGTTTTGATGATTATATTGGCAGTAATTACTTCTCGCCAGTATTTGACAATCTCATTCGATTCATCGAAATATTCTAGCGTTATACTATATAAAGGCACTGACACCAAGACCGAAAATACCATCGCTCCTACCAAAACAGTCATCGAAAAATCCATTCAATCCGGCAAAGAGTATTTTTTGCCGAAAGGCACTTACTTTTTAGTAGCTAAGAGTAAAGATAATATCGTGTCAATTTTACAACGAGGAATATTGTTGGGCTCGGACAAAAAAATCGTTTCTCTCGACTACAAATATACTAATTCGTACTTACAAAAACTGACAAACGAGAACAAAAAAGCTATAGATAGCGCTATCCTGGGCAGCAATAGCAAAATAAGTACCTTTTATACTATCAAAAACGAAGCTGTGCTAGAGAAGGGTGATTGGGCGATTGCCGCCTTGGTGTTTAACGGCGCTGGCACCGACTTAAACCGAGACACTCTGAAAGTCGTTCTCGAGAAGAAAAATTCGAAATGGGTAGTTAAATGCAAGCCGATGATCTCGATCAGCAAATACGACTGCTCAGCACCGCAAAACGTCCTCAATAAAGCCAACTCCATGGAAATCGCCACACAGCGGCCATTTATGCCTAACTATAACATCGGCAATACAAACAAAGTTGATAGATACGAATAAATTAGACTTAATGATATTTTAATCGCCAGTACTCGTCATCACGATTTGGTTATCGACAAACTCGCCCATCAGCCGCTTTTGGCGGTGTCGATCAAGCTCGCCAAAGACGTCATCTAGCAAAATTAACGGCCTTTTACCAGTTTGCTGCTCAATATAAGCTGCCTCGATAAATTTCAGCGCCAAAACAATCGTCCGCGCCTCGCCGCGAGAGGCAACTTTGGCAGCAGGCTTATCACCAAATCCAATTGCTATGTCGTGCCGATGCGGCCCAGTACTGGTCGCGCCAACCACCTTATCATAAGTGATTTTTTCTTCATACTCCTTGAGCAGTTTTTGCGCCGACACGCGACTTTCGTGGGAGTATTGCAAGCTAACCGTGTCGCTCGTGCCAGCAATACTCTGATAGATTGCAGTTATTTTACTATTAAAATCGTTTAAAACCGCTTGGCGCTTACTGATAATTTTAGCGCCATAATCGCTCAGTATTAAATTCCAAGAGAATAATTCGTCGTCGTTAATTAGCGGATCCTTGAGGAGCTTATTACGCTGCAATAGAGCGCGATTATAGCGGCTCAGCTCATGTGAATATGACTGGTCGTATTGCTGGATCAACCCGTCCAAAAAATCGCGGCGGCGCTGCGGCGAGCCGTTAACAATCCGCAGCGTATCTGGCTCAAACAACACAATCGGATATTTGAGAGCATAAGGCAAGCGGCCGTGTTTTTTGCCAGCAACCACGAACTGTTTGCGCTTGGCGCCGTCTTGATTTTGATAAGTCACCCGATATTGCAGTTCATCGGTAACTACGTCTATCTGATACATTTGAGCGCCGTACGAACAAATCGATTCGTCGCTGCCGCGAAAAGACTTGCCGCGCAAAGCGATATATAAGGCCTCGATAAGCGATGTCTTGCCGCAACCGTTCGGGCCAGATATTAGCGTCGTTCCCGGCTCCAAATCAAGCATTTTCAGCGAATGAACGCGAACATTCTGCACCGCCAATCGCAAAATCTTCATATTAACTCTTCAGAGGCATAATTATATGGATATAATCCGAATTTTCGCTTGCCGGCGACAAAACACATGGCGACAGTTTGCCGCTAAACCGGAAATCGACGCTATCGCCATCAATAACCCCAAGCGCGTCGGTAATATAGCGTGAATTTAACGTGAGAACACCGCCGCCAGTGACCTCAGCATCAGCCGAGCTAGTATTCTCGCCAAGTTCGCTAGCAATTGAGTGAATACTAATATTATTCTTTTCGCCGTCAACCGTCACTGTCACGCTGCCGCCAGAATTGCGCGCAAACAATCCAGCGATCTTCACAATTCGCGAAAAATCATCCATCTTGACTCGCGCTTGGGTTTCGGAGGTCGCTGGTATTAGCTGTTGATATTTCGGATAGCTGCCTTCGATTAAACGGCTGGTAATCTCGGAGTCATCGACCCGGAAGCGGACTTGCTCGTCGTCAAACAGTACCTCGACTTGGTCAGTGCCATCCGAAATTGTTCGCAGTACCTCTTGCAGGCTCGACGTCGGTACGATTGCCGCAATCTCGCTAGTAGTATCGAATAGGCGGCGCTGCGCTAAGCGATAGCCGTCAGTGCCCGCTAGATACAATTTGCCGCCGTCAGTGTGCCAATAAACGCCGGTTAGTACTGGACGCGAGGTATCATTGCTAGTAGTGATAATCGTCTGGCTGACAGCTTGCTTGAAATCAGCTACTGCGATAGTATAGGTGACAGCTTGATTTTCATCAATCGACGGTAATTCTGGAAATTCGCCAGCGTCGACGCCCGACATAATTGATGAATAATTGCCCGACGAAATCGTCATCGACGTTCCTTTGCTAGCTATATCAACCGTACCGCGCGGCAGACTAGCTATAAACTCGCTAATTAGTTTGGCTGGCAGAGTCAACTCGCCCGGTTTAGTAATTTTGGCACCAACATAGCAAGTCGCTGCTATCTCTAAGTTAGTCGCAGCGACCAATAACCGGTTAGCTTCGGTTCGCAGCAACACATTGCCAAGTATTGGTAGTCCGGCGCGACTGCTAGCGATCCGACCAACGATTGCCAGTGCTCGCGCAAAGTTTTCTTGTGTGACCGATAATTCCATAATTATTACCTATCTTTCTTTTTATAATTAGTGATGTATATAGTAGGTGCTGTGGACAATGGGGAAAAGTAGCTAATTAACAGAGATAATCGACGAATTTCAGCCTGAGAAAATCTAGCGGAAAAAGAGTGAATTTCACATAGTAAAACTAGGCAGTTTGTCCACTTTAACGATGGCAGTAGCCAGGTCTCTCGCCAAACAGTGGATAAACGAACACAATTTTTACCCAGGGCTTTGAACTGGCTGTACACAAAATTTCCACAGGATTTAAGCATAAAGTTTCTCCCGGATTTCGGCGACTTGTTCGCGGATAGTGAGGTCAAGCTTGATAGCTTTTTCAATTTTGTTGACCGAATGAATAGCAGTAGTATGATCTTTGCGGCCAAGTTCTTGAGCGATGCGCGGGAAGCTCATGTGTAATTCGCTACGCAGTAAATACATAGCAATTTGCCGCGGCGTAGCAATGTATTTGTCGCGCTTACTGCTGCACATTTCTTTGCTATCGATTTGGAAGTGGCGGGCGGTTTTGTCGATGATTTGCTTGGCGGTTAGATGTTGCGGCCTGGTTGATCGAACGTTGCCGAGCAGTCCTTCGGCGGTGGCGGCATCTGGCGTGGTGCCGCGCATTTCCGAATAAGCCAGCAATTGATTAAGCGCGCCCTCTAGCTCGCGGACATTAGTTTTGATATTTTGCGCTAAATATTCGACCGTCTGGCGCTCTAATGTCACGCCGGACATGCTAGCTTTAGTCTCGATGATGACGCAGCGAGTCTCGAAATCAGGCATTTGAATGTCAATCGCCATACCCCATTCAAAGCGGCTGCGCAGCCTCTCGGTTAAGGTTGGAATACTGCGCGGCGGCTTGTCGCTGCTGATGATAATTTGCTTATTAGCTTGATGTAGGGCATTAAAAGTATGAAAGAATTCTTCTTGAGTTTTTTCTTTGCCGGCGATGAATTGCATATCATCGACGATCAAGACGTCAACGTTGCGATATTTATCGCTGAAGCCAGCGATTTTGAAACGAATACTGTCGAGAAATTCTTTCATGAAAGTTTCAGAGCTAACATAGGCAACTTTCATTTTGGGATCACGCTTGATGATGGCGTTGCCGACAGCTTGAATCAAGTGAGTTTTGCCCAAGCCGACGCCGCCGTAGATGAAAAGCGGGTTATACTTGGCGCCAGGATTGGCGGCGGCTGCCTGGCAAGCAGTGTAGGCGAGGTCGTTGCACGAACCAACCACGAAATTATCAAAAGTGTAGCGCGGGTTAAGGGTGGTGTTGGCGGTGGGTGTTTTGGCGTTAACTGGCGCGCGGCTAATTAACTCGTTAGCGCGATCGCGCAGCGAAGCAGTAGTTTCACGGCTAGTGATTTTTTTCTTAGTATTTTTGACTTTGTAATTAACATCTTTGATATTAGGGTTATTTTTCTTGAGGATCTCGCGGATTTGCGTATCGAAACGCTTTTCGAGCTGTGATTTAGCAAAGACATTAACAACGCCGATAGTCGCCGTGCCATTATCGTAAGATAGTAGCTCAGTATCGCGAAACCAGGTTTTGAAGTTCGCATGCGATACCGAAAGCTCGATTTCCCCCAGGACACTTTGCCATAATGAATTATTCATCTAAAACTTATACCCTCACAAGCTGTTAATAACGTATCTCTATGATAGCTGATTCACGAGTTTTCCACAACTATAAGAACATTACGTTCATTAATAGTCATGTAGGCGGCTAAACAGAGGTGAGTTTTTCCACAATTTAGCGCTACCTCTGTTAAATTTGTGGACAAACCAGCCAAAAATGTGGATAATTTATATAGCGATAGTATAATCTCGACAGATTAGCAATCAAATATTGATTATTGAGCGTGAAATTGCTATAATAGCTATCATTATGCCAAAGCGAACTTTTCAACCGCATACTCGACACCGCGTCAAGACGCACGGCTACCGTGCCCGTCGGGCAACCAAAGCTGGCCGGGCTGTACTCAAGCGCCGCCAGGCTAAAGGCCGTGCTCGTATCGCACTCTAACTAGTCGAGATAACTACAGGTAAATAGCGCTAATTTTCGGCGCTATTTTGCTATAATGGAATTTATTGTATGATTGCGTCAAAATATCGGTTTCACGGGCATGGCAGCTTGAAATTTTTATACAAAAACGGCCAAGCGGTTAGGTCGCGTTATTTCACGGTCAGATATATTACCAATCCTCGCCGCCAGCAGCCGCGCTTTGCGGTAGTAATTAGTAAAAAAGTCCATAAATCAGCGGTTGGGCGCAATCGTATCCGCCGCCAGGTTTATGAACGCTTGCGGGTTGATGTTTTACCTCGCGTTAAAAACGTCGATATCGCAGTGATTGTTACCAACGGCGAAGCGTTAAGTTTGGCGCCTGGCGATCTGAAATCATCGCTTGATGCTATTTTTGCGCAAATCATCGCTTGATTCGGTAGTTGCCAGCCAAAGAGATGATATAATGGTATAGATAAGTACTTGCCGAGAGGAGAATACGAGGCTTTTATGCATGATTTATTCCAATTATTGATTGTCCAGCCGATTTTTAACGCGCTAATGTTATTGTATAGTATCATTCCGTGGCACGATTTCGGGCTGGCGATTATTATCTTTACAATTATTCTGCGGTTTGTGATGTATCCGCTGATCAAAAGCCAGCTCAACCAAACCAAGCTGATGCGCAAAATGCAGCCGGAGTTGGCTAAGATCAAAAAAAATGCCAAAGGCGACCGCCAGGCCGAGGCTATGCAGCAAATGGAACTATATAAACGCTATGGTATTAAGCCGATGCGTTCGGTGTTAGTACTAGTTATCCAGTTGCCGATATTTATTGGGCTTTACCAGGTGATTAGAATCATTATCTCTCTCAAAAGCGAAGTGATTAGCCAATACCTTTACGAGCCAATCAAAAATATTGATGTTATTCAGTCGATTATCCAGAATCCAGCTAATTTCAACCATACAATGCTTGGGTTTATTGATTTGACCAAGACAACTTTTAGTAACCACGGCATTGACTTTTTCTTGTTGGCTTTGGCGGCCGTATCGGCAATTACTCAGTATATTATCACTAAGCAAACCGCGCCAACTGCTGGTAAAAACCAAAAGCGTTTCCGCGATTTGATGAAAGAGGCAGCTGAGGGTAAAGAGGCCGATCCGACCGAGATGAGCGGTATTATGACGCGCGGCATGATGAAGGTTATGCCGGTAATGATGTTCTTGATCATGGTGGGGCTGCCAGGAGCATTGGCGCTTTACTATACGGCGTCTAACTTGGTGGCGGCCGCTCAGCAACATTTCTTGCTGCGAAAAGATGCTGAAGAAATGCACGAAATTGCCGAAGAGGCTAGCGCTCCCAAAAAATCGAAAAAAGCCAAAACCCGCGAGAAAAAAGCTAAAGAAGCGCACATCACGCGGATTAAGGCGAAGTAGGAAAGGAGAAGTATGGATAAAGAACAGTCAATTGCCTATGCCAAGAAATTTGTCGAGGATATTTTGTCGTTTTTTGGCGAAAATATAGAGGTCGAGACTAGCTATCAGGATGATATTTTATCGATTGACATTGCCAGTAGCGACCTCAATAGTATTTTGATTGGCCGTAATGCCGAGACGCTGCGCAGCTTGCAATACATGGTATCGACAGTGCTGCGCAATAATAATGCGGCGGTTACTCGCGTAATTGTCGATATTGCCGGTTATAAGAAGCAGCGCGAAGAAAAAATTGCCGAAAAGGCTCGCGGTTGGATCGAAGAAGTGCGCCGCACTGGCGATTCGCATGTTGCTCATATTAACGCTGCTGATCGCCGGATTGTTCACCGGATAGCGGCTGAATACAGTGATATTCGCACTTACTCTGAGGGCGAAGGCCGCCAGCGCTATATTATTATTGCGCAGGCGAGTTCTTAGCGTTATAATCATAAGTATAAAAGAAAGGATTGGAGTATGGCTGCTGTACTAATAATCGTAGCGGTGGTGGTTATCCTGCTGGTTGTCGTGATCGGCGCGGTAATCGGCATGTATAATAGCTTGGTCAAGCTAAATATCAAAACTGACGAGTCGTGGAGCGGTATTTCGGTGCAGTTGAAGCGCCGCGCCGACTTAATCCCGAACCTCGTTGAAACTGTTAAAGGTTACGCGGCGCACGAGAGCGGCGTTTTCGAAAAAGTCACCGAGGCGCGCTCGGCTATCATGTCGGCAACACACCCGGCTGAAGCAGCCAAGGCCGACGGCGAATTAACCATGGCGCTCAAAAGCTTATTCGCGGTATCCGAAAATTATCCGGAGCTGAAAGCTTCTAGCAACTTCATGGAGCTGCAAGCGCAAATCACTGACACCGAGGATAAAATTGCTGCCTCGCGCCGTTTCTACAACGCCAACGTCACCCAGTTCAACACCAAACGCAAAGTCTTCCCGACTAATATTTTCGCTGGAATGCTAGGATTTAACGCTGATAAAGAGTTCTTCGACGTTAGCGAAAGCGAACGGGCAGCAATTGAAAAGCCAGTTGAAGTTAAATTTTAATTCTAAAATAATAATAATAAATTAAAAGTAAGGAGCTCGATGGAACATTTATTTTTGACAAATATCGAGCTCTTTGCTCGTGCTGGCGGCGGTGGATCTGGCGGCTCGGGTGGTGGTTCTGGCGGCGGCGGAGGCGGCGGTTTGCTGGCCGGTATAGCGATGATTGGCTTCGTGCCAGCTTATTGTATCGGTTCGGCGCTGCGCAAGCACATAGGCCAAGAGGGTACGCGGTTTGTGGCTGCGAACGCGATTGGTTTTGTCTTGATAGTAATAACCTTCGTGTTGATTGCTAGAGGTTGGGTAGGTGTAACTATCGCTCTAGGAGCGCTCGTCGGTATGATTACTGGACTTTACGAGACGTTTAATAAGATTAAACAAAGTAAGTTCTTGCGCGATAAACTTATGCAAGCTAGCGCTGCCGATCCGGTATGGAACGAACAACAGATAATCGATCACGCCAAGCAAGTATTCCTGCGCTACCAAAGCGATTGGGCGAAACAAGATGGCGAAGCGATTAAAGCCTATACCACCGAAAATTATGCTTATCATGCTGGTTTGATGATTTATACGCTGCAGCTAATGAATCGGACAAACCAAATGTCGGATATCGTAGTGAACGACGCCGAGGTGGTTGATATGTTAGATTCGCCTGATGACAGCCAAGACACAGTAACGATTGGTTTTTCGGCGAGCGCCAAAGATTCGCTGGTTGATAACGCTACCAATCAGACATTATTTACCGACAATAGTATGTTCACTGAATATTGGCGATTCCGCCGCCATGGCAAAGATTGGTTACTAGACGGCGTCGATCAGGCGACAGCTAACCCAGCGATGTATAATCCGCAAATCGATCAATTTGCCCGCCAGAATAATTATTGCTATAGCGCTGATATGGGCTGGCTGTTTATACCAAAGCGCGGGCAACTATTTAACGGTGCGCAATTTGGTACATCAGATATTAATAACCATGTGGTCGGCTTGTATAAAGAATCATTGCTTGTGCAATTGTATACTTACCAGCGCGCCACTGATAGCTCATCAGTAGTTATCGCTCAAATTAACGTACCGAAAGATTACGGCCAAATTATTGTTCGCCGCAAGAAAATGATGCGTTTCGGCGGTGTTCGCGGTTTGGAAAAAGTCGAAATGGAGTGGGGCAAGTTTAATGAGTTATACGAGGTGTATGCTTCTAATACCGACCAAGCAGCTAGCTTTGAGCTGCTCAACCCGACGTACATGGAGCAATTAGCAGCGCTTGGTTTCGAGGTCTCAATCGAGGTTGTTGATAACGTAATTTATCTGCACACAGCCGAGCAGGGCGCCGATATCGCTGTGTACCAAACTATGTATGATTTAGCGCAAAAAGCCTTCAAAGAAATGAGACTCTAGCTTTTAATAGCATTTTCATAAATTTGCAAAGTTTGCTCGGCCATCCGCCGCCAAGAATACTTAGCCACTTGGTGCTTGCCTTTTTTAGACAAAGTATTACGCAGTGATTTATCGGTAATAACGGTATCAATCTTGCTGGCAATGTCCTCAATATCAAGCGGATCAAAGTATACTGCCGCGTCGCCGAGAATTTCTGGCATGCAAGAAGCATTACTTGAAACAACTGGCGTACCATAGGCCATTGCCTCTAGCGGTGGCAGACCGAAGCCCTCGAGTAGCGACGGGAAGATATATGCTAGCGACCGAGTAAAAATCCAGTCGCGCTCAGCATCAGGTATAAAGCCGGTGAAGTGAATATTTTTGTACTTTTTTGATTCAAAATAGTCTTTGTTGCGCTGAGTGGCAGCATTAATTCGGCCAACCAGCACCAATCCGAGGTCGGGGTACTTTTTTAATAGTTTTTGGTGGGCGTCGCCCAAACGGCGGATATTTTTATAATCAGGCTGTTGGCCGACATAAGCAATAAAACGCGTAAACGGTGTTTTGTATGGCTGCAGGCCGCCCCGATGAATCTCGGCAGCTTCATAAATCGTTGTAATTTTATCATCAGCTATCCCGCAGAATGCTTGGTATTCGCGTTTGGTAGTGTTTGACACAGTGATGATATGCTGGCTAGTCTTGGCAATTTTCTTGAATACCCAGCGGCCGACCAGTTGTTTAGCATGAAAAACCAGCCAATTCTTGTCGGAATTATAAGTATTGAGCAGTGTCATGTCGTGAACGGTAGTGACGTGCTTGCCGCGGTATCGGATTGGCTGCTGCGGCATGCAAAAATGCACCAAATCTGGACTGAGGTCATCGAGAAAGGTTTTGAAACCAAGTTGTTCAGCTAGCGAATAGTTTTTGAAATCGATAGTTAGGACGTTAAAATTCGGGTTAGTTGGTTGCCAATAGTCTTTATCTTTGGTTGGCACGAGTATACTGTAGGTATTGTGGTGGTCGATTTTTTGCAAATATTCTAGCAACTTAACCACGTAAGTGCCAGTCCCAGAGTTAATGACGCGGGCATCGATAGCGATATGACTCATGATGATTCCTTTCTGAAAACAATTCGCTCGTATAGGCAATAATTCCAAATCAGAGAGATAGCTGTGGCAAATAATTTAGCGACAAACAAGGAAATTCGTTCGTTAGTTATGAGGTTTTTGATTAACGGCGTAGTCAGCCAAATCATAGCGTTTTGAAGCACCCACAAGCCAAATAGCGTGATAATCACAAAGGACACTATCTCATATTTGATATTTTTGCTAGTAGATTTGAAGGTGTACTTTTTGTTAGCGAAAAAGCTAAAAACAAAGGCAGTACCGGTCGAGACAGTATTGGCGGCTAGTTTCGGTAGTCCTAGAAAGGTAAGTAAAAATAATAACCCAAAATCAATTATCGTATTTATTGTGCCGACGATAGCGAAACGACCAATTTGCGCCTTATTTTTCACGCTTAGCCTCGTGATATTCCTCGACAAAGTAACCAGGCCGGTTCTTGGACTCGCTAAAAATTCGAGCAACGTACTCGCCGATAACGCCTAGGCTAATCAGCTGGATGCCGCCGAGAAACAAGATTACTGCCATTAGCGATGAATAACCAGCACCAGTAGGTACGCCGAATAGTGGTCGAATTAGCAGATAAAGAATATATAAAAATGCACCGCATGATATAATCATTCCCAAAATCGACGACATTCGCAGCGGTGCCGTGGTGAAACTGGTGATACCGTCAATAGCGAGATTGACCAGCTTGCTATAATTCCATTTAGTATCGCCGGCAGCGCGCGGGTCGCGATCGTAGAGCAACTCTTTTTTGTTGAAGCCGATCCAGCTGAAGAGGGCCTTGGTGTTGCGCTGCGATTCGCGCAGCAGCTTGAGAGCTTCAACACAGCGCCGATCAAGCAAGCGAAAATCGCCAGTATCGCGCTGAATTGGAATCCGCGTCGACTTTTGCAAAATACGGTAGTACCACTCGCTGGTTTTTTTCTTGAGCCAAGTTTCACCCTGGCGGCTACGGCGCCGCGCGTAAACATCATCGTAGCCTTGTTCCCAGAGCTCAATCATTTGCGGGATTAGCTCGGGCGGATCTTGTAAATCAGCGTCGATAATTACTACTGCATCGCCTTTGGCGTAATCAAAGCCAGCTAGCATGCCAGCTTCCTTGCCAAAATTGCGCGATAGATTAACATAGGCAATTGAAGAATTCTTTTTGGCTTCTCTTTGAATCATAGTCAAGGTGTCATCGCTACTACCATCGTTGATAAATAGCAGTTCTAGGCGGTATTTTTTGATCGTTTTTTGCAAATCTTTTAGACGTGCGAATAACTGCGGCAACACCGCTTCTTCGTTGTAGGCTGGGATTAGAACGGTAATTGTCTTCATAGGCTAATTATATCACTTTATTTTTTGAACAAGCTTGCTAATTGAGTTAGCGGTGATGGCGCCAGACTGCTGTAGATAAGCCGTCTTGGCAGTGGCTGACTCAAGCGCGTTAGTGCCGAGGATAGCGCCAGCGTGTCCCATCTGGACGCCGCTAGGAGCACTATGCCCAGCGATATAAGCGTAAACTGGCTTGCTGATAAATTGCTTAATATAATCAGCTGCCGTAATTTCGCTAATACCACCGATCTCGCCGATCATTACTATACGTTTAACGCTAGGGTCGTTTTGAAATAACTGTAAACAATCGACAAAACTGCTGCCGCCAATCATATCGCCGCCGATACCGATGATGTATCGCTGCCCGAAACCAGCCTGTGTTAATAGCGACATAGCTTCGTAAGTAAGTGTGCCACTGCGGCTGACAATCGCCGTGTCGCCAGGTGCTGCTAGTGACGCTGGAATGATACCCAGCAGCTGCCTGCCTGGTAATAACACGCCGGGGCAGTTCGGACCGATCAAGACTGAATGGCTGCGGCGCAATTTTTGCTTAATCTCTAGCATGTCGTGTACTGGTACGCCCTCGGTGATGCAGATGATGAGCGGGATTTGCGCCTGAATAGCCTCTAAAATAGCGGCTTTGGCGTGCGGCGCTGGCACAAAAATTACGGAAATATCAATGGCAAAACGTTTTTTGATATCGCTAATTGTTCGGAAAACAGGTACGCCGTGAACCTCGGAAATAGCTTGATTAGGCGAAGTACCAGCAACGATAGATGTCTTGTAATCAAGCATGTTTCGCGCATGAAACCGGCCGTTTTTGCCAGTGATTCCCTGAATTATGACATTTTTGCCAGTGAAAAGCTGCGGTGTCATGAAATATCCTCCAGGATTGCTTCTAAACTGTCGAATAGCGGTAGATTGTATTGTGCTAGCAGTTGGCGGGCTTCAGATTCGCGGTTGCCAGATAGGCGAATGACGAGTTTTGGTAGGTTGGGAATTTGCCGCTGGGCATCGATAATGGCTCGGGCTACCTCATCGCAGCGGACAATACCGCCGAAGATATTGATGATAATCACGTTGATATTATCGATAGTAGTAATTTGATGGAAGCAATTGAGGATTTTATCAGAGGTAGCCGTGCCGCCGATATCGAGGAAATTAGCTGGTACCAAACCGCTCGCCACCACCGCATCGACCGTTGCCATGGCGAGCCCGGCGCCATTGGCGATTGTAGCAACCGCGCTGTCACGATTAAGTATGACGAAATTGTGTTCGGTAGAGTTGTCTTCGAATTGCCAATCCAAGTGGCGAAAAGCGGCAGCATCGTCAACGGTAATTTTAGCATCGCCAGCGATTAACTTACCGTCAGAGGTGAGTACTAGCGGGTTAATCTCTAGTAACAAGCAATCATTGTCAATAAAACAACGATAAGCATTTTCAATAATATCCTGCAGCAAGAACGCTTTGTCAGTAATATCGAGATAATCAGCAAGTTCGTCAGCTAAAGATTCGAATTTTTCGTTGGCAATATCGCGCCGAAAAAAGGCTGCAGTATCTTGGCTTTCAATTTCGACACCGCCGCCAGTATGGGCAAGCAGTTCAACGGCGGCGGTTTGGCGATTAATATTTAACGAAAAATAAAATTCGCGGCTAATATCGAGGATTTCTTCGGCTAGCAATTTTGACGGCAAAAATCCCTTGATTTTAAGATTGAATATTTTTCGGGCAGCAGATTCTACATCTGACTGCCGACGGACTATTTGCACGCCGCCAAGTTTGCCGCGCCCGCCGATGGGAACCTGCGATTTCAGAACGATCGGCGCAGCGATAGATTGTAATTCATTAATAGCGAAAACTTTGCCGCGCGGTATCGGCACTTCACACGCTGACAGTAGATTTTTGGCTTCATATTCTAGTAGGCGCATAGCAAGCCCCTCTCGTGTAATATGCTCTTTAAAAAAATATGATATGAGATGACAGTAAGGATAGTTGTTGATTTTTTCACATCGAAAATGTCGATAGAATGTCGATAGAATGTCGATAGAGCGGATTTAACAGAGGTAACTACTTTTTGGAAAATGTCGATAGAATGTCGATAGCAGTACATAGTTATAGATTGTTAGTATTTAAGTTGTATCTACGGTGTCTAGTTTCTCCTTGAGGAAAAATCAAGCCGAATTTTACTAATCGCTCTAGCTCATGACGAGCGCGCCGATCGTCTCCGACGCTATTCATATTGTTAATTTCTCTATATGTGTGGTTTGTTATACTGTTGTGACTATTTTTCAGATAAGTTAAAGCAGTTAATTGTCTTTCGTTCAGGTTATGCTTTTTAAATTGTTGTAACCACAGGTGATCTTCACTGTCCATAAATGTTGAGTTGTAAATAGTTATTCTAAAAGAGGATGGTAGATTTTCGAATAAAGGCTCCTTTAGTCCAGCGCTATTCAGAGAGTCTCGAATAGTTTTAATGCCGCGAGCTCGTTGTTCTGTTATATGAAAATCTTTAAGAAAACTCATGAGTGTAGGATTACGCGATACTGATGGCGTTTCGTCAATTCTTTCAATTGGCACTAAACTTCGGCCGGGATTTATGATTTCTATCCTGTCGGCGTATATGTCAATTTGAATACGAGAAGAGTATGTGCTGTAGTCGCGATGAGCTATTGCGTTTGCTAAAGCTTCTCGGATAGCGATTTCTGGTATAGATAAATATTCTTGTCGAAGACCTTGAGGGTCGATTAATCCACGTATCGGCAGTTTGGAACGAAGATGATTTGCGGCTGATTTAAATTGACTTATCACATTCCCATTGAATTCTCTATCATCAATAAAAGTTTCATTTGGATCAGATATATTTACTTTGCTGTCTGTTGCATATTGAGTGATTGCTATATTGACAGTTGGAGCTGTGTTTTCTTGTAGGATGTTATTTTTGCTAAATGCTAGTAAACCAAAAAGAGTGGGATTACCTGAATGGTTGATAGCGCGTAGTTTTATCAAGATATCAGTAGTTGATAAATCTTGATATATATTGCCGCGAAACTGGCTTATAGCTGACAGATATTCATTGACGACTACCATATCAAAGCAGTTTTCGTAGTGTAATCCGGAAAATTCGATTAATTCTGCTCCGCCTCGTGCGGCCATGGCGAATTGGTTGCGTATTTCGTCGGTTATCTCGACATTTGAAGAACCTATCCGTATATAAGCTCCTTTAGAGGCACCTCTAGACTTTGAGTAAATCGGGCGTACCTGGGATGGAGCGGGCGAGATGTATGTTGTAACAACATCTCCGACCAGTTGAATCTCGGGTACAATCGGGTAATTGAAGGAATTTTGACACAATGATAATAAATCGCGTTGAACTCTATCTAACTGTTCTGTAGTTAATCCGATAGGTTTATTGTCTGGCGTAACACCTAGAGACACTTTTCCGCCATCGGCATTAGCGAAAGCTGATATAGTTTTCCATAGGTCATTAGGTATTTTACCTTCGTTGCATGTTTTATATTCGGTATGCAAGTCTTCAGGCGAGGAATAGTCAAAAAAACCAGTTTGATAAGGTAGCATACTTATATTTTACGCAAATCCATATTCACATGCAAAAAGTTTATTTCCCAGTAAAAAACTTACGAAATTTCAACAGTCCAGTTTGATTGGGTAGCGGCCCTTTGTGGATAATGCTGCGGATGTAGTCGACAGAGACTTTGCGGTTTTTTTGAATATTTAAGCGCTTTTTGTAGGCAGCGGGCTTGCGAATTATTGAGGCTAATATACCTTTGAAAGCTGGCCAGCCGTTGCCATGGCGGACGGCGCTGGCGAAAATTAGCCAATATGCCAGGAAAAAGCGCAGGCCAATATACCAAAATAACTTCCCTGGAACGTTTTTAATGAAAACTAACGGCAGGTTTTTGAAAGTGTTGTAAACAGCCAAGCCAGGAACCTTTTTGCTGCTAGCGCCAACCTTGTGATAAGCGATGGCTTTAGGAGTGAAGCGGACTTTCCAGCCAGCTAGTTGGGCGCGAAAACTGAGGTCGACATCTTCGTAATACATGAAAAAGTCCTCGTCGAACATATCGATATCGTCAAACATTGCCGCGCGATAAATCGCTCCGCCGCCAGTCGCGCCAAAAACCTCGCCAGGCTTACTCGGCGCATTTTCAATAGGCTTGTCGCGGTTTCGTGGACCAGGCAGGCCCCAGGTGGTATAGAAATCGCCAGTTGTATCAAGCGTCTTACTGTCGCGCCGTTGTAAAATGCCAGTCGCAATGCCACATTTTGGCTGGCTTGACAGTTCGTCGACGAGTGCTCTACACCATTTTTTGTCGGCAACGGCATCAGGGTTAAGTACGCCAATATATTCAAAACCTTGTTTGCGCGCGTAAACTAGTCCAGTATTAATACCGCCGGCGAATCCCAGATTCTTATTGTTAGCGATAATTGTACAATCTACGGACGGATGTTCTGTCTGATACTGTTCGAAACGCGTGACAGAGTCGTCGCGAGAATGATTATCGACGACTATGATAGTCGGTTTGAGTGTCTGTCGGGCCAGCGAGCTAATGCATTCGAGCGCATCGTCGGCGCCGTTCCAGTTGAGGACGATGATAGCGAGATTGTTTTTTGTCACAATCTTATTATATAATGGCTGGAGAGACTATGAAAGTAGCGAGTGTATGGAATAGACGTAATAAAATATTGTTACGCGAGCTGGTTGTAACGGATTTTAAATTACGCTATCAAGGATCAGTATTAGGTTATTTGTGGTCAATCTTAAAACCAATATTTTTATTTATTATTCTATATATAGTATTTGATAAATTCTTACGTCTAGGCAGGGATATTGAACATTTTCCAGTATATTTATTAGTTGGTATTGTATTATGGAATTTCTTTACCGAGGCAACAGTACAAGGATTACAATCAATAGTTTCGCGGGGCGACTTAATTCGCAAGATTAATTTCCCGAAATTTATCATTGTTGTATCCGGCACTATTTCTGCATTTATCAATCTTATAATAAATACAATTGTTATTTTGGTGTTTTGCGTAATCAACGGTGTGTCTATATCTGCAGAGGCGTTGCTTATAATTCCTCTGATAGCTGAATTGTATGTCTTTTCATTGGCGGTAGCATTTTTTCTAGCAACGCTTAACGTTAAATATCGAGATATCGGTTATCTATGGGAAATATTCTTACAAGCAGCATTCTATGCTACTCCGGTAATATATCCGTTGCAAATGGTTGTAAAACAGATGCCATGGGCTGCCTCATGGCTAATGCTTAATCCGGTTGCTCAAGTAGTTCAAGATGTTCGTAAGGTATTAGTGACGCAACAAACACTTCAGCTGTATGATTTGGTGTCGTTTCCGGTGATGTTGACGCCGTTTGTTGCAGTTATCATCGTAATATTGCTAGCGGTTTTTTATTTTCGATCTAACCAGCGGTACTTCGCGGAGAGTGTTTGATGTCTAAGGCAATTGTCGAGATTAGCAAACTAACGAAATCTTTCAAAATTCCGCTCGAAGCTAGTTCGGGTGTTAAACAACAGTTGATAAATATACTAAAAGGTCGCAAAGGCTATCGTGTGTTTACGCCGTTAAAAGATATAAGTTTTACTATAAACGAAGGAGACTTTTTCGGTATAGTTGGTCGCAATGGTTCAGGAAAGAGCACGCTGTTGAAAACAATCGCTGGTATTTATACGCCAAATGGCGGTAACGTTAAAGTGCACGGTTCGCTAGTGCCGTTTATTGAGCTCGGCGTAGGATTTAATCCAGAGCTAACTGGCCGCGAAAACATCTTTCTTAATGGTGCGCTGCTAGGGTTTAGTCATGAAGAAATGGAATCTATGTATAGCGCGATTGTTGAGTTTGCAGAATTAGAAGACTTTATGGAAGAACGGCTTAAGAATTATTCAAGCGGTATGCAGGTCCGTTTAGCTTTTTCAATTGCAATTCGCGCTCATGCTGATATTTTGTTGCTTGATGAAGTGCTTGCGGTTGGCGATGAGGCTTTTCAAAAGAAGTGCTATTCGTACTTTGATAAGCTTAAGCGTGAAAAACGTACTGTAATTTTAGTGACTCACGATATGGCAGCAGTCGAGCGGTTTTGTACAAAAGCAGTATTTATTGAAGACGGCCACGTTAAAATGATTGGCAAACCGTATCGTATTGCGGCGGCATATAGCCGTAGTAATAGCCAGAATTATGACCGGACGACTGGATTAACCAGTGATAACGAAGGGGCGGTACCGTTCAAAATAGTGTTGCGTGGTAATGATGGTAAAGAAAAGACTATGTATGATTTCGAAGAAACTATGACGGTAGATTTGTCATGGCAGCAAAAGGGTGTTAAACATGTAGGCGTTGCAATTTTTCGTGAAAACGGCGAGTATGTTTACGGACCGAATACTTACCAAGAAAAAACTAGCGCTATCAAAGATCAAACAGCTCGCTACACTGTAAAGTTAAATCTTAATGAAGGCAGGTATTTTATCAAGGCGGGTTTGATGGGGACTAATGATACAAAGGTGATTGCTTTTATCGAGGAAGGACCGTTTTTTTCAGTCCAACGCGATTATGGACACGGCCGCTGGGGCGGCGTGACGAAGCTAGATCACACATGGAAATAAAATATGCTGCAACGCTTGAAAAATATAATAAAACACAATAGAGCACTTTACTCTTTCTTGCTGTTATTGATTTCGCCATATCGCAACTATCTTGATTCGCGTCAGCGCAGGTTATATGAGTCATGGCAGTGCAGGTATGAAGATAGGCCTATAAATTATAAATTACGCAGACAGCCGCTAGTGTCGATTATTGTGCCGACTTACAATACTCCAATTAAATACTTGAGGGAAATGGTCCAGTCGGTTGAATCTCAATCATACGATAATTGGGAGCTGATTATTGTTGATGATGCGTCGCCTGATACAGGCTTGAAACAAGAAATCAGCGCTATAGCAAAGACCAATGCAAAAATAAAGCCTTTTTTTCTTAAGGCCAATCGCCATATTGCCTGGGCGACAAATTACGGTATCCATAAAGCTAGCGGGGAATACGTGGCGCTACTTGATCATGACGATGTGCTGCACCCAGACGCTTTATTACGAATTGTTGAAAAGATAAATAATTTGCCAGATGTAAAATTTATATATACTGACGAGATTAAGCTTGATGAACGCGGACGACAATATCAACCATTTTTCAAACCTGATTGGAACGCTGATTTCTTGCGCTCGGTCAACTATATTACGCACTTTGCTGTCATACAGCGGAAACTTTTGTTGGAGTTGGAAGGTGAAGATGGCAACTACAACGGAGCTCAAGATTGGGAGCTTTTTTTGCGCATAACAAGAATGCTGCAGCCGCAGCAGATTGCGCATGTTTCGCAAATACTCTATTATTGGCGTGTCCATAAAAATTCTACTGCACAAGGGTTGGATGCAAAACCTTATGTTATTGATGCTCAGAAGAGGGCTTTAAATGACGATATCAAGAGCCGTCAAGTTCAAGCTCAAGTTATGCGCGATTCAACATATGGCGCTCAGTGGCGGCTGAGATATTCTATGCCGCAAAATCTTACTATAAAAAATGTGTTATTTAGCGAATCAACCGCTGCCGGCGATGTCATTCGTGATGAAACTGCTGATATAATAGTATTCTCAGAGACTATGATTAAAGATATTGATGATTATAGCGATATGGGCGATGTGATGCGACCTGATATCGGTGCAGTTGTTCCGTCTGCACTTGACGAGAGCCGAGTTATAGAAAACCTTACGTCAATCTTAGATAAAAAAATAGTAGAATGCATACAGACGCTAAGCCGGCGATCCTTTACGAAACATATTTATCTAACCGCTAGGTATAATCTAGGTATGATAGATCTTCCCGTACTGTTTGTTGAACGGAGTAAGTTGGCTTTGATCGATGAATCGACAAAAATAACTAGCCGATCGCTAACTAAAGCTCTCTGCGATAAAGATCTAAGAACGTTATATAATCCGTACATGACGACTAAGGAGGAAAAATAATGATACGTAAAGTTAATAATCTTGTAAAGAAAAGTGTTGTAATAATTAAAGACGATGGTGCTGTCCGCTTTGTAAAACGCGCAGCAAAGTATGCATATTATAAGAAATTTCCTGATAAAAAACAGCAAGTATATAAAGATATTTTATTTATTAACGGCTGCACTTTGCCGCACCCAGAGCGCTACCGGGTTGCTCACCAGATGGAGCAGCTAATGTCGCAGGGGTTAACTGTTGAGAGCGTTTTTTATGATAGATTATCGCTTGATCAATTGAAGTATTATCGCGGATTTGTATTTTTCCGCTGCCCAATAACTGATACGATTCGCGAATTTATCAAGCAGGCGCATTATTTTAATAAAACCTGTTTTTTTGATATCGATGATTTGGTAATTGACCAGAAATATACTGATTCAATCAAATATGTTCAGCAGATGAGTGTCGATGATAAGCGGCTCTACGATGATGGTGTTAATCGGATGCGCGAAACGCTGGAGTTGTGCGATCATGTTGTTACCACGACCGCTCAACTGCAAGAGGAGCTGCAGCATTACACGAAGGGTGAAGTGCTGATTAACCGCAACGTTGCATCTGATGAAATGATTAAGCTATCTAATTTAGCGCTTAAGGCTGTTAGTAAAGACAGAGATAAAGTTGTCATCGGCTATTTTAGCGGTAGTATTACGCATAATGAAGATTTTGACCTTGTCATTCCTAGTCTTATTAAAATATTCGAAAAGTATCCGCAAATTTACCTTAAGATTGCTGGCATCCTGGACGTTCCAGAAGCTCTTGATCCGTATAAAGAACGCCTTATTACGTCAGGATTTGTTGATTGGCGAGAATTGCCAGCTGTTATGGCAGAGTGCGATATTGTTTTGGCGCCGCTGGTTGATACGATTTTCAACCGCGCAAAATCCGAGAATAAGTGGGTTGAAGCGGCTCTTGTAAAGATTCCAACCATAGCCAGCAATATTGGCGCTTTTGCAGAGAAAATTCAGAATAACGAAACAGGCATACTAGTAAACAATACTGACACAGAGTGGTTTAAAGCGCTTGACTTACTAGTATCAGACTCGGCTTTGCGCGGTAAACTTGCAGATAAAGCTCACGAGGAGATAATTCATAACTATTCGACGGTGTACACTGGCTATAACCTAGCTTCGTTTATCAGAAAGCATTTGGCGCGAAATATCGGTTTCATTCTGCCGTCGACCGATATTTCGGGAGGAGTAATTGTCGCCTTAAAGCATGCTGATGTACTAAGAAGACATGGCTGGGACGTGACGCTAATTGATGCAGTCAGTAAGCACGCTCTAAAAATTGCTAAGAAAACCTATAGCTATAGATATGAGTTGCCTGGATTTAATGTCGTTGCTACGCACAAAACTAAAATGAAAGCGTTTTTCGACACGCAGGTTGCAACGTTGTGGTCAACTGTTGAGCTAGTTAAGAAGCAGCCTAATGTTCGTAATCGGCTTTATTTTGTGCAAAACTTTGAAACGGATTTTTATATACCAGGCACTGGTGAACCGCGCTTTTTAGCGAACGCTTCTTACTGCGATCAATCTGGTGTACGGTATATTACGATGTCACTATGGTGTCAGAAGTGGTTGAAAGATGTCTTTCATAAAGAGTCCGAGTATGTCTCAAATGGAATTGATCTTGAATTGTACCCATATCGCGAACGTGATTTTACGGGCAAAATAAAGATACTTATTGAAGGCGACAGCAAAAGTGAGTATAAAAATACTGACGAAGCTTTTCGTATCGTTGAGAGGCTTGACCCTGATAAATTTGAGATTTCGTATTTATCATACCGCAAGGAACCAAAAGATTGGTACCGAGTCGATAGATTTTATAATCGTATTGCTCCAGAAAAAGTTGGAGAAGTGTACGCAAGCTGCGATATTTTGATTAAAACTAGTATCGTTGAGAGCTTTTCATATCCGCCGCTTGAAATGATGGCGACTGGCGGCGTATCTGTTGTAGTACCAAATGGTGGCAATGTTGAATATCTAAAAGATGATTACAACTGTCTATTTTATCGCCAAGGCGATATCGATGCGGGCGTTGCAGCTGTCGAAAAGTTACTAAACGATAAAAAACTGCGCGATAAAATCATTAAAAATGGTCAAAAAACTGCTCAAGCTTATCAGTGGAGTAAGCTTGAGCAGCGGATTGTTGATATATACAAATAGAGATTTTATTTTTCAACAAGCTTTATCCTAACAGCTTCAATGTGTGATCCTGGTTTATCGCCGGCGACCTCACCGTTCTTTTTCCACTCTTGCCAACCAATCCATGATAGGTGAGTTTGGTAGTAAATATCATATTTCTTGGCGTCGGTTTCACTGAGGGATAATTTTATGCCATTGAGCGCTTTTGTTTGGCCGGTAGTGCCACAGATTTGTTGTTCGGTCACAGGTATATCTGCCGCCCAAGGGTCGTTAGCCGATTTTGACGAGCAGCGGATGGCGATGGTCGATCCGTCGCGTTGTGATATGGCTTTGGCAATGCGTAGTGCTTCAACGGCGAACGATCGCCCCGTTGTACCAGACATGACACCCTGAGAGACGTTCGGCATCCAGCCAACATAGCTGACGTGGGTTGAATAGTTGAGATCATACAAATCTGGGACAGGCGTATTGGCTGGATTATAGAATGCACCGCTAGGTAGGGCGATTGAATTTTTTGGCACTATACGAATCTGGATGGCCTCAAGCTGTCTGGTTGCACCAGTTGATCCGGCTGGCTCGCCATTTTTCGCCCAACCCATCCAGCCGACATACTGCGAATAAGCACGATACCAGATATCGTATGATTTTGCAAGGTCGCTAGTGAGCATAAAACGAATTGCTTCGACTGATTTGAACTGGCCAGTAGTGCCTGATATTTCGTTTGCATTTTTCCAGTCTTGCCAGCCAACCCATGAGACGTGAGACGAGTAACGAAGATTGCCAGAAATGCCAGTTTTATTAATAAGAGAAGCTTTGACGGCTTCAATCCGACGGCTTTGGCCGGTAGTGCCGCTAATCATTTCATCAGTGACTGCTGGTTGCCAGCCAACCATGCCAACGTGCGAGCTAATTGAGACTGCTAACGGCGAAGAATCTCCCTTTGTATTAACATTTTTGAAAGCTTGGCCTGAATCTTCCGGAGCGCTAGATCCTTTGTGAACAAGCCGGATTTCTAAGGCCTCTATGTTATTTCCAGGTCCGCCCGTTATGCCGGCTGGCTCGCCATTTTTCGCCCAACCCATCCAGCCGACATAGCTGACATGCGCGCGGTAGTATAAGTCATATTTTGCAGCAAGCGATCCAGTTGGTTGAATTTTGACTGCTTGAATAGGTCGGTTGAGATCAGTTGTGCCAGATTGCATACTTCCATAGACAGTTGGCTGCCAACCGCGTTCCTCGCTATACGATGAATAGGTAACTTCACCGTCGATACTGAAAGCTTGCATGGATTTACTTTGGCCGGTAAAGCCAGTAATGCCGCGATTGTGTACTAGTCCGGTCCAGCCATAGTAGCTAATATGCGATTTAAAACTAATGATCGGGCGGCTGTATTGCGTCGAACCAAACCAGTCGTTCCAAACGCGCCAAAAGTTACGATTACCATAAGCGCTGCAATGGTCGCCTAGTCCGTACATATTGTTAAGAGCGGCCTGATTTGGTTGATACGGGGTGTAAGTATATAGTGCAGCTGTTGCTTTGCTGGCAATATATACGTCTCCAGCGCCGCAGCCGCGCTGCACTACATTCCACAAAATTGAGTTAGTAGCGAACGGTTTCTTGTAGCTCCACCACGGTTTTTCCATGTTGTCGAGATACCAGCGCATTAATTGGGCTCCAGATTCGACTTGCATTGAGAAGCCGGCATAATTGCGGTCGCAATTTGCGCTGCCGCCGGGGCCGCTGTCTGGACAATGCGAACCCATAGCGTAAGTATATTGGCTTTGCAGCGGCCAATTATCTGAGGTAAGCGGGCCGGCCGATTCAGTAGCGATTTTAACTAGGATAACTTTCGGGCTTAAATTATTACGCTTCGCTGCATCGTAGATTATTTGCGCCGCACTGACAGCCCCTGCTGGTATTGAACCGCTAAAGTTATTGGCAGGAATGTAGTTGCCTGGCGAGTATTTAGGAACTTCATAATAATCTTTTAGACAGATATAAGGCGGACCTGCCCAGCCCCGCAAAGCGGCATATTGTGCGCGTGTAATATCACCTCTGCCTTTTTCGACAGCGCGCCCAGTTCCGTATGTGTCGCAATTTGGGTTGACGCTGTTAAGAAATGCTTGAATGTCAGCAACTGTCATGTCATCAGAATTAGTAAACACAAAGTCGTCGACGATATTTCCAGCGCGCCAATCGCTAGCGGTGACAGCACTTGATTGATTGGCAAAAAACACTAAACCAAAAATGCCAATTGCAGCAACGGCAATGGCAGAGATAAATATTCTCGTTTTCACCATTAAATCTCCTTTGTTAAAGTTTTAGTTATAGGCTTGCCGTTGAGTGGAGTTGCCGATAATGAAATAGTCCATTGGCCGCCGCCGACTGAAGATACGGGTACTGAAAATCCAGCACAGGTAGAGTATTCTGGCTGGTATATAATATCAGCATTCTGCGCAACCTTTTTTCCATTAGCAGCTACAGTTAGAGAGCATTTGCCTTGTGAATAACCCTGTTCTTTTAATTTTACGATAATTGTAACGTTATCCCCATCTTTATCGGCTGAGAGCTCGATTGACGAGTTGTCTGTTGGTACTGGTGCAGGTTTACTTTTCTCAACAGACTTTTCTTCGTTATCTTTTGCTGTGCTAAGGAATGATTCTTTGGTATCTTGATTGGCTTTTTCTTCAGATTTTTTTTCTTGCGGCGTTGGCTCTTTACTGATATTTGGTACGGTTTCTTTGGGAAAAATTGAGATAATACCGATCTTATCAAGCGCGAAAACACTCCCGCAAATCGCGACAGCTACAGCAAGGGTAGCTACTAGAATTTGCTTTTTTGAAAGTTTTTTATTTGTAATTCTCATATTTACATTATTTTAACACAAGCAAGCATAAGTGCAAAGATTGGATCGAGTTTATTTATAAGTCCACACCGTCTCAAAAACATAAAACCCAAGCACTAAAGCTAGCCCAAAGAACATAATAAGGTTAAACACTTTTTCATTCTTAGTTCTTATATTAATATACTTCTGCAGCCATAACCCTACCGGCACCAACATAGCTGCTGTTGCTGTAAAATATCTACCCTGAACACCATCCGCATAATACGCTCCCTCGCCAAACCTAAACGGCAATAAGGCCCATGCTGTATACATAGCATACGACACTGCACAAACAAACAACCCAATTGTCGCCAAATTATACACTGCCAATTTACCAGTCTGCTCTCCCAATAACTCCTGGTCTTTCTTGTTGTAATGAAGGAGGGAGAGGAAGAGGAGGGAAAAGAGCGGTATCAGCACAAACAAAGGTAGGCGGTATTTAAAGGATGAAAATTCACCAACACTACCGCGTAATACAGTATCTGTATACCCGATAGTTGGGCTGATGTATGTATTAAACAATATGGTAATAAACTTAAGAGGGTTGCTATGTAGAGGGTTGTGAGCTGCTCCGGTGGTGAGTAGAGGCTGACCATATATTTTTTGCCAAATTAGTATGCTAATTATCGCGGCGATACCAGTTACTACCAATATAGTCCACTTCTGAACATTAAATGGCAGACGTTCGTTTTTGTTGGGTGAGAATAGACGCTTTGGTAAAAACAGAAGAGGAAATAGTAGTAAGGCATTTACAGATTTGGTTAGAGTAAGGAATACTCCTATACAGATAAGAGCGACTGTTTGTTTATGTGATAACTTATCCTTTTGGGTGAATAGGTTCAAGGTAAAAGCAGTAATTGTAAAGACTGCCACATTTGTCATGCAGTCGCTGGATAGCGACGCCGCCATGTGAATCATTAGTGGAATAAGTCCAATTGCTGTAAAAGCCCACTTACCGATGCGCACCCACTTGATAATGAGATAGACAGCAATTGAATAGAAAAGTACGTTAGCAAGACGCCCAAATAAGATAGTTAGACCAGTAGATCCATTAAATAAACTTGCTATACCGATGCCGATTGTTTGCGGCAGGTGCATAATTGGTGGGTAGCCAGAGGCGCTGCTGCACTTATGAACGTCCATTATGTTTCGATCTATAGGTTTAGAATAATCAGCGGAAAAGTTACCTTCGTAAACTGCTTCAGCTCTTTTGATAACATCTTTCGGCAATGTACAGGGTGAGTTAGACTCTACGCGGCCTTGAGATATTCCGTAGGCGCGCATATAGTGCATGTTCTCGTCGCTAACAGATAACTGAGGGACTAGTATTGCCGACAACACCCCAAAAAATAAAGACAAAGATATAAAAACATTTTCAGGCTTTTTAATAAAATATAAGAATAAAGACCAATATTTTTTCATAACTGTTTTTATTCTAGCACATTGTCATGATTAGGGTAGCTACTTAAATTTCCACACCGTCTCAAAAACATAAAACCCAAGCACTAAAGCTAGCCCAAAGAACATAATAAGGTTAAACACTTTTTCATTCTTAGTTCTTATATTAATATACTTCTGCAGCCATAACCCTACCGGCACCAACATAGCTGCTGTTGCTGTAAAATATCTACCCTGAACACCATCCGCATAATACGCTCCCTCGCCAAACCTAAACGGCAATAAGGCCCATGCTGTATACATAGCATACGACACTGCACAAACAAACAACCCAATTGTCGCCAAATTATACACTGCCAATTTACCAGTCTGCTCTCCCAATAACTCCTGGTCTTTCTTGTTGTAATGAAGGAGGGAGAGGAAGAGGAGGGAAAATGATGGTAGTAATATAAAAAGTGGCAGCCCGTATTTAAAAGCAGAAAATGCGCCAATCACGCCCCTTAGGATATCGTCGGATACGGGCAGGTTTGGGTTTAGGTAAGTATTAAATAATATCTGGATAAATTTGAGCGGATTGCTATGAAGCGGATTATGCGGTGCGCCAGTGGTGAGTAGGGGTTGTGTGTATACATGAAGCCACGCTATTAAACAAAGGCCTGCTAATATTACTGCTGCTGAGAGAACCAACCATTTTTGCGGAATAAAAGATATTTTTGATTTTTCATCTGAAACGAAGAGGCGCTTCGGCAAGAAAATGACTGGTGATAATAAGAGTATTGTTACCGACTTTGTGAGAATTAACAAGCAGGCTATAGCAATAATAAGCAACTGCTGTTGTCGAGTTAACGGGCTTTTTTGACTAAAGAAATTTAATGTAGCAGCAATAGCGGTAAAAATTGCTATGTTTGTCATGCTGTCTCCTGAAAGTGATGCCGCCAAGTGTATCATTAGCGGAAATAGGCCAGTTGCTACAAACGCCCACTTACCAACGCGTACCCATTTTATAATGAAGTAAAGAGTAAATGAGTAAAATATTAGATTAGCTAATCTTCCGAACATAATAGTTACTCCGAGTGAGCCATGTATGAGATTTGCCAAAATGATACCAATTGTCTGCGGTAGATGTATAATTGGAGGATAGCCAGTTGCGCTGCTGCATTTCCCTGTCTATGTATCGTTGCGGTTTATGATCTTCTTATAGCTAGTTACGAAATTATTTACATCTGCTTCTTTTGCTTTTAATACCACTTCTTTAGGTAAAGTGCAGGCAACTCCTGATTCAATTTTTCCTTGGGACAATCCATAGGCCCGCATATAATGTACGCCTTCGTCATTGATTGATAGCAGAGGTACGGTGGCCGCCGACAACACTCCAAAAAACAATGACAAAGATATAAAGACGTTTTCAGGCTTTTTAATAAACAATAGAAAGTGAGACCAATATTTTTTCATATACTAAGAAAATTATAAAGTAGAGTAGTATATTGGGCAAACTTGCTATACTAATGACATGCAGTCGAAAAAAAAGGATTACATCTGGAACTCACTAGGCTCATTGCTACAGAGTGCGATCTCTCCAGTATTGCTAATTGTTATCACTCGACTAAACGGCATTGACGATTCTGGACTGTTTTCATTTGCAATATCACTTTCAGTGGTGTTTTGGGCGGTTTCTTTATGGGGTGGTCGGACCTATCAGGCATCTGATGTCAAGCGGGAGTTTTGCAGCGGCGGTTATGTCGCTGTGCGTTTCGTTGCATCGCTTATTGTGGCAGTTTCTGCAGTGGTGTTTTGTGTATTGAATGGATATAACGCTACTAAAACAGGCTTGATTATGATTTTGGTAGCCTTTAAAATTTTAGAATCAATTGCCGATTCGTTGTATGGTGTTTTGCAAATCCATCGTAAATTGTACATCGCTGGCATCTCACTAACCATGAAAGCGATTCTTGGTTTTGGGGTATTTATAGTGGTTGATATTGTAACTAAAAATGTCATGTATGGCACATTAGCGATATTGCTGGTCAATGCGCTCATTATCCTTCTGTACGATGTGTTATGGGTGCGACGTGTTGAGGCTATTGCTATGAATAAAAAGTTCATCAAAGAATACGCCGGTCAGGCTGTCGTAATCATGAAACGTACTTCAGCGGTATTTGTTGTGATGTTTTTGACGATGTTTTCACTCAATATCCCGCGGTATTTTTTGGACAAATCCCATCCTGACCAAATTGGTTATTTTGGAATTATGGCAATGCCAATTACGCTCCTCGGCCTTTTTATATCATTCATCATTCAGCCAAATGTCGTGAATCTATCTGAATTGTTGACAAAAGGAAAGTTGAAAGAATTTGCACGAGTTGTCAGTAAAATGAATTACATAACTTTTGGGATGGGCGTACTTTCAGTTGTCCTGAGCTATTTGATTGGTGTTTGGATACTTAACGTTATTTTTGGCATCAATATCAATAATTTCCGCCTTGATTTAACTATTATGGTTATTGGCGCGGCGGCGAACGCTTTTGTGTCGATTTATGTTAATTTGCTGATAATTATGCGTCGGTTTAAGGGGCAGTTTTATACATTGCTACTCGCAGATGTTTTGGCGGTAGTGATGTCTATATGCCTGATTGAGCAGTTGGCGATGTTGGGTAGTGTGTTAGTTTTTATGCTGATCAGCTTTTTGCAACTAGCACTTCTGTTGGTCATCTACAAGCGGTCGCTAAAAGATGCTATAATAACTGACAAAAGCAAAGGGGAGTTATGAGTAAGAGATACGTAATTTTAGGGGCAGGTGGACAACTAGGTAAGGCGTTGTGTGCCATGTTTCCAGATTCTAAGGCATTATCACGAGAAGAGTTGGATATAGCCGATGAGGAACAAGTAAAGGCGTTTGATTGGTCAAAATATGACGTTATCATCAATGCAGCAGCTTTGGTTAATGCTGATGGTTCTGAAACTCCAGAATTGCGCGCCAAGACGTGGCTAGCTAATGCTTATGGTCCGCGCAACCTAGCTAAGGTTGCCATTGAGCAAAATAAGACCCTTGTTCACTATTCGTCAGATTATGTCTGGGATGGCCGAGAGAAAAATCATAAAGACGATGAAGTAGTTGCGCCTCTGTTGGTCTATGGAGAAAGTAAGGCGGCTGGTGATCTGGCGGTTAGCTTGGTACCAAAACACTATATCATGCGAGTATCTTGGGTCGTTGGCGATGGTCACAATATGCCAAAAACTATGAAAAACTTGGCGGATATGCGCATCAATCCAAAAGTCGTCAATGATCAGTTTGGCCGGCTGACGTTTGCGTCAGAGATTGCTCGAGCTACTAAATACTTCTTAGATAATAAAGTCGCATATGGACTATATAACGTAACCAACGAAGGCCCAGTGAAGTCGTGGTACGAAATTGCCGCTGACGTGTTTGAATATGCCGGATATGATCGCGGCCGCGTACAGCCGATTTCTACCGAGGAGTATGCTGCTAGTAAACCAGGCTTTGCGCCGCGGCCGCTCAACAGCGATATGGATTTGTCGAAGTTGCGCCAAACGGGTTTTGTGCCAAGCGATTACACCGAAATGCTGAAAGAATATGTTAAGCAATTGTCAACGAACAAGTAGGATTTATTATGAACAAAGGAATTTTAAACGTTTTATATCAGAGTGACGACAACTATGCAGTAGTCAGTGCAATTTCCATTGTGTCGCTTTTAGAAAATAATAGGCACTTAAAACAGATCAATATTTTTTACCTTGGGCATCAACTCAAAAAAGATAGCATCAACAAATTCAACAAAATGGTTGGAAATTATAAGAACGCCGCAATTACTTTCGTTGACGTGTCAAGTTATCCTGACGAATTGAAAGAGATTGGCGTTAAGGCTTGGAAGGGATTATATATCACATGGTATAAGATGCTGGCGTTTGCTAAGCTTGATATCAAAACGGACCGAATTTTGTACATTAACCCGCACACGGTGATTAGCGGTGCGCTTGATGGTCTTTTGGAGCTTGATTTTGAGGATAATGTAATGGCACTGTCATACGATGCCACCATGGTGAACGCACACAAGGATGCTATTGGCTTGAAACTAACCGACGGTTACTTTAACTGTGGAGTCATGCTTATCAATCACAAAAAATGGATGAAAGATAAGATTGATGCCAAGATGCGCGAGCATTTGCGACACAATCATTATGAGGTAGCTGACCAAGATTTATGTAACGTGTTTTTTAAAGGCAAGATCAAGAAAGTCGGTGTAGAGTATAATTTCTCGACCGTTTTCTATGGCTATGACATTAAAAAATACATTAAAGCCAACGGTTTCTTGCCCGAGAGCTTTTACAGTTATGATGAAATCATGGAGAGTTACTACGCGCCGAAGATCATTCATTCGCAGTTTGGTGTGAACGGTAGGCCGTGGCAGCAGGGTAACGATAATCCAGTTGGTTTTTTGTGGCGTAAATATTTGAAACTAACGCCCTGGAAAAACGCTAAAATGCCAGTAGCGAAGAAAGATATAAACTGGCGACTATATGACCTATTGCCGCAATCGATAATCGTCAATCTGTATGCCTGGGCGGTTAATCGTAAGTTTGCAAAGACAAAATAGTAAATAAATTAAATGATAGGATAAGCACTAAAAGCGCGACAGGAAACTATGAATGCGTGATGTCACGCGAAGTTTTGCTGCTCGTGCGGCTTTTTTCCAGCCAATCTCATTAAACCTATCGGAAAAATTATCATAGACTTCGTTCTCTTCCTTGAATCGGATACCATTTTTACCTTTTTCCTTACTGGATAACGACTCGGCAAAACGGCGGTATTGAAAAGTTTCTGTTGTGTCAAAATAAAGCGAAGCGCCATCAATAATCATGGTTAATTCGACGATGACGTCTTCAAGGATTTTATACTTTGTATCAAATGAGTATTGTTTGAGAGTATCGGTTTTCCAAGTGATAGATGGAAAATAAAGCCAATTTCCACAGCAAAGCGACGCAGCAAGTTTTTCGCCAGACAGTATGCCAGATTTTTTAGGTTGCAGTATTCTTTTAACTTTATCGACAAGCGGTAGATATACATTACTTTTGTCATCGATTATCTGTACGCGAGGCTGATAAAAATCTGCTTCATCAATGTTTTTTAGCGCAGTATCAACGTAGCTAGGTAGCAGTTTATCGTCGCAGCCGACGATCATACAATACGGTGCGCTTGCGTGTTGAATAGCGTAATTAAAGTTGGCGGTGATACCAATATTTTTACGGTGTCTGATATACGTGATGCGTTTATCGTTTAATTTTTTGTAATAATTATAGGCGGTTTTATCTGGATAATGATCGTCGAGGATCGTCAAATGCCAGGCTTTGCTGGTTTGTGCTAGCACTGAATCGACGGTTTGCTTCAGTAGTGAAAACTCACCCCAGTACGGTACGATAATATCAATACTATTTTTCATTCGACAGCCTAATTGATAATTCTTGATGCAAATCGCGCAGTCTTCGCTCGTTTTGGTCGATACGCTGGCGCTGGTTGTTGGCGATGTAGAATAGCAAAATAATCGCTGTAGTTTGCAAAATATCAAATAGGCTTAGTTCTGACGAATCCAGCGGCGGATGGCCAATCGAAATATTATACAAAGGAAATGACCCAATCAGTACAACCATGATAACCATCCAGATAATTAATTGATGGCGAAAGCGCGTTACGCTAACTTTGTGCAGTTTGTACTGAGTGATGATATTGATCAATGCTGCTAAAATAATCGGCACATTGAGTAGTACGAGGATAAGATATCTCATTCGAATAACTCCGTTAAGCGTTGCTTAAATAGTCGTTTGACGATATTGATGGCATTCCAGTTGTTTTGGCCTTTGGCTCGGGAATAGTCGGTGTAAATTGCTTTAATTGGGTATTCGGAAATAACCATGCCTGCTTGTTTGGCGCGCCAAATCATCTCTGAACAAAACTCATAACCAGTCGATTTCCAATCAAGGTTATCAATTGCCTTTCGCGAGTAAACTCGCAGACCGGACTGTGAATCAGTGACATTGATGCCAAACAGAGCATAAGTGATGAAACTTAAGCCTTTATTTCCCAAAACCTTAGTCCTAGACATGCCTTCGCTATTGATGAGTCGGCTACCGATGAGTAAATCAGTGTTAGAGTTGTCGCTCTGCCGAATGCCCGCCAAGACATCTTCTGGATCGTGCTGACCATCAGCATCCATGGTGGCGGCAATATCATAGCCGTGTTGTCGCGCGTAGGCAAGCCCAGTCAAGGTGGCGCCGCCAGCTCCAGAATTCAAAATATGATCAATGACAATTGCGCCGCCTTTTCGAGCTTGTTCGAGCGTATTGTCTTTTGATCCGTCGTTGATTAGAACTATATCAATTGAGTAGTCTTTTTTGGCTTTTGAGAAAACTTTTTTGGCTTTTTTAATAACATCTTTGATGACGCTAGATTCGTTGTAGGCAGGTATGATGACACAAACTTTTTTCATCGGTAATTACAATACGTTCAAGTATTCTCCGTAGCCTGATTTTTTAAGCGTGGCAGCAATCTCGTCAAGTTGCTGGCGGCTAATCCAGCTATTTTGGAAAGCAGTTTTTTCTGGACTGCCGACAATTTGGCCAGTACGCGTTTGGACAACACGAACAAAATCTTCGGCATCTGTTAGGCTGCTGATGGTGCCAGTGTCTAGCCAAACATCGCCGTTATCAAGCGTCTGAACTTTGAGTTTGCCGCGGCGTAAATATTCGGCGTTAATTGAGGTAATTTCTAGCTCGCCGCGGGCGCTTGGCTGAACCTTTTTAGCGATCTCGATAACATCATTGTCATAAAAATATATGCCGACAACTGCGAAATTAGATTTTGGCTGGACAGGTTTTTCTTCAATCGAGACTGCTTGATTTTGATCATCGAATTCGACAACGCCGTAACGCTCTGGGTCAGATACTTTATAAGCGAAAACAATGCCGCCATCTGGGTCGGTACAAGCGCGTAGCGAATCATCAAGAGCTGCACCATAAAAAATATTATCACCGAGCACTAACGCTACTTTGTCGCTACCAATAAATTCTTCGCCAATGATAAAGGCCTGGGCTAGGCCTTCTGGTTTGGGCTGAACGGCATATTCTAGATTGATACCCCACTGTGAACCGTCGCCAAGGAGTCGTTGAAACCCAGCCTGGTCGTCTGGCGTGGTAATTATCAAAATGTCGCGAATTCCTGCCTGCATGAGTGTGGTCAGCGGATAATAAATCATCGGCTTATCGTAAATTGGCATTAGCTGCTTGCTGATAGCCTTGGTAATCGGCCACAATCGCGTACCTGATCCACCCGCTAGAATTATTCCTTTCATAAACCTCCTACTTTTTATGATATAAGTATAGCAAACAGATTAGCTAATTGACAAAAGTACAAAAGTAAGTTAAAATAAAAAGATGGCAAATATGGAGAAAATTTCTAAATCTGAGGTTAAAACTCAGGATACGCAAGATGCCTATGAAGGTTATCTAACCAGAGTATCGGACAATCTATTTACTGATCCGGACCATCCTGAAAGAGAGCCGAGGAGTCGCTCAATTGTTTATGTACCGTATCGCGGTTTTTCCGAACAACTGCAGCAGAACTGCCCTGGAATTACCTTTACAGATCTTAATGGTCCAGAGGTTGCTGGAGCCGTGTCTGCGGCTGATGTCATCATCAATATTGCTCGCGGTGAAGAGGTTGTTGAAGCAGAAATTGGACACCCAGACAGGAATGTGAAACTACCGCCAGAGTCGTTGGCAAACACTGAGATGGTTGGTGATTTATATTTGCAGGCGATTGAAAAGGGCAATACAGACGTACAAGTTGTTCACACTGGTAGGATGAATAATAAGACGATTGCTATGGCAACAGCGATGCCAATTTTAGCTGGAGCTGCTGGTCTGAACGAAGAAGATGTTATTCATACGCCTGACGCACAAATACGTCGGTTGGTAGAAAATAATCACATTGATATTAAAGAGTTAATGGATTCGGTAGATACTGATCCAAAAATGCAAGCAATGCAAGTTGGTGTGCGAGCTCTCAGGCGAATATATGAGGCGCGTGGTGTTGATTCAGATACCGCCAGCTCATCTAAGTTGACCAACGCACTACTGGATGAATATGAGAAATATCCGCGCATTAGTACTTCAACGCTAATGAAAGAGCAGATGTTGCAGAACGTCGCTGAAAAGTTACGAAGTGAAGGTAAGAGTGAAAAAGAAATTAATGAAGTAGTTGGAAAACTGGATGAGTTCACAGATGAGGAACCCGACTCGGTTGATACGGTTACGAACTTTACTAATAGCATCCCGATAATTTTATCTAAACAGTTGATTAAAGAGGGCTATGACGCTGATGAAGTTGGTCTAATGAGTACAGAACAGAAGATGGAATTGTTGGCAGACACTGAAATGACAGCAGTTATCGTAGCTGATATTGCGCATATGCCGCGGGTGATGTGGCTGGCTGATTATCTGATGCCAGACAAAATTAAGCTGGTATTTGTTGAGAGTAGGACAGGTCTAGATGAGGAAACCCTACGAAAATCAATGGAGCGCGAAGAGCGGTCGCTTAAGCTCACTAGAAATTGGTTACCGAATCAGATGGGCACTAGGAATCCAGCTAAAGTCGGTGAACTAGCAGACAAGGCTTACTGGGGTAAAGATAGTATAAGTAATAAAGAAATCAACGCTAGTATTCAACAAGCAAAGTAGATAATCTAACCAAGCAGTCTGTTTAATTTATCGCGCCAATCCTCTGGTATGAATCCAGTTTTTTCAATTTTTGTTAGATCTAGGGTGCTTTGCAGTGGCCGCTTGGCAGTGTTTGGTTTATCAGCGAAATATTCAGCAGTAGAAACTGGCTGTACGTCTGAAGGTGATTTGCCTGATTTTTCAAAGACGATTTTGGCAATGTCTGCCCAGCTGGTCGGTTGGCCTTCATTAGTTAGATTATATGTGCCGTACGGTGCATTCGTTTCTAGTAGATGTTTAATACCACGCGCCAAAGTATCGGTAAAAGTTAGGCGACCAATCTGGTCGTTAATGACGGAAGGTTTGATGCCACGCGCTGCTAGATCTTGCATGATATTGACAAAGTTTCTGCCGTCGCCGATTACCCACGAGGTACGAATAATGTAGTGCTTGGTTACTGTAGCGGCAGCCAGGTCGCCATCAGCTTTAGTTTTACCATAAACGTTAAGTGGAGAAAAAGGTTCGTCTTCGTTGTGGATTGGTTGGGAACCGTCGAAAACGTAGTCAGATGAGAACGTTACAAAAATTAAGTCGTGCTGGCTAGCGGCTGTTGCCAAGTAGCGGGTCGCGTCGACGTTAACTGTTTTAACTAGGTCATAATTGCTGGGATTCTCTGCGCCATCAACGTCGGTCCAGGCTGCAGAGTTAATAATCACTTTGGTATTATCCCAGTTAAACTCGTTGATTGCCTTTTGGTCGGTGATATCGAGTTGTTCGCGATCCAGAGCTAGTGCCTGAGGGTAAATTTTTTGTAGTGCTCGGCCGACTTGCCCGTTAGCACCAGTAATAACTATTTTCTTGTCGTCCATTAAACCTCCACAGGAATTACATTAGCCAGCAGCGGATGCTGGGCGTCCTTTTCGGAAATAATCGCCTGGTCTTGGCTGATCGGCCAGTCAATACCGAGTGCTGGGTCAAACAGATTGACAAAGGTGTATTTGGCGTCTGGCGACCAGTGCGCGTCAACCAGGTAGGTGTAGGCAATGTTGTCGTCAAGCGCTTGATAGCCATTGGCAACGCCTTTGGGCACGAAAATTGCTGTGCCAGGGTTAATTTCGTGCGTGAAAACTCGGCCGAAGCTGTCGCCTTTGCGCAAATCACACCACGCACCAAATACGCGGCCGTTGGCGGTGGAGATGAACTTATTCCATGGCTCGGCGTGCAGACCGCGAGTAGCGCCGGCTTTGTCGTTGAAGCTAATGTTATTCTGCACGATGTTAAATGACGGCAGCCCCAGCGCTTCCATTTTTTCTTTTTGGTAGTTTTCTTTGAACCAGCCGCGATTGTCGCCGTGGACCGGTAATTTGACCACAAACAGCCCGGGGATGGGAGATTCGGTGACGGTTAGTTCGTTGTAATTTGACGGGTCAAAATTCATGCGTTCTCCTTTTGCCATAGATAATAATATTGTAAGCCAGCCAGTGTCTGACAATCATTAATTTCGCCATCTCGAATCAAATCATCGATCTCATCAAGCGTGAAAAACCGCATATCACTAAACATTTCATCGCTTTGTTCACGTTGGCCAGTGAAGCTTAGTTCTCGGGCTAGACAAACGGCCATTTTCTCTGTCAATAGGCCATTGCAAACATACGCTTCACCCAGTTTCTGCCAGGACTGAGCGATGATACCGGTCTCTTCCTCAAGTTCGCGCTTTGAGGCTTCTAGCAGATCTTCATTATCGCCCCCGCCGCCAGGCAATTCCCAGCCAAAGCTTTGCGACGGATAGCGAAATCCTCTGACAAGATAAATTCGTTCTTTGTCGTCAACTGCCACAATCATGCACGAGTCGCGCGATTCCAGGTAGCCATATGTTCCCAGATTGCCTGCAAGGTCCCGCGTTTGGTCTTCGCGGATGGTAATCCATGGGTTTTGGTATACAACCTTGCTGCTGACTTTAGTTTTTGATGGCGCTTCGTCCACGATTATTGCCCCTGTTTTGCATATGCTGCTTCAACGGCTTCTTTTTGGGCTTTCCACCAGTCTTCGTGTTCGCGGTACCAATCAATGGTTTGCAGTAAGCCGTCGCGCATACCTGTTTGGTTATCAGTATATTGTGGCTGCCAGCCTAGTTCGCGACGCAGCTTGCTGGAGTCCATGGCGTAGCGCATGTCGTGGCCTGGGCGGTCGTTGACGTGCTCGTACCAATCCTTACCTTTACCCATCAGCTCGCAAATCAGCTCAATCACCATCTTGTTGTTGACGTGGTCGTTGTCGGCGCCGATGATGTAAGTCTCGCCCAGCTCGCCCTTTTCCAAAATGAGGTGAACGGCAGCGTTGTGATCATCGACGTGAATCCAGTCGCGGACTTGCTCGCCAGTGCCGTACAATTTCGGCTTGATATCGCTCAGAATATTGGTGATTTGGCGTGGAATGAACTTTTCGATGTGTTGGTATGGACCGTAATTGTTTGAACAATTGGAAATCGTCGCTTTAATGCCGAAGCTGCGAATCCAGGCGCGTACCAGCATGTCGCTGGAAGCTTTGGTGCTGGAGTAGGGGCTGGACGGGTTGTACGGGGTGTCTTCGGTGAAGCGGTTTGGGTCGTTGAGCTCTAAATCGCCAAATACTTCGTCGGTCGAGATGTGATGGAGGCGCTTGCCGTGCTTGCGGATAGCTTCCAAGATAGTGTAGGTACCAACCACGTTGGTCTCGACAAACGGCCACGGATTGCGCAGAGAATTGTCGTTATGGCTTTCGGCGGCAAAATGCATAATGATGTCGTTTTCAGCAACTAATTTGTCCATCAACTCGGCATCGCAAATGTCGCCTTCCACGAAATTGATCTGGTCAGCTACTGGCTGTAAATTGGCGCGGTTTCCCGCATAAGTTAACTTGTCGATAACAGTGATGTCGTATTCTGGCTTGTGTTTGACGGTATAATGCACAAAATTCGAGCCAATGAATCCCGCGCCTCCCGTGACTAGCATCTTTGTCATAATTATAGTATATCAGGTATAATAAGTAATCGACAGAGGAGGATTATGAAAATAGTAATTGTTAGCGGCTATTTCAATCCGCTGCACGGCGGACATCTGGACATGATTGAGGCGGCAGCGGCTATGGGCGACAAGCTGATTGTAATTGTTAATAATGATAAGCAGCAGTTGCTCAAAAAAGGCAAGATTATCCTGGATGAAAGTAATCGGTTGCGGTTAATGCGGGCGCTAAAGGGTGTCGATCAGGTTATTCTATCAATCGACGAAGATCCAACACAAATTAAGTCGTTGGAAATGGTTGCCGGCCAGTATCCAGGTGATGAACTGATCTTTGCTAACGGCGGCGATCGTGACACCGAAAAAGCTATTCCCGAAGCAGATATTTGTAAAAAGTACAACATACAGATGCGGTTTGATGCCGGTAAAGGTAAGCCAGATTCGTCGACGCGAATCAATCAAGCGACAGGCAAAGAGTAGACAAACGCAGATTACAATAGTAACTAGTTTGCTGTTAAAATATGGATTGCGCTTACTATTCAGAAAAACCGTTTGGATTCTGAGATTGCCAGCGCCAGCTGTCAGCACAAGCCTGTTCAATACTTAATTCGGCTCGCCAGCCTAGTTCGCGCTCGGCTTTGCTGCAGTCAGCGTAGCAAGCGGCGATATCGCCAGCTCGCCGCGGTTTGATATCGTAAGGTAGGTTGCGCCCGCAAGCTTTGCTAAACGCTTTGATGATTTCTAACACCGATGTGCCGCTTCCGGTGCCGAGGTTATAAACACTAGCTCCAGCTTTCATGTGCTGCAGAGCGGCGACATGGCCGCGCGCCAAGTCTACGACGTGAATATAATCGCGCACACCTGTGCCGTCTGGCGTGTCATAATCGTTGCCGAAAACACCGACACTTTGAAGCTTGCCGACGGCAACTTGAGCGACGTAAGGCAATAAATTGTTTGGAATGCCGTTTGGATCTTCGCCAATTTGGCCTGATTGATGAGCGCCGATTGGGTTGAAATAACGCAAGATTGTTGCTTCAAAAGCTGAATCGGCCGCGCAGTAGTCCTGTATGATTTGCTCGATCATGTATTTAGTCTTGCCATAAGGATTGGTTAAACCTACGCCGACTGTCGAAGTTTCGCGCAGCGGCAGCTCGCTAGGACTGCCGTAAACAGTTGCTGAACTCGAAAAGACCAATTGCTTAACGCTATGTTTTCGCATCGCTTCAAGTAGCGCTAGAGTCGAGACAAGATTATTATCGTAATATTCTAGCGGTTTGGCGACTGATTCACCGACAGCCTTTAGTCCCGCAAAATGAATCACTGAATCTATACTGTATGTTGTAAAAATATCATCAAGTGCTGATTGGTCGCGGATGTCCGCTTCAATAAAAGGGATTTCGTGCTCAGTGATCTGTTCGATACGCCGCAAACTCTCGCGGCTAGAATTGGCTAAGTTATCGATTACCACCACTTCAAAATTGTTATTGATAAGCTCGATCAGCGTGTGGCTGCCAATATAACCTGCGCCGCCAGTAACTAAAATTGTTTTCATAACCCTAGTATACCCGAAAAAATAAATAATTGCTTAAGGCGTATTATCTCGTACAACTTTCCTAATCTTAGTCAAGAAAAGGCCTTTGTCGAAGCGTTTAGCGGTGCGGGCGAGTTTGCTCGGATAAAAGCGGGTTTGTTCGGTGATTTTGATGGCTTTTACAATGTCGTCGACGGTTTGATGTTGAAATAGCGTGCCGATATCAGGCGACGTGACTATATCAGTGGTGCCGCCGCGTGCCAGGCCGATAACGGGTGCGCCGGCTGCCAATGCTTCGACGCTGACAATACCGAAATCCTCCTCGGCAGGATAAATAAAGCCGCGCGCAGTTGTGATAGCTTTCTCGTATTCGGCATCGCTAGCATCGCCGAAGCGGTCGGTGCGGAATTCGACGGTTGGGCCGGCAAGCTTGACTAGCTGGTCGTGAGCTGGCCCGTTGCCAAAAACAATCAGTTTTTTGTTGAGTTTGGTAGCGGCTTTGACGGCTAGATCGTAGCGCTTATACGGCAACTGGCGGCCGATAGTTACGTAGTGGTCGCCCCGTTTGCGAGCAGGCGTAAAGCGGCTAGTTTCGACTGGCGGATGAATTACGGTACTGCTGCGGCTGTAGTATTTTTTGATGCGTTTTTGCGTTTCGGTAGAGTTGGCGATGAAAACGTCGACTTGTTTAGTGGCCTCCAGATCAAGCTGGCGCTGATATGGCACTAGCAGCGGCATCAGCAGGCGAATAAACGGATTAAGTTTGCCGTAGCCAGGATCGCGGCGGTATTCGTCGTAGTGGCTCCAGTAGTAGCGCGGCGGCGTATGGCAATAATTGATAATAACTTGGCTGGGTCGTGCTTTAGTAACTTGGTGGCCGTGCAGGTACGAGCTAGTCAGAATAATATCAAATTCACTAAGATCGAGCTGGCGCATTGCTTTAACTGCTAGCGTCGGAAAAAGTTTGTAATAATTACGCAGCCGCAGCGGTATTTTTTGCAGTTTCGAGGTGCGAATATCAAGTTTAGCAAAAGCTGGAACCTTGTCGGGATTATATATTGCTGTATAAATTGGCGCATCAGGGAAAGCTTCGTGCATTGCCAGCACGACATTCTCGGCACCGCCCATCGTTGTCAAGAAGTCGCAAACAATTGCAATTCGCGGACGCTTCATTATCTCGCTCCCGTTTTGTGTAGTACAACACCGATTGTTTTGAAAAGTATCCGCAAGTCTAGCCAAAAACTCCAGTTTTGCGCGTAATAAAGCTCAAGCTCAATCCGTTCGTTGAAGCTCAGGTTGCTGCGGCCCGAGACTTGCCACAATCCAGTCACCCCAGACTTAACGCTATGCAATAACGCCGTACGATTTTTGCTGAATTTAACTTCTTGCGGCAGAATCGGACGCGGCCCGACTAAACTCAAGTCGCCGAGCAGCACGTTGATAAATTGCGGGAATTCATCAAGCGAAGTATTACGCAAGAACTTACCAAACCAAGTAATTCGCGGGTCATCGGCAACCTTGTGATCGCGCCGATATTCGGCGGCCAAATCAGGCCGGTTCATTTCCTCAAACTCGATACTGGCGTCCTTTTTGCCGTACTGAGCACCCATAGTGCGGAACTTATAAAGGCGAATCGGCTTCGAAAAACGGCTCAAACGCTTAGAACGGTAAAAAATCGGTCCGGGATTGCAAATCTTTTGCAGCAGCGCGATTATTATTATAATTGATCCCCAGAGCGGCAAAGTAATAATAACGGCTATCAAGTCGAACAACCGCTTAGCAATTGCCCCCCAGCCGATGAGTGGTGTTTGACTGACAGTAATCATCGGATAGCCTAGAAAGACATCGACGGTGTTTTTGCCAGTATAAAATTCCGGTTCTCCAGGTATGAAATTATATTGAATGTGAGCAATTTGCGCAGCGCTTAAAATCTGGTGGTTGCGATCTTCGCTGGCGTAGAGGTCGGTTTGAATAATAGTGCTAATGTTAAGTTTTTTGATATCTTTGAGTGCTGTCTCGACACGGCCGTAATGAACGATACCGAGATGCGGCGGCAACAATTTTGCCGGTCCGGCGAAGGCTACAATTTGATAACCAGATTTGTGGGTGGAGCCGAGGGACATCGCAATATCGGTCGTCGCATCAGAATTGCCGATTACCAACACTCGACTGACGCCGTGTCCGTAGCGGTATAACTCGTTGCGAATAGTGCGAATTATTTCGCGTACCAAAATAATGGCAATCGTTGAGCCGATTAAAACGTAAAGGGCGACTAACCTGGCCGGAAAAATATGCATACTAGTGAAGTATTCCCAGCCAATTACCAGCAGTATACCAATGAAAGTGCCGAGTGTTATACGACTCCATTCGACGAGGCGGCGGTTATAAACGCTCGGACTATACAATCCGAGCGAAGCGAAAATCAGTATCCACACCGGGGTAATCACAGCAAAGCCGATGATATATTCGTAGGCGTAAACAATGTGTAAGAGTACGCGCTGGTCGACTTGAGTGCGAATATAATAGGCTGCGGCAAAAACAATTGCCAGCACAATCGCGTCAGCCGCCATCAGGATTAGGCTGTAAGACTTGGTGTTATGAGATGGCATTTGTCTTCATTATAACAACTTTCGTTATAATAGATAGCATGAGCAATCTCAATACCGATAATTTGGGGCGTCGGCTAGCTTTGGTAACGCTGGTACTGTTGGCTGCGATTATGCTAGGTTTGGCAATTCATACGCCGTTGACGGTTTTGGAGAGCACGCATTGGCCGCTGGTTGCGCTGTATGCCAAAGCATGGAAAGAAGTACTGCTAATGGTAGCTTTTGTCCTGGTGATTATCCTGGGTTGGCGGCGCCATGCTTGGCGATTTTGGCTGCGCGATAAGTTGCTATGGTTGATTGCTGGTTTTGCGCTGTGGCACTTGGTTTTAGCAGGAATATCGCTGGCTGCGGGTAATTCAGCGGCAACTGTAATTGCTGGCCTGGTAATTGATTTGCGCTGGGGTCTCATGGCGGCGACGATCTATGGTTTTATTTATCTCTATCCGCGCTATCGGCAAATTTTGTTGAAATGTATGCTGGCGGCAGCGGCGGTAATTATTGGGTTTGCTTGTTTGCAATTGGCTTTGCCGCGGGATTTCTTGACAATATTCGGCTACAGCCAGACAACGATCGTACCGTATATGACGGTTGATTCAAATGAGGCTTATGTGCGCTTTGGCAGCACGCTGCGCGGGCCGAATCCGCTAGGAGCGTACGCGCTTGGCGGATTGGTGTTGGCGTCAGCATTTTTGGCGGCAAAATGGCGTGATAGTGCTAAGCTGCGCGTCTACGGCATTTTGGCGGCCGCTAGCTCTAGTATCGCTCTTTATATTAGTTATTCGCGGGCGGCGATTCTGGGGGCTCTAGCAGCGTTAGGCGGGCTTTTTGCTCATCAGTATGGCCGGAAATTACCTAAAAAAGCTTGGATATCGATTGCTGCGGGAGTTTTAGTTGCAGCTGCGGGTGGAGTTTATTTGCTGCGCGATACCAGCTTTATGCATAATGTGATTTTGCATAATAATCCTACTACGGGTGCTGCTAGAACCTCAAACGATAACCACCTTTCGTCGCTGCGCGATGGCGTCATCAAGGCAGCGCAGCAGCCATTCGGTGCTGGTATTGGCAGTACCGGGTCGGCATCGTTATTAGGTGATTCAGGGGTGATTATCGAGAACCAATATTTATTTATCGTGCACGAAGCTGGTTGGCTGGGTTTGGTGATTTACTTGATGATTGTGATTATCGTTTTGCAGCGGTTATGGCGGCAGCGGAACGATTGGTTAGCGCTTGGCATGTTTTTGTCTGGAATTGGCCTGAGTATCGCTAGTTTGTTCTTGCCAGTATTTGCTGATGATGTAATAGCACTAGTTTGGTGGGGCTTGTCGGCACTGATAATGGCCCGACCGTTTGACCGGGAGCTAGTTGATTCGCTATAGTGAAGGTATGGCAGCACAAGCTCAATCGGCGGCAATTAATCCGACCAAGAAGCAGTACGAGCTTCTACTATTTATTGATAACTTTATAAAAGATAACGGCTACGGGCCGAGCTATCGCGAGATAATGCGGGCGCTTAATTACAAAAGCGTTTCGACAGTGGCAGCGCATATTGATAATTTGATCTCCCGCGGCCACTTGCGTAAGCGTGACAATTCAGCGCGGTCGCTAGAGGTGATCGACGTGGTTGCGGCGCCAAAAACCACGCCAGAAGTTTTGGATTCGACAGACGCGATAACTGAACGCTGTATTCGCGCTAAAATAGCCAACCTGCAGAAACAAGACGACGATAAGGCACGCCGGGATATTCAAACGCTGCAATCGGCATTACAAATTCTTGGTTGTGAGGGGCCGCGTGAGACGGATAGCGCGTAAACCATCGTACCGCCGGCGTTATACTGGTACTAAAGCGGCGGTCCATGCCGCTAAATCTACTAAATCTAGCGCTTGGCGATTGAAATTGCGGCGTCTAGTTTATGGCACATATCGGCAGGTCAATTACCAAGCTGCTTCATTGAAGATAAAATTACAACGTTTCTTACGCCACAAGCATTTCCGTAAATATGCAGTCGGTGCGGCAGCAAGTTTGACTTTTCTTCTAGTAATTGTACAGTTGGCTTATCCAGGCGATAAGACCTTGCCGTTTGCTCACGTTGACGGATTAGCAATTGGCGGTATAGCTAAAGATGCGGCGGCTAAAAAAGCTAATCAAGCGTATAGCGACCATGCTCTTAACATCACGATGAATAATTCAGACAAGCCGGCGGTTAGTATTAAGCTGCGTGATATTGCTGTCTCGGTTGATAATTCGCAGCGGATCAAGCAGTACGATTATCCTTGGTATGTGCGATTAGTGCCAACTTCATTGTTTTGGTATGGTTTGAATTATGGTTCGCCGCCAGCCCCTAAATTTGCCAGCCAAACGGATGCAGCTGTTAACGAAAAAATAGTTGCTCGCTGCCAAGTTAGCCCGACCAATGCTACGCTTAAAGCCAAAGGGGCGCAGCTCGAGCTGCAGAGGTCTAGGCTTGGCGGTAAATGCGATGAGGCCAAAATCAAACAATCTGTTCGCGATATCAAACCAAAATTACATCAGCCGACAACTATTAATGTCAATAAAATAGATATCAAGCCAGCGGTGAGCGATGAAAAAGCTAAGCAATTGGCGCGAAAGCTAACCAAACATCTAGCGGGAGGTATTCAAATTAAAGCTAGAGACAAAACTATCGCGGTCGATGCGCAGACGGTCTACGCTTGGCTTGACTTTACCGCTAAAGATAAAGAATTGGTGGCTACGCTGAATGCTGAACGTACTGGCAAATGGCTGAATGATGAGGTAGCGAAAATTGTTACTGTGGCGCCTGGGGTGTCGAAAATTACTACGCATGACTTCACTATTGTTAGCAAGCAGACAGGTAGTTCAGGGCAAGCACTTGATGTGGCGGTAATGCTGCAGAAATTACAAAGTACAATCGACGGCGGTAGTTTGCAGCTTGATGCCGTTACCAAGGCTGTGCCGCCGCGCGAGGAATATACGCGGACATATAGCTCGAGCGATGCTGGCTTGTCGGCTTTGATGGAAAATTTCGCCAAAGACCATCCGGGGACTTACGGCGTGTCGATGATAGAACTTGACGGCAAAAAGCGCCGCGCCGAATACAATGGCGATAAGCAATTTGTAACAGCTAGCACCTACAAATTGCTAGTGGCTTATAGCTTGCTAAAGCGTATTGATAGCGGTGCGCGCAGTTGGGATAGCGATCAAGCATGCTTTAATAAAATGATTAGTTTGAGCGATAATGCTTGCGCGGAAAGTTTCTTGAACGCAATTGGAGTTAGTACTTTGACTAGCGAAGCTAACGCCATTGGCCTTAAGAACTCGACATTTATGAAAGGCGGCGGACCGTATACGACAGCAAATGATCAAGCCCTGCTGCTAGGTATGATTGCAACCGGCCAAAACTTTTCGAGCGCTAATCAGCAGCGTTTGTTAGAAGCTATGAAGAAAAATGTGTATCGCAAAGGTATTCCGGCGGGTGCGTCGGGGACGGTTGCCGATAAGGTTGGCTTTATGAACGGGCTATTACACGATTCGGCGGTTGTCTATGGCTCGCACGGTACGTACGTGCTGTCAATTATGACTGATGGTGCCAGTTGGGAGGTGATTGCTGATTTGGCAAAACAGCTTGATGCGCTGCGAGCGCAGTAGGCTTTACACCTTTTATATAATAAGTTACAATACTGGTATCTGCGGTGACGTAGAATGTATTCCGGCATAGCTCAGTGGTAGAGCGGATGGCTGTTAACCATTAGGTCGCTGGTTCGAGCCCAGCTGCCGGAGCCAAGAAAAGACACTTCTACGGAGGTGTTTTTTCTTTGTTTTTGTTTTAATGATGGCTGGCGATAGTTTGTTGAAAAATTTTATTTAAACGAGCACGTCGACTTAGTCTGCGGCTAAGTAAAATCTAATAATCCTCGAAAATAGCTTAAAGCATTTTTACAGCCCCCTCGTCTATAGTTGCTTGCATGAATATGAAAGCAACAACCATACCCCAACCACTAACTCGGCCGCGGCACCTCGCCAGTGAGAGCCAGCCGTCATTTCGGGCGATTGCCCGTCCGTACATTGACATTGTCACCGGTGTTAAATGAGGAGAAGATTCTTCGTAGAAGCATCACGACACTTGATGAGTATATGGCGAAACACCTGCCGTATCGTTATCAAATCACCATTACGGACAACGGCAGTCAGGATAAGACGCCAGAAATTGCCAAGAGCTTAGCAGAAAAACACCAATCAGTGCGGGTGGTGAGCCTAGCGGAGCGCGGTCGCGGGCGGGCGCTCAAACAGGTCTGGCAGAATAGCCCAGCTGACATCTTGACCTATATGGATGTTGATTTGTCGACCAGCCTGGATGATTTTCTGCCAATGATTCAGCCGTTGGTGGCGGGCGAAGCTGGTGTGACGATTGGCTCGCGGCTGATGAAAGATTCTAGAACTAGTCGTGGCGTGAAGCGGGAGTTCATCTCGCGTTGCTATAACAAAATTATCAAGTGGACGTCAGGTACCAAGTTTAGCGATGCGCAGTGCGGCTTCAAGGCGATTCGCCGGGATGTCGCCGCAAAATTCTTACCAAAAATCAAAGACAACGAGTGGTTTTTTGACACTGAATTGTTGATTAAAACTGAGCGGGCGGGTGTGCCTTTCATGAGCAACCGGTGACCTGGATTGAGGATACGGATAGCCGGGTGAAAATTGTGAAAACGGCTGTCGATGATCTGAAGGGGCTGTACCGTGTCAATAAGGAACTAGACAAACGGTCGTGGTTTGAGAAGTGGACATTGCCGGCGCTGTTGGCGCTGACTGGCGCGCTCCATAACGGTATGGCGAATAGCTACTATGCGGCGGCGGTGCAGGCGGCCAGTCAGGATTGGACGGCGTGGTTATTTGGTAGTCTGGACGCGGCCAATTATGTGTCGGTTGATAAGCCGCCACTGGCGACGATGGTGATGGGGCTGAGTGCTCGGTTGTTTGGCTTTTCAAGCTTTTCTATGTTGTGCTGGCGGGCGTTGGTTCGGTGTGGCTGGTGTACGGGGCGGTAAAACGGCAGTTTGGGTTCATGAGTGCGGCAATCGCTGGGTCGGTATTGGCGTTCACACCGGTGGCGGCACTCGTCGGTATCAGTCTGTCGTTTTTGTGGGGCGCGTATGTCAGACGCAAACCATATGCGTGGCTACTGCCGGTGCTGGTCGGCGTGACGGCAGTGACTACAGTGATTATCCTCGGTTATGCTGGGATGATGATTTGGCTGATGTGGATAGTAGGTCTATTGGGGCTGGCGGGGATGATTGGATTATTAATCAGCCTTTATGCACCGCAGCGGTGGCTGCAAAACTCGGCAATCGTCGCTGCTATAGTCGCCTGCATGCTCGCCCCGACGGTCTATACCCTAGCGACAGTCAACGTCGCACACACTGGTAGTATCCCGACGGCCGGGTCGAGTTCGACGGCGATGCAGGGTAGTAATAACGAAAAATCACAGGCGGACAGCCAGTTGGTGCAGTATCTTTTGCGGCATCAACATGACGCAACCTGGTTGGTAGCAGTAGCCAGCGTCAACGAGTCGGCGGCGATTCAGCTGACCAGCGGTCAGCCGGTCATGGCGGCGGCCCGGGCGGCGGGAATAATGAAATCACGGCATGGGTCAAACAGACTAGCACCGGTACCGTCGTTAATTATGAAGGTAGCGACGTAATACTATACAAACTGTCCGCAACGTAAACTAACGAAAGGAGAAATTATGGCAATTTCACAAACCAAGCAAGCACAACTCACCACACCAGAAGCGGTCTATGATCAGCCGCTCGCGCCGCACCTGGATGGTGCAAATTCTGGCAAGAATGGGTTAAGTACTGGGGCAATCACCGGCCTAGCGGTTGGCGGCGTCGTGGCCTGTGCGCTCAGCTTTGTCGTCGGTATGCAGGTCGGTGGCTCGCAAAATGGCGGCATGAATGGTCGGACTGGTGGTCCGCCGGGTATGAGCCGAAGCCAGAATGGTCAGCTAGGCGGCCTGGGTGGACAAACGGGCGGCGCACCGGCTGCTGAATGATTTTCAGGGTGATAAGCTGGTCTATTATTTTGATGTGTCGTTTGCAGAAACGGTGTGCCGCCACGCCACTAAGCCAAACGCTCATGAATTTGGCGAAGCGGAAATGCGCCAGTGGTGGAAAGATCAAGATGTTTTGGGCGTATCGGGCGAGCGGCGAATTGGCGAACAGCTGGCTCAAGCGGAGATTGTTGATATGATTTACCGCGATGTTTTGGCGTTATCAGAGGGGGCGATCTCCTCCGCACCTCACATGTAAATAATACAATGTATTTTCGTTGACAAACGCTATATATCGCGTGTATATTCTATATTAAGCACTACATATGGTGTTTTAGAAAATAAATAACGTTTTTTGCAACACAAGCCCCTCGGGGAGGTTGGGGCTGGTTTGCTATTGCCATAATAAGGAGGGGTATGTACAAATCAATCAAAAAACGCGATGGTCGGACTGTTAAATTTGACCGTAAAAAAATTGAAAAGGCTATCGAGAAGGCGGGCCTGGAGACCGGCGAATTTGATGCAAAAACCGCCAAGGAACTAACCGATAAGGTGCTGGCGGTACTGGAAACTCGCAATCAAAAACGTTTGCCGGGTGTCGAAGACATCCAGGATGTCGTCGAGGATATTTTGATTGATTCTAAGTTTAAGAAAACCGCCAAAGCCTACATCATCTACCGCGACCAGCATAAAAAACTGCGTGAAATTACATCCAATGCACACGTCGATTTGATTGATAAATACGTCAATAATCTGGACTGGAAAGTCAAAGAAAATTCCAACATGGGCTACAGCCTGCAGGGCCTGAATAACTACGTTTCGGCGGAAATTACCAAGACCTACTGGCTGGATAAGATTTATTCGCCGAAAATCGGCCGGGCGCACAAAGAGGGTGATTTGCATATTCACGACCTCAATTTGCTGAGTGTTTACTGTGTTGGCTGGGATCTGATGGATTTACTGCGCCAAGGCTTCACTGGCGTTAAAAACAAGGTTGCCTCCAAGCCGGCCAAGCATTTCCGCTCGGCTCTTGGACAAGTGGTCAATTTCTTCTACACTTTGCAAGGCGAAGCGGCTGGCGCTCAGGCGTTCTCTGACTTTGATACTCTCTTGGCGCCGTTCATTCGCGCTGATAAATTAAGCTATGACGAGGTCAAGCAAGCGCTGCAAGAATTCGTCTTTAACGTCAATGTGCCAACTAGGGTTGGTTTCCAGACGCCGTTTACCAACATTACACTTGATCTGGAATGTCCGAAGCATATGGCTGGCAACCCGGTGATCATCGGCGGCGAGATGCAGGATACTAACTACGGCGATTACCAAGAAGAGATGAATATGCTTAATAAGGCGCTACTCGAGGTGCTGTCTGAGGGCGATGCTAACGGCCGAGTCTTTACCTTCCCGATTCCGACAGTTAATATCACCAAAGATTTCAACTGGGATAATCCGGTCATTGAAAATCTTTGGGAAGCTAGCGCCAAATACGGCATTCCGTACTTCTCCAACTTCATCAATTCTGACATGGATCCAGAGGATGCGCGCTCGATGTGCTGTCGCTTGCGGATTGACAATCGTCAGCTGGAATATCGCGGCGGCGGTCTGTTTGGCTCGAATCCGATGACCGGCTCGATCGGCGTGGTGACGATTAACCTGCCGCGCCTAGCGCTGAAATCGAAGAACGAGAAAGAGTTTTTCAGGGGCCTGGGCGAGCTGATGGATATGGCGCGCGACAGCCTGGAGACCAAACGCAAGGTGCTGGAGCAGCTGACCGATTCGGATATCAGCCTGTATCCGTACACCAAGTTTTATCTGCGCGATATTAAGAAGCGCTTTAACGAGTACTGGAAGAATCACTTTTCAACCATCGGTTTGATCGGTACTAATGAAGCGGCGTTGAACCTGCTGGGCGTTGACATTGGTACCGAAAAGGGCAAGGCGTTCGCCGAGAAAACTCTTGATTTTATGCGCGATCGGCTGGTGGAATACCAGAAAGAAACTGGCAATAATTACAATTTGGAAGCAACGCCAGCTGAGGGTACAACCTACCGTTTGGCTCAAATTGACAAAGCCAGCTTCCCTGATCGAGCACACTTTGCCAATGGTTTGGGCGCGGCGGTCAAGCATCCGTTCTACACCAACTCCAGCCACTTGCCAGTCAACTACACTGACGACCTGTTTGAGCTGATGGATTTGCAGGATAATTTGCAAACCAAATACACGGGCGGCACGGTGATTCACTTCTTCCTGGGCGAGCGCATGGATGATCCACAGACGCTGAAAAAGCTGGTCAAGACGATTTGCGAAAATTACAAATTGCCGTATTTTACCTTTACGCCAAGCTTCTCAATTTGTGCTAACCACGGCTATATCGTCGGCGAGCACCCGGCTTGCCCGAATTGCGGCGAAAGTACTGAGGTTTACTCGCGGGTGGTTGGTTTCCTCCGTCCGGTGGCGCAGTGGAACGATGGCAAGCAGGCTGAATTTGACATGAGGGAGCATTATGACGATGCCGCCGAACACCAGCGAGCTTGTGCCGTCGCTGTCCCAGCTTAGGGTGGCGATTGGTGGGATTCAGAAGCTGTCGCTGGTGGACTATCCAGGGCATGTGGCGGCAGCGCTGTTTCTATCCGGCTGTAATATGCGCTGCGGCTATTGCCATAATCCGGAGCTGGTACTACCCGAGCGGTTAGCGCCGAGTATTCCGGTCGAAGAGGTGATGATTTTCCTGAAATCGCGCATTGGTCGGCTGGACGGTGTGGTGATTTCTGGCGGCGAGCCGACGGTCAACGAAGATTTGCCGGTGCTGTGCCGGATGATTAAGGGCCTCGGTTTTGATGTCAAGCTGGATACCAACGGCACGCATCCAGACATGGTGCGGGGCATGATCGAGGAGGGGACGATTGACTTTATCGCCATGGATGTCAAGGGTCCGCTAGAGAAATACGTGGAGATTGCGGCGCGGCCGATTGATCTGGAGGCCATCAAGGATAACGTGCGACTGATGATTGACTCTGGCATTGGGCACGAGTTTCGGACGACGATCGTTCGCGAGCAGCTGGAGGTGGCGGATTTTGAAAAGATTGGCGAGCTCGTCAAAGGTGCTAAGCGATTTGCTCTGCAACATTTTCGCACTGGCACGACGATTAGTCCGAAGTTTGCCAATTACCACACGTTTACTGATGAGGAATTTAGGGCTACCCAAAAAATAATGGAAAGGTACGTCGAAGAATGCGTGATTCACTAACTGTCGAAATTGTGCGCGTGCGCCAGGAAAATCCTGAGGTGATGACACTGTATTTTGCGCGGCCATTTGATTTTATGGCGGGGCAATACATCACGGTGTTCATTGAGGGTAGTCAGGTGCGCGAAGGCAAGGCCTATAGCATTTCTTCGCGCCCGAGCGAGGAGCTGATGTCGATTACCGTGAAAAATGTGGGCGGCGAATTCTCGAGCTATTTGTGTTCACGCCAGGTTGGTGACACGCTACACATTAGCCGGGCGTACGGCGATTTCAACCCGCAAACCGAGCGGCCATTGGTTGGTATCGCGGCGGGATGCGGACTCAGTCCGATTTGGAGTATTTTGGCGGATGCCCAGCAGCCGGCCTTTCTCTATTTTAGTCAAAAATCGCCAGAATATATGGTTTTCTCGGAGAAGTTGGCGGCGTCGAATATTATGGTCAAAAAGTTTAGTACCCGCCAGCACGTTGAGGAAACAGATGGTTGGCGAAATGGGCGGTTTGAGGTGGTGAAGATTGTTGCTGAGACACCGAACGATGCGCACTTTTTGGTCTGCGGTAGCTTGCCGTTTGTACGCGATGTTTGGCAAAAATTAACTGCCGCTGGCGTCGATGAGTCGCGGATTTCAACGGAGACATTTTTTGAACAATGAGCGAGATAGCGACGGTTGAATTGGGATTGGCGCCGGTAGTTGCCGATGACAACGATAGTGACAAATTTGATGTGTTTTCGTCGTTGAGGGGTGATGCTGAGGGTGAGGATTTTTTTTCGTCTGGTACTGAAGAAGCGGGTGGTGCTGATGCAGATGAAGCGGTAAGCAGCCTTGACTTGGTGGCGGTCGCCAGCGGCGAAGTAAAGCTTGACACCGCGCTAAGTGATACAGACAGTAACAATAGCTCAGAAACATTGATACCAGTTGACCCCGAGTTGTGTGAGAAATTTGGAACAATTGCCTGCATTGGTTGTGACTTTGCGCTATTGTGCGCTGAACGTCAGGCGGCGATGGCAGCAAAGAGTAACGAAGACCAGCCCGATAAACAGCTCAGTACACTAGAGCAATTACTCCAAGAAGACGACGCGCCAGGCAAGATTGTCTGGGCGCAGCCTACGCCAGATGATGATGTCAGTAGAGAGCAGCTGCTAGCTGTTAATGAAGAACAGTCATTGATAGATGATAGTCCAAGTATATTTAAGTCTGAATCAGAGCCTGAACCTAAGCCTAAACCCGAACCCGAAGAAAAACAACCGCTATCAGACACTCAACCATCTCCTCGGCCGTCTAACAAGCAAAAGGAGTCAGCTGCGGTAGCGCTATCTCAGGCTGCAGAGTCAAGAAACTCAGAATCTTTGAACCATGAAGTCGACAGAATACATAGCAAAGACGAAGAAAAATCGACTACAGCTCATATAGCTAATGTAGTGAAAAAAACAACTAGCAGCGATGATGGCGGTGCTAATCTTGAGGCCAATTCCAGTTCGGCTGTTAAAGCATCGAAAGAACCTCTTGTACAAATCGACAGCGATAATACCAATGAGCGCATCAAGCAAGATGAATTACCGCGAACAGTAGACCGTGCAGCGGATGACTCGGATAAGCTTATTAATCAGCAAACAGCAACAGTACGTCGCGCTACCCAAACAGCTCAGCGTTCAAACAAACATGCCGACCAGGAGGTGTCAGCAGTTGCTGATACAACTGAACAAATCTCGTCAGTCAACACTCATCAGGCGATTGAAATACCTAAGCCAGAGGATACTGGCAGCACCGTTGCGACAACTCGCTCTCAGAAAGAGCCATTGATAGAAAAAATATCAAGCACGCTAATTGATGCTAATGATGCTTTAGTCGACAGCGGGACTTCTACTGCGATCTATAGAGAAGACGGTACGCAAGAGCGGCCATCTCCAAAGTCAAAATCTATTAGCGCAGAGAATAATAATCTACTTAAAAAAACTACTCCCAAAAATATTACAACTAAACCTAAAAGTGATTCATCAACAGATTTCGAAGTCTCAGCCGAGATGTCTTTAGAGGCTAAAAAAAATCCGTCGATAGGTAAGCAAAACCCGTTGGCTGACGATAAAAAGGATAATATTAGCTCTCCTTCCGCGGTTGAATCTGTTGATTATTCTAGAAAAACTCTGCCAGAAACTCGATCGGTAAACGCTGTACAAAATACATCAGATGGAGAGGATTTAGCCGTAAAGCTTGTCGAGAAGGAAAGTGCGCCGTCAAAAAAAGCAGTTGTTAAAAATCATAATACACATTACAGCGATAGTGCTAGTGCGTTTAATCAGATAGAGCAGGTAGAAACGGTCGCAAATGCTCCTGCTGTAAAATTGCCTGCAGAAACTACTAGTTGGGCTAGCGAAAATGAAATCTTTGTAGTTGACCGGGAAGAAAGTTTTGCTAATAACCATAGAAACGAGTCTATGCAGCGTGAGGCAGTATTAATAGATAGCGATAATGACTTGCCGACTTTACCACAGAACGAACTAACGCCAAAAGTTGATATTGAGCAAGACCTGGAGCTGAAAAATACTACTGAGATAAATCTTCAATTGCGTTCTGATCGGTCCTCTGAGCGATGGCCAAAATTGGATGAGATGGTAAATTCAGTGTTGCCACCGAGCAGGTCTTTAAATTATGAACTATTACCTAAACCGGATGAGACGTCAAGCGGCTTGCAAGAGCATGATGAGAGACAAATCTCTGAACTATGGCCTAAGCCGGATGAGGCGTCAAATCGATTGATTGATCAAGCGGACTTTGAAGACGACAAACTAGTTCGTCAAAAAGCTCAGCAAACAAGAATTACACAACCAAACGAAAACGACACAATATACGTTGATTTGAGGAATGAGTATGCTAACAGCGAGGTAGACAGTCTGCACAGTCAACCAACTGCGGACTATACGGATCAAATAGAAATGAATAATGATAATGACTTGAATTGCCAGCTAAATGATAATAGCGGCAACCAGGCGGAAAAACTACATAAGGTTGCTTTTGCTCATCCCTTAGCGGCGTTATGGACTGATGACAGCCGGCTAAATCCAGAAAATAATAAAATCTCAAAGGGTAGCAGTACCAGTGTTACTTCGTGGCTGACAAAATTGGTTGGTGCAGTAGCAGTTTATGTGGCTTGCAGTAGGCGGGAAGGTACGCTTGGTATTTCTAATTAGACATTGTAAAAACCTTAAGTTATAATAAATATATGTCCTGTGATGGTACGCCACCAGTGAATACACCAACTATTTTGAATTTTAGCGCCCCTTTGGGCGTCTTTTAATTATGAGGAGATATATGAACAGTAATAAAAAAGTTAATCTTAAAAAAGTGATATTATCTGCAGCTATTATCCTGCTGACTTTAGCAGGAGTGTTGGTTTATGTGTTGTCTTGGCAAGGTGATACGAAGGACATTGAGGCGGTGGCGGATAGTTTTAAGCCGTTAGATGGTTGGCAAGAGGCGGAGCGTGAGGTTGTGACGCCAAAAATAATATGTTTGATGGGAAATTGTCCAGAAGTTTATAAGTCGTGGAAGTATAAAAAATCTGTAGATTATGACGATATTAAAAAATTTGCTGGTTACGATGAGCTGTTAGACGTAGACGATAGGTGCAAAAACAACAATCTTAATGTCTGTGAATTTAGCGGAAAAAGAAATGGATACCAGTATAGAATACATGTTTCGCGTCGTGACAACGTGACAAACGTAGGGTTAAACGTAAGGAAAGGGGGTTTTGTTGATAATGTCAACTAACTATACACTTTAATACTTAAGATTACTTCAAATTGTGGGAGCGGAAGTTTTATGAATAAGCAAATTGCAATAATTTACGTACTCATAGCGTCTATGGTTCTTAATGTGTTTGTATCTAATTTTGATGCTTTAGCAGCGAATGTTGACAATAAATGCACGCTAGTTACGGGTGTATTTGCTAGAGGGTCTGGTCAAAAGGTTGGTCAAGACAGAAATGAAACCTCGCGTTTTAAGAGTCAGCTGCTATCTAGAATTGGCGACGAATCTAAGTTAAACTTCTACGAACTTGGTAGCGAAAGCTATGGCGGCAATCAATATCCAGCGGTTGACGTCAGTAATGTCTGGAATGGCAATGCTATTGGCGCCAAGATTAGTGGTGGTATGGGAAATACCTACGGTAAAAGCGTGAAAGAAGGCGTTGCAGAATTGCGTACTTATCTAGATATTCGCCATCGAAAATGTCCTAACGAATTTTTCATTCTGGGCGGTATTTCACAGGGTGCGCAGGTGGTTGGCCAAGCATTGCCAAGTATCTCGTCTGGCGTTAAGAATAAAATAGTCTTTAACATGCTGTTTGGCGATCCTAAATTATATTTGCCAGAGGGCGAAGGGATATTTCCGCCAGCTTGTCGTAACGAGAAATTATCAGCTTATCGGCGCGAAATTGCTAATTGCCATGTTGATAATGGTGCACTCGGTGCCCGAAAACCGTTTCTGCCGAACGAAGATAATTCAAAAACCGGATTATGGTGTCTACCTAACGATTATGTTTGTGGCAGTTCAAAATTTGTTTGGGACGTTGAGGGTCATGGTAAGTACGCCAATTCCAATGGACCGATTGACGACGGTGCCCGCGAAGCGGCCAGCCGGTTAAAAAAGATTATAAAGACTGCTCCTGCTCCACAAAGTGATACAAAGATCAATGACAAACCTATAAACAATAATATAGGCACAACTGGAACTGACGTGGTATTTGTTTTGGATACTACTGGGTCAATGTCGCCATATATTGACCAGATGAAAACATTTATTAGAAATTATAGTTCAAAAATCAAAGAAATGAACGGACGAGTTGGACTGGTTGTGTATCGTGATGATGGTGATGAGTATACTGCTAAGAAATTATCAGATTTGCAGCCAGATACCACTGATATGCTTGATAAGCTTGAAGATATCTCTATTGAGGGTGGTGACGATGAGCCAGAGGCGGCGCTACATGCTAGTATGGTGGCCATAAACGAGATGAAGTGGCAGAAGGGAGCGACAAAAGCAATCATTCTATTGACTGATGCCGGCTATCATGAGCCAGATAAGGTTGATGGTTCGACGCTGGCGGCTGTAGCTAAACGTTCACTAGAAATTGATCCAGTCAATATTTACCCAGTTGTAGAAAAACACCTGGAAGGTTCGTATGAGGATATGGCCAGCCAGACCACTGGCCAAGTAATTGTTAGCGGTGGTGAAAATGACACCATTGCTGCGCTAAGTAAAGCCTTAACTAAAATTAAGAATCGTCCGAACGCCAAACTGAAAATTGGCGAATATTATGCGGAGGTTGGGCAAAAGATTACCTTTGATGCCAGTGATTCGTATGTCGTTGACGGCAAGATCACAAAGTACGAATGGGATTTTGATGGCGATGGTAAGATTGACCAAACGACAACAAGTCCGGTCACCAGCCATGTCTATAATGAAAAGTTTGATGGCATTATGCAAGTGCGAATGAGTGCCAGTAACGACACGGTGTCAAACATATCGGCGCCTGTTAAAGTTGGTATAAAACCTAATTTGCCTGTTGGCCCTAGAGCACCTCAGGTTTCGGCAAAAATTATTGAGCGAAACGGTAATAAGGCGACAATTCGGCTAAATTGGCAGCCAGTTGATGAGCTGTCTTCGCGCTGGTTAGTTAGCCTAGATGATACTAACCTTGGTTACACGGTTGGCGAACAGCGGCAGCTTGATATTACCGATGTAGACATATCGACGAGCAGAAAAGTCACGGTGACAGGCGTCAAAGCTGACGGTTACGCTGGCAAGTCTGCGACCATACAAGTTGATAACGAGATGCCTGCGCCTAACCCTGAAGGGCCAACCTCTCGGCCATGTCCTTATAAAATTAGAGTAGGTTTATTTACGATAGCCTGCCGTTACCAAAAGGTAACGTTTGGCAGCTGGTCATTTTATTGGATGGTTTGGTATATCGTTAGAAGTTAAGTATGTATAGAGCGGTAATAATTTCATTAGCATAGTATAATTTTATATATGAAGCTGTCTGACCGTCATCCCAACGACCGTCCCCGCGAGAAACTAGCGCGTTACGGTACGGCGCGGCTGAGCGACTTGGAGCTGTTGATGGCGATTATTGGCAGCGGTAATGCTCGGGCCGATGTCGGTAAAATTGCGCGCGAGGTGCTGAAAATTGTGCGTCAAAAGGGCGGCGATATTTTGTATGATGATCTACGTAGCGTGGTTGGATTGGGTGAAGCGAAAATCCCAGTTATTCTGGCGAGTTTGGAGCTGGCGCGGCGGTATTTGCTGGATAGTGACCAGCCAATTATTGACAGCCCAGAAAAAGCGGTTGAGTTGCTGACCGATGTTCGCGACAAAAAGCAGGAATATTTTGTCTGCCTGACGCTGGATGGTGCGAATCGTTTGATTGCCAAGCGGGTGGTGACCATTGGCACGCTGACTGCCAGCCTGGTGCACCCGCGCGAGGTCTTCGCCGACGCCATCGCCGACCGCGCCGCCAGCATCATCGTGGCACATAATCATCCGAGCGGGAGTTTGGAGGCGAGTCAGGCTGATAAAGATGTTACTAGTAGGTTGGCAGAAGCGGGAAAATTGCTTGGCATTACGCTTAATGATCATATTATTATTACGAAAACTAGCTACAAGAGTCTGATACACTCAGAGTAAACGACCCTCGAATCTGATATAATTACACATATGAACATGAGGGAGCTTGAAAGGCAGTTGTGGGCTGCAGCGGATAAACTACGGGGCAATATCAGTTCGTCGGACTATAAATATGTGGTGCTGGGGCTGATTTTTCTGAAATATGTTTCAGATGCGTTTTCGGCGCGATATCAGGCGGCGATTGATGAGAATTATGATCCTGAAGACCGGGATTGGTATTTGGCGGATAATGTTTTTTGGATTCCCAAGGAGGCTCGTTGGGAACACCTGGTGGCGAGCGCCAAGCAGCCAGAAATTGGCGTGCTAGTCGATAGTGCTATGGAGGCAGTTGAACGTGACAACCCAAGCTTGAAGGGTGTTTTGCCGAAAAATTATGCTCGTGAAGCTCTAGATAAGCGTCGCTTGGGTGAACTCATCGATTTATTTACCAATATCAAATTCGACACTGCCAGCTCCAAAGATTTACTTGGTCAAGTCTACGAATATTTTATGGGTATGTTTGCCGACAGCGAGGGCAAACACGGCGGTGAATTCTACACGCCGCGCTCCATCGTGAAGCTGCTGGTAGAAGTGCTTGAGCCATACAGCGGGCGCGTGTACGACCCATGTTGCGGTAGTGGTGGTATGTTCGTCTGGAGTGAGAAGTTTGTCGAGGAGCACGCTGGTCGTGTCAGCGATATCGCGGTGTATGGTCAGGAGCTGAACGAAACCACTTGGCGACTCGCTAAAATGAACGTGGCAATTCGGGGAATTGATGTGAATATCAAACGCGGCGACACCTTGATGGATGACCAGCTTCCCGACCTGAAAGCTGATTATATCTTGGCCAATCCGCCGTTTAACATTAGCGACTGGGGTCAAGAGCACTTGCAGGCTGACCCGCGCTGGAAGTATGGTCTGCCACCAAAGGGTAACGCTAACTTTGCGTGGATTCAACATATGATTCACCATTTGAGCCCGCGCGGTACGGCAGGCTTTGTGTTGGCAAACGGGAGTATGAGCAGTCAAACTGGCGGCGAAGGTGATATCCGTAAGCAGTTAGTGCTCAATGATATGGTTGACGCTATCGTCACATTGCCTAGCCAGTTATTTTTTAACGTCGCTATACCATGCTGCTTGTGGTTTGTGTCGCGTGATCGTGCCAATCGTCACGGCAAAGTGCTGTTCATCGATGGGCGTAATTTGGGTAAAATGGTAACCCGCCGCAACCGTGAGCTGACTGCAGAAGACATTGCTCGGGTGGCGAAGACATATCAGGATTACAAAACTGCTAGTGCGGATTACACTGACCAGCCAGGTTTCTGTAAAGTCGCTGATCTAGAAGAAATCAAGCAGCATGATTACGTACTGACACCTGGTCGCTACGTGGGTGTTGAGGAGGTTAAGGAGGATGGCGAGCCGTTTGCCAACAAAATTGCCCGCCTGACCACCGAACTCAACGAGCAGTTTACCAGGAGTCACGAGCTCGAGGCGAAAATCAAGGCCAATTTGGAGAAAATCAAAACAGAATAATAGTATAGGTAAGAAAAATAAGCCTTCATTTCTGGTGTTCAAAAGCTTTCCTGGGCGGTCTAATGCTAGTGCTACAGGTACACTTTACAAATGAATAAATAGAGGGAGCACAGTATTTTATCTAAGGAGATCGCTCAACTCAACGATGAGAAACACAGGCTTTTGTTTGACGGGTTTATTGATAGAAATAAATTGTGCTATAATAATTACCAAATAGGTAAACTAAAATATTGATATTTTGATGGCATAGGTAGTATAATGACAATAGATTTTTCCAACGAAAAGTTAGAGAGGATAGCGAATGATATTTTGCTGCTCGATAAGCTTGCAAGGAAGGAAAAAGCACATTGTACGGGAAATGATATACTCGAAACGCTAAACGCGCTTGTCGCAGCGGAGAATTTATTTCTTGTTCCTCAGGTTCCGTACCACCCGCATCCCTTAAGAGGTGATCGTAAAGGATCATTTTCTGTACATATCGACAAGACGCATAGGGTAATTTTTAGACCTAATCACAAGGAGGGAGAGGTTGGATATCACATATCGAGCTACAAGTCGATAACGAAAATAACAATTGAAGAATTGTGCATTAATTACCATAATTAACAAAATAGGAGGCAATGTTATGGGCTTTCAATCAAATACGGCAATACATCCAGGACGAACGATAAATCGTTTTTTGGATTCACTTGATATGACTCAGAAAAATTTGTCTGAGCGCACTGGCGTAACCGAAAAACATATCTCTTGCATTGTAAATGGTGAGGCCTCGATAACGTCAGACATGGCCGTCAAATTATCAAATGCTATCGGGGGTGATCCGTCATTTTGGAATAACCTCCAAACAAACTACGATCAAACGTTGGCTCGTCTAAAGAACGATGAACTCGCAGCTACTGAAGTAAATTATGTAAAAAAATTTCCATACACTGAACTCGTGAAACGAGGCATGGTAGATAAAAAAACAAAGTCGATTGATAAGGTTAGAGAGCTATGGAAATTCTTTGGAGTTAACTCTTTGAGCGCTGTATCTACAACGGAAGCAACGGCTTGGCGAAGGGGTGTAGTGGAGCTAGATGCAAAGTCGGAAAGTCTAGCAGCTTGGCTACGCTGTGGTGAGCTCGAGGCAAAGAAACTTGCAGACAGTATAGATATAGCTCCGCATGACGCAGAAAAGCTAAAGGAATTACTCCCAAAGATACGTGCATATACTACTTATACTCAAGGTGATTTCTGGAGTGAACTGCAACGAGATTTGGCGGGTGCTGGGGTTGTATTGGTGGCTGTACGTCACTTTCCGGGAACTAAGGCAAGTGGTGCGACGCGCTGGATGGGTGACAATCCCGTTATCGAACTTAGCGCATACGGACGAGATGCTGACAAGGTGTGGTTTACGCTTTTGCACGAGATTGGACACGTTTTAAAACACGGAAAGCGAGATAAATTCATCAGTTTTACCAAAGATAATGAAAAAACCGCCGAAGAGCTAGAGGCTGATAAATTTGCAAGCGAAACTTTGATACCAAAAAAACACATAGATGAGTTTTTACTTAAAGGTGACTTTTCGCGACTCTCCATTATACATTTTGCAAACGAAATCCAAATACACCCAGGTGTGGTGGTTGGGCGACTGAAAAATATGCATCTATTGCCATATAATGTTATGCAAGATATGCATAGCAAATTAACAGTGAGAGAGGTTTAATATGAAGTGGCTATGGACTTGGGGCGGTAAATATTATGGATATCAAGACGGCGATCGCCTATTTAGGGCTGATGGTGAGAATGTAGGATATTTTGTTGGCAACGAAATTTACTCCTGCAACAGTGGCCGATATATTGGAGAGCTTAAAAATTCACGCCTGATTACTAATAAATCAAAGAAATCAAAACATAGGAGCCCCGTAGTTCAACAAGTCGGAATTGCCGCTGCTACACCCTGTGATTATATTGGTTATGTCATGTATGTTGGCTACGAAGATTTTGTCGAAGGTAAAAAGTGATACGGATAGGAAATCAAAATGGATAAATTTACACTTACTGATTGGGCGCAAATAATTAGCGCAGTTGGAACAATGATGGCGGCAATTGTGGCTGTTATCGCCGCCATACAGTCTTATCGCTCTGCTCGGCAAAACAACGAAACTAACGAGCAGATGATTCGACCTAGGGTTATAGTGTATGTGGAGAATTACAAACAAGACATAAGTTTTATCAATCTTGTTATCTGCAATGAAGGCGGAGGTTTTGCTAGAGATATTACGTTCAACACTACTGGTGACCCAATACCTATGGAATATTCAAATGGAACCAAGAAAACATTAGGCGAATTTGATGTAATTAAAAAAGGTATTCGTATGCTTCCCGCAAAATCATCTCGTCGGTATTTTATTCTATCTATGGTTGGTCAAGTTGATGAAATGCTATCAAAGAATACTTTTGTAAAAGTCTCGTACAAAAACTCTGCTGGTGATAAGTCATACACTGATCAGTTTTTGCTTGATTTTGTAAGCTTACCAAGAATGCAGTTTACAGATAGAAATGAAAGCGCAAGAAAAAAGCTCGCTAATGAAACCGAAAAGATCCGCAAGCTTATGGAGAGAAGAAAATGACGCGGACTGTTTTGCTAGGCGACATTTGTGATATAAAAATTGGCCGTACTCCGCCTCGTAAGCAACCGCAATGGTTTAGTGAATCTCATGGTATGAAGTGGGTCTCTATTAAAGATATGGGCAATACGGGCAAATATATCAGCCAAACGAGTGAGTTTCTGACAGTGGATGCTATCAAGAAATTTAATATCCCAATTATTCCAGCAGGCACTCTTTTGATGAGCTTTAAGCTAACCGTTGGGAGACTTGGTTTTACAGAATATGACATGTGTTCCAATGAGGCTATAGCTCAATTACCTATAAAAGACCCAGATATGGTCGATAAGAATTATCTGTATTACTATCTAAAAAACTTTAATTTTGGCTCGCTTAGTTCAACTTCGTCTATAGCTACGGCGGTAAATTCAAAAACAGTGAAGAATATATCTGTTAACCTACCGCCACTCGACCGACAAAAGAAAATTGCCAATATCCTCGGCAGTCTTGATGAAAAAATTGAACTCAATCGCCGCATGAACGAAACCCTCGAGCAGCTCGGCCAAACCCTCTTTCGCCATTATTTTGTTGATAATCCTGCGGCGAAGAGTTGGGAAAGTGGTAAGGTGTCTGATGTAGTGCGTATTTATTCTGGGTTTGCATTCAAGAGTAAAGACTTTGACATTAGTGGTAAATATGGACTAGTGACTATCAAGAATGTACAGGACGGTAGTTTTATTAAAGATTGTACTGACCGCTTAAGCGAGCCGTCGCCTGATAAAACACCAGAGTATGTTCATTTGAAAAGCGGAGATATTATCCTTTCTTTGACTGGAAATGTTGGTAGGGTGTGTATTGTGGTGGGTCGTGATTACTTATTAAACCAGCGCGTGGCAAAACTTGTCGGTGATGAGAGTCAAGCTTACACGTACTTCCTGTTTCGGTCAAAAATAATGAAAGGTCGAATGGTTGGTATATCGAAAGGTACAGCCCAGAAGAACCTAAGCCCAATTGAAACTGGTAAATTGAAGATAAAAATACCACCCACTAATATAATGAGTCAATTTGAAGAAATCGCTATAGATCTACTGAATATGATTGTGTCAAATAATGAACAAATTCAAACCCTCACCAGTCTTCGTGACTCACTTTTACCAAAATTAATTTCTGGAGAGATTGAAGCGTGAATGATATAGAAATGATTAGAGAATATGTAAAAACAAAAATACTAGCATTAGATTCTAGGGGATATGTTAAATCACGTGAATCAACAAAGTTAGACTTCAAAGAAGCTTTTAATTGGCAAAATAATGCGGAATACATCAGAACAATGGCTGCATTTGCTAACAATCAAGGCGGGTTTCTGGTTTTTGGCATAAAAGATTCGCCTCGAGAAGTTATTGGATTGCAAGGTCAAGCCTTTGAAAATCTCACCTCAGAAAAAATTTCTGAGTTTGCAAAATCCACTCTATCTCATACTCTTAGTTATGAGTTTGAAACCTTGGAAGTAGATAATAAGAAGATCGGTTGGATATATACAAGGCAATCTCAGATAAAACCTGTAATATGTACCAGGACTATTGGTAGTGATTTGAAGGACGGTGTCATATATTTCCGGAATGGCGCTAGGTCTGAGTCTATTAGGTCTACTGAACTACAAAAAATTATCGATGATCAAAGAGATGCAGAGGCTAAGCGTTGGATGAATCTTGTGAAGCAGGCAGGTACAGTTGGTATCGAAAATGCAGCTATATTGAGCTTGACGGATGGGATAGTTAGCGCTCCTGGTGGACGAGTTATTATAGATGAATCAATAATGAAAGATTTGAGGTATATAAAAGAAGGAGAGTTCAATGAGAAGGCCGGTGCTCCAACATTGAAGATCATCGGTGAGGTTGAGGCTAGCTCGGCTCGTGTGGTAGAGCGAAATATTGATCCTGAAATTAAATATCAATTAACCACAAAACAACTAGGAGAAGAGTTGGGATTTCCAAGCAAATCAGCCGCAGCGAATGCTTTAGCACTAGTAAGATATTTTAACCTTCAAGGTGATGAATATATGTATTCATTAAAGGCTGGACAAGTGACTTATAAAAAATACTCTCGCGAGGTTCTGAATATCCTGAGAGAAAAAGCTAACAATGATGAATTTGAAATAGATAAAGATTCTGATAGCATGAAATCTATTAGAAAAAAGGCGAGAAGACTATGAAAAAATTAGGTGATCTAAACGAGCCCAAAAGTAAGGGCTCGTTTTATGCTTGGAGCTATCTATTGCGTAGCCAATCCGTCACACTCTTTGGTAGATTGTAAGATGCCCATACAGATTCTGTATCCCATTCGGCAACAAATATCTTATCATTGCTGTCTATGTGACGCTTGGCTCCGTCTCGTATTTTAGTAACAGTCTTGTTTGTATCAACGAACCATACGGAATATAGTGGTTTAGCCCATGATCCTAAACTTTTATATATCCAATCAAATCTTCGTAATCTTCAAATTTTTCAGGAGAGCCTAAATCATAAGATATTATTTTTACACTCATATTATTATCCTTTCGGCGGATGCGGGTCATTGCCATAGCTATTGCGCGATCCGATCTTGCCGTCTTTATTGTGAATGATATGTTCGGCGTTTTGATTAATGGCAGTTTTACGTCCTGCTGCCTGAGCTGCTGCCTTGTTTGGGTAGAGCTTAGCGATCCTTGATGCGCCAGAGCTCTTATTTCCCCAACCGCCCGGACGAGGGACGGTGTGGATTTGTTTTGATTTTGAGTATGCCATTGGCAAAACCTCCTAACTTGCGCATAGAGCGCATTAATGGTACGCTAGGAGATACACGAAACCGTCAAATTTTGTGTATCAACCGTCAGTTATTCTGGCGGTTTTCTAGATTTGTACCGTTATTATTTTACTGGATTTTCCCTCCAGCCCCCGATTCTTCACACATTTTTATGTTTAATTCAAATCGGATGCTCATAGTATAGCACGGTCTTTAGAATAGTGCAATTGCAAAATTTATTAGCAAATGTTATCATAAGCATTATAAACAGATAAGAAATAAAAAATATGTAAAATAGATTGATCAATAAAATAAATAAATAATAAAAAATGTTTACATAAGTAGTAAAATTTGCTACGATTGTAATATAAAAGTAGGAGAAATAGTCTATGGGCGATAAAAGTGGGATCAAAAGGCTACGTGAGAGTCGTGGTCTTAGTCAACAATATATGGCTGACGTGCTAGGTATGAGCCGGCCCTCCTATGACAAGGTGGAGATGGGCACAAAGGACCTAACGGTCGTTGAGGCGCAAAAGTTGTCTGAGGAGTTGGGCACTAGTTTTGATATTATTTTCATGAATAGTGAACCGAGTATTGACTACGATAAGGGTCGTTACAAAGAGATGATTCGTCGATTCATTAAGTATGCTGGTGCGGATGGTGATGGTAGGATTCCTAAAACAAAATTAGCTAAGTTACTTTATCTTCTTGATTTTTCATGGTATTACGACAATTTAGATTCTGTGAGCGGGCTGCAGTATCGTAGAATTGCACAAGGCCCAGTGCCAGATGAGTTTTTCCGTGTTATTGATGAAATGTACGATACAGAAGAGATAGATATTAAAGTTCGAGGCAAGGCAATGATGATCAGTCTTAACGAGGAACTTGATCCGGTAAATAATAACCTCCTTTCAGAAGCGCAAGACAAGCGGCTCAGAGAAATTGCAGCTCAGTGGAAGACGGCTAACACGCAGACGATAGTCGACTACACCCACAGTCAATTGCCATGGCGCTATTGTGGACCAAGTGAATTAATCCCATATGACGCTATAATTCAAGAGGATCCTGACCATGTATACCAGCGGCCGATATCTAGTACAGTTTGATCCTTACACAAAAAGGCATTACATTAAAAATATAGCCAAGCGGCACAGTGATAGGCAGTGGCGGGCTACGCAAAAGTCTATAGAGTTTGTGCTTGAACATATAGAACAACATATTCTCACTGATAAAGCAGAAACAATTCATGCATCAGATGCGGGCCGGATCATTAAATTATATTTCAAGGTTGCTGGAACGAAGGATTCTGCAAAAAGTTCAGGCAATCGGGCTATAGTTTTCTTGAACGACAGATTATGTGTTGCAAGGGTGCTCCTGATCTATTCTAAAGAGGAGATTTGTGAGCCTAACGAGACTACAAAGTGGCAAAAGATTATTGATGATCAATTTTCAGAAATTATGAGAAAGTTCTCTGGTTGCTAGTGCTCTCTTGATCTCAATTTGTTAGAATACCTATAGTATGACCGAATCCCAAATCGAACAATACTCACTTGATATCCTGGCTAATCTCGGTTGGCAGATTTTGCACGGACCGGACATTGGTCCGGATGGTGCTGTGGCTGAGCGTGAGCTGCGGCAGGTGGTATTGCCTGGGCGTCTATATAGTGCTTTGGTGCGGCTCAATCCGCACATTCCAGAACCAGCTTTAAATGAAGCGATGCGGCGTTTGACGCAGATTAGTAAACCGAGCTTGATTGAGAATAATCACGAGTTTCATCAACTGCTGGTGGCTGGTGTGCCGGTGCAATACCACACATCGAGCGGCGAAGTGAAACACGATATCGTGCGGGTGGTTGATTTTATTTCGCCGAGAAACAATGATTTTGCGGCGGTGAATCAGCTGACGGTTCTGCAGGGCGACTATAATCGCCGGCCGGACATTGTGCTGTTTGTGAATGGCTTGCCGCTGGTGGTGATTGAACTAAAAAATGCGGCCGATATGAAGGCGGATTTGGTAGCAGCGTATCAGCAAATCCAGACGTATAAGCGCGAGATTAGCGACTTATTTCGGTTCAATGAACTGTGTGTGACCAGTGATGGACTAGAGGCGGAGATGGGCACGATCACCAGTCCGCTGGAACGAATGATGCCGTGGAAAACGATTGATGGCGAGAAAGAAGTTGGTAATGTACCGATGTTGGAGGTGTTGCTGCGCGGTGCGTGTACGCCTGAACGCTTGCTGGATGTGGTGCAGAATTTTATCGTATTTGAGCGGAGCGACTGCGATAAGCTAATCAAAAAAGTCGCCGCCTATCATCAATATTGGGTGGTGAATAAAGCACTTGATCGGACACTGACAGCTAGTAGTGAACGTGGTGACCAGCGGGCTGGCGTAGTCTGGCATACGCAAGGGTCGGGCAAGAGCTTGAGTATGGTGTTTTATATTGGCAAGCTGACGAAGTCGCGTAATTTGCATAATCCGACCATCGTGGTGGTGACTGACCGTAATGATCTTGATGGTCAATTATTCGGTACGTTTAGCGCCTGTCGCGAACTGCTGGGAGAAGATCCAAAGCAAGCTAATTCACGCAGTGAGCTGAGGAAGCTGTTGCAGCGCGAAGCAGGTGGGATTATCTTCACAACAATCCAAAAATTCTCGCCTGAGGATGACGAGGATAAATTACCAGTTTTGACTGATCGACGCAACGTTATCGTGATGGCAGATGAGGCGCACCGCAGTCAATATGGCTTGAAGGCGCATGTCCGAGCCAGTGACGCCCAACTGGTATATGGTTATGCCAAGTATATGCGCGATGCCTTGCCGGGCGCGAGCTACATTGGCTTTACGGGTACGCCGATTGAAACGGACGATAAGTCAACGCCAGCAGTGTTTGGCGACTATATCGATATTTATGATGTCGAGCAGGCGGTGAAAGATGGTGCAACTGTGCCGATTTATTATGAGAGTCGGCTGGTTGATTTGAATATGGACGAGGCGACACGGCAGTGGCTAGATAAGGAAGTTGATGATTTGCTGGAAGGCGAAGAATTGAGCCGTCAGGATGCGCTGAAGGCCGAGTATGCACAAAAAGAAGCCATCGTCGGTAATAGTGAGCGGCTGAATACTATCGCCTTGGATATCATTGAACACTTTGAGGCTCGGCAAAGTGTGCTGAGCGGTAAGGGTATGATCGTGACGATGAGTCGCGGTATCGCGGCTGATTTGTATGAAAGAATCGTGGCGTATCGCCCCGATTGGCATAGTGACGATGACGCACGCGGCGTGATCAAGGTGATTATTACCGGTAGTGCTAGCGACCCTGACCATTTGCAGCCGCATATTCGTAATAAACAAAGGGTAAAGGCGATCGAAAAGCGTATCAAAGATCCAAATGACCCGCTTGAACTCGTGATTGTGTGTGACATGTGGCTGACGGGATTTGATGTGCCGAATATGCACACCATGTATCTGGATAAACCGTTGAAGGGCCATAATTTGATGCAGGCAATTGCACGAGTCAACCGAGTGTTTCCGGGTAAAACTGGTGGCTTGGTAGTTGACTATCTGGGTGTGGCAGGGGCGCTGCGCGATGCTATTTCTGACTATACGCGGAGTGGTGGGCAGGGCGCACCGCAGCTTGATATTGCTGAAGCGGTGGCGCAGCTGCAGATGCGTTATGAAGTGGTGCGCGATTTATTTGGTAACTTTGATTATCAGCGATATTTTACCGCACCAACTAGCCAGCAACTGCAAATTATCTTGGATGCAGAAGAATATATTTTAGGATTGGAAGATGGTGAGAAGCGGTTGAAGCAGCATGTTTTGGAACTGAGTAAAGCATTTGCATTGGCGATGCCGAGGCCTGAGGCGCTGAAAATTCGCGAAGAAGTGGCGCTGTTTCAGGCGGTGAAAGCCCGGCTGGAGAAAGTGTCGAGCTCAGCGATGGTGACTGATGCTGAGTATCGCAGCGCGCTGAAACAAATTGTTGATAAAGCAATTGCGCCAGTCGGTGTGGTTGATGTGTTTGAGGCGGCAGGGCTCAAAAAGCCGGAACTGTCGATTTTGAGCGATGAGTTTTTGGCAGAAATTCGTCACATGGAGCGCAAGAATTTGGCAGTGGAAGCGCTGCAAAAGCTGCTTGCTGATGAAATTAAACTACGATTTTCGAGAAATTATGCCAAGGACACTAAGTTCTCTGACTTGCTCAATCAAGCCTTGACACGGTATAGAAATGGGACGATTGAGGCAGCGCAGGTGATTGAGGAATTAATCAACATTGGACAGAAAATTCGCCAGACTGTTGAGAACGGAGTGGTTGATGGCCTCAGCGAGGATGAGATTATCTTTTACGATGCGCTGGTTGAAAATGGCAGTGCTCGTGAAGTACTGGGTGACGCGCAACTGCGTGATATCGCAAAAGTGTTACTAGAGCAAGTTCGTCGAGATGCGACGATTGATTGGGCAGAGCGCAGGAATGTTCAGGCAAAGTTGAAAGTTAACGTTAAAAAGACGTTGGCAAAATATGGTTACCCGCCAGATCAACAGACATTGGCAACTGACATGGTATTGGAGCAAGCCAAGCGTTATGGTAACGAGTGGAGTCAAAAACGCGCGACGTATGACGCTGGCGGAGCGAGTTTGCTAGATTGATGCATATAATTATGATAGATCAGGGTACAATAGGTGTATGAGTAAGTCTAAAAATCCTATTACCATCGCTCGCGCCATCATCCGTATTGGTGATGCTGCCAGAAATGCGAATGATTATAGTTTACTGGGTGCACTGCATGAAATGGTGGAGCAATTGTTGCAAAACGGCGTTAAGGATACTGACATCGATATGGATTTGCTATTGGAATATGTCGAGGCGGCGGATGGTTGCGATTATTGCCGAGCTGGCGATGGTAAGCCGAGTGTTGAGGAATTGACAACAAAAATCAGTCAGCAACTAGCGCGCCGCCGCCAAGCGCAGGTGGAAGCGAGTGATCAGTCAGTATTGAAGTTTGAGCCGCTGGTTCATTTGGTGACGGCGGCGTATGTCAAGAATGAAGATGGTGTGACGTCGGGCTTGTCGATAGCGCTGGTCGTCAATCAGGACGGTTCGGTGGATCTGCCGCGCGACCATTTTTTGAATGCGGAATTGCTGGATTACTTTGATGAAAATCGCCCAGTCAATTGGCGTTCGGTCGAGCGTGATTTGCCGTCAAAGTTGCACGATTACCATTTGGTAGCGGGCTCGGTAGAAGTGCAGGAGATTTTGCCGCGGGAGTTGGAGGTGATATCGTTCTAGTAATTAAACACCCCGCATATTTAATGAAAAATACTTTATTTACAGATACGTAAAGGAAATTTTACAACCTGTCTTTCATGTCCATTTTCATCTTCTTCGGTTTTGTAATATGGATCACTCGCAAGCTCTACTTTCCCGCTATAGGTGTATTCGTTTGGCTTATTTGATTCGAATAAATAAACGTTGATGCCGTTGCTTCGTGATTCAGCTAAAGTTTTGTTCTGCGAATAGTTGATAGATTGATTACCGGATAGCCCCATACCAGTATAGTGTATAATACCATCTGCTCCCCACTTATCTTCGTACGGATTATTATGGTCATGTCTAGCAATCAAAACCAGGCTATTCGTGCGTTTAGATCTACGCATACCACTTTGCGTACTAACTGAAAATATACGATGGATATCATTGTTGGTGTAGTATTTACCAACTTGTAATTCGTGAAGTCGTGGTGTAGTATTAGTTATTTGCTCAAGTAGCTAATATCAGCTGGTGCTAATTCATAGTTATTTGCTGCGTTGATATTGTCAAGCCAGGCAATCTCTGAGTGTTCTTTGGTGTGATAGCCGCCAAGATTGTGTCTGCAGGCATATAGTTTTAATACAGTTTTGTCATCAATTTTAGCTTCAGCTAGTAATTTATTAACGTCAACTACAGCATTAAACTCTTCGATAATCTCGCGTTTCAAGGCCTCTGGTTCTGATTCGCCGATTTCAACTTTTCCACCAGGAAACTCCCATAAATCACCAAGTGGTTTATCCGAATTTCTTTTGGCTAATAGATACTTGCCATCTTTTTCTATTAAGGCCGCAACAACAGTTTTCATTTTCATTATTATATCATAGGGGTTACCTATCTCTATGCTAAAATCAATATATGAAGTTCCCTCGCTCTAAAAAACTGGTTTTCTTTAATAATAAGGGCGGCGTTGGTAAAACAACGCTGGCGTATAACACTGCGGTGCAGTTTGCTAACAAGGGTTATAAGACGGTGCTGGTTGATCTTGATCCGCAGTGTAATTTGACGCGGTTGGCGCTTGGCGAAGAATATTACGAGAATACGATTTTCTCAGAGATAAGTAAGACTATTTATGATGTGCTGCGCGGAGTGATTGAGGGAGGGTCGGATATTGATTTGGCAGCACAATTCGAGCAAGCTAAGGGCGCGCCCGATAATCTGTATTTACTACGTGGCGATATGCGGCTAAGCGATTATGAGAATGTTTTATCGACTGGCTACAACTCAGCTGCGGCTGGCGAGCAGCTTGGCTATTTCCAAACGAGCGCAATAGATCGTTTCCTGCGCGAAAAAGGCTTGAGCGATCAAGTTGATGTCTTTGTGATTGATACCTCGCCGACGTTAGGGTTGCTGAATCGAGTAATCTTGCTTGGCGGCGATTATTTTGTTGTACCGCTAATGCCTGATGCACTTAGTCTGCAGGGCATTGAGAACCTTGGTATCATGTTTGAAAAGTGGAAAATCAACTGGCGTAATACTGGTAAAGCGTTAAGTAGCGGTATTGAAAGTCAATTTGTACTGAGCGGCGAAGGGTTGTTTATTGGTTATATCCTAAATTCGTACAATGTGTATGGCCAAAAACCAATCAGAGACCATCGCAAGTGGATTGATCAAATTCCAGAACGAGTCCAAAGATTCTTGAGCGAACGCCATTGTCGGAACGGACTGGTTGCGTCTAGTAGCCGCGCGTCGCTGCACGATATTCAGGATTACGGTCGATTGCCAGCAATTACACACGAATCAGGTGTTGCGATTTTTAACATTAATCCCAATGAGGCAGAGGCAACACAGCCCGGTTCTCGCGAAAATATTGCGAAGGCTCAACAAGAGTTTGATGAGCTTTCAGACGCTATTTTGAAGATTTTGGATAAGTATTAAGACGGCTAATTTGTATATGTCGATGAATTTTTGGTTTAGAAATAATCAAATTGTATGAAAATCTCCGTCCAGCTCAAGCCCAACTCCCGCCACCGTGAAGAAGTGGTGGCGAATGATGACGGTTCGCTAACGATTTACACCAAGGCGCCGGCTGTTGAGGGGTGGGCGAACGCCGCCGCAGCGAAGTTACTGGCGAAGCATTTTGGCGTGGCGCCGTCAAAGGTAAAATTAGTGCGCGGTGCGGCCTCGAAATATAAGGTTTTTGAGGTGGATAAAGCAGAATAGTTGCTGCGACGAGTATCTGTAATATCTAGCTATGATTCTACGGATACCCAACTCCCGCTGCCATATTGCCAATTAGCCCTTGTACGGTCACAAACGAATATCCCTGCTGTTTCAGCGCGTTAAGGATACACGGCACGGCACCAACTGACGTTTGGTGAATGTCGTGCATCAAGATGATGGCTCCAGGATGGGCGCCAGCGACGGCGCGCGAGCAGACGATGTCGCTATTGCGATCGGCCCAGTCGCGGGTGTCGACCGACCACAAGATTGACGACATGCCCCGCAGGCGAAGCTGCTCCAAGACAGCGCTGTTGACCGCACCATAAGGCGGGCGCATAACAGTTGGTGTGACGCCGGTGGCTTGCTTGATGGCGTCATTGGTACGGTCAATTTCACCGGCAATTTGGTCAACCGGCAGCTTGGGCAGCTCTGGGTGCGACCACGAATGATTGCCCAGTTGGTGACCGCGCGCGTGCATGCGCCGCAATACGTCGGCTTGCGCGGAAACTTTGCTGCCAATCAGGAAAAAGGTGGCCTTAGCGCCATGTTGATCCAAAATATCCAGCAGCTGCGCGGTGTACGGTCCCGGCCCGTCGTCAAAGGTTAAGGCAATCACTTTACCCCCAGAATTCGCGGCTGTCGGCGCGGCGGGTGCTGGATTTGGTTTTGGCTCGGGCGGCTTGGGGATGTTAGCCAGTTTCCGGGCTGTCGGGTTTTGCAGATATTTAGCAACGGCGGCGATCGGCACTTTGATTGTCATTTCGCCGTAGGCTGACGGCAAGAGCGACGCCTGTCCGATTGGCCAAGCTAGACTATTTCCGCCATCGGTAATAACGAAATTCGATAGCGTTTCTTGGGTGATCGTTTCATTGAGATCCAGCTCTGCCTGCTGGCGCTGCTTGATGATCTCATTGATATTATTTCGGGCAGCCGCCACGATTTCCTCAGTCGCTTTCTCTGATTGCTCGGTCAAATCGCTCAGGCTAATCATTTCGCCAGATTTTTTATCAAACGTCCAAAAATGCGCTAGCGACACCGGATGCGCGCCGTGCATATCTTGCTTGATATTGACAATGATCGATAAAGCTACCGAATTATTATGCGTCACTTGGTAGCTAATCGTTTCGGTCAGCGGCTGGTCGAACGTCAGAATATTAGTGGCGGCATAGCGGAAATCGCTGTCAGCGCGGTCAATTGCCTGGGCGACGGTTTTATTGATCTTATTGTTTTTAGTCAGCGGATATTCAATCGAAACTTTCTCGCGGTTAGTCTGGCGCGTTACGAATTTAGAACGAATTCCGGAGTAGCGCGAATCGGTGAAATAGTATTGCTCGTCAGATAAAGCAGTCGGGCGGCGCGGCGACAGCTGGTTAAAATATGCGTAAACTAGCCCCGATAAAACCGCTGCCATTGCCGTCAATAACAATATCGCTATCAGCGCGTTTCGCCATTTGGCAGGCTTAGTTTTTGTTTTTGCTATACGGCGGGCATGTTTGGTTTTGGTTGCTTTATTGCTAGCTGATTTAGGTTTATCGGCTTTGCTCGCCAGTGTTTTCGCTGGCGGCTTCTTTAGTGATTTTTTGGCAGGCATAGATATAGTATAACATTTGTAATATATTAGGGTTGCTGGGCTGCTGCTAAAATCAACACGGTACTTTTTCAAAACCAACAGCTTACTTTTAGAAAACCAACACGGTACTTTTGAGAAAGGCCGGGTAGCCCGCAATTTGCTATAGGACTTTCATAAAACTGCTATAGGGGATTCCAAAAGTGCTATAGTAGATTTTCTGCCCGCAGGACGCCAAAATCATTGAAAATATCAGTAAATTATAGTATAAAAAGGGAATGCTACAGTATCTTCATTCAAGTGCTAAAAATCAGCAAATCAAGCCGCTGGAAAGCCTGCGGGCAGGTTCGTGGGTGCGCTGCGAACGTCCGAACGAGGATGAGCTGGCTGAGTTGTTGTCGCTGGGGCTTGATAATGATTTGCTGAGCGACGCGCTTGATCCGCATGAGGTGCCGCGCCTGGAGATTGGCGACGATTGGACGTATCTAATCGCCCGATTACCAGATACTGATGATGACTTTAATGATTTTACCACGCCGATTTTGTTTTGTTTGAATAAGGACTATGCCGTAACCTTGTCGCGCGATAGCTTGGGCAGGTTGTGGCAGCCGTTTATCGACCAAGCACGTTCGCGTACCGACCGTCCAGTTGAACTACTGGTTGATATGATTGACGCAATATCTAGGCAATATCAGCGGCGGGTGGCAGCGATTAATCGCCAGATGCGAGCGGCTACCGATAATATTCACACGCTGCGGGTTAAAGATATTGCTACTCTGGCGGAATACGAGCGCAAATTGAATGATTACCTAGACGCGCTGATCCCAATGAACTGGGCGGTCGAGAAATTGCTGGCGACCAGCGGTCTGCGCCTGCGGGCGGATGATAAAGAGGATGTCGAGGATTTGTCGATCGATTTGGAGCAGGTAATTGCCCGCTGTAAGAGCTTGCTGCGAACCATTACTAATGTGCGCGATAGCTACCGGGCGGTGATGGACACCCGCCTGAACGAGACAATTCGCCTGCTGACGGTGATCACCGTGGCGCTGACTATCCCAACGATGATTGCTGGGTTGTTTGGCATGAACGTGCCGGTGCCTGGTGATAATGATCCACTGATGTTTTGGAAAATCACTGTGGTTAGTATCGTGGCGGCTTGCGCGCTGGGCGGATTCTTCTTGCGGAAACGATAAGCTGGCTACGTTTTAGTTTAAGAACACAGCACTGACTGGAAAAGTTAGTTATTTGTTGGTACGCCGTATCCCAGCAGCCCGTCATATTGCTTGTCATGATTGACGAACACGCGAATGCGGTTCACCTCGTTGCCGCCGACAGTAGTCAGCACGCCGTTATCATTTTTTAAGACGATGTTAGTGTGGTCGCCGAATACTGACGAATTGCGGTAAATTGCCACGTCGCCAGGAAGCGGTTGGTAGCCGTAATTAGCAGGCTTGAACCGACCATTCGTCTCGTAGTATTCGCGCAAGGTAAACGTCCCCGGGATACGCCAGCCGCCAGTATGCGGATTTTTCAGCGGCGCGCCCGCTTGATACATGATCCAGCTCACAAAGTTAGCGCACCACGCCTCCTCGGCGCCCTGGCTGAACTTAGTGCCAGCGGATTGCGCCTTAAATTCAGTCTTTGCTAAGCTGATAATTTTTTGGCGAGTTGGGCTTAAACTTGCCGTATCAATATCTGGAAAAACCGCTTCGCCAGGCGACCTATCGAGGCGTACGGAATTAATGAGAGACGATAATTTATCGGCAATTTTCGGCTGAGCAATGACTGCGCCCGATGTAACAAGCAACAGTGTAATTACGCTTAAGATAATACAGCGTTTCTTTGAGAAAAATTTGGGTGCCGCCGCCTGCTGGTGCTTCATGTAATAATTATATCGCGAAAGTTGTTTGACTGTTAAAATGTAATTGAGGCAAATGTTATGTTTAAGCAATGGATAAGGTGTGAAACATACCTTTCAAATATCAAGCCAAATCATTTAACAGAGTTCCATAAAGATGAATAGACACAGCAAACCGCAGAAATGGCGCCGTTTGTCGTCGCAAATAATTTTTACGCATTCGCGGATAGTATTGGCAGAGGATAAGGTAGAGCTGCCAGATGGTAAAAGGTCGTTATATTTGCGGCAAGTATATCAGGGTAAAGGCGGCGTGATTATCATTTGCCAAAACGGCGGCAAAGTACTTATTCAGCGGGAATATTCGTATCCGGTTGATGATATATTGTATCAATTTCCTGGCGGTAAAATTGAAGAAGGCGAGACTCCCGAGCAAGCTGCCCAGCGTGAATTAGCGGAGGAATCTAATATTTCGGCGGAAGATTTTCAGCAAATTGGTTGGTTTTATGCCGACAATCGCCGTACCAATGCCAAGCTGTACGTTGTTTATGCGCGCGGCGCTTTTCAAGATAATTATTCACTCCAACCGGATGAAACAGAGTTTATTTCCAGTAGTTGGTTAGAAATTAACAAACTTGAGCAGATGATTTCTAACGGTCAGATTGTTAATTACTCTATGCTAGCAGCGTGGACTCTATTCAAAACTGCACCGATGAAATAGGGTTTCTTGTGATATAATAATCTCAAAAGTGAGCAATCACCGTGCGCGATGTTTCTCTGTTAGGGAGTAGAAAGGAATTTATATGGCTCAACCCGAACCAATCATAACAGTTGACCAACTCGTCAAGACGTACGATGGCAAGAATGTCGTCGACAGCGTGTCGTTTGAGGTCAAGAAAGGCGAGATTTTCGGCATCCTCGGGCCGAATGGTGCTGGCAAGACGACGACGCTAGAAATGCTGGAGGCACTGAGGACAATTGATGGCGGCACGGCGACCATCGACGGGATTGATGTTGCTAAGCAGCCGAAGCACATTAAAAACATCATTGGTATCCAGTTGCAATCGACGATGTTTTATGACAAGCTGACCTTGCGTGAACAATTGAAAATGTTTGCCAGCCTGTACGGCCAAACAGTCGACGCCGACGCGCTGCTAGCCAAGGTGCAATTGACCGACAAAGCCAAAAGCTACGTCGAGCAACTCTCAGGCGGGCAAAAGCAGCGCTTCGCCATCGCGTCGACGCTGGTCAATAACCCGACGGTGTTGTTCCTCGACGAGCCGACCACTGGTCTTGATCCGCAGGCTCGTCGCAATCTCTGGGATTTGATCAAAGAGATTCGCGATGAAGGTATTACTATCGTGCTGACAACTCATTACATGGACGAGGCCGAACTGCTGTGCGACCGCTTGGCGATTATGGATAATGGTAAAATTATCACCATTGATACGTCGCACAATCTGATCAAGCAACTACTAGCGCGCGGCTTCAAGAAAAAGCAGGTTGTCGAGCAGGCCAATTTGGAGGATGTGTTTATTGATTTAACAGGAAAGGCGATTCGGGATTAGTATGAAAAAATATTGGACTGGTGTATTTGGGCAAGTGCGCGCCCAACAAAAACGTTTCATCCGCGATAAAATGTCGCTGTTCTTTACCTTCCTGTTTCCGCTCATCTTCTTGTTAGTATTTGGTTCGATTTTTAATAATCAATCGACCAGCTTTGACATCGCGATTATCAATAATTCGCAAACAGAATTTGCCAAAAGTTTCGTCAAAGGCGCCAAAGATAACGCCAAAGACTCGATTCTTAAAATCAAAGACGTCAAGGATATGGACGAGGCTCGCGAGAAGTTGAAGCGTTCAGAGCTGAACGGTATCATTGAACTGCCGAGCGATTTTGGCAAAGTGAAGGGTGAGGGCAGGGATGCTCGCCCGACTGGCACAATTAACGTGCTGTACGCCAAAGGTTCCGAGCAAACTGGTAGCGCCTTAACAGCAGTGATGAACCAGATTGCCAATAAAATTAATATGCACATGGGCCAGCCAGAAGCGCCGTTGAAAGCCGCTGGCAAAGCTGTTGGCGACGAGCAGCTGAAGTCGTTTGATTATACCTTTACCGGGCTGCTGGCGTTTAGCTTGATGAGTATGGGCATCTTTGGTCTGACCAATCAAATGCCAGCCGAAAAACAGCGCGGCTCCTACCGCCGTCTGCGTGCGGCGCCGTTTACCTCGGGCCAGCTGATCATCTCCATGGCGATTCATTATACGATTATCTCGCTGCTCAGTTTGATCATGATGATCGTTGTCGGCACGCTGCTGTTCCATTTCAATATGCGCGGCGATTGGCTGCTGTTCTCATTGATGTCAGTGATTTCGGCGATGATGATGGTGGGCTTGGGATTATTAATCGGCGGTTGGGCGAAGAACGAAAATCAATCAGCTCCTCTGAGCAACTTGATTTCTTTCCCAATGATGTTTCTATCTGGAGCATTCTTTCCGGCATTCCTCTTTCCAGAATGGTTGCGCGGCGTAACGCAATTTATCCCAATGACGCCGGTTGTGGATGGTTTCCGCCTGATCATGACCGAGCAAGCTAGCCTCATCGAAGTCTTGCCGCAAATCGGTGCTGTCGCTGCCTGGACTCTCGTTATCTATGTCGTGGCGATCAAGCTGTTTCGGTGGGAGTAATATAATATCAATGAAAATAGCCCGCCGAACGAGCTCAAGCTGAACGCGGATCTTTCAATCCGAGAAACAAGTAACTGTCTCAATCAGATTGAACGCATTCGGCGAGCTATTTTCGGCGGGCGAGCCCTTAGGGGTGAGGTCTCCATACATGGGTGAACCACCCACAACTTGGGCACTTGAATACTACGACATACAAGCCGTCGTGGGTGGGCTCGTACGTCACTTCTATCTTCTTATTTGTGCATCTCAGTGCCCGCTTTCTTCTTCCCTCCTCTCCGGGGATGAAGAGGAATACGATTAGTGTGAGCACTAGCAAGGCGCCGAGTAGGATAAAAGGTAAGTAGCACACTTTTCCCTCCTTCTCACGCTCAAAGCTAAAGGGCGACTCTCGCTCTTTTTGCAGAAAGCTTTGAGCAAAAGTTAATATATATATATCAATATTTGAACAAAATATCAATGTTTTTGCGATATTTAATCCAAAATAATTCCGTTAAACGTGCTCATCTCTGCCGTCAAGTGGCGCTGTAGTATAATGAAATTAGCGTTAGCTATAGTATGAAAGCTATGCCAGAAAGGGGAATTATGACATTTGAAGAAGCGCAAGAGCTAGTGATGAATCATATTCGCGCGCGGAAGTGGGATAAGACGAATGATTCGCGCGGTTTGGCGATATCGTTATCGCTGGAAGCTAATGAATTATTAGAATATTTCCAGTGGGGCGATAAGCATATCGGCACCAAAGACGACATGGCGAGCGAACTGGCTGATATCATTATTTATGCTATCCAATTTGCCGCGCGCTTTGATATCAATATCCCCGAAGCGGTTGCTGCAAAAATTGCCAAGCAAGCCGAAAAATATCCGGTCGAGATTTTTGAGATTGAAGACAAAGCCGAGCAAAATCGCCGCTGGTTGGAAGCTAAGAAAAATTATAAGAAGGATACTACATTATGAAAAAGAGGGTTGGTATGAACAAAAAATTCATTGCGGTTGTTTCTGTGGTAATCATCTTGTGCGGAGCCGCGGCTGGACTGTGGTATAACCGCCAGTATACTGCCGAGCAACCGAAAAATCCGTCTACTAACGTGTCCGATGCTGCCAAATTCAAGTCAGAATATCCGCGAGTGGCGGCGAATAATCGCTTCGTTTATGCTAGCGATAAAGAAATCCTTGATATTTTTGATAGCGGTAGCGGCGTGGTTTTCTTGGGCTTCCCGCAGTGTCCGTGGTGCCAGCATTTGAGCGAACACGTTGACCGGGCAGCTCGGGCTGAAGGTGTTGATAAAATATACTATTTGAATATTCGCGACGCTCGCGCCAATAACAGCGAAGTTTACCAAAAATTAGTCAAGAAACTAGAGTCATACTTGGACAAAGACGACAACGGCAAGCCGCGGATATTCGTACCGGATGTCTCGATTGTCAAGAACGGCAAGATTATCGGCCGCTACAAAGAGGAATCGACTGGCGACGATAACATCACACCGGATAAATACTGGACAAGCGAAAGGATTGAACGGACATCGTCGCAGCTGCGCGGATTTATGCGGCAGCTGAAAGGTTAATTTTCTGGATTAGCATCGTCTTTTGGCTGTTGTTTATCGTTTTTGCGTTGGCGTTTCGGTTCGATGCCGACCAGATAACTCCCAATCGTCCAGCCTTTGGCAATCCTTGGTATGATAAACAAGTGGATAATAATCCAGACCCCTAGCTCTGAAAGATAGAATCTACCAGGTTGTATGGTGTCTATGAAAAACGGATAAACTAGCGACCGCGTAACTACTGAGGCGAAGATAATAAGGGCTATATTGATGCAGCTGGCTAAGAATTTATTGCGGCGATTAGGCGCGGCGTAGTTTTCGTCGCTGAGTTTCACGCTGGGGACTTTATAGCCAATTAGCCATGTCAACATAAATCCGAGCAAGCAGCCAAAGGTATTGGTTATTAAATCATTAACATCAAACAGCCGATAACTACAAGGGTATAAACCGAACACGCCAGTTAGCTGCGTCACCTCTATTAGCATCGATAAAAGAAAGCCGCTTAGCAACGCAAATTTCCAATGCTTGTGAAAATACGCTTTCATAAAAATGCCCAGCGGCACAAAGAAAACGATATTCATAACTAATTGCAGCGTGATATATAGGGTATCTTTGTTAGGCTGAACAACGTCGTTAACCCAGTTGAAAGGGATAAGTTGTGGCTGGATGTGATATGTTTGGCAAAAGGCAATCGGGTCTTTTGGTACTGGCGACAGCGTAAAAAAGATTAGCCCTGTGAAATAGAGAATTGAGCCGTAGGAAAAGAATACATACGACCACGTTACGCGCCGGCGCATGATCAGCCGTGAAATGATGAATGGTATGGTCAAGAGGATGCATAAAAAAGGCCAGAAACTCAAAGATCCGATCAGCGGCGCTGAAAATGAATTGAGAAATTTTAGCATTAATTAACGCCGCCAGCCTTCAGAATAGCCTTCAATCCGTCCTCGCCGCCGGCAAAGCCGCTGGTTTGGTAGTCGTTGATGATCATGTACGGCAAACCGTTGACGCCGAGCGATAAGGCTTTTTGGGTGTTGTCGTTGATTTCTCGCTGGTGGGAGTCGCCTTTCATGCAGTCGGTGAACTTGGCGGTGTCTAGGCCGGCGTTCTTGGCAGACGTTTCGAAGTAGCTGAGCGGCAGCAGCGGGATTTCCTTTGGCGCAGCGACGTTTTTGACACCGATGCCTTTGTCGAAGTAGTCGGCCTTGATGCGTGGCACGATATCGTGGGTATACTGCCAATATTTGTCTTGGTCAGCGGCGCAGAAAGCGGCTTTGGCGCCTTGCTCGGTGTTTGGCACTTTATCCTTTAGCAAAGTGACGATTCGGTGTTCGTAGCGTAATTTGCCGGATTTGATATAGTCGTTTTTGAAAGAATCGTTGCTGGTAGCGTCTTCAACCTGGGCGCAGAACGAGCAGAAGTAATCGGTATAATCGATAAACACATTTTTCGCATCTGCCGAGCCTTGCGACATATGTTCGTTCCATGGTTTACCGTTGCCGATGTGTTGGTTCGGCGGACGGTTGACAATGCCGTAGATAAATAAAGCGACGATGCCGATGACGATGATCGATAAAACAATCCAAATTGGGGCAATGCCGCGTTCTTGTTGATGATTCATGATTTTTCCTCCTGTTTGGCTAATTGTGCATAAACGAATGCGATTTGTCCAGATTTGTAAAGCGACGCTAGGCTAAGTACAAGTGCTAATACGAGTACGACAGTACCAGCAACATTGGCGGCGGTAGCAGCCGCTGCGCCCGAGAAAAACAGAGTAACAATTGGCAAGATTAACGAGGTACCGCACGGTACGCAGCCGAGGCCGATAGCAGCAGCGATCGAGGCAATACCGCTGACGCTGAGCTGGCGGGCTACATCTTGTTCATTGCGTTTGTTGCGCCGTGCTGTAAATATTACAACCGAAAGCGATAATCCTTGCAGAATAGAGACGATTAGCAGCAGCGCGCCGTTTGGCGTGGTGAAACCTTGCTTGAATAGCTCGATAAGCATGCTGCCGGCAACAGCGAATTTATCGACGATTGGTAATCGCGATAAAAACAACGGTCCATAAAAGTTGCCGTTAATCGCAAAGAAAATAACAATGGCGAATAGCAAAGAAAACCCCGCCGCCAGCACGCCGTAGCGCGGCAATTTCAATAGCGCGCCGATACCAGCAGCGGCAGTTTTGACAGTTTCTTTTTGCTGTCGGATACGCTCCATATGATTCTTATTATACGCTAAAATTTGGAGAATTGGATTGAGTCGGCTTTAATGTTGAGATGTGAAATGGTATTATTGTATATATAAAATTGTGATTGGAGGGGGTTATGGAAACGGGTGGCTTGACAGTGAAAAGCATTGCTGGTGCTCTTGATATAAATTTGATTTATGCTCGTCGTTTGTTTCAGCTATCACAAAAAAATAGCACCCTTGACGATATTAGGAAAATTGTTAAAGATAAGCCAAAACCGTTTGTAAAATGGGTCGGAGGCAAGCGGCAGCTGCTTAAACAATTCCGTGAATTAAATCTATATCCGCCCGAGTGTTTTAACCCAGAATCAAATACATATTTTGAGCCGTTTGTTGGCGGCGGTGCAGTATTTTTTGATCTATTGCCAAAACATGCAGAATTATCAGATACTAACAGAGAATTGGTAATGACTTACAATGTCATAAAAGACAACGTTGATGGTTTAATCAAGTCGTTAAAAAAACATATCTATAACAAAGAATATTACCTAGGAGTTCGCGCTCAAGACATTAATGAATTATCCGATGTAGAGGTAGCGTCGCGCTTTATTTTTCTTAATCGAACTGGTTTTAATGGTATGTACCGAGTAAATAAGAGCGGTCAGTTTAATGTTCCATTTGGTCGATATAAAAATCCGCTTATTTGTGATGAGAATAATTTGCGTAAAGTCTCAGAAGCTCTGCAGGGAATTACTATTACTCATCGAGATTATAAAGATGTTCTAAAATTAGCGAAGATTGGCGATTTTATTTACTTTGATCCTCCGTATTACCCGCTTAATCCAACATCTTCGTTTACCGCCTATACTGCTAAGGGTTTTTTCGAGAAGGAGCAGATAGAACTTCGCGACACCTTTGTTAAACTGCACGAACGCGGATGTTTTGTTATGCTCTCAAATTCAGACACGCCATTTATTAATGAATTATATTCTGGATTGGAGGGGGTCAGTGTAAACAAGATAATTGCTGGACGTGCTATAAATTCAAAAGGATCAAAACGCGGTAAAATAAATGAGGTATTAATAACAAATTATCAGGCTTAAATTATGCTATCAAGTATAAAATTGAAAAAGTTACAACCGTATATAGATATAGTTGAGGCTAATAAGGGCAGGACTATTGGCGAAATTTATGCGAATGTTGCTGGCTCAAAACATAATCATTACAAGAAGGGCGCATCCGGCTTGATCGTCGAAAATATGTTGGGACTGAAGAATAATTCATCTCCAAAGGCTGACCTAGAGGAACTGGGTATCGAGATAAAAGTTTTACCAATCCAGTTGCACAACCTAAAAGTTAAAGAACCAACTCAGATTAAGATGATTAATTTTATGAAGGTTGCTAAGGAAACTTGGGAAAATGCGGAAATCCGAGGTAAAATTCAAACGATATTCTGGGTAGCTTATGGCGTACCGCGTAGTCCGATTACGAAAAAGAACATGTCTCAGGACAATTACATTATTTTGGATTGGTTTATTGATGTTCCAGATAATGAAAAAATGAGAATATTTCAGGAAGATTGGGAGTCTATTCAATTTTATATAGTTAATGGCAATGCTGATAAGCTGTCTTGTTCAATGGGTACATATATTGAGCCGAAGACTAAAGGTAAGAATAATCAAGACTTAACAAATGCGCCAGATGGAAAGGGAGGGACTATTCGTGTTTGTAAACGCGCCTTTTATTTTAAAAAGAATTATACAGATAACAATGTAGTGTCAGAGTTAGACTTACCAAAGTATGAAGCCTAGAAAAATAAAAAAACTTCATCCGGACAACTTTGAGCTAGAATGTACGACTGTTTGGGCGTTTCCGCGCCGTGGTAACTGGGCGACGCATAAATCTGATTGGCGAGGTAACTGGTCTCCAGAAGTTGTAAGAAACTTGATATTGCGATACTCCAGCGAAGGCGATGTTTTGCTCGATCCAATGATTGGCGGCGGGACAACTGCCATTGAGGCAAAAATTCTCAATCGTCACATTATATGCTCTGATGTAAACGATAAGGCACTGGAGCGAACAAAAATATCGTTAGATTTTGAAGTGGAAAATGATGCGTGGCAAAAGATTGTTAAACGCGACGCCCGAGATTTAAGTAAAGCCAAAGACGAGAGTATAGACTTTATACTTACTCATCCGCCGTACGCTGATATTATAAAATATAGCGGTGGAGAAATTACTGAAGATTTATCAAATATTCATGATATCGATGAGTTTACTGTTGAGATGGAAAAGGTAGCGGCTGAACTATATCGTATTTTAAAGCCTGGTAAATTTTGTGCAATTCTAATTGGAGATACGCGCCGCAACAAGATGTATCAACCTATGGCGTATAAAGTTATGGATAGATTTTTAAGAGTAGGTTTTCAACTGAAAGAAGATATAATAAAACGCCAGTTTAATTGTAAGGCTACTGGATTCTGGGTTAAGAAATCGCAAGAAAGTAACTTCTTACTAATCATGCATGAACACTTGTTTATTTTTCAGAAGATCTGATACAGAGCAGTAAGAGTAACGGCTAAAATTATAAACTATACACCGAGTGTATAAAACTCTTGCAATAACTAAACACTGGGTGTATAGTAAGAGTATGAGCGTTCAATATACACTGTTAGGTTTTTTAGCGGAAGAGTCAAATTACGGCTATGAGTTGAAGAAAAAATATGACGGTTATTTTGGCAAAGATAAGCCAATTTTAACTGGTCAGATATATTCAACTTTGGCGCGGCTCAAACGCGATAACAAGGTCAAAGAGATTGCCGATACCAGCGAATCGGGCGGGCCGGATCGGGTTCGGTATGAAATTACCGATGAGGGTAAGCAGGATTTGCAGGCGTGGCTGGAATCACCAGAGGCGCCGTCGCCGCAGCTGCAAGCGACGATGTACATTAAAGCGGTGCTGGCCATTTTGAAAGACGGCGATGCGTCACCGTATTTGGATAACCAACGGCAGGCGCACATCCAGCGGATGCGCGAGCTGACAGCGCGGCGGCGCGATAGCAGTTTGTCGGACATGCTGCTGATCGACCATGCGCTGTATCATTTGGAGGCGGATTTGCGCTGGATTGAATTAACTATTTCGCGTTTAACGCGGCTAAAGGAGGAAATTTTGCATGAGCAAACCAATAATTAGCGCTAAAAATATTAAGAAGTCGTTCGGGCAAACGCATGCGCTGCGCGGCGTCAGCCTGGATGTCGAGGCGGGCGAAGTGCTGGCGATTATGGGTCCGTCAGGTTCTGGTAAGTCGACGCTGCTGCATAGCTTGGCGGCGATTACCAAGGTTGATAGCGGTGAGATTGATTTTGATGGACGGCGGATTGACAAACTGAGCGATGATCAGCGCAGTATTTTACGGCGCACCAGCTTTGGTTTTGTCTTTCAGTTTGGACAGCTGGTGCCGGAGCTAACGGCGTTGGACAATGTGGCGTTGCCACTGCTACTCAACGGCGTCAAGCGTAAAGATGCTTATCAACAGGCGAAAACATGGCTGAATAAGGTTGAGCTGGGTAATAAAGCTGACAGTATGCTAGGCGAGTTGTCGGGCGGGCAAATGCAGCGGGTAGCGATTGCCCGGGCGATGGTGATTGAGCCAAAAGTACTATTTGCCGACGAGCCGACAGGTTCGCTGGACAGTTTGAACTCAGAGAGAGTTATGGAGTTATTCATTAAAACTGCCAAAGAGTACAGTACGACAGTTATCATGGTGACACACGAGCCGACAATTGCTGCCTATGCTGATCGGGAAATTATTGTTCGTGACGGGCAAATTTCCGGTGTTGATACAGTGGTAAATACATCAAGTAAACTCGGTAAAGCTAATGCGGAGGCTATCAAATGAGTGTCGGCTGGATGTTATTAAAAAAATCTGGCCGCCAGTCGTTTGCGCGTTTGGGGTTAACGGCGGTGGCGGTGGCACTGGGGATCGTGTTGGTGTGCTACTTTACGGCTGGTGTCGACGGGATAATGGGACGTGCTAGTGGATTAGCAATTAATACGGCGGCGTATCAGGCGAGTCGTGGCGCACCTTCGCAAAAACCGATTGATGGTGTCGAGCCGCTGAAAGTTGGCGGTACCCAGCGCGGCGATGCATCGAAGTGGCGCGGTCAATCTATCCAGTATTACTCGATGTACGGTACGGCTAAATCGCCGCAGTTTGCCAAACTAAAAACTCCGCGTCCTGGCGAATATTACTTATCAAAAGCGTTGGCTGATGCGGTTGCTGAATACCCAGAGGATAATATCTTGGCGCGTTTTGGTAAAAATACCAAATACCTCGGCGTAATTCCTAGTGAATATACCGCCAGTCCGGATGCGCTGATGATAGTGCGCGGTGCTAGCGCCGAGGAAGTGGCCGAGAGCGATGCTTTTACCAAATCTCAGGGGCAGCCATCATACTTTGCTGACGTTTATCGGACGGACGCTAACGGATTAAAATCGGATGCTAAAATAGACCCGGTTGCCGTCATCGTATTTAGTGTCGGCGGGACAATCTTACTGTTCCCGATTGTTATTTTCGTATCGGTAGCAACACAGCTGGGCGCGGCGCAACGCGAGAAACGTTATGCTGCTTTGCGGCTGATCGGTGCGACTAAGCGGCAGGTGGCACGGATATTGATGCTGGAGTCGCTGTTGGCGTCGGTGGTTGGCGTGATTATCGGGCTAGGCACGTTCTGGCTGTTGCAAGCGCCGCTGCAGGATTTCAAGATGGACGGCATGCGGTTTAATCCTGGTGATTTGGTGTTAACTGGCACGCAATACGCGTTGATTATCGGTCTGACGCTGGGGTTGACAATGTTTGTCAACTGGCGGCGGATGCGCCGGGCGCAGATTTCGCCGCTAGGTGTGTCGCGTTCGGTTGAAAAGGTGAAGAAATTGCGCGCTTGGCGGGCGCTGGTGCCGGCACTTGGTATTGCGTTCTTTGCTTGGCTGTCGTCGAAGCCAGGGCGGGATTGGCTGGCGGCTAATAAAGAATCAGCTCTGCCGTCGGTACTATTGATGGCGGCGCTGCTGCTGGTGATGTTCGGCTTGATTCTGGCTGGCGGCTGGCTGACTAATAAGCTGTCGCTGTTGGCAGCGCGCTGGGCTAATAACGCTTCGATGTTGATCGCTGGTAAGCGTACGGCGGTGCATTCGCGGACAATTTTCCGCAGTGTCAGCGGCGTGGTATTGGCGCTGTTTGCGGGCAGCTTTTACCTGACGGCGACCAGCGGTATTGAAGGCTTAAACGCTCAAGCTATCAAGGATAACGGCTTTTCGCAACTGAAGCGCGGCACGGCAGTTGTTATCGGTCAGTCGTTACCGGGTGATATGACAGAGCAGCTCAAACAGAAAACTTACATCACGTCGGTGGCAGCGATTTATCCGCGTGAGGACGGCGATGCAATTCGCTGCCAGGATTTGGCAACGTACACTGAACACGCTTGCCCGAATAATGCCCGACCAGACCAATTTGCGCTGTTGAATTTTGACGCGCCAGTGGTAAAAAATGTATCGTTGATTAACGACAAGGTTGATACGAACGGCGTCAAAGAATATTTGGTGACATTGAAGTCAGACAATGATATCGAGAAATTGCGTACCTTGGTGACGGCGAAAGCCAATCAGTACGACCTAACGTATGCAGTGAGCGGCACTGATTCCAAGAAGCCGCATATCAATCCGACAATTCGCGAGTTTGCCGACTTGGCTTATGTTGGTATAGGTGTGACGCTGTTCGTGGCGGTGGCGAGCTTGATTGTCTCGACGATTGGCGGGCTGATGGAACGCCGTCGCTCGCTGTATACGCTGCGGCTGAGCGGTATGCGTCTCGCTCAATTGAAGCGCTTGGTGATGGTTGAGTCGGTGGCGCCGCTACTCATCACCTCGATTCTGTCATGCGGTTTTGGCGTGTGGACGGGTGCAGTATTTACTAGCACATTCTCGACGACGTTGAAGCCGGTGTTAACACTAACTTACTTCGCAATTGTTGGTATCGGTCTGGCGGCGGCAATCATCGGTATTTACTTGATACTGCCGATGGTTGATAAGCTGACGCGGGCGGAAGCTAACCAAACTGAGTAATTTTCCTCGCGGAGAGTAATTTAATGAAAAGCGTTTCAGTTAGCGACTGGGGCGCTTTTTCTTATAAAATTCGATAAAACTCTTACGCTTTTAGTTTGATGCGCGTATACTATAAGTTATGAAAAGGGCAAAAGCACTACGAAAAATGGCGACTTGCCTGTTTGTAGCAGTCTTTTTAGCGATTATTAGCTGGATGTTGTATGATATACTGCAGCGCGACAGCAGCATCTCCAACGACACCGACGTATTGGTGATGGGCACAAACGCGACATTTAAACCGTTTGAATACAAAGATGGCGGCAATGTGGTCGGTTTTGATGTCGAATTAGCGCAGCAAATCGCTAAGGATATGGGCAAAGAACTAAAAATTGAAGATATGTCATTTGACGGTTTGTTACCGGCATTAGAAAGCGGACAAATCGATATGGCAGTGGCAGGTATGTCGGTAACGGCAGATCGTGAGAAAAACGCTCTGTTTTCCGATTCGTATTATCGGGCGTCGCAGCGGATCGTTGTACCGAAAAATAGCAAAATAGCCAACAAATACCAGCTCGAAAATAAGAGAATTGCTGTTCAGCTGGGAACGACGGGTGACCAAGCGGCTTCAAAGATTAAAGGGGCGCAGGTTATCCAGTTTCCGGCAGCGCCGAATGCTTTGCAGGAACTAGCCGCAGGCAAAGTCGATGCAGCCGTGATTGACGATGCACCGGCCAAGCAATATGTTTCAGGATTCCCGACATTGAAAGTAATTAACACGCCGCTAAGCAGCGAGAGTTATGCGATTGCCTTCAAAAAAGGCAATACCGAACTAGCCGAGCACGCCAACAAAACAATTGCCAACATGAAAGCTGATGGGCGTTATGAGGCGTTGTTGCAGAAGTACTTCGGTACCAGCGGAGGCCAGACGCCATGAATTTTGGCGAAGTAATTTTCGGCGATGGACGCTGGGTCTACTTGTGGCACGGATTAGAAGTGACGTTAGTACTGACAGTCTTGTCGGTAGTAATTGGCGTGATTATCGGTATCGTTATTGCGCTGATGCGGGTGTCGAAGATTCGCCCGTTTGCTTGGTTGGCGCGCTTCCCGCGACTGAAGTGTTTTGCGCGTTGGAATCCGGTGGCTGGATTAGGTCGGTTGTATGTCGAGATTATCCGCGGTACGCCGCTGCTAGTGCAGCTGCTCATTATGTATTATGTAGTGTTTGGTTCGTATCGTTTCATGCCGAAGATTTTCGTGGCGGCGATTGCTTTTGGTATTAATAGCGGTGCTTATGTGGCAGAAATTATTCGCGGCGGTATCGAGAGTATTGATAGCGGACAGCTAGAAGCAGCGCGCTCGCTAGGTTTGAGCTACCCACAGGCAATGCGCTATGTTATTTTGCCGCAAGCACTCAAGAATTCGTTGCCAGCGTTGATCAGTGAATGTATTGCTATGCTCAAAGAAACGTCGGTGGTTGGATGGATTGGATTGGGTGATATCATGCGCGGTGCTGATGATATCCGTTCGTTGACAGCTACAGCATTCCAGTCGTTGTTTGCGGCGGCAGTGATGTATTTGGCATTGACAGTAATTTTCACCAAGGTGATGCGGCGTTTCGAGAAGGGAGTGCAATCTGATGATCAGGACGCGTAACTTGCGCAAATATTTTGGATTCAACCACGTGCTGCGCGGGATTGATTTGACGATCGAGGACGGCGAAGTACTAGTGATCGTCGGGTCGAGCGGCTCGGGTAAATCGACGCTGCTAAGATGTTTGAATTTACTTGAAAAACCCACTTACGGATCGGTTTTTGTTGATGACGTTGACATCACTCAACCGCACGTTAATATTAATAAAATCCGCCAGCGTATCGGTATGGTGTTCCAACAATTTAATCTATTTCCTAATATGACAGTGCTAGATAATATCAAGCTGGCGCCCAAAAAATTGCGCAAAGTATCAGATCGCAAAGCAAATCGGCGCGCTAAAGAACTACTTGAGCAGGTTGGTTTAGCTAACAAAGCCAACGAATATCCGCAGCATCTGTCGGGTGGCCAACGGCAGCGAGTAGCTATCGCTCGGGCGCTCGCGATGGAGCCGGAAGTAATGCTATTCGACGAGCCGACTAGCGCGCTTGATCCAGAAATGATTGGCGAGGTACTTGATGTGATGCGCGATTTGGCTAAGCAGGGCATGACCATGGTGATTGTCACGCATGAAATGAGTTTTGCTCGTGAGGTCGGTACTCGGATGATTTTTCTTGACAAAGGTAATATCATCGAAGACGGTCCTCCAAAGCGAGTCATGGATCATCCAAAGACAGAGCGTGCCCGGCAATTCTTCAAAGCCGATAAATAGTAGAAAATATGTAAATATGGCAAAATCGAAATTGTCAGGCCAGTTTAATGGCAGCTTCATCACTTATGTCCGGGTTGAGAGTCTTCACTCAGGCTACGACTTCTGATTTAACCGATAAAGGCTTGCATAAGCGCGATAAATCTATATAATGAAAGCTATATAAGTAAATAAACAATGAATCATTTAGATCATAGCGGAGGTGGGCGTGAATCAAAAACCATTGCAAATCAATTCTGAAATCGGCGTACTGCGAACAGTATTGCTGCATCGGCCGGGCGAGGAGCTAGAGAATCTTACCCCTGATTATCTCAAGGACTTATTGTTCGACGATATTCCGCACCTGAAGGTGGCGCAAGAAGAGCATGATGAATTTGCCAACGTTCTGCGCGACCATGGCGTCGAAGTGCTGTATTTGGACGAATTGGTAACAGAGGCATTAAACAGCGATAATTTGAAAGCAGAATTTGTCGACGAAATGCTAGCAGCTTCCAAGCAAGATTCGCGTCGAGTGACTCAAAGTCTGCGCGATTACCTATTGTCGATGCCGACCAACAAGATGGTGCGCAAAATTATGGCCGGTGTGCGCAAAGACGAGATTTCTTTGCCGCCAGAGCATCACCAGCAGCTGCACGATATGGTCGAGCAAGACCATTATCCATTTTACCTAGATCCAATGCCGAATTTGTACTTTACACGCGATCCAGCCGCGACGATTGGCAACGGCTTGACGATCAACAAGATGCACTGGCCAGCTCGTCGCCGCGAGTCGCTGTTCATGCGCTATATCATCGACCATCATCCGCGATTTGCTGGCCACGATATTCCAGTTTGGTATAATCGCGACGAGAAGTTCTCGATGGAGGGCGGCGACGAGCTGGTACTAAGCAGCGAAGCGATGGCCATCGGTATCAGCGAGCGCACTACCGCCGAGGCAATCGAGAAAATGGCAACTGAGTTGTTCGCTGATTCTAACTTCAAGAAAATTATCGCTCTCGAGATTCCGAAAAGCCACGCGTTTATGCACCTAGATACGGTCTTCACTATGATCGATTACGATAAGTTCACGATCCACCCGGAGATTCGCGACTTTGAAGGCAAGATGAATCTATTTATTCTCGAGAAGGTTGAGGGGCAAGCTTATCCGCGTATTACCAAGCAGCATGATCTCGAAAAAGCGTTGTGCGAAGCGCTACATTTGCCAAGGATTAACCTGATTGAGTGTGGCGGCGGCGATGAGATTGCGGCAGCTCGCGAGCAGTGGAATGACGGTTCGAATACTTTGGCGATTGCGCCGGGTGTGGTGGTGACTTACGATCGTAACTATGTCACTAATGCTAAATTGCGCGAGGCTGGCGTCGAGGTTATCGAGGTTAGCGGTTCAGAACTCGGCCGCGGCCGCGGCGGCCCGCGCTGTATGAGTATGCCGCTGGTGCGCGAAGACCTGGATAACGAGCAAGTTACTGATAGAGTTACTTCGGCGGAGCGTTCGCTGGCAGCCACCTTGGCGGTACCAATGATTCAAGAGGAGCACGTCCGCAAAGTGGTGCCAGTAACTACAGATTCGACTACTACAACGGTAGCTAAGCTGCCAACCAGTCTGAAGGGTCGCTCTTTCTTGACTTTGAAAGATTTCTCGCCAAGCGATATCCGGCTGATGCTCGATACAGCACGCGATCTCAAACAACAAAAGAAAGCGGGCAAAGCACACCGCATTCACGAGGGTAAACAAGTGGCTTTGCTCTTTGAAAAGACATCGACGCGAACTCGCTGCGCCTTTACGGTAGCTGCTAATGATTTGGGTGTGGCGCCAGAATTTCTCGGTAAAGACGATATTCAGCTAGGTAAAAAAGAGTCAGTTGAAGATACTGCTAAGGTACTGGGCCGCATGTTTGACGGTATTGAATTCCGCGGCTTTAAGCATTCCAATGTCGAAGCGTTAGCCAAATATGCTGGCGTACCAGTCTGGAATGGTTTGACGGATACTTTCCATCCGACGCAGATTCTGGCAGACTTCATGACTATTGAGGAGCATGTCGGCAAGCTCAACGGCGCTAAGCTGGTCTTCGTTGGCGACGGACGCAATAATATGGCAAATAGCTTGCTGATTGGTACGGCCAAAATGGGTGTTGACTTCCGTATTTTGGCGCCGCGACAGCTGCATCCGTCGGGCGATCTAGTTAGCCTAGCACGTTCAATTGCTATGGAAACTGGCGCGAAGATTACGATCACTGATAACCGTGCCGAAGCGCTAGAAGGGGCTGACGCTATCTACACTGATGTCTGGGTATCAATGGGTGAGGAAGACAAGTTTGCCGAGCGAATTGCCCTTCTCAAGCCATACCAGGTCAATGCACAAATGTTAGCCGAGACGCATAACCCGAACGTCAAATTCTTGCATTGTTTGCCATCATTCCATGACCTTAATACCGAGACTGGCCAGAAGATTCACGATCAATTCGGTCTTGACTCGATGGAGGTCACTGACGAGGTCTTTAGCGGCGAGCACAGCGTTGTCTTTGACGAGGCTGAAAACCGCATGCACACTATCAAGGCTGTGATGGCATTGACGCTATAAATCCGAGTTGAAGGAGGCTCGAACAAAATGGCAATCAAACAATTAGCAAGAAAAAAGGACGGGTTAGGACTCTGGTCGCTGACTGGCTTAGTGGTCGGCAGTATGATCGGTGCAGGTATCTTTAACCTTGTTCAAGGTACGGCTGAGGCGGCTGGTCCGCTGGCGACGATTATTGCGTGGCTGATTACGGGCGTTGGAATGATATTCCTGATTCTCAGTTTCCGCAACCTGACTATCAAAAAGCCGAAACTTAATGCTGGCGTGTATAGCTACGCTGAGGCTGGCTTTGGCAAGTATGTTGGCTTTAATTCGGCGTGGGGTTACTGGATTTCTGCTTGGATTGGTAATATTGCTTATGCAGTAGCCGTTTTCTCGGCGCTTGGTTATTTCTTTCCAGACTTGTTTGGTAAAGGCCAAAACTGGGCGTCAGTGGTTGGTATGTCGGTACTGCTGTGGAGCGTTCATTTATTAATCCTTAAAGGTGTCAAAACGGCAAGCTTCATTAATGCTTTGGTGACGGCGGCGAAATTAATCCCGCTTGCGATCTTTTTGCTAGCGATATTCTTGTCGTTCAAGGTTGGCTTGTTTAACCAAGACCTTTGGGGCTTAGCCGGCAACAACTTTGATATGGGCGCTGTGATTGAGCAGGTCAAGAATATGATGCTGGTTACCGTCTGGGTGTTTATCGGTATCGAGGGTGCAGTTGTATTTTCAGGTCACGCCAAGAAGCGCAGCGATATTATCAAGGCAACATTGATTGGTTTTGCTGGTGTGCTTTCGATTTATGTGCTGATGACGGTGCTGGCTTTTGGTGTAGCGACTCAGAAAGATCTGGCTGCACTAGATAGTCCGGCGATGTCGATGCTGCTGGAACGCTTGGTTGGCCCGTGGGGCGCTTGGCTGGTTAATATCGGCTTGATGATCGCAGTTTTGGGCGGTTGGCTAGCTTGGACGATGTTTGCTGCTGAACTACCGTATCAGGCAGCTAAGAATAAGACTTTCCCGTCGATATTCGCCAAAGAAAATAAAGTTGGCGCGCCAGTAGTGTCGCTGTTGGTTACTAATATCCTGGTACAGATATTCCTGCTGACAATCCCTGGAACTGAAGGCTCAGCCTATAATATTGGTATTTCGATTGCTACTTCGGCTATCTTGATCCCGTATGCTCTGACGGCGTTTTATCAATTGAAAGTTTCTCTGCAAGAGAAGAAAACCGTTAAGTACCGCGCCTTTAATATCTTTGTGGGTGTGATGGCTAGTGTTTACGCAGTATGGCTAGTGTATGCGGCTGGTATGCAATATCTGCTCATAACAGTGTTCTTGTACGCACCAGGCATGTTGGTCTACGTCTTGATGCAGATCAAGAATCGCAAGAAGATTTTCACGCTATACGAGCTACTTTTGGCGGTTGTCGTGATTGCGTTATTTGCTTACGCAGTGCAGCAACTGTTGGCTGGTGCGCTGGATGATACGTTAGGTATTAAGATCGCTGATTTAATCGGTCAATGATAATAAATGAAACGGGCGCGCCTGAAATACAGCGCGCCCGTTTTACCAAATGAAGGAGAAAAAATGTTTAAGTATGCCATTGTTCGCCGTCCGTCACATAGTTTGATTGATGGTATCAGCCAAACGCCAGAAATGGGCAAGCCAGACTATGATTTAGCATTGCAGCAGCATGATCGCTATGTCGAGATTTTGCGCGAATGCGGTTTGGAAGTGACGGTTCTAGAGGCCAACGAAGATTATCCAGACAGTGTTTTTATCGAGGATAATGCGTTGTGTACGCCGCGCGGTGTAGCAATTTTGTCGCGTCCTGGCGCTGAAAGTCGTCGTGGCGAAGCTAGTCTGCCGGATCTGCGCGAAGCATTGGCGCGCTACTATGACGACATTGAACAAGTTGTCGAGCCAGGCACAACTGATCCAGGCGATATCATGATGGTAGGCGACCACTATTACATCGGGTTGAGCGGACGTACCAACCAGGCGGCAGCCGACCAAATCACGGCAATTCTCGAGAAACATGGCATGACCGCCGAAACGGTACCGGTGACGGGAATTTTGCATTTGAAAGACGATGTGGTCTACTTAGATGATAACAATTTGATTGTCGCTAAAGCTTACGAAAATCATCCAGCTTTTGCTAACTTTAATAAGCTGGTCGTTGATGACGATGAATACTATGCAGTGAATAGTTTGTGGATAAATGGCAAAGTAATCGTGCCAGAAGGCTTCCCGAAAACTGAGCAAAAGATTCGCGATTGCGGTTACGAAGTGATTCTGATCAATACTAGCGAGTTTGAGAAAATTACCGGCAGCTTAACTTGCATGTCGTTGAGGTTTTAACAACATGCCGGGTAAGATTGTAGTTGCGCTTGGCGGCAATGCTTTGCAAAAGCAAGGCGAGGCTTCGGCTCACGCTCAGCAAGACGTCGCCGACGAGACAGCACGCCAGCTAGTGCCGTTGATTTTGGCTGGTTATCAGCTGGTAATCGTTCACGGCAACGGGCCGCAAGTTGGTAATATTGTTTTGCACGAAGAAGCAATTAACACGCCAGAAGTACCGACTTTCCCGCTCGATACGTGCGTAGCGATGAGCCAAGGGGCGATCGGTTTTTGGTTGCAGCAAGCGTTGATTGACGAATTCTCGCGCCGGCAGATGAAAAGCGTGGCTTCGACAGTTGTTACGCAAGTAGTGGTTGACGCTAACGATCCGGCTTTTAGTAATCCTACGAAGCCAATTGGCGTATTTTATCAGACGGAGACAGAAGCTCGGCAGGCTGCTAACGGTCGTAACTTCACATTCAAAGAAGATGCTGGGCGCGGTTGGCGGCGCGTGGTACCGTCGCCGAAGCCGCAGCGGATCGTCGAAGAGTATACGGTCAAAGCAATGATTGATGCTGGCGTGACGGTTATCACGGGTGGCGGTGGCGGCGTGCCGGTTGTTGAAACTGTCAGTGATGGCTTAGAGGGGGTCGAGGCAGTAATTGATAAGGATTTCACAGCGGCAGTGGTGGCTGATGCGATTGATGCTGAGGCACTGGTGATACTGACGGCAGTTGATGGCGCGATGGTTGATTATGGTAAACCGACCGCGCGCACAATTGGACGCACTAATCTCCAAGAGATGCAGCGCTACATTGACGAAAATCAGTTCGCGCCGGGCAGTATGCTACCCAAAGTGCAAGCGGCCTTGAAATTTGTCGAAAAGCCAGGTCGCCGAGCGATTATCGCTAGCCTGGGTAGCGCCGAACAAGCCTTGGCCGGGCAGGTTGGCACTATTATCGAGAGCTAGCTAATCTCTATAAGTACAGCAAAATAGCGCGAGTTTTAGCTCGGGCTATTTTTATATTTTGATAATGCGGTTGACGTTTTTCGCCGACTTTCTTATACTTGGGTCTAGCACTCTGCGGTTAAGAGTGCTAAAATAGATTAGAAAAGGAGGATATAATCATGAGTTCACCAATCAAGCCAATGGCGCATTATGTCGTGGCTGTTAAAGAGAAGAAGCCGGAAAAAACAGCTAGCGGTATTTTTTTGCCAGAATCAGCGCAAGAAAAATCAGAAGCTGCTAAGGTAGTGGCTGTTGGCTCGGCAGTCAAAGATGTGGCTGACGGCGCACGGGTTGTCTACAAGAACTACGCAGCGACGACCATCAAGCTCGACAAGGAAGAATATTTAATTATCAAAGACGAGGATATCCTCGCTACAATTGAATAGGAGAAAAATATGGCAAAAAAAGTTTTTTACGATGAAGATGCGCGTGCTCGCGTATTGGCTGGCGCAAAAATTTTGTATAACGCTGTGAAAACAACGATGGGGCCAAAAGGCCGCAACGTAGTTATCGGCAAAAGTTACGGCGGCCCGAGCGTGACGCACGATGGTGTGACGGTTGCGAAAAGTATTGATATCGACGAAGCCGATGACGAGACGCTTGGCTTCAAAGTTGGCGCTGAGCTCATCAAACAGGCTGCTAACAAGATGAACGATGTAGCTGGCGACGGCACTACGACAGTGACGATTTTAACTTATCATATTTTAAACGAAGCTAATAAGCTAATTGCAGCTGGCCACAATCCGATGTTACTACGCAAAGGTTTAGAACGTGCTGCTAGCGAGATTATCAAAGAGCTCGGTAAACTCGCCGACGATATCCGCGGTGACAAAAAACGGATCGCCGAGGTAGCGACAATCTCCGCAGGCGATGAGGCGATTGGCAAACTAATCGCTGACGTCATGGAAAAAATTGGCCCGAACGGCGTGGTGACAGTCGAAGAAGGACGCGGCTTAGAGCTCGAAAGCGAAGTAGTCGAAGGCTTCACGGTACAACGCGGCTTCGTCAGCCCGTACATGGTGACCGATGCTAAGCGTATGGAAGCAGTTTACGATAAACCAGCAATTGTAGTGACCGATAAGAAAGTCTCTTCGGCGCAAGAATTCGTGCCGTTACTCGAAATGATTGCTCAAACTGGTAAGAAAGATTTGGTGCTGATCGCCGACGATGTTGATGGCGAAGCGCTGAGTTTGTTGGTGCTAAACCGGCTTAAAGGTGCTTTCAATACCTTGGCTATCAAAGCTCCGAGCGACAAAGATGTGCTGTATGATATCGCAGCGTTGGTTGGCGCCAAAGTTATCACCGAAGACACTGGCATGACATTTGATAATGTCGGTAGTGACGTAATTGGCTCGGCCCGCAAAGTGATTGCCACCAAAGATCTGACAACTATTGTCGAGGGTGAAGGGTCAAAGGCGGCGGTTAGCGCTCGCGTCGATCAGATTGAAATGGAAGTTGACAATGCTACTAGCGACTACACCAAGAAGAATTTGCAAAAACGCCATGCAGCTTTGACCGGCGAAGTAGCAGTAATCAAAGTTGGCGGTGCGACCGAGACTGAAATCGAAGAGAAAAAATATCGTGTCGATGACGCTGTGGCTGCTGTCAAAGCAGCACTAGCTGAAGGTATTGTGCCAGGCGGCGGTGTAACGCTAGTGAATCTAGCCTGTGGTTATAAGCATTCTAATAACAAAGATGCTTCGGTATTAGCAGGCGAAAATTTGTTGATTCATGCACTTGAACAGCCATTCCGAATCTTGCTGAGCAACTCTGGTCTAAATGCTGACGAGTGGCTGCCGCAGGTCAAAAAAGCCAAAGCTGGCCAAGGTATCAATGTCAACCACCCGAATGAATTGCTTGATCTAAAGTCGGCAGGCGTAGTTGACCCAGTACGCGTTACCAAGGAGGCCTTGCAGAATGCTGCCTCAATTGCTGGTACGGCAATGACGATGGGCGCATTGGTTGTTGACTTGCCAGAGAAAGAAACGCCAGGCGCTGCTATGCCAAATATGGGCGGCGGCATGGGCATGTACTAAACCTATTCGTTGTATATCAGACAGCGTAGAGCCCACCGTTATGCGGTGGGCTTTCTTGATAAACTTGACAAAGAGCAATTTATAACCTAGAATATTACACAGTGTGAATTTACCGATTATACACGGTTAATCTCTAGAATTGCGGCAGTAAGGGGGTCTGTGAAACATATCTTACGAATTTTTAGCGGCTACTGGCTGATGTTTATCATCTTGGTCGGTTTTACCTACGCCATGGTGATGGCGAATTTGTGGCTGCCTGACAAAATGTCGGAGATTGTCAATAACGGTATCATCAAGCAGGACATGCCGGCAATTTGGCATAATGGTTGGCAAATGATTTTGGTGACGGCAGCTGGCGGGATTTGTTCGATTATCATTGGGCTTTTGGCGTCGCGAATTGCCACGGGCATGGCACAGAGATTGCGCAAGGAATTGTTCGAGCGGATAGAGAGTTTCGCGCTGGCTGATTTCAATAAGTTTTCGACTGCCTCGCTGATCACCCGCTCGACCAATGATATTCAGCAAATTCAAATGACGTCAATTCTGCTGCTGCGTCTGGCGTTGATGGCGCCGATCATGGCGGTCGGCGGTCTGCAAAAAGCCGTTCACAACGCGCCAGATTTGAGCTGGATAATCGCCCTGGCGGTGTCGGTGCTGCTGGTGGTCATTGCCGTGTTATTTGTCATTGCTGTGCCTCGGTTCAAGAAATTGCAAACGCTGGTGGACAAACTGAATCTGGTGACGCGCGAAAACCTGGTCGGCTTAAAAGTTATTCGTGCCTTTCACAACGAAAAAATTGAGCAGAAAAAATTCCAACAAGCCAACACTGAGCTAAACAAAATGAACTTATTTGTCAATCGGCTGATGATGCTACTTGACCCAATCATGACGCTGGTGATGAACTTTTCTAGCGTGGCGATTGTCTGGTTCGGCGCGCATTTGATCAGTAGCGGCAATCTGCAAATTGGTAATATGATGGCGTTTTTGGAATACGCCATGCAGGTGATTATTTCTTTCTTGCTGCTGTCGATGGTGTTTATCATGGTGCCGCGGGCGGCCGTGTCGGTAAAGCGGGTGGGCGAGGTGCTCGACACGCTGCCGTCAATTGTTGATCCGCAGTCGCCGCAGAAATTGCCGAGCGGCGCTACCGGCAAAATTGAATTCAAAGACGTCACTTTTACCTATCCAGATGCTGACTTGCCGGTGCTATCTAGTATCAATTTCACGGCCGAACCAGGGCAAACCACAGCGTTCATCGGTAGTACTGGGTCTGGTAAATCGACGTTGATCAATTTGATTCCGCGCTTTTACGATGTGTCGGCCGGGCAGATCTTGCTGGACGGCGTGGATATTCGCCAGCTTAAACTGGGAGATTTGTACGATCAAATCGGCTACGTGCCGCAAAAGGGCGTGTTGTTTAGCGGGACGATTGCCAGTAATATCAAGTACGGTAACGCCAAAGCCAGCCAAAAATTGGTCGAGAAATCCGCTAAAATTGCTCAAGCCGCCGAGTTCGTCAGCGAGCTAAAAAACGGTTACAAAAATGAAATCGCTCAAGGCGGTAGCAATGTTTCCGGCGGTCAGCGGCAGCGTTTGTCGATTGCCCGGGCGATTGCTGTCGAGCCGAACGTCTACATTTTTGACGATTCATTCTCGGCGCTGGATTTCAAAACTGACGCCAAATTGCGTTTGGCGCTTGCCAAAGAAACCAAACACAAAACCGTACTTATCGTCGGCCAGCGCATCAATACCATCATGAATGCTGACAAAATCATTGTGCTGGACGAAGGTAAAATTGTTGGTCAAGGTACGCACCAGGAATTGATGAAAAATTGCGAAGTCTATCAAGAAATTGCTGCTTCCCAGCTCTCGGAAGACGACCTGCAGAAAATGTCGGCAACGACCGCGAAAGGAGTGGCGTAATGGCTCAGCAAAGCATGAAAAAACGCCAGCCAGTGAAGATGGGCGGTCCAATGGGCGGCGGTATGGGCGCGGGCGAAAAAGCCAAAGATTTCAAAGGCACGGTCAAGAAGTTAGCCAAATATTTGGCAGAGTTTCGCTGGCAAATGCTCATGGTGGCGATTTTCGCGGTCGGTAGTACGACGTTTGCGATTGTCAGTCCGAAGATTTTGGGTGGCGCTACCAACCAAATTGTCGAAGATTATGTCAGTATGAAGGCTTACGAAACCATCACCAGTAAGCTGCCAAATGGTGCTTCGTTGCCAGCTGGCACGACCGGTGCTGATGTTCTGAAGCGGCTACCGAACAAGTCGGAAATTGAAAGTCAAATTCCGTCGAGCCAGCTCGATACGATCAAAAAACTTGACCTCAGCCAGCGTCCGGAATTTCATTTTGATGCCATTTGGCGGATTGTGCTATTGCTGGCCGGTTTGTATGTGCTCAGTGCCATTTTCCGCTACATCCAAACCTGGCTGATGACCCAAGTGACGCAGACGGTTACTTTCAGGATGCGCCGGCAATTATCCGAAAAAATTAACCGTTTGCCGCTGAGTTATTTTGACAAGCAAACCTACGGCGAGGTGCTCAGCCGTGTCACCAACGATGTCGATACCATCAGTCAGACGCTCAATCAAAGCCTGTCGCAGGTCGTGTCTTCGACAGTGATGGTCCTGGGAATTTTGGTGATGATGTTTTCCATCAGCTGGCAAATGTCGCTGGTGGCGCTATTGGTGTTGCCGCTGGCTGGCGGTGCGGTGACGCTGATCGCCAAAAGTTCGCAAAAACAGTTCCTCCGCCAGCAGACGCAGCTGGGTGAACTAAACGGACATATCGAAGAAATGTATGGCGGCCATCAAGTGATGCGTGTCTTCAACGGCCAGAAAAAGTCGCTGGCTAAGTTTTCACGGATTAACAACCAGTTGCAGGAAAGCGCCTGGAAAGCCCATTTTTTGTCGGGTCTGATTTATCCAATCATGAATTTCATCGGCAATATCGGTTACGTTATCATGGCGATTTTGGGCGGTTGGCTGGCGATTAACGGCCGGCTGAAAATTGGCGACATTCAAGCTTTCATCCAGTACATCGACCAGTTCAACCAGCCGCTGGTGCAAGTTGCTAACATCGCCAATGTGTTGCAATCGACCGCCGCTGCCGCCGAGCGCGTGTTTGAATTTTTGGACGAGCCAGAAGAACAGGCGGAAGGCAAGGATTTGGTGAAATTGGCTAACGTCAAGGGCGAGGTTGAATTTGACAACGTGGTCTTTGGCTACAAGCCTGACCAAACCATCATCAAAGGTTTGTCGGCGCACATCAAGCCAGGTCAGCGCGTGGCGATCGTCGGTCCGACGGGCGCGGGCAAAACGACGTTGGTCAATTTACTGATGCGATTTTATGAAATTAACAGCGGCGCGATTAAAATTGACGGCGTGAATATAGCTCAGATGAAGCGCAGCGACGTGCGACAAATGTTTGGCATGGTGCTGCAGGACACCTGGTTGTTTAACGGCACGATTCGCCAAAATTTGCTCTATGGCAATCCAACAGCCAGCGAAGAAGAGATGGTCGCCACCGCCAAGGAAGCGCACGTTGATCATTTTGTACGGTCGCTGCCGGGCGGCTACGGCATGGTGCTGGGCGAGGAGGCAACGAACATTTCACAGGGCGAAAAGCAGCTGCTGACGATCGCCCGAGCGATGCTGGCGCGCACGCCGATGCTGATTTTGGACGAAGCTACCAGCTCGGTCGACACCCGCACCGAAGTGCTCATCCAAAAAGCCATGGACAAGTTGATGCAGGGCAAGACCAGTTTCGTCATCGCCCATCGGCTGAGCACTATCCGCGACGCTGATTTAATCTTGGTCGTCCGCGACGGCAACATCATCGAGCAAGGCAAGCACGACGAACTGCTGAAGCAGAATGGCTTTTATGCTGAGCTGTATAATAGCCAGTTTGCTGAGTGATTACCGAATGTTAATTGGGTTTAACTCTAAGACCTACAAAGTTACAATATGTAGAGATAAGAGGGTTGTATATGTCAAGAGAATACATCAATAATCACTATGTACCACAGTGGTATCAAAAACGATTTATCCCTCAAGGGCAGATTGATAACGAGCTATTTTATCGCAATTTAAAACCCACGCCATTCATAGATCCACAGGGAGCATCTCGTCCATCACGAGCCGTCAAAAAACAGGGGACTCGTCTCTGTTTTAAGGAGGACGATTTGTACGCGAGATGGTTTAATGGAGTTAAGTATAACGATATTGAACAAATATTTTTTGGAAATATTGATAATTATGGCAGGAAGGCTGTCGATTTCTTTGCTAAATATGATCACCAAAATCCTAACTGGGATGGCAACATGTTTAGGGATTTTATGTTGTATGTGAGTACACAAAAATTAAGAACTCCAAAAGGTCTCGGCTGGTTAGCAGGGCAGGTAGGATCAGATGATAAGAACACCGTATTGAGGCATATGATGCAGCTTCGGCAACTTTATGGTTCAATCTGGACGGAGTGTGTTTGGCAAATTGCTAATGCAGATCAATCAGATACTAAATTCATAGTCTCTGATCATCCTGTCACGGTGTATAATCGTTTTCTTGGCCCAAGAAATAGACAGTGCCGTGGTTTTAATGATCCAGATATAACACTTCATGCTAGCCATACTTTGTTTCCGCTCTCTCTTGATAAAGTCCTAATACTAACTAATTTATCTTGGGTGCGTAATCCGTATCAGTCTGGTGTTGGTCGACGACCCAATCCGAATCCTTTACGACCAGCGATATTTAAGTATCTCGATATTCAAACGCATCGATGCCTTAGCGAGCAGGAAGTTCGCGAAATAAACTTTATAATTAAAAGTCGTGCATTTCAGTACATTGCTGCTGGCAAAGAGGAGTGGCTGTACCCTGAAAAGTTTGTATCAAAGTCGGATTGGAATAAATATGGTAATGGCCTTTTGCTTATGCCAGACCCCCGCGGCGTTAGTTATCGATCAGAAACTATCATCGGTTTTAAGGACAACACTTATGATGCTTTTGATGAGTATGGGCGTAAACCATGGGAACAGGGCTACAGTGGGCATAATAAATCTGTGGGGGATGATTTTGCCACTTTTCAACGGTTTAAAGGAGATTTTGCATACTTGTTTGGACCGAGACGTCGCGGGCGAGCAGCAAGTTTTAGTGGAGACTTGGATAATGAAGAAGATGATGCCAAATATCACAATTCCCATTTGAAAGGTGCTAGTAAAAAATATCAGAGAAAAATGAAAACTAAGATAAGGTCCTGAAGTAATTGATTTACGAGTCTCGCCGAAAAATATCCAACACGCCAAACTTTCCAGTCAACACAGCTTGGCTAATGATGTGCGGCGTGAGGGCAGCGATGAGCTCTTTTGGTTTGGTGTCGCTTGGTAAATCCAATGTCGTGTCCAGCGCGTACACGTAAAATTGATAGCGGTGCGTGCCAAATGGCGGCTGCGGCCCGCCCCAGCCAGGACGACCCCAACTGGTAACACCTTCGACAGCGCCCGCGGGTAGTGATTCACTAGTGATTTCAGTAGTTTCTGCTGGCAGATTCCAAACCGTCCAATGGTAGAATCCATCGCGCCCAGGCGCGTCAGGGTCGTGGCAGACGATCGCCAAACTTTTGGCGTCTGCGGGCACGTCGCTGATCGCGAGCGGCGGGCGCTGATTGCCGCCAAGCTTGGCGTAGATTTTTGGTATTTTGGCGTTTTCGGTGAAGGCTGGGCTAGAGATGTTCATAAGGTTATTTTACCATGAATAAGTTGTTATACTATAATCATGATAACCGACCAACTCCTCGCCAAACACCCGATTATTTCCGACCAAGTAGACTTCAAGGAGCTGCGCGTGTTGCTGCGAGAGCTGGAAAAGGTACTGCGGAGCGGAGCGGCAGGCAACATTGTGGAGTTTGGCTGTTATGTTGGCACGACTAGTTTGTTCATTCGGCGGCTACTGGACGCCTATGATTTTACGGGTGAGTTTCATGTCTACGATTCGTTTATGGGCTTGCCAGAAAAAACCCAAGCCGACGCCAGCGCTGCGGGTGAGCAGTTCAAAGCCGGCGAGCTGCTCGCGCCACGCAAAACCTTCATTCAGAATTTCAAAAAAGCTGGCTTGCAATTGCCAGTGATTCACAAGGGCTGGTTTGCTGATTTTACTCCTGACGACGTGCCGGAGGATATCATATTTGCGTTTTTTGACGGTGATTTTTATGAGTCAATCGTTGATTCATTCCGCGTGTGCGACGGCAAGTTCCAGAAAACGGCGACTATCATCGTTGATGACTATGCCAATGAAGCCTTGCCAGGCGCAGCGCGAGCGGTTGATAAGTGGCTGGCGAACAATCGTCAATGTATGTCGAGAACGGAGTCTAGTCTGGCAATTATTCACATCCTTTAGTACTGTTTTTCTTAAAGTAGCTTGACTTTTTATAATACCTTGTATAACATAGTACTATGTACAATAAAACTACAAGGAGCAAGGCATGAGAAGAATCGATATTATCAAGCGGGCGGGGCGTAATCTCCGCCAATCGAAAGGTCGGACGATTTTGACGGCGCTGGCGATTTCGGTTGGGGCGTTTACGATTGGGCTGGCGTTGATGGCTGGCGAAGGCGGTCGGCTGTATACCAACAGCATGGTTGATGCGGCTGGCGATAAAAAAGTGGTTATGGTTCGCAAAAAAATTGAATCGAACAATAAGGAAGAAAAATTACCAGAGTACGGCGCGTCGGAAAAAACAGAAAAAGAACAAGAGGAGAAGCAGGCAGCAGCTATACGTAGTAAGTATTCGATGAGCGATGCTGACCTGGCTAAGCTGCGAAAGACTCCGCACGTACAAACGGTAACGCCGGCTTATTCAACTGCTGGCGTGGCCTATGCGCAGAGTTCAGCAAACGGCAAAAAGTTTGCGTTGGATGTAGCGGTGAAAGCTGATAAAACGCGGGCAGAATTGGCGGCGGGTAAGCTGGATAATTTCATGCCAAAGCCGGGCGAAATTATCATCCCAGAGACTTATGTTAAGCAGCTGGGCTTTAAGGACGCGCAGTCGGCAATTGGTCAGACGATGACGCTGGGCTTGCGTAGTGCGGAGCAAGGCGGCGAGATTGCTAAGGAAATGCCGCTGAAGATTACTGCGGTTGACAAAGCGTCGGATACGATTTTATATTATCAACCGATGCTGCGAATCTCGACCGCCGACGCTAAGAAAATCTACGAATTTAGCCACGACAAAAGCCAGCCGAATGAGTATTCGACGGCGCTAGTGTCGGTTGACGATGAGAAAAATATTGATGCGGTGAAAGACGAAATTAACAAAGATTATAGCGCCTATTCGATTCAGGACGTGCGCAAGACGCTGCTCACCATGGTCAATGCGGCGCAAGCGGCGCTGGCAGGATTTGGCGGTTTGGCGCTGCTGGCGAGCGTGTTCGGGATTATCAACACCATGTATATTTCAGTATTGGAGCGAACCAGCCAAATTGGGTTGATGAAGGCGTTGGGAATGAGCGGCCGCGATATTGGCAAACTATTTCGTTACGAAGCGGCGTGGGTTGGCTTGTTAGGCGGATTGATTGGCGTGGGTTTGGCGAGCTTGGTGACGCTGCTGAATCCAGTGATTGCCAGCGCGCTGAAGTTAAGCGCAGGGACGAACTTGCTGGTGATTAATCCGCTGCACATTGGTTTGCTGGTGATTGGTCTGGTGGCGATGGCGGTAATTTCTGGCTGGCTACCGAGCCGCAAAGCGACAAAATTAGACCCAATTGAGGCATTAAGGACGGAATAGGAGAAATATCATGATCGAACTAAAGAATGTGACGAAAATTTATGGCAAAAAGAAAAACCAATTTACGGCACTGAAAAATGTCAGCTTGAACATTCCGACGGGCGCGAGCGTGGCGATCCTCGGCAAATCTGGTTCTGGAAAATCGACGCTGATGCACGCGATCTCTGGGCTGGACAGGCCACAGCATGGTCAGGTGATCATCGACGGGCAAGACATCTTGCAGCTAAAGCCGAAGCGTGTCGATGAGTTTCGCGCCAAGAAAATCGGCTTTATCTTTCAGAGCTTTTTTGTCCAAGGCAATGAGAGCGTGGTTGACAACGTCAGTTTGCCGCTGGAAATTGCGCGGCTGCCGCGCAAAAAGCGGGCACACAAAATCAACGCGGCGCTTAAAGCGGTGGATTTGTACGATAAGCGCAAAAACCGTGCCAAAGATTTGTCGGGCGGGCAGAAGCAGCGCTTGGCGATTGCTCGGGCGATTGTCGGCGATCCGCAAATCATCTTTGCCGACGAGCCGACCGGCAACCTGGACAGCGAAACTGGCACTAAGGTGGAAGGATTGCTATTTGATTATAATAAGCAAAAGGGTGTCACGCTGATTGTAGTGACACACGACGTCGACCTGGCGAAGAAATGCGATTATCAGATCATAATTAAAGACGGGCGGGTTGAGAAATCGACCGTGCCAGAGGAGAAAAAGCATGGACGTTAGTGCTTACGCCGAAAGCTTAGCGATTCAGCTGCGTAAAGGTTTTTTGGTCTACTGTGTGCTGCTGGTTTGTGCCAAACAACCGCAATATACCGGCGACATTGTGAAGCAATTGAGCGAGTCGGAGCTGATGGTGGTTGAGGGGACAATTTACCCGCTGCTCAGCCGCTTGCAAAAATATGGCTATTTGCAGCACGAATGGCAGGAAAGCGAGCAAGGTCCGCCGCGCAAATATTATTCGCTGACTGACAATGGCAAGCAATTGGTGGACGAATTGAAAGATCGGATAAAACTGTTAAATAATTCGCTGAAAAATCTCGAGAAAGGAGCAAAGCGATGAAAGAAATAACCAGAATCCATTTGGCGAAAACGCCGTTTAGCGCGGAGATTGATGCCAAAAAATCATTGGAGAAATACCTTAATTCAATTCAAAAAAATATGCATGCCGAGCCGGAAGCCATGCAAGAAATTGAAGCGCGAATGGTGGAGCTTTTGGCGGAGCGCGGCGTGGCAAAAGACGGCGTAATCGGCAACGATGATGTCCTGGCGATTCAGAAACAGATGGGCGAGCCGCGCGATTTTTCGGATGATAGCGACAATGCGGAGATTGATGCTGACGTAAATGACGAAGTATTGGGCAATTCGTCTAAGCAGCTAATGCGCGATACTGAGCATGGTTTGATCGGCGGCGTGTGTGCTGGCGTGGCGGCATATTTTGGCGTTAATCCGTTGTGGATACGCTTGATCGCTATCTTTTCGCCGTTTATAACGTTTGGCACGGCGGTATTGATTTACATTGTCATGTGGTTGTCGATTCCTGAAGCGCGGACGGCTTCCGACAAGCTGCGGATGCGCGGCGAGCCGGTGACGCTGGATGCGCTCAAACGCTTGTCGATTGACGATAGTACTAAAAAGCAAGCAGCAAGCACCGCCGCCAAGATTTTCCGCTTTTTGCTGGGAATTATACTGGCGCTGATAGCGTTTGGACTGCTGGTGGCGCTGCTGGTCGGCGGCGTGTTTGGCTTTGGCGCAGTGGCAGCGTTGAACGGATTTACCGCGCAAAGCTGGGCGTGGGGATTGCTATGCTGCTTGGTTTTGGGCGGCGCAGTTTTGTTCACCTTGACGTTGCTGGCTACCTGGAGCGTCTTCACTTGGAAGCTGAAACGTCCGGCGATTATGGCAATGCTGGGTCTATTGATGGCTGGCGCGGTTTGTTTGTCGGGTGTGGCAATTTTCAGCGCTAATACTTATTCGAATCTAACTTACGATTACGAGAAAACTCTAAAAGTTAAAACTGTTGACGCCTCAGAAGTTGCTGCCGGCGCTAAAAGTATAGTAGTTGATGGTAACGGTGAATATGTTGCGATGGAATACGGCGGCTATGCCGAAAAGACTCGGTTGGAAGTGAAATATCACGACACGCAATATTCCAAAGTACCGGAAGTAAAATTGCGCCGCGACGGCGACAAACTTGTGGTTAATGTGAAAAGCCAGATAGACGAGACCTGCAGTCATCGCGGTTTTACGGAATCTATGCGCTGCCGCTACATGTACGGCCCGGTTTCTGTCAGGGTTTACGGCCCGGTGGATTTGCTGGCGTCTGGCCGCGACCGCGACAATACGTTTAATTATAACGATTAAAACTTTAAGCAACTTTTCATGACGTGCCTATACAGTAGCGCTCATGAAAGCAGCTACAATCACTCAACCCTTGGCGTCGGCGGCTCCGGCAGTCGACGACCAAATTTTGCGACCGCTCAATCCGCAGACATTGACGGTTGATATCGTATTGCCAGTTCTTAACGAAGCTCATGTGCTTGAGCAGTCGGCTACCAAACTGTATAAATATCTTGCTAGCAATCTGCCTTATAAATGGCGTATAATTATTGCCGATAATGGTAGCACCGACGGTACAGCGGCAATTGCTCGCCGGCTAGCTGAGACATTCAGAGATCCGCTTGCTACAATTGCCAGAAAAAGGCCGCAGCCATGCTCTTAAGCAGGCCTGGACGAGCAGCAAGGCGGACATTCTAGCCTATATGGATATTGATTTGTCGACGAATCTTGACAGTTTTAAACCGATGATTGCGCCGCTGATTACTGGCGATGCTGGATTAGCGACCGGCTCGTGGCTGATGAAACAATCACGAACGATGCGCGGCTTCAAGCGAGAGTTTATTTCGCGCTGCTACAATCGAATTTTTCGCGCTACTATGAAGACTAAATTTGTTGATGTGCAGTGCGGTTTCAAAGCGATACGCCGCGATGTGGCCCAAAAGCTGCTGCCGCACATTAAGGACACGGCTTGGTTTTTCGACACTGAGTTGCTAATTAAAGCTGAATATAACGGCTATAAAATTCACGAGGAACCAGTAGAATGGATTGAAGATACTGATTCCCGGGTTGATGTTGTTAAAACGGCAATAGAGGATATTAAGGGTTTGTCGCGAGTACGCCAAGAATATGGTCAGTCGAGTTTCGGTGAGATGGCAGCGTTTGGCGGTTTATTGCTTTTCACGGCGATATTTTATCTGTGGAATTTGACCATTAATGACATGGCCAACAGTTATTATGCGGCGGCTGCGCAAGCGGCAAGTACTAACTGGACGGCATGGCTATTCGGCAGCTTAGACGCAGCGAATTTCGTTAGCGTCGACAAGCCGCCAATTAGCATGATGATTATGGTGTTATCTGGTAGATTATTTGGTTTCTCATCTTGGAGTATACTGTTGCCGCATGCACTAGCGGGAATCGCGACGGTGGCGCTAGTTTATCTGGCGGTTAGGCGTTGGTACGGTGCTCGTGCTGGATTAATCGCTGGGTCGGTAATGGCGTTGACGCCAGCTGCCGCGCTAATGTTTCGTTTTAACAATCCAGATAGTTTCTTGACGTTATTTTTAACGGCCAGTGTTTATAGTTTTTTGCGGGCTTTCGAAGGAAATAAGCCAGCGTTGTGGTTGAGCCTGGCTGGTTTATTTACGGGGTTTGCTTTTAATACTAAAATGTTACAAGGTTTGCTTTTGTTGCCGATAATGACAATCATTTACATTAGCTTCGCACGCCCAAAATTCACTGCCAGACTGTGGCGTCTCGGCGTGGCTGGCATAGTGACAATCGTATCGACATTTTGGTGGAGTGTTTTGGTGTGGCTAACGCCGGCGGCAAATCGACCTTGGGTTGGCAGTACGAATGATAATAGTATATGGAATCTAATATTTGGCTATAATGGCTTCGGAAGGTTGCTGGGCCGCGGCGGCGGTCCTGGCGGCGGGATGCAGGCTGGACAGGCTGTATCGCAACCAATGCCAGCAATGACGCCGCCGACTGGCATGGCGGCTGGCGGTTTTGGTGCGGGCGGCCCAGGCGGTCCTGGCGGTGTTGGTTTTGGCGGCGAAGCTGGCGTACTGCGTATATTCAACGAGAGTTTTGGGCCGAATATTGCTTGGCTAATTCCGGTAGCCTTGATTAGCGCTGGGCTAGTAATCTGGTTGTTGCGCCGAGCACCGCGACATAATAAGGAGCGCATCGGTATATTATTATGGCTGGGTTGGCTGCTGATGCATGTAGTAATTTTCAGCATGACAAGCGGCACCATTCATCCGTATTACGTTGTAGCTATGGCGCCGGCAGTAGCAGCGCTGGTCGGTATCGGGGCGCCATACATATGGCAAGCTTACACGCGTCGCACCAAAGTAGCCTGGATACTGCCGTTGAGTATCGCGCTAACGACAATTCTTAGCATTATTATGCTCGGCTATAGCAACTATTGGCCTTGGCTGATGTGGCTAGTGATGATTGCTGGTGGTGTAGCAACTATTTTGACGCTGCTGCCGTTATCGCAGACGAGACGGCTTAAACAGATTATTCTTGGCTTAGCAATTACTGCTAGTATGGCGGCACCGATTGTCTTTAGTGTTAGCACGGTAGCTACAGCGCATAGCGGCAGTATTCCAACGGCTGGTCCAGGCGCTTCAGCGATGAGCAATACGAATAATGAGTCGGCGCGAGCTGAATCGACGCTCGTCTCGTTTTTGCTAGAAAACCGTCATGGCACGATATGGCTGGCGGCAGTTAATAGCGCTAACGAATCGGCGCCGATTCAATTATCAAGCGGCCAGCCAGTCATGGCCATCGGCGGCTTCAATGGTAGTGACTCGACGTTGACGCTATCGCAATTCAAACAGCTTGTTAAACAAGGTAAAGTTCGCTATTACGTAGTAAACAGCAGACAAGGTAAATCTGGCGGCCCCAGCGGTATGAGTGGATCAGGTAGTAATTTCGAGATTCTAGCATGGGTGAAAAGTATTGGTAGTAAAGTCGATTACGGCGGTACGCAATATACAGTTTATGATCTTGCGGCGGCTGCTTAAGAATACTTTAAGCTCAACCGCGCATACTGTCATTACAAACCTAAACAAAGGAGTGAATATGACCAAGAATTTGAATTTGACAACTGATGAAGCGCTTGTTTTGCAGCAGATTAGCGAGAGTGGCGAGGAAGACCTGACGGGGCTAACCAAAAGCTTGCAGATGAGCTGTCCGAAATTGATGACACAGCTGAGTCGCCTTAAAAACAAAGGTTTAATCAAAATTAAAACGACCGCTGGCGATTGGTGGATTTCGATGAGCCGCCGCGGCAAGCAGACGACTCACTACTTGTGGCCAGAAATGTCCTTAAATTACTAAACTATTAAACAAAAGAAAGGTTATAATAAAATTATGAAGATTTTGGTTGTTGACGACGAGAAACGAATTGCCAAGTCGATCAAGCAAGGGCTCGAAATGGACGGCTACGCGGTTGATATCGAGCATGACGGCGAGGATGGCTACAATGCAGCGCGGGCTGATGATTACGATCTCATCATTCTCGACGTGATGATGCCGATTATGAATGGTTTTGAAGTCGCCAAAAAGCTGCGTGCTGACGGTAATAAAACGCCAATCTTGATGCTGACGGCCAAAGATCAGAATAAAGATATTGTGGAAGGCCTGGATAGCGGCGCCGACGACTATTTGCCGAAGCCGTTTAGCTTCGAGGTTCTCGGCGCTCGCGTTCGGGCATTGCTGAGGCGGCCGCAGGATGTACTTGATAACATTTTGACAGTGCGTGATCTTGAACTTGATGTCGCTAATCACACTGCTGAACGGGCTGGTAAAGATATCAAGCTATCTAACAAAGAATTTGCTATTCTTGAGTATTTGCTGCGCAACAAGAATCAAATTCTTAGTAAGCAAAACATCATGACGCACGTTTGGGACTTTGATGCTGATATTTTGCCGAATAATGTTGAAGTTTTTATTAACTATTTACGCAACAAAATTGATAAGCCTTTTCCAGGCGCTGATCCGATTATCCAAACGGTACGAGGGTTTGGATATATCGTTAAGGACGAGATTAGAAAAGCATGAAAAATGTTGGTCAACGTGCCGTTGTTCGCTTAGCGGGGACCTATTTGGCGATCATCATGTCTATGTCGATCGCCTTTAGTTTGATAATTTATGGACTATCAAGCCAAGAATTTCATCGCCGGCCGCCAAATGATCAGCAGGCAACTTCTACGATTCGTTCCGCCGAGCCAGGTACGGTTATTTCAATTCATAGCTATCTTGATACGCGTGAAGATGAAGCGATGGCGGCGATTCGCTTAAATTTGCTGCTGGCAAATTTAACGGTGTTTTTGACAGGCGGGCTAGTCAGCTATCTGCTAGCTCAGCATACGCTGCAGCCAATCGAGGATAACATGGCGGCGCAATCGCGTTTTGTCAGCGATGCTAGCCACGAACTACGCACGCCGTTGACCGCACTACTGGCAGCTAATGAGGTGGCATCAATGAATCCGAAATTGACTCTCAAACAGGCTAAGCAAGTTATCGCCGACAATGTTGATGATGTTAAACGTTTACAAAAATTAACCAACTCAATGTTAGGGTTGCTCAAAGAAGACAAGCTGGAAATTCAGAAAGGCAAGGTCGGTTTGCAATCGGTGATTGCTCGGGCGATGAACCTAGTAGTAAATCAGGCGCTGGCAAAAGATATTGCTATCGATGATAAAACTAAAAATCTTTTGCTGCTTGGCGATCGACAAAGTTTAGAACAACTTTTCACGATTTTGCTAGACAATGCTATTAAGTATAGTAACAAAGGCAGCACCGTTACTATTTCTAGCAGCAAAAAGGGTAAGCACGTCAGCGTTGCTGTAGCGGATGCTGGTATTGGCATGAGCGACGAAGTAAAGTCGCAAATTTTCACGCGGTTTTATAGAGCCGAAGAGTCGCGTACTACTGCTGGATATGGCTTAGGTCTGTCAATTGCCGAGCGGATTATTAAGGCGCATGGCGGACGAATTAACGTCGATAGCGAACAGAATGTTGGTTCAACTTTTACGGTCATTCTTCCTGCATACAACAAGAAAAAATAGTTTTTAAGGTGTCTTTAATAGCTCCTAGTTATATTTTAATCAGTATTAATTAACAAAAGGAGATGAATAAATGCCAACTAAAATTGAAGATGGTTTTGAAATGCCTTCTAGTGGTACGCCGTCAATACGGCCAGTGGCGCAATGCTCGTCTATGACGCCAACTATGATTTTGGCCGTCATAGCAATTGTGTTGTTCGCTGGCGGGTTAGGTTTTGTCGGCGGCATGCAAGTCAATAAATCGCCGCAGAGTAATGCAGTGAGCGGTGTGCCTAGCGGGCCAGTACAACAACAAACTAATCCTAGTATAAATAATACCGCCACGCCGCAAGGAATGTCTAGCTCATCAAACAATAATCAACAAGCAGGTCCACAAACTAACGCAGGTACACCAAATACCAATATGAATAACAGCTAGTAGCTGATTCCAGCAGATTTCATTGCTGGCTGGATAACGAACTTTTCAAAATTATCAACATTAGCCCAGACATAACTAGCGTTAGTATCGGTGTTCGTGCCGCTAACTAGCTTACCGTTAAGGACTTTTTGGCTGCCGACATCTTTGCCGTTAATGTACATAGCCGGCGTGCCGCCAACGCTGTCCTTTTTGCCGAGCGCCATGTCGTAATCAATTTTTTTACGGATATTTGGATTTTCGAGATCAGCCTTGAATTTTTCTACATTCAAGCCTTTGATGTCGGAGGCTAACTTCACAAAGTTTTCGGTACGAGTTGACCCAGATAACTCTACCCAGCTAGCTCGATTTTCGAAAAGCGAGTTGTGCATTTCCCAGTACTTACCTTGTAGTCCAGCTGATTCGGCAGCAGCCGCCGCGGCCAGCGCGTTCGGGTGAGCGCTAGTTAGCGGATAGTTGCGGAAGATAAACCCGATCTTGTCTTTGTACTTTTCAATGACTTTTTTGGTGACTGGGTAAGATGAATTGCAGCCTGGACATTGAAAATCGGCATATTCAACTAATAGCACTTTGCTGTTGGCATTGCCATAAACATGCTCGCTAATATTGCCGCTTTCGCTCGATGCTGGCTGCGCCTTCGTAGTATCGACACTTGAAACATCAATTTGATTGCGCTGCTGTAAAAAGATTAAGCCGCCAATCAATCCTACGCACATCGCCGCAAAAATAATCCATGCCTTTTTGGTCATATTTCCTCCGCTTATTACTAGAGGCTATTATACTGCTTATGAGCTCGCCAATCAAGCGGGCTTGCGGTACAATATATGTATGCGGTTATTCTTAGCGATTTTGTTTGTGATGATTACTTTAGCGTTGATAGCGGTGACGTCAATTTCGCCGCGCCGAACAAAGCTATCAATGTACGAGTTAGAACGCCGCCGTTGTAAGGGTGACACCGCAGCGGCTGACGAATTACGGCGAATACTACTGCTTGATGATATTGTATCGCTGCGTAAGGCAACCGAAGCTCTACTACTGGTTTTGGCGGTATTGTCGGCGGTATCGGCGTTTGGTTTTTTTATCGGCGTGGCCATTAGCGTGATGACGTCTTTAGTCTATAGTAGAATTGCTCATTTTGACTGGTTGGTGCAGATGGTTGATGGATATTATCGGCGGATAGAGCCGAGATTGCTGACTTTCGTCGAGCGGCATCCGCGCTTGGGGCAAGTTTTGCGCAGTGTTAATGTGCAGAATGAGCCGAATATTCTTAGCTCGCGGGAAGAACTTGAGCATTTGATACGCGAATCATCGGGAATACTGTCGCTTGAAGAGAAAAAACTAATCAATAATGCCCTGCATTTTCATGAAAAAACCGTCGAAGAGGTAATGACGCCGCGCGGCGTAATGAATACAGTAGCTAAGGAAGATGTGATTGGGCCGTTGCTGCTTGATGAACTACATAAGACTGGCCATAGCCGTTTCCCGGTGACTGACGGTGATATTGACCATATTGTTGGTATTCTGCATATTCGTAGCTTACTGACGCTTGATAACGGTAAGAAAACTAGCCGCGTTGAAACGGCGATGGACAAGAAGATTTACTTTATCAACCAAAACCAGAAGCTGGAGCGCGCCTTGTCGGCCTTTATCAAGACGCGGCATCATATGTTTATTGTTGTTAATGATTATCGCGAGACAGCGGGCATTCTAACGCTCGAGGATGCACTAGAGGCGTTGCTCGGCCGTAAAATCCTTGATGAATTTGATGTAGTTGACGATTTGCGCGTGCTAGCGGCGCGTAATCCGAACAAAAATAATAAGAGTCCATCGGCTACTGACGTCAAATAAGTTAGTAATTTTAGCACTCTTGCACTTCGAGTGCTAACGCGCTATACTATAGCAATATGGCAAAGCGCGACTATTATGAAGTACTAGGTATCAGCAAAAACGCCTCTGAAGACGAAGTCAAGAAAGCTTTTCGTAAGCTGGCTGTTAAATATCACCCCGACAAAGAAGGCGGCAGCGAAGAGAAATTCAAAGAGATTAACGAAGCTTACGAAGTTCTCAAAGACAAGCAAAAACGCCAACGTTACGACCAGTTCGGTCATGCTGGCGTAGGCGGTTCTGGCGGCGGTGCTGGTTACAGCGGTAATCCTTTTGAAGGTTTTGGCGGTTTCGGCCAAGGTCAAAATATTAATTTCGATTTTGGCGAAGGCTTGGGCGATATTTTCAGTCAGTTTTTTGGCGGGCCGTCCGGGCAATCGCGCCGCAATAGCCGGCCGCGTGGGCGCGACGTTGAAACGCGTGTTACTTTGACTTTCGAAGAAGCGGTGTTTGGCAAAGATGTCGAGATTGCGTTAATGATTAACGATGAATGCGAGCATTGCCACGGTACGACCGTCGAGCCGGGTTTCGAGATGAAAACTTGTCCAGATTGCCAAGGGGCTGGCCAGCGTGTCCGCACAATGAACACTATGTTTGGCCCGATCCAACAAGCGGTAGTTTGCGAAACCTGTAAAGGCCGCGGTAAAATACCCGAGAAAGAATGCACAGTTTGTCATGGCTCTGGTGTGCAGCGCCGCGAGCAGAAAATCACTGTCAAAATTCCAGCAGGTATTGATGACGGTTCGACGATTCGTTTGCGCGAGCGCGGTGAAGCGATTGCCGACGGCGAACGTGGTGATTTATACATCAATATTCGCGTTAAAGCGCATAAGAAATTTACCCGCGAGGGCGATTTGATTCTTAGCCAAGAACATATCGGTATGGTTGATGCGGCACTCGGTACTGAAATTGACGTTGAGACAGTCGACGGCATAATTACCATGAAGGTACCGGCCGGTACGCAGTCGGGTACTGATTTTAAATTGTCTGGCCATGGTGTCCCGTACCCGCGCAGCGAACGGCGCGGCGCCCATATCGTTAGCATTATTGTCGATACACCGACTAAGCTATCTAAAAAGCAGCGTGAACTGTTAGAGCAATTCGAAGCCTCTAAAAAACGCGGTATTTTCTCGTGAGACACGGGCTTTTAACTTGTCATCGTACATAGACGACATGATAAAATAAAAGCATGACTTTTACTATCGTTCTAGCAATAGTCTTTGGCGTGTTGTTTTTGTTGGCATATATGACGCGCCGGCGATTCGGCGTATTGACGCTAGCGCTAGCAGCTGGTTCAATCTTGGCTGATTTGTGGAGTAGCGAGGCAACGCCATACGTTGCTAATCTCGGCATTGTCATCATCCGTCCGCCGTTAGTAGATGTGGTGGCGGTGATATTAACTCTAGCACCTTCACTGATATTATTATTCAGCGGGCCGGCGGCTAGTAACAAATTTCAGCGAATTGGCGGGTCAGTGATATTTGCAGTGTTAGCTGTGGTATTAATGTTTGAGCCGCTAGAAAATGCGCTAGTGGTTGATGAGTTCGGCAAGCAAATCGTCAGCCGTATTAATGCGTCTTATGCTATTATCGTGACTGTGTGCCTGGTGCTGTCGATAATTGATGTGTTGCAAACTCATGTGCGGCGCAACGAATCAAAAAAGAAGAGTAAAGAATAAAGACAAGTTAAAAAATAAAAGACCTTCACGCTGAGGAGGTCTTCTTGTTTTTGAAATGGAGGGCCCAGTGAGGCTTGAACTCACGACACCCTGCTTAAAAGGCAGGTGCTCTAACCAGCTGAGCTATGGGCCCGAGTGAATCTTACTATACAGTTTGCGGCGAGTCGTGTCAAGCTGTGCTACTATCGAAATATGAGATGGTTGGGCGAGCGGCTTCATCCAATGTGGCATATTGCCGCTTTATGCTACGGGCTAGTTAGCGGCGTGGTATTGGCGCAATGGTGGAGTGGGGCTAGCTGGTGGCTAATTATTGCGTCCATTCCGCTGATTAGTTTAGTTTTTTGGCAGCGGCGGCGGATTTTGTTAATTTTAACGCTAGGCGCGGGGCTGTTGATCGGACTGGCTCGCGGCTCTAGCGATCAAGCGCAGTTACAGTTATATAAACCGTTGTATGGCCAGTCGGTGCGATTAACCGGCATAGTGCGGGATGACGCAGATAACGTAGCTGGTAGTACTAGACTGCAAATAACTTATATCAAAATGGACGAGACGTCTTTACCTGGCCAAATTTGGTTGTCGCTGCGCGGTAATCCAGCAATTAAACGCGGTGATGAACTTGCTTTGCGCGGTGTATTGAAGCCGGGTTTTGGCAATTTCGCGGCAGTATTAGCAAGGGCGAAGCTTGACAGTGTCAAGCGAACATCTGGCGGCGATCCAGCACTAGAGTTGCGCGATACTTTTGCTGATGGCGTACATAAAGCGATTGGTGACCCAGCGGCTAGTTTAGGCATTGGCTTTTTATTGGGTAAGAAAAGTATGCTGCCAGATGATCTACTGGAGGCTTTGAAGATTGCTGGTCTGACGCATATCATTGTAGCGAGCGGTTACAATTTAACAATTCTGGTACGTTTGGCACGCCGGCTATTCGCAAAAATATCAAAATATTTAGCGACACTAGTTAGCTGTAGCTTGGTGCTGGGTTTTATCGCTATGACTGGCGCTAGTCCGAGCATGGTGCGCGCCGGGCTTGTTACAGGATTAAGCTTGCTAGCATGGTATGTCGGCCGAAAGTTTCATCCAGTTGTTTTACTGGGGCTAGTATCGGCAATAACGGTATTGTGTAATCCGAGTTATGCTTGGGGAGACATGGGTTGGATGCTAAGTTTTGCAGCATTCGCTGGTGTGATTATCGTGGCGCCAGTGATGACGGCCTATTTCTTTTCGGCCGATAAGGTTCCAGCTATCATTCAAATTCTGTTAGAAACATTAGCGGCACAGCTGGTAACTGCGCCGATTATCATGGCAGCCTTTGGGCAGTTGAGTGTAATTTCGTTGTTGGCGAATATCCTGGTTGGTCCGTTTATACCGTTGGCGATGTTGCTAACATCAATAGGTGGCGTTAGCGGATTGATCGTTCCAGCGATAGCGCACATCATTGGCTGGCCAGCGCAGATGATGCTCGACGCGATGATTGCAGTAGTGAATTGGTGTGCTGAGCAATCTTGGGCTGCAGTTGAACTGCAAGTGCCGTGGTGGATAGCGGCGCTATGGTACGGTTTGATAATTGCGGCAGTGTGGTTCATGAAATGGCGTAGCGGCTATCGACTGCGCGACGCTTCGATAGTGACATAACAGGGCTCATTTGCTATTATATAAGTAAGCATTTATAAATAAACTAACGAGGAGTAGTCATGTCAGGACATAGTAAATGGGCGACAACACATCGTCAAAAAGCTGTTGTTGATGCTAAACGCGGTGCGATTTTCACTAAAATTGGCAACCAGATCGCTATCGCAGCGCGGGCTGGCACTGACCCTACAATGAACTCTAGCCTAGCAATGGCTATCGAAAAAGCTAAGGCAGCAAATATGCCGGCTGCCAATATTCAGCGGGCGATCGACCGGGTTGCCGACAAAAATTCAGCGGCGCTAGAGGAAATTACTTACGAGGGCTATGGCCCTGGCGGCGTAGGAATTATCATTGAAACAGCCACCGATAACCGCAATCGAACTTTGCCAGAGGTGAAATTGGCTTTAACTAAAAACGGCGGTTCAATGGCTGATGCTGGCAGTGTGATGTTTCAATTTGACCGCAAAGGGGTTATTCGGGTGGCGGCAAGCGGCGAAGAGGCATTGTTGCAAGTACTTGACGCAGGCGCCGAAGATGCTGTTGAGGCTGATGGTAAACTAATTGTCTATACTGGCATGAAAGATTTAGCGAGCGTTCGCAAGGCGCTGCTTGATGCGGGTATGACCATCGAGGAGGCTGAGCTGCAATACATTGCCAAAAATGACGTGCTTATCAGTGATGCCGAAACCGCTCGTAAAGTGATAAAAATTATTGATGCGCTCGATTATCTTGACGACGTGGTAAATGTCCACACAAATGCTGATATTACTGTTGACATTGACGATTAGTTGACTTTTAAGCTTGCCTTCATGTAGATTATAAGTATACATGGTATTTATAATTGCTAGGAGGCCTGATGCGATGTATAAAACTCGCCATATTGATAGCAACTATAACTCTTCAGCCAGTATTTTCGGGATTGGCAGCGGCAGATGCTGTGTCTACGGCAGCTATTTCGTCGGATAACACGCTAAGCATTGCAAGCGAAAATAATAGCGATAATTTACCAACCGCTAAACAAGAGGAAAATCTCGATAAGTCTAACGAGCCGCTAATTAATAAAGAAAATTCTAATTCACTGCCAGCTGCGAACGATGGGAAGACACTCTCGCAGCAGGCTGCTGAGAACAAAACCGTTGCCAAGCCTGCTGAAATCCCGCCGTCGGTCCCGTCAAACTCTACTAATGCCAGCGAAACTGTAGATAAAACGACAACATTGCCGTCACCGTTGTTAGCGAAAAATGATGTTATAGTCTCGGCGTTTAAAACTGATCCAAAATACGGCTATACGGCGATAGAGCTTTACAATACTAGCGATGAATTCTTCGATTTAGGACAGATGTCGCTAGAACTACGTTACGCAACAGCGGAAGCTGATTTTGTTTGTAATGCTAAATTGCGAGATTATCTGCGGCCGAAGAGTTATTTAACGCTGTACAGCCCGAACTTGTCGCCTGCGGATGATGCACTGCTTTTAGCGGGCTGTCCGGCTCCAAATAGCGATGCTTTGTATGACAAAGAGATAAATGTTTATCAAGCTGGCCAGCTAGTTGAGGCAGTTCGAATTAACAATACCGATCTCGGCAAATATCAAAATGATATTTGGGAGCGTAAAGGCTGGAGTAAGTCTTATCGAACTGGTGTCTTTAAAACTGATTTTCGTAAACGAGCGACTGGCAATATGATATCAAGTGATTTGTACCGTTTGCCGTCGACGCCAACTTTACAGATTCTAGAAATTTTACCGAATCCAGCAGATTGTGCTACGGCCGACCCGAACCTTGCTTGTCATAGCTACGTCAAGGTTAAAAATATTGGTCAAAGCCCAATAGACTTATCACTCTACCGCTTGCGTAGCGGCAACCAAACGGAATCAGATTCTACTGATAGCCTTTCGAAGCTATCAGGCGCAGTTCTGCCAGGCAAAATCTTTGTCATATCAGGGAAGGCGCTGCATCTTAACAAGGCATCTGGAACAGTGTGGTTGCAAGATGCCAACGGGTTAACTACCTATAAGAACGGCGTGATACCGTATGAGAAAGCCGATAGTGTTAGTAACAAAGGGCGATCTTGGGCGTATGATGCTAAAACTGCGACTTGGCGCTGGGCGACGCCTAGTCCAGGTAGCGAGGGCAATGATTTTACGCCTAAACTTAATTATGGTAAGGGTAGCCTGAAAGCGTTGTCAGCTAAACCAAAAATAAAAATATTGAAACCATGCCGCGATGACCAATATCGCAGTGAAGAGACTGGCCGCTGCCGCAATATTGTTCAGAACAAGAAAAAAACCGTTGTCTTGAAACCTTGCAAAGAAGGCCAATATCGCAGCGAGGAGACCGGGCGTTGTCGGTCAATTGCCAAGGCGGCTGCAGCGGTTCTGAAACCGTGTAAAGAGGGCCAATTCCGTAACCCAGAAACTGGCCGCTGTAAGAATATTGCTTCTGTTGACGATTTACCCAAACCGTGCAAAGCAGGCTGGGAGCGTAATCCTTCAACTGGCCGCTGCCGCAAAATCAAGAAAGCTAGTAATACATTAGCGGCTTATCCAGTGCAGCCAGTAACAGTTCAGCAAACTAATCCAGCGGTGTGGTGGACGATTGGCGGACTAGCCTTGGCGGGTGTTAGTTATGGTGTCTGGGAATGGCGCACTGAAATTAAGCGCGGCTTGAGAAAAGCTATTCGATTTGGCAGGAAGTGATCCATACCAGCATGCGAATCATCGGAATTGATCCTGGTACAGGTATTCTCGGATTTGGCGTAATTGATGTCAACAGTGGTAGAACGAGGCTGATTACGGCTGGAGTGATTACTACGCCAGCACACACGCCATTACCAGATCGCCTTGAAGAGATCTACTTAGGCTTAACCGATATTATTAAAGAGACGCAGCCGGATGTTATGTCGGTTGAGAAACTGTTTTTTACCAAGAATATTACGACAGCAATCAGTGTCGCCGAGGCGCGCGGCGTAGCAATATTGACAGGCCGCCAAGCGAAATTGCCAATTCACGAATACACGCCGAATGAAATCAAAAAATCAATCACTGGTTACGGTGCCGCCAAAAAGCCGCAAATTCAAGAAATGGTGCGTATTCAGCTAGGGTTGCAAGAGGTGCCGAAGCCTGATGATTGCGCTGATGCATTGGCGGCAGCTTTAACGCATGCGTTTATGAGCCGTATTGAAGCGTAAGGTGATATAATGGTAAGTGATGCAGATACAAAAGCAACCGCCGCGTTTATCGCGCTACGCTAACATAGGTCGTAAGAAATCTCCAGTTCGTAAGGTTCATCGCCAGCCGACAGGTAAGTTTGGTAAACTAGTCGCTTGGTGGCAAGGATTGTCGCGCAAGCAGAAGGTTGCCGTTGTTGGCGGTCCTATTCTAGCAATCATGATTATCATACCAGTGGTAACATACATCATGCTGGCTAATGATATCCGCGACGTTGAACGTTTGATGAACCGTAATAATACCGGAATCGTTCTAAAAGACAGAAATGGTAAGACTTTTTATAGTATTGGTCGGGCTGAGAAACGCAATATCGTGAAACTCGACCAGATATCTGATCATATGAAGAATGCTTTGTTGGCGAGTGAGGATAAGGATTTTTATAAACATGGCGGATTTAATCTTTTTAGCATTGCTAGGGCGGCAGTGACGCGGCATGGCGGCGGCTCGACCATCACTCAGCAATTGGTCAAGAATACCTTGCTAAGCGACGAGCATAGTTTGATGCGTAAATATCAAGAGTTCTTCATGTCGATTGCTGTCGAGCAAAACTATTCCAAAGACGAGATTCTCGACATGTATCTCAATTCGGTCTATTTTGGTGAAAACGCTTTTGGTATAGAGGATGCGGCTAAGACTTATTTCAATAAAACACCGAAAGAACTAACTCTGGCAGAAAGCGCTATGCTGGTTGGCGTATTGCCGGCACCGAGCAGCTACTCGCCGATTAGTGGCAGTGCTGAATATGCTAAAGAACGGCAAAAAACAGTACTCAGTCGAATGGTAAAAGAAGGCTACGTCACCGAAGCGCAAAAAACAGAGGCCTTAGCCCAGCAATTGGCCTACGCGCCGCCGTCAACACAGAATGATAGCGTGGCGCCGCATTTTGCTGAAATGGTGGTGTCTGAGCTCAGCGATAAATATAGCTCTAAAAAAGGCGGCTACGAAAAAGATGGTTACGAAAAAGTTATGCGTTCTGGTTATCAAGTCACAACGACGCTAGATATCGATATGCAGAATACCCTCAAAGACAACATCAGTAAGCAAATGAGGCATATTAACCGAATGGGCGGCTCTAATGCCAGCGGAGTTGTCGTTGATTCAACGACTGGTGAAGTTCGAGCTTTGGTTGGCAGTGCCGATTATAATAATGAAAAATGGGGCAAGGTTAACATGGTAACGACTAGGCGCCAGCCAGGTTCTAGCTTCAAGCCGATTTATTACGCAGCAGCATTGGCAGACGGCGTGATTACGCCAGCGACTATTTTGCAAGATAAAGTTAAGGATTTCGGCGGCGGTTATGTGCCGCGCGATGCCGATAAAAATGAAGCTAGCCGCGGCGGTAGTGCTACGGTGCGTCAAGCGCTTAACTGGTCGCTTAATATCCCGAGCGTTGAGGTTATGCAAAAATACGGCATTTCTCGTTCAGTAACAGCTGCTAACAGTATGGGCATTTCCTCTATTAAGAAGGGCGATCACGGCTTATCGTTGGCGCTTGGTTCAGCCGAGGCATCTTTGCAGGATATGGTGCATGCTTATACTGCTTTCGCTAATAGCGGCAAGCAATATGATATTACTAAAATTACTCAGATTGACGATAAATACGCTAAAACAATCTACAAACACGAGGGCAAGTCTAAGCAAGTTATTAGCGCTCAGGGGGCTTACCTAATTTCAGATATTCTTAGCGACAGAACAACTCGCGCACGCATCTTTGGCTCGTCAATTACGGTTAACGGTAATCATACTGTTGCTGTTAAAACTGGTACCACCAACGACAACCGCGATGCTTGGACGATTGGCTATAATCCGCAATACGTTGTTGGTGTTTGGGTTGGCAATAATGATAACTCTGCTATGATTAGCGGTGGTAGCGACATGGCTGGGCCGATTTGGAAGAGTACGATGACGTCGCTATTGTCAGGCAAGCCAGATGTTAAATTCACTTTGCCGAGCGGTATCGTTCAGCGCGCTGTTTGTAAGGACAAGGGCGGATTGGCGGCGAAAGCTGGCGCTAATACCTATAATGAATACTTTATGAGCGGCGCTCTGCCGACTGAATCGTGTAATTCCGAGCCAACTAAAGTGTCTGTTTGTAACCTATCTACCGGCAAGGTTGAGACTATTGACGATGACAAGTTTGACTCGACGAAATATTCAAAAGATACTGCTAATTGTAAGGCGCCGACGATTACCGTTTGCAACCTCTCTACCGGCAAGGTCGAAACTATCGACGAAGCTAGCTTTAACTCGACGAAATATTCAAAAGACACTGCTAACTGTAAAAGCACAAATGCTAAAGTCGCAGCTTGTGATCTCAAGACAGGCTCAGTGGTTATGGTCGATAAAAGTAAAATCGACGGCGTGAACTACAGTAAAGATACTAGCAATTGTGCGGCTGCTGGCGGAAACGATAATAGTGGCGGCAGCTCGGGCGATTCTGGCGGTAGCAACAATGGCGGCAATAATAGTAATAATCCTGGTGGTAACACTACGTCGCCATAGCTGATTATGATAGCTCATCTTTCTGGTGTAATCGCTGAAAAGTTTGGCGCGGGCAGCGTCGTGATTGACGTTCACGGCGTCGGTTACGAAGTTAGCGTGTCGGCTGGTGATTTTGAGGCGGTGGCGCTGAATCAAGACATCAAGTTTTATACCTACCACCATGTGCGCGAGCAGGCGGAAGAGCTGTTCGGTTTTTCTAGTTTGGCTGCAAAAAAGCTGTTTGAAATGCTGATTACTGTTCAGGGTGTCGGCCCGAAGGCGGCGCTAGCGATTCTCAGCCTGGGTGATGCGGAACAGGTACGCAACGCCATTGCCAACGCTGACAGTGCTTTTGTGCAAAAAGCTGCTGGTATTGGCAAAAAAACTGCCGAGCGGGTGGTGGTTGATCTGAGCGATAAGGTTGGCTTGCCAGCGCATTACGGTCGAGCGGACACTCCGGTCCAAACTGAATTGAATACTTCTGACGAAGCTTTAGAAGCGCTGATGGTGCTGGGCTACACCTTAGCGGACGCTACCAAAGCGCTGGAAAATGTTGACACTAATCTGCCGACGGCGCAACGGGTGACGATGGCGTTGAAAAGCTGATAGACAATGAAGGTATTCGTAAACATTTTGCTTGTGCGATATAATTAGATAGTCATGGAAGATATAAAATTCTCTCTTAATCAAACGCCAATTAGTACTATTCTGGCCTGGGTAGAAAGCGGTGCAATTGCTATTCCGGAGATCCAGCGGCCGTTTGTATGGATGAGTTGGCAGGTACGCGATTTGATGGATTCGTTATATCAAGGCTATCCAGTCGGCTATATCATTACTTGGCAAAATCCAGACGTAAAACTCAAAGACGGCTCAACTTCGCAGGGCAAGCGAATTTTGATTGACGGACAGCAGCGAATTACGGCATTGAGAGCGGCAATCAGCGGTCTGAATGTTGTTGATAAGAAATACAAGAAGCGCCGGATTGCTATATCGTTTAATCCTCTAACCGAGGAGTTTCGCACACGTACTAGCTCGACTGAACGAGGCAAGGAATGGATTAGTGATATTGCCGAGGTGATGGTCAACGGTTATGATACGCTGACGTTTGTCGACGAATATGTTGCCAGAAACCCAGGAACAACCCGCCAAGAGATTAACTCGCGACTGAATCGCCTTATCCAGATCAAAAATAAACAAATTGGCGAAATTCAGCTTAGTCCGTCGCTGGATATAAATATAGTCAATGAAATATTTGTGCGGATTAATGCCAGCGGCGTCAATCTCAGCAATGCCGATTTTGCCATGAGCAAGATTGCTGTGTACGAAAAGGACCCGGGCGATGAAATGGGTATGAGGTTGCGCAAATTTATTGATTATTTTGCGCATCTATCGGCTGCTCCGGATCAATTCAAAGACATAGCGCAGAATGATTCTGAATTCGCTAAAACAGATTATTTTGCAAAGATTGCTTGGCTCAAAAATGAGACAGACGATTTGTATGATCCAACATACAATGACATTATCCGAGTTGTTGGATTGACACAGTTTGCCCGAGGCAAGCTTGGCGATGTAGTGTCGCTACTTTCGGGGCGTAATTTTGAAACGCGGCAAGACGAAAAAGAGATTGCCGACCTGTCATTCCAAAAACTAGAAAAAGGTCTGTACCAATTTACCAATGAAAACAAATTCAAACAATTTGTACAGAATATTTTGCGCGGCAGCGGCTATGATGAACCAAATATGCTGATTGCGCGCAATGCGGTTAATTATGCGTACGCGATGTATTTGCGGCTGTTAGACATCGGCGAAAACCATGCTGACGCCAATTCGCTGGTGCGGCGGTTGTTAGCAATTTCGCTGATGACGGGTCGGCATTCTGGCGGTTTTGAAACGCAATTTGAACAAGATATCAAACGAATCCAATCTGCTGGTGATATGGCAAAATTTATTGCAACGCTTGAAGAGCAAGAATTATCAGATGTGTTTTGGAATTCAACTCTGGTGGACGAATTCGATAAGCCGACGACCAATAATCCGTTTTGGCACATGTTTATCGCGGCGCAGAATAAGCTGTTAAAGCAGAGTTTCTTGTCAAAGAACAACATTGCGCGCGATTTAGCAACCGACGATATTCATCATATTTTTCCGAAGAATTATTTAGTTAAACACGGGTATGATAAATCAAAATATAATCGGATTGCTAATTTTGTGCATCTTCGTAATGATATAAATATCTCAGTTAGTGATTTAGCGCCGCGCGAATATCTGGGCGATATACTATCCGGAAATAATAACCACCATAGCGATATCGTTAACGAAGCCGAAATGGTAAACAACTTTGAAGATAACGCTGTTCCAAAAATATTATTGCAAGCCGAGGTCGATGATTATGATGAATTCTTGCGGCAGCGGCAAAGGCTAATGGCAGAGATGGTGAGGGATTATTACAAGGGGTTATAATGGCAATTGAACGAATAGTCGACACCAGTCCGCATGACGACGATGCTGAAGAACAGCGGATTGAGGTGAGTTTGCGCCCGCAGAGTTTTGGGGAGTATATCGGGCAGGAGCGGCTGAAGAAGAATTTGAAATTGGCGATTGCTGCCGCCAAACAGCGCAGCGAGCCGCTTGATCACGTGCTGCTGTACGGCCCGCCGGGGCTTGGTAAGACGACCATGGCGACGGTGATTGCTAATGAAATGGGCACAAATTTGCGCGTGACCAGCGGCCCGGCGATTGAGAAAGCAGGCGATTTGGCGTCGATTTTGACCAACCTGGCGGACGGCGATATTTTGTTCATCGATGAGATTCATCGGCTAGGCCGGGCAGTGGAGGAGATTTTATATTCGGCCATGGAGGATTTTAAGCTGGATATCGTCATTGGCAAGGGGCCGGCGGCGCGCTCTATCCGGCTGGATTTGCCGCGGTTTACGGTGATCGGTGCGACCACGCGGACGGGCAGCTTGGCAGCGCCGCTGCGCGATCGATTCGGGCATATTTACCGCTTGGAATTTTACGAGCCAGAGGATATTGCTAAGATTGTGACGCGGAGCGCGGCCATTTTGGAATCGTCGATTCGGCATGAAGCGGCGAACCTGTTATCAACGCGGGCCCGCCTGACACCGCGCATCGCCAATCGCCTACTCAAACGCGTGCGCGATTATGCCGACGTCAATGGTGATGGCATAATTGATGTAAAAACCACAACGAGCGCCTTGGAAATGCTGGAAGTAGACGAGTTGGGATTAGACCCAGCTGATCGTAATTTATTACAATCAATCCTGGAAAATTATGGTGATAATCCCGTGGGACTAACGACCATTGCTGCGCTGACAGGCGACGAAGCAACGACGATCGAGGATTTTTATGAGCCGTATTTACTGCAAATTGGCTTCATCGAGCGCACACCGCGCGGCCGCCGGGTAACGATTAAGGCGAAGCGGCATCTCGGCAATACAGATAATTTGTAGTATACTACAAATAGTATAAACCAGGAGGTATCATGGACGATGACGATAGCCGCAGACCAGTCGCTTACGACGCTGAAGGACGTCCGTTATATACAGCTTCACAACAGCAAGAGCAGGCTACTGGTGCAGAATCGGCTGTGCAGCAGACCAACCCAGTATCAGTCACCGACTCTGGCAAGCAGGTCGTGCATGTGGCGCGCTCAACCGAGCCGATTCCGGTTCATATTTCCGAAGAGACTCGCCGCAAGCACGAGGAATCATGCCGCCTCTATCCGTGGCTTAATCTCAGCGAGCATGAGTATGTCATTCAAATGATTCCGCGGCACAGCATTGGTATTTGGGGGCCGACATTTGCGATGATTCTTGCAATTATTTTGGTGTCAGTTTTCATGTTTTGCTACCCTGATATTGCTAAGCCGATTGGCTTGGCGCAATCAATGTATCCGCAGGTTATTTTGATTTGCTTGATGGTGATTATTTTATTCGGTATCGGTTTGTATATAGCGATTTGGGTATATATGCAAAATCGCTTTTTCTTGACCAACGAAAGTGTTATTCAAGAAATTCAAATAAGCTTGTTTTCAAAACGCGAACAAACAGTTAGCCTGATGAATATCGAGGACTCTAGCTACTCGCAAAAAGGTATTCTACAAACTTTATTTAATTACGGCTCGATTCGGTTAAGTACTGAGGGCGACGAAACAACCTATCGCTTTAGCTATGTTGCTGATCCAAAAAACCAAGTAGCGGTTCTTAATAATGCCGTTGAGGCATTCAAGAATGGCCGCCCAGTCACGAATGATGACTAGCTGATTATTTCTTGTGATCGCGATTAGTCTTGGTGTAAGTATCTTCACGCTCCATTGAACTGCGCAGCGTGTAGCCAGTGCATCGATTTTCGTTATTGCAACCTGTTGATTCGTAGACGTAGTTGCTGCCGCTGTTGCCAAGTTTTTTGCCTTTCGGATCAGTGAAAAGAGCAGGGTCGACGGTGCGCAGCGTTTTGCTGTCAATCGAAGCCGGATAATAGCCGTTTTTAGCGTAGAAATACTCTTCCAATCCGTAATACATCGCGTTGATGGCAACCTTACGCTGATTATCGCGAGCAGTGGCATCGATAGTTGCTTTTTCATTAAAAAATAGCCAGCTGCCAACTCCAAGTAAAACTATCACCAGTAAAAGTTCAATAACTGTGAAGCCGTTTTGTTTCATACTTACCATTATACCAAAAACTGCGTCGCTCATGTATAATTAAAGATATCAGCAAGAAAGGGGAGATATGGCGAAGAAAAGCGAACCAAAAACATCTGCAGATAAGCCAGCGGCTGACGAGGGTAAATTAAAGGCGTTGGGTTTGGCGATGGAGCAGATTACCAAGCAATTCGGCGACGGCTCAATCATGAAGCTAGGAGAGGCTAAAAAAGTTGATGTCGAGCTATTGCCAAGCGGTAGTCTGAGCTTAGATTTGGCGCTGGGCGGTGGTTATCCAAAAGGTCGAATTATCGAGATTTATGGTCCAGAGTCGAGCGGTAAGACAACCTTGACGCTGCATGCTATCGCCGAAATGCAAAAACAAGGCGGGACGGCAGCCTTTATTGATGCTGAGCATGCACTTGATCCAGCATATGCTAAACGGCTTGGCGTTGACACTGATAATTTGCTAGTATCGCAACCCGACAACGGCGAGCAAGCGTTGGAAATTGTCGAAACGCTTGTGCGCTCAAATGCCGTTGACCTAATAGTAGTTGATTCGGTAGCGGCGTTGGTGCCGCAAGCTGAAATCGACGGTGACATGGGCGATTCGCACATGGGTTTGCAAGCGCGATTGATGAGCCAGGCACTGCGCAAATTAACTGGTATTATTAACAAGTCGAAGGCTACAGTAATCTTTATTAATCAAATCCGCATGAAAATCGGTGTGATGTTCGGTAACCCCGAGACGACTACTGGCGGTAATGCGCTTAAGTTTTACGCATCGGTGCGAGCAGACATTCGCCGGATTGGGCAAATCAAGGACGGTGATGAGATTCGCGGTAACCGTACGCGCGTCAAGATCGTCAAGAACAAGATTGCGCCGCCATTCCGTACAGCCGAGTTTGATATCATGTACAATGAAGGTATTAGCAAGACTGGCGACATTCTGGACTTGGCAGCCATGCACGGTATTGTCGAAAAATCGGGCGCCTTTTACAAATATAACGGCGAAACTATTGGTCAGGGCCGCGATAAAACCAAATTATACCTGAAAGAAAATCCTGAGGTTCTGGCAGAAATTGACCATAAAGTTCGCGATAAAGTAAAAGAAGCGGAGTTGTAGAAATGGTAGATAGTGAAATGCGAGCACTACTCGACTCGTATCATCGTGCGGTAATGGTTGCTGATACACTGTTTCAAAATGGCATACTTAGGCAGAAAATCTCCCTAAATTTCCTAAATGAGAATGAAAAAACTACTGAAATATACAACACAATTGGTTGTCTCATAGCGGAAGCGGATAGGAGCACCGATTTAGATAGTATCGAGGGGGGTGTTCGGTCTGTTATCTGTGATTTCTATTTTAATGACTTGAAGCAGCGTGGTTCGGAATGGGTCGGTGCTAAGTTTGAGCAGGAGTTTCATGCACAACGTGAACTGGCAGAACAACAACTTAAAGCACTACATGAAGATTACTGATATCTCTCTTCAGTCTTACGATAAAAACCGCGTCAACGTAAGTGTTGATGGCAAATATGATTTTAGCCTGGATATTTCGCAGGTTGTTGATCTTGGAATTAAGGCTGGCCAGGTTTTATCGAAAGAGGAGCTAGCTGGCCTCAAGCAGGAAAGCGAATTCGGCAAGCTGTATGCTCGCACTCTTGAATATGTATTGATGCGGCCGCGCAGTAGCAGCGAAGTGCGCGATTATCTTTACCGCAAAACATTGGCTCGTAAATATAAAAATAGAAAAACTGGTAAGTTAGCGGAAAAGCCAGGTGTCGTTAAAACTGTGGCGGAGCGTGTTTTTGCGAAGTTGCAAGCGCGTGGCTATGTTGACGATCAAAAATTTGCTAACTGGTGGGTTGAGAATCGGCATCAGATTAAAGGCGTATCTATGCGAAAACTGCGTAGCGAATTGGCGGCAAAAGGTATAGCACAGACAATCATTGATTCGGTAATCGCAGATTCGTCGCGTAATGATCCCAGCGAGCTGACTAAAGTTATTGCTAAAAAACGCCGGCGTTACTCTGATGAGCAAAAGTTCATGCAATATCTAGCGCGCCAGGGGTTTAGCTTTGATGATATCAAAACTGCTTTGCGCCGAGAAGATATCTAATCAATATCTGAATTTTGTCGAGCCTGCTTTGGTTTGCGGAACGGATTGATATAGCTACCGACTACTTCATGGAGTTCTGGCTCAGGGGCTTTAGCTTGGGAATGAACGACAATTGAATCGTTATTGATCTCGATAATCTGGCTGCGATGTACCAAAATCTCAGTATCATTGAAACTACGCAGTAGCGGCCGCTTGACCGACAGCTGCATAATAAGAAACTGTGTGGTATCTATTGTGAAATCGATGACTTTACCAAGTTTATGGCGTTTTTCATCAAGTACCAGTTTGCCGATGATATCAAACTTTAGCTGGTAGACGTCGTTGACGCGCACAACGTCGGTCGGAGCTATGAATTGGTCGATGTCGTCGACAATGAAGCCCATGTTGCTCAGTTCGCGGACATCGCTAAGCAACATCAGCGCGGGGTGTTGCTGAATTAGTGGCCCTGACACTTCGAAGGCGATAATTTGCAGATTAGCGGGATTAATGATTGCGCGGGTTGTGCGCGCTACCTTGCCGCCAGTTTGAATACTGAATATTTCTGCATTGAGTACCGCTGAACCAAGCAAAATCATAGACTAAAACGGGTTTGTCCTATCGTTGGCTGGCGGCGGCGTGCTCGGTGTATTGCCAGCTGATTTTAGCTTGCGGATGCGTTTGATGGTAGTATCATCAAAACTAGCGGAGGTGCTAGCTTGCGGTTCTTCTGCTGGCGTAGTGAGTGTTTGGTAGAGCAGGATGGTAGCAACTGACAATCCGCCAGCAGCTAACATGAAAAACAATAAAAAGTGATACCGGCCAAAGAATTTAGCTGTCTTTGCGCCGAGAATGCGAAATGCGTCTGAGACTTCCATTATTTTGTATATACCTCCAGAGTTAGTGCGCTAACTGTGATGCCGTTGTTGTCGTCTTTGGCTAAGGCCAGGTTAGAAATTTGCATCCGGAAAAGCCCTTGTTCTAAAGAGCGCAAGAAAATGTACGCTTGCTCATAAGATACCGGATTACTCAAGTTAACGGTAGCAGTAACCGATTTGAAGCCGTCTGGCGCCGGTTTTTTAGTGTTCTTGGCGGTGCTAGACGACGATGAGCTTGATGAGCTGCTGGATTTGCTTTCATTTGCTGAAAAATCGATTGAAGCGATTTTAATACCAGCGCTATTTGCGTGATTTTCGATGTCGCTGACAATTTGATCTTGATAATGATATTTCTTGCTGGTCGAAACGATTTGTTCAGCGCGTTTTACGTCGCTTTTGCTGTTGTCTAGTTTCGATTTGAGGCTTGAAAGGGCTTGTAATTCGTTGCTAGAGGCTTGTGCTTCGGTATTGAGTTTGCGGGTTTCCTCTGCATATTTTACAATCTCTTGGTGTCCGAAGACGAAACTGCCTGCGCCCGCCGCCGCAATAACTAGTAGGCTCACGATAAGCAAAATGCGGAATGTAGTTGGTTTTAGAACGAATTTCATGGCAGTACCTTCTTTGAATAGATTACAGTGTAATTTGCCTGAAATGTATTGTCGCCAATTTCGTGCGTAGCGTTTGATAGGCTAACACTGTCAAAAACTTTAACTTTATTGATAGACGTCTCCTGCAAGCTATTTTTGACTTCAATGGCTTGCGCGTACGAACTGACGTGGGTTTGAATTTGCACAGAAGCAGTTCCAAAAGTCGTCGGGTCGATTGATATGCCAGTGAGCGAGGCGCCGTTTGGCAACCTCTTGGCAATCGCATTTAGAATATCAGTATATGGCGCTTGAGTGTCAAGAATGTATTTTGCTACCCGCAGGTTAGAACGATACTTTTCGGCATCGCTTTTGACCGAGCTGAAGGCTGAAGATTTACTTTGATTGTCATTTATGGTTTCTCTGCTGGTAGACTGGTTGAATACTAGCATAAAATACGAGCTGATTAGCTCAACTACGATAATCACAACAACTATCAGCGACATGACAACATAACGCATTAAAATTGAGTTAGCCCGGGCAGCCTTAATCTGCTTGCGTTCTTCGGGTGAAAGTAGGTTGATCATTTTTTTACCTCCGATGGCCGTACGCTAGCTAGACCAGCGACGGTGATATAACGCGGGCGAAACTGGCGGTGCGGTTTTTCAAGCGACCCGAAATCAAGATCTTGCCACGGGCTAGCGACGCGGGCCGGCAAAATGAAAGCGTTAGTAAAGTATTCGCCGATACCTGGCATGTTTGCGCCGCCGCCAACGATAAGAATTTGCTCGATTTTTTTATCCTCCGAAATACGTTCGCTGTAGTAACGGATGACCTTTTTGGCTTCTCCGACGATGCGACCGAGGCTTGGTTTGAGGGCGGCTTCAATCTTGTCGTGATCATCGCTTTGTCCGAGGCCGTTGAGGACTTTGTACTGGTGAGCTTTTTCTAGCGACACTTGCATTTTACTAGCGATATCTAGAGTGAAGTTATTGCCGCCGACATTAGCCGAACCGGTAATGAGAATCGCTGAATCTTCCAGGACGGCAATATCGGTACTGGTGGCGCCGACGTCGATAACTAGCGTGGTACGATTACCTTCCTCGGTTTTGGTCAGGATGCGGGCGACCGCATTCATGCCCGGTTCAACGGCAACTGGACGCAGATCGACTTCCTTGGCAACTTGCGTAACTGTATCAACCAGCGCGCGCGGTGCGGCCGAGACGACAACCATCAGGGTCTCTTTGGTGCGCTTAATAATTTCGTAGTCAGTGTATAACGAGTCTGACGGTACTGGTATATAGCGTTCGACTTCTAGCTGGGCAGCGCTGGCAATATGCTTTTCTTCGCTTGCTGGCAGAGTAAAGGTGCGCGAATAAGTGCGGCTCGTCGGCAAGCCAATTACTACGTGGTTAGAAGGCAGAGAGCCGATAATGCGATCTCGAAACATATTGGCTATGTGCTCGCGCAGATACTCGTGATCGTCGGTGTCGAGCGCCTCCTGTGTCTTAACCGGGTCAAGATCGACCGAGCCGTAGCCGCGAACGTCAGCGTGTTTCTGGTTGATTGCCATGACTTTAATACCAGTATAATTAATGTCAAGTCCAATGATCGGTTTGTCTTTGAAAAATAGTTTTACCATAGATGCCCTTTTCTTCGTTTATATACAGTATAGCATAAGTTTTATTGTTTAATACTTGTTGATAAGCCGGCGATCGGCATCATGACACTAGCGGCGATTAATCCGACCATACCGCCCATCAGCACAATCATTACTGGCTCGATAATTGAACCGATACTATCAATAGCGACGTCGACTTCTTCTTCATAAAAATCGGCTACTTTGACGAGCACAACGTCAGTTTGTCCGGTTTCTTCGCCGACAGCTAGCATCTGTGAGACGATTGGTGGAAATAATCCAGTTTTTTCGATAATCGTCGATAAGTTTTTACCGTTTTCGACCTCTTTGGCGGCGTTTAGCAGAGCTTCCTCGTAGACGACATTGCCAACCGAGTGTGAAGTGACTTCAAGCGACTCAAGTACGGCTGCGCCTGATCCCATTAGTGCCGAAAAAGTACGGGCAAAGCGGGCGACAGCCACTTTTTGAATAATGCCGTTAATCGCTGGTATTTTGAGTACAAAACGGTGAAAAGTATGCTTGCCAGCGGTAGTATTGAGCCAGCGCCGCAAGAAATAGATAGCAGCAATTAATACCGGTATTAGCAAGTACCCTTTGGTCGTCAAAAAACCGCTAATTGAGAGCATGACCTGAGTTAAGGCTGGCAGCTCGGCATCTTCGCCGCCAAAACCTTTAATCATTTCGCCGATTTGCGGAATAACAAATACCATCAAGACCAAAAAAGCAGCAACCGTAATGACCAGTAATACTAGCGGGTAAGTCATCGCTCCTTTGATTTTTTTGCGAATACCAGCGCTCTTTTCTTGCTGAATAGCTAAACGTTTGAGGATATCGTCGAGGATACCGCCAGCCTCACCGGCACGGACCATATTTACATAAACATCGTTGAAAGTGGTGGGGTGTTTTTCGAGAGCGTCAGCTAGCTGCATGCCGGATTGAACATCTTTAATTATACTGCCGAGAACTGCCTTCAGCGCAGGACTGTCAGTATGGTCATGCTGTGAAGATAGCGCGCGCAGCAAAGGTACGCCGGCGCTAACCATGGCGCTCATTTGGCGCGTGAACATAACAATGTCGTCGGTTTTGACCTTTTTTTTGCCGCTGCCAAAACTAATGCTAGCCAGCCCCTTTTTTTCAAGTGAATCAATACTCAGGGGCGATAAGCCTTGCTTGGTTAGAGTGGACAAAGCTCCAGGCCGGTCGCTAGCCTCAATTTTGCCTTGGACAACATCGCCGGATTTGTTGGTCGCAACATAGGAAAAGGACGGCATCTATGATTCCCTCGTGACACGCAATACTTCGTCGAGCGTCGTGTTGCCTCGTAATGTTTTGACTAGTCCGTCAGATTGCATCGTAATCATACCCTCCTCGATTGCTTGATCTTGAATTTGGTTGCTAGTGGCATCAGAAGTAATCATCTTTTGAATGGCGCGCGACATGCCAAGTACTTCATAAATACCGACACGTCCTTTGAAGCCGGCATGTCCGCACTCGTCGCAGCCGCCTGGATGTGCTCGCCAAAGTGTTCGAATAGTGGTGTCGTCGGTGCCGGCTGGTGTATCGCCGCCAACTTTTTGCTCAATTGCCTGCAGCTCTAAATCGTGAATGTGAGCAAATGTTTGGCCGGGCTTTAGGTTGAATAGCGAAACAATTTCGTTGATTTCGTCCTGTGTCGGCACGTATTGTTCGCGGCAGTTCATGCACAGTCGCCGCACCAAGCGCTGGCCGACCACTGCCTTGACGGTCGAAGCAATCAAAAACGGCTCAATCCCCATGTCCAGCAAGCGCGGCAAACAAGTAGCGGCGTTATTAGTGTGCAGCGTCGAAAATACCAAGTGCCCGGTCAGTGCTGCCTGCACGCCTAGATTGGCGGTCTCGCCGTCACGAATCTCACCGACCATGATGATATTCGGGTCTTGGCGCAGCAAGGCTCTTAGTCCCGAAGCGAAGGTCATACCAGCTTTGGCGTTGGTCTGAGTTTGGTTGACGCCGGGGATTTTGTATTCGACTGGATCCTCGATAGTTGAGATGTTAACTTCCGGCGTGTTTAGCATAGATAGTACTGAAAATAAGGAAGTAGACTTGCCGCTACCAGTTGGTCCGGTTACTAGAATCATGCCGTTTGGTTCGGCAATAGCGTTATTTATGATGGCTAGCGATCTGCCCCAATAACCAAGTTGTTGCAACGTGATTGCTTGGTTGGACTCGTCGAGAATTCGCATGACAACTTTCTCGCCGTCGGTAATTGGCAGAGTGCTAACGCGCAAGGCGTATTGTTTGCCAGCGACTTTAATTTTGAAGCGGCCGTCTTGCGGCACGCGACGCTCGTCAATCTTGAGGTTGGATAGAATCTTAATGCGGCTGACCAGTGCATTTAGCACGTTGCGCGGTAATTGATTGACTTCTTTGAGGACGCCGTCGATGCGGTAGCGTACTTGCACGAAATTCTCACGCGGCTCGATGTGAATATCTGAGGCTTGAGAGCGGATAGCATATTCTAACAGCAAATTAACGGTTTGGGCGATTGGCGAATCCTCGGCGACGTCAGCTTCGGAGACTTTCTGATCCGAGCCGTCATCTTCGCGCTGCACGTCAATGACTTCATTGAGCTCTTGATTGACATCGCCGCGATAATTTTCTAAACATTGCAAGATATTAGAATGCGGTGCGATATAGATTTTAGTATTGCTGCCGATTTCTTTCTCGATAAAATTAGTAGCCAGCACATCATCTGGATCATCCATCGCCAAGTGCATGGTGCCGTCTTCGTCGATTTGAAAAATCACTGCATTGTATTGGCGGGCGATACGCTCTGGGATGCGGTTCAGTACCTCGCTCGGAATATTACGTGGATCGACCTCAATGTAAGGTATATCGGCGTATTGCGCGAAAAGCTTTGTCAAGTCGGTTTCAGATACAAGCTTTGAATCTAATACAATATCTTGCAGCGGCCGCGAAGAACGCTCCGCCTCTTCCATTAGCGGTTTGAGAGTTTCTTCGGTCGCAATATTATTACGCGTCAGAATCTTGACCAGAGTATTATTTAGGATCCTCATAATTCTTATGCTAATTGTAGCGCATTTTATTTAGAAAAGCTATCAATGCAGCGCAGATTGGTAAAGGATGGTCAAATCGAGTATAATAACAGAGATATGAAGCGAACTTTTAATATACAGGCGGCGCAACTTGCCGGCGAAAAAATTTCAGTTAGCGGCTGGGTGCACTCGCGCCGCGATCATGGCGGGCTAATTTTTGTTGATTTACGCGATCACACCAGTTTGTTGCAGCTAGTTTTTAATTCTGATAATCCGGAAGCATTTTCGCTTGCTGATGAGTTGCGCGATGAATTTGTCATTCGCGCCGAAGGCATGGTGCGCGAACGCGCGGCTGGACTAAAGAATGATAAAATTCCGACTGGCGCAGTTGAATTGGTTGTCGAAAGGTTGACGTTACTTAACCGAGCCGAGACCTTGCCGATCCAGCCGTTCACTGAGGAAAACCAGGCGGGCGAGGACTTGCGTTTTAAGTATCGTTACCTCGACCTGCGCCGTCCAAAGATGCAGCAGATACTGAAAAAACGCGCCGAAATGTATCGCCGGATTCATCAGTACATGGACGAGCGCCAATTCATCGAAATTCAAACGCCGATTTTGGCAAATTCCAGCCCAGAGGGCGCGCGTGATTTCCTAATCCCCAGCCGCTTGCAGGAAGGCAAGTTTTACGCTTTGCCGCAAGCGCCGCAGCAGTTCAAGCAGCTGCTGATGGTTGGCGGCGTGCCGCGGTATTATCAGCTGGCAGCCTGCTTTCGCGACGAAGATCCGCGAGCTGATCGACTGTACGGCGAGTTTTATCAGCTGGATCTGGAGATGAGCTTTGTTGAAGACGGCGAGGAGGTTCGCCAGGAAGTTGAGCCATTGATGTGCCAGTTAGCGACCGAGTTTGCTGGCAAGAAGTTGTTGGATTTGAGTGGCCTCGCGGTCGGTGACGGTCAGCCAATTCCGCGGATTTCTTACCGCGACGCCATGGAGACGTATGGCTCGGACAAGCCAGACCTACGTTTTGGCATGGAGCTGATTGAGCTGACTGATGTATTCGCCGACACCGAGTTTGGCGTGTTCAAAAACGCTGAGTGCATCAAGGCGATTTGCGTCAAAAATGGCGCCAGTCTCAGTCGTAAGCAAATCGACCAGTTTACTGACATTGCCAAGAGTGAAGGGGCAGGCGGTTTGGCCTATATCACTTATCAAGACGGCGAGGCAAAATCACCAATTGCCAAGTTCTTGAGCGAAATAGAACTAGCTTCAATCCAACAAAAAACTGGCGCAGTTGATGGCGACGCAGTCTTTTTCGGCGCTGACACTCGTCCAGTCGTCAACGCCGTGCTTGGTCGCCTGCGAAACGAATTTGCCGCTCACTTCAACCTGAAAAAATCGGATGAGGTGGCGCTGGCTTGGATTATCGATTTTCCATTCTATGAATGGGACGACCACGGCAAAAAGCTCGACTTTGGCCACAATCCATTCGGTATGCCGAAGGGCGGTCTGCAGGCACTGGAGTCAGTTGCTACCGATGCCGACAAGCTCGCCATCGTTGCCGATCAATTCGATATGGTGATGAACGGCTACGAAATCTGCTCCGGCGGTGTGCGTAACCACAACCCAGCGGTGCTGTACAAAGTGTTTGATCTACTTGGCTTTAGCGAAAGCTACGTCGAAGAAAAATTTGGCGCCATGCTCAATGCCTTCAAATACGGCGCGCCGCCACACGCTGGCTGTGCCTTTGGTGTTGACCGTATCCTCATGGAGCTCATCGACGAAACGAACGTCCGCGAAACCTTGGCTTTTCCAAAGAACGGCTCGGGCGTCGATGTGATGATGGACTCGCCGTCAACGGTTGATCCAGCGCAGTTAAAGGAATTGGGGCTATGAGTGCAATGTATGATCGACACGAAGTTAGCGTAAAAGTAGCGCTGTATAGCAGCGACGGCAAGCGTGTGCTACTGATGTATTATCCGCACGATGATGGCTTTGGCTTGCCGGGCGGGCATATTGATGCCGGCGAAACGCCTGACGTGGCACTAGAGCGAGAGCTGCGCGAGGAGCTGGGCATCACAATTGATGCGACACCGGCTGATTTCTATATGCGCTATCCGCGAGGTAGTGCCGTCAAAGATCATAAAATTATTCTTGGCTATACGGCTACGGTTGATAGTAACGTTGAACTGCCAGACCGGGCGTGTGATGGCGGCGAGGAACGTATAGTTTGGCTGACGCGAACAGAAGTCGAAGCTACTGACAAAATTGCGCCAGGCTACCGGGATTTTGTGCTGAAATGGTGGCCGCAAGAAGCGTAATATCTTAGGAGGTACAAGCAGGCTATGAAATCAATTTCCAAACGAACACTAAAATTCATTGACTCATGGCTAACGCTGCGCAGCCAGTGGGCGCGCTGGCCGGGATTTACGGTGGCGATAGCCAAAGACGGCGAGGTGGTTTTTAATAAAGCCTATGGACTGGCAAATATAGAAAATAATGAGACATTAACGACCGATCACCTTTTTCACGTTGCTTCACAATCAAAAATATTTACTGCCACGGCCGTGATGCAGCTGCAGGAGCGCGGCAAGTTGCGCATCGATGATTCAGTGACAGAGCATCTACCGTGGCTGGCGCAGCACAGCGACCAGCGTTGGCGCGACGTAACCTTGCGTCAATTGTTGAGCCACTCGGCGGGCGTGATTCGCGACGGCCAGGCGTCAGGTTTTTGGCAGTTCCAAGGAGAATTTCCAGATAAAGACGAGTTCAAGCAGCAAATCATGAAGTCACAACTGGTGTTTGAACCAAATTCTGAGTTCAAGTATTCCAATTTTGGTTTTGGCTTGCTGGGTTTGGTGATTGAACAAGTCAGCGGCAAATCGTACGCTGATTTTATGGCAGAAAACATCATCACACCGCTCGGCTTAACCCAAACCGCCACGGAATATTCGCCGGAACTTCGTATGGCTACTGGCTATAGTAGGTTTGATTTACGCCAGCAGCGCCGTCCGTTTCAGCACATCACAACTGGTGTATTGCAGCCAGCCACGGGATTTTGCTCAACAGCACATGACTTGGTGAAATTCTTTGCTGCTCTGCAAGTCGGCTCAGGCAAACTATTGAGCGATACTTCTAAAAGGGAAATGCAGCGCCCATCATGGCAAGTCGCCGACGAAGCAAACGCAGGAAGTTACGGATTGGGTGTTGATATCGCAAAAGCTAAAGATGGTAAGCGGCTCGTCGGTCATAGCGGCGGTTATCCAGGATTTGTCGGCCGTACCTGGTCGCGGATAGACGACGGAATAACTGTTTCGGTGCTGGCGAACGCGTATGATACAGCGCCAGGAATAGTCGCAAATTCGATATTAGGAATTATTGATCAATTTGGTGACGTTTCTGATAAAAAACGTCGAAAGTTTGAAGCGCGGTTCGTTAACGATTACGGCGTGTATGAAGTTATTAATACAGAAAAAGGATTGAGGGGCTTATGGTCTAATAATTGGCAGCCATTCAACATGGCTGAAGAGCTGGAAATAGTCGATGACGCTACCTTAAAAATTGCGAAGGGTAATCATTTTAGCTATTTTGGCGAACTGATGAAATATGAGTTCGACGCCAAAAATAAGCCTTCCGCCATGTATCGCAGCGGCGCTAAGAATTATATTAGTTTAGATGGTGATATAAAAGTATGAAAGGATTTTCATGTCAAACATAGAATACGAAGCAAAAATATATGATGTCGATCCCGCCGATATCACAGAGAAGTTGACAAATCTCGGCGCTAAGGAAGTCGGTAATTACAATTTTCGCCGTTACGTGTTTGATACGATGCCAGCGGTGCCAGATCGCTGGGTGCGGTTACGCTCTGATGGGAAACAGGCGACTTTGACCGTCAAAGAAATAACTGCCGACACTATTGATGGTACTCATGAGTGGGAAGTTGAAGTGTCTGATATGGAAACGACACTGGAAATATTAGCAAAAATCGGCATTAAACCGCGCGGTTATCAAGAAAACAAACGCCAAGAATACGACCTTGGCGGCGTTCAGGTTGTCATCGACCGCTGGCCGAAGTTAAAGCCATATGTCGAAATAGAAGCGAACAGCGTAGTGGAAGTGGTAAAAACGGCAGCGCTGCTTGGCTTTGCTGAGAGCGATTTGATAACGAAAAGCACTTCTGATTTATACCGGAATATCGGTATAGACATCGAGAAACTTGCGGAATTAAAATTTGATAAATAGACTGGTCTGCGAAATAAGTATATGATTAAAACAAAACCACCAACCGAAGCTCAAATCAAAAACTTTCACAAAAAATGCGCCAAAACTGATGCTGATTTTGCGTTGATTTACACTCACTGCCAAGTGGTTGACACAATTGCGGCGCAGCTTTTGGACAGCCGACTATACCGCTAGCACGCCCGAGGAGCGGCTGTTAATGTACGCTGACAAATTTCATTCCAAAAGCAAACCACCCAAAGAGCCACCATATTTTTGCACGTTTGAATGGTATTATAATCTGGTGCAAAAATTTGGCAGCGATAAACAAGCCAAATTTCAGGCGCTAGCAGACGAGTTTGGTAAGCCGGATATTGCGCTTGTCGCCAGTAAGTTTGGTTTTAGTATCAAAGATGTAAATTAGCGTCGGGCTGGTGTAGGTGACTTGCAGGTTATAAATTAGCAGCCTAACACGTAGACTTGACCGTCTGGGAATGTTTCGCCATAATAATACGTAATGAAAAGAAGCCTTATCATATTGTGTGCGTTAATCTATGTCGCTTGTGCTCCAACGGTTAGCGCCGAAGGTCCAACTATGACTCTATTGACTGAGCGGCAGCTTAATCTGGTGCGCAGTAATTGTGCGACGACTAAAACTGTTTTAGAGCGTATTCGTGCTAACGACGCTTTGGTGCGCATCAACCTCGGCCGCGAATATGATGCAATTTCTACCAAACTGATGGCGCCGATGAATAGCCGTATTGCTCTCAATAAGCTCAACGGCATCGACTTAACCAAGACAACCGTCGATTTCGACCATCAAATCGGACAATTTCGCAACTCCTATCAGCGTTACGAGCAGATAATGTCGCATATAGCCCAGACGGATTGCCAAGATAAGCCAGCAGACTTTTATATGGATATTGAACGAGCGCGTTATTATCGCGGTGATGTACGAAAAGCAGTAGTCGAACTCGAAAAGCTAATTAAGCAATATAGCTCACAAATCGACAAATTAGATTTGTCAAAAACGGGTTTGAGTAGTCAAGGAGGTAGTAATGACTAGACTTCACGCTCGTGCTCGCCTGAAAAAGCGGGCTGATCATATTTGCCAGCGGTGCGGCTTTGCGGCTATGCTGGTCTGTGTAATTATAGTATCGCTCGTCATGGTGGCGGTAGCTTTAGAGATGTATAACACTAGCGGCGCAGCACAAGTCGATTTGAGCCGCCCAGGTTTTAGCTCTGTGCAGAAACAGGCCGGCGCTAGCGAAGAAACTGAAAAAGGTTTCTCGGCGCAAGGGGAGATTGATCAAAAAACTATCAAAGATTTTAAAAATGTATACGACAAACACGCCAAACGTGCGGCTGCATCGACCAGTTTTGGTGGCGAGGCGCTATCAGATAGTTCAATTCAAGTCTTTAATGAACGTTCATCGGGAACAACGTCAAGCGGAGAGGCTTCAAACTAGTGAGCGAACTGCTCAACCCTGACGATTTTGTTATCGCCCGCAAGCGCAAAAAATACAAATTTGCCAAGTTTCATAACGCCGAGAACTGCTTCGAGTTTGATGAATGGCGCGATTTTTACCGGCAGCACCAGCCGGGTATTTTCGGGCTAGAGATTGGCGCTGGTACTGGTTTGTTCAGCGTCGAATTGGCGGCGCGTTATCCAGATAAGCTGTTTGCGGCGATTGACGTTAAGGCTGACCGCCTGCAAAAAGGCGCTTACGCCGCTCTAGAAAAAGGCCTGGATAACATCTATCTTATCCGGGCGCGCGCCGATCAAATTGGGGAGTTAATTCCGCCAAAATCGTTAGAAAATATTTGGGTGACTTTTCCCGACCCGTTTCCGAAAAAGCGCGCTGCCGGGCGGCGATTGACGCATCCGTATTTTTTGCGCCGTTATGCGCAACTATTGCAGCCTGGCGGCGAGCTGCTTTTCAAACACGACGACCGCGACTTTTTCTGTTGGAGTTTGGAGCAATTAGTGGCAGAAAAATGGCAAATTACAGAACTGAGCTTTGACCTGCACGAATCATCTCTGGACGACGAGTATAAAATCATGACGACATATGAGCAGCGATGGCTGGACGAAGGCAAGGCGATTAATTTTGTGAAGGCTTTGCATTGATATATAACTACGCTAGTCGCTAGCAAAAGCGCGCTAACCCTCGCTAGCGCTCTGCCAAGCAATGTCAAATAGGCGTGTTTGCACTGAGGCCAGGCTGGCGTTGTCGATGATTACTCCGTGCATAGAGTTATATTTGTCCAGGGTAATAATAGCCATTTTACTGGCATACAATATTGTGTAGCAGCCGTCATCTAGTTTTGGTCCGGCTAAGTAGCGGCTGTCCGCTAAGCCTGTTGTTATGCGCAGGGGCTTGGCGTAGCGCAAGACGCGTACTCGTAGATTTCGTTTGGCGCGTTCGCGGCTAAAATTCGGAAAGTTGTTGTATAGATAGCGGCTGACACGCGGCGAAGAAATTACGCGGTACAAGTTAATCTTTTGCAGGCGGCATGTGCTTAATATATCGCGCAAAATATTCGCCAAACCTTCGTCGCCCTCGTAAAATGCCGCCATATGCCGGGTTTCGGCGATTTTGTTTGCGGTTCGCAGGCGGACAATGTATTGATCAAGCTGCTGGTTGGCTACCTGCAGAGCTTGCTGCTTCTCGCGTAAAATTTCTGCCAAGACAGCTGGATCTTCGGCGCGGTAGCGTAGCTGTTTGCCCTGAGTAACGCTGTTGACAAGTCCAGCTGTGCGCAGGCTTTTGATAGACTCATAGACGCTGCCGCGGTTAATATTCGTTGTTTCTGCGATGGCTCGCAGCGAACTATTAGGAATTGCCAGCAGCGCCTCATATACGTGTTTGTCGCGAATAGACAAGCCGATAATTGAAAAATCCATATCTGTAATATAGCATAAAAAACAAAATTGTCATAAAATATCAACCATTTTGTCTGGAATCGGCAGCAGCGGTACGATATGATTTGCTGGTAACGAAAGGAGAATTTTATGGCAAATATTGAAGGAAAACCTTGCGATTGTGCAGGTGTATCGCAGTCCATAAAAGGGATAGGTTGCTCAGAAGTACCAGTGGGTAAAGGATCGCGTACTGTTGACATAAAGATGCCGGGAGAATTATTTGATAGGTTTACAACGGTTGCAAAGGTAAGGCGCGAAACCCTGGGTTGTGTTGTAAGAAAAGCTGTCGGCAATTATATTGAAAGGTGCCGGCAAGATTCAGAATTTCAACGCGAAGCAGGAGAATTGGCTGTACTTTTAGACAGATATAAAAGTCCAGACTCTCGCGAAAGCGAATAATCAGGCTCTCATCAGATAGCCCGCGGCTAGTAATTACTGTTATAATACGTATAAACAGGAGGGGAACATGAATTTTCAAGATTATTCGCAAAAAGCTATTTCAACGCTGACGAGCGATCACGCCTACGGCGATATCAGCGCTGATTTGATGGCGCAAATACTAGGTTTGGCAGGCGAGTCGGGCGAGGTGATGGAAAAGTTCAAAAAGCTAATCCGCGATAAGCAGGGCAAACTAACTGCCGATGATCGCGCGGAAATTATTAAGGAACTGGGCGACGTGCTGTGGTATGTCAATTCGGCAGCTCATTTGCTCGGGTCTAGCTTGGAAGAAGTGGCGCGGCTTAATAACGAAAAGCTAGCCAGCCGCCAGCAGCGCGGCCGGCTGCATGGCAGCGGCGATAATCGGTAAAACTCTAAATCAAATCTTCAGATGCTGCCGCAGCCACTCGTCAATGGTGCCAGCGCCCATGCAGAGGACTAGTTTGCCTAGCTCGCGGTCAAGCATGATAGACTTCCACAAATCATCGTTGAGGCTGGCAATATGTACTTCGGGGCGGGTGAGGTTTTTGGTTAAGTCTGCGGGCGTCAGTATCGGTAAATCCGGATTCTCGCGCGTCAAATATGTCGGCAGCCAATATACGCTGTCAGCGTAGCGAAAAACCTCATTTGTGTACATTGATTGAATTTCGTGCTGGCGGACATTTTGGTGCGGCTGGTAAACAAGAGTTACTTCACGGGATATTTCGTGCGCCATTTGCAGCGTAGCATATATTTCGGCTGGATGGTGGCCATAATCGGAGTACAGTCCAGGCGCCAAGCGTTCAAATCGCCGCTGCGTACCAGGAAAATTCTCGACGGCAACCTTTACGATATCAGGATTACCCAGCTTTAGCCGCTCGCAGGCTTTGGCAACCAGCGTGGCGTTGGCTCGATTATGCCAGCCTGGAATGCGAAAACTTTTAACTTCCTCGTCTTTGAGTACCCAAGATTTATTAACTGGTTCTAAACCAGTAAGAGTATCCTTCTTCCAGAGAATAGATAGTTCGCTTTGTCCGAGAAATTGTTGGAAAGCTCTGGTATAAGCGGCTTGAGTTGGGTATGTATCTGGATGATCGTAATCAATAGAAGTAATCAGCGAAAGGTATGGGCTGAAATGCAAGAAGTTGCGATCGAATTCATCGCACTCATATATAAAATACTCGCTGTTCGGCGCGTAGTGCCCGCTCGGCCCAAAACTGATAGTGGTGCCAATTGAATAACTGATTGGGACGCCGAGTTGGCGCAGCACCCAAATCATCATACCGGTAGTTGTTGTTTTGCCGTGAGTGCCAGCAATAGCGATCATCTTGAGGTTCTTTTCGCTCATAATGTAGCGCAGCAGCTCGTCGCGCTTGGCTGTGTAAATGCCTAATTTTTGCGCTCTCACTAGTTCTGGGTGGTCAGCGGGCAAGGCGGCGGTGTAAACGAGCCAGTCGATACGGCGCTGCTTATGGCAGTATTCTAGGTAATCTCCAGACTGGTCATTAGTGACGACAATGCCGCGCTGCATTAATTCGCTAGTTTCTAGACTCGAGTGCGCGTCCGAGCCTTGTACGCTATGCCCGGCGTCATGAGCTAGTTCAGCTAACGGTCCGATAGCGACGCCGCCAATGCCAGAGAAATAAATATTCATACTTCTACTATAACGCAATCAAGCTGCTCGTGGTATACTATTAAGTAATGAAGGGCGGGAATAAATAATGGCCGATAAACGCGCGGCGAGGCGAAATCTTCGGCGTCTTGAGCGAGTCAAGACCTGGCAGCTGTTGATTTTGTTTGTGCTGGTGTGTTTTGTAGCGGCAACTTTTTTGCGTATTAATAATGTTGGCATGATACAGCGCCGCAGTGCTGTGGCGACAGCTGACAAATCAGGCAACGAAACACAAATATTTAATCGTCTACAAGATTTGCAGCGTTACTCAACCACGCATATGAATGCCAGCAGCGGCGTGATTTATCTGCAGCATCAGTATGAGCGCGACTCGCAAGCGGCTATCAAGAGAGCTTCGGCGGCGTCGTCTGAGAACGCAAGAGTTCATGCTCAGGCTGAAGCAGTTTGCCATCCGCAATATAGCGGCTGGTCGATGGCTTATATTCAATGCTTTGTTAACGAATTATCAAAATATCCCACCTCTGACAAACTCAAAGACCCAGAATTGCCCAACACTGAACTATACCGCCACGAATATACGTCGCCGCTTTGGACGCCTGATTTTGCTGGCTGGTCGATAGTTTTGGCGGTAGTGATTTTGGTAGTTATAGTACTGCGTTTGATTAGCCTTGTAATACTACACCTATTATTGCGCTATAAATATCGAGCTGCTTGACTGGTACGGCTAGGGGTGTAAAGTGTTGACACTCAATGCAGGTTACGATAAGCTAACAGATGTAAACCAATACTAATAGGAGGTATAAAACAATGGCTTACAAGCACACGAATTCAAAGGGCGTCACTTATTATCTACATAAAACTGAAGTTACACTTCGCGGCGGTAAACCGCAAACCATCTACTTTTTCACCAAGGTAGAGAAAAACGAAAAAGGTGAACCGTGCGATTTGCCAGAGGATCGCGTCGTTAAAGAAAACCCGCGCAATGGCTTTCTGACAGTTTCTAAGAAGAAATAAATTTTGCTGTTTTTTTAAAACCCTCGGCTTGTCAGCTGAGGGTTTTTGTAGTGGTAAAATGCTTGCGTTTAGATAGTAAGTTTGCTACTCTAGATATGTAAACAAACAGGTGCACAAAATTACCTCCCCGATTACCCTAAGGGAGGTTTTTTGATCTCTGTGGTTGATTATGGTGGTGGGGGCGGTTGGGATCGAACCAACGACCAACAGGTTATGAGCCCGCTGCTCTAACCCCTGAGCTACGCCCCCATTGCTGATATTATAGCGTAAAATCATTACGACGTACAGATTATTTATTGACTGGCTTGATTTGCTTATGTTACTATGTCAAGTATATAACCCAAGTGAGGTAGGAGTATGAAAATACACAGGAAAAATATCAAATATAAATATCGCCGTATTGGCGTTGGAATAGCCGTATTCATTGCGGCATTAAGTTTGGTGCTGATGAATTTGCCGCGAGCTCAGGCGTCGCAGCTTAACAAAAAGTACTCTTTTATTAAAACCAATTACACCGTCCCAACGAGTAATGTCGCGTGGGTAGCGCCGAATGGCAACGACACCTCAGGTAATGGTTCCGAGGGTTCGCCGTACGCTACTTTTAAGAAAGCTCTCAGTTCAATTGGCAATGGCGGCACGGTAGTCGCGAAGTCGGGTATTTATCGTGAACCGCATTTTTTCATCTCTGGCGATAATGTGACTATTCAAGCGGCGCCGGGGGCAGAAGTTTGGCTAAAGGGCAGTGATGTCGTAAATTCATGGACTAGTGAAAATGGTATATGGAAAACAACTGGGAATTATCACAACTTCTGTCATGTTTGTACCACAAATGCCAATCCAAGCGTTGAAGGTACCGCGGCCTACCCAGAACAGGTCTTCATTAATGACGAGCCGCTAAAGCAGGTTAAAACTAAAGCAGAGGTAACGCCTGGTAGTAATACTTTTTATGTCGAAGACAATACTCCTACTACGCTCAAAACCCCTAACAATAATGCAGACGGCTATAATATTGGCCAGCAAGATGCGATATCTTATTATATTGGCAAGAATCCAGCTAGTGGCGTAACCGAGATATCAGAGCGGGCGCGAGCTTTCACTAGTACTGGCAAAAACGTTTCCGTGAAAGGCATTAACGTTGCTCAGTATTCGCCTGTTCAGGTTTGGGGTTTTAGGGATCCTTACGATCCTGCCGCTGACAGAGGAGTTTATTCGGGTCCAACCGCAGTAAGTATCAACGGAACTGGCTCGTTAGTTCAAGATATGATTATCACCCAAAGTGCAAGCCAAGGCCTGTTCTTTAACAAAGCAGAATCGTCGACGGCGCGCGGCGTAAAGGCGATAGATAATGGCGGCTCGGGAGTTGGGGCTAATAAATCTCACAACACAGTATTTACTAACGGTGAATTATATGGCAACAACGCGGAAGGTTTCTTGACGATTGGCTGCGGAGCTTATTGTACGATGGCCGATATCAAAGTTACGCATACGCGAAATTTCACATTCCGCAATAATATTGTTGATTATTCTCGCGACACTAAAGCGTATTCTACTGCTGCCAACGCTAATAGCGAAGGTATGATTGGTTTTTGGTGCGATGAAGGTTGCGTAGAAACGAAAATCGTTGGCAACTTCTTTACTAATTCTCCGCTTGCTATCATGTATGAGGTCTCTGGTAATGGTATAATTGCCTCTAATATAATCGAAAGTTCCGGTACGGGTATTCGTGTAGCCGGCAGCGATGATGTTAAGGTGTATAACAATACCATATCTCGCACTTATCGTCCAATATACATATTTGAAGACAGTCGTATTGACGGATGCAATTATTGGAAAGGCGGGTCCTGTGTAGCTAACGAAAGCTGGTCGCAGGGACTGGGTTTAGATTGGAATACTTCGGGCGTTGAATTGTATAACAACATTGTATCTTCGCGGCCGTTAGCTCGAACAGAGGATCTTTCTGGCAGTAATTATCAGCGCGCATATTCACTGCGTGTCGAAGGAGCTCAGAACGATCAAAATAGACCATATGTCGATGCTAACGATATGCTCAAAGGGTTTGATTATAACGTATATTACCGTAACGAGTCAGACGATATAAATTTGTCGGTGTGGGATTTCAAACAGCTTCCTTCAAAGACTGATACAGTTATAAGCAGAGCTTCTGATATCGCGAATAATCCAAAATTGTCAAAATCGATTAACGGCCGCGATGCGCATTCGCTTGATACTTTTGGCTCGCGAGCAAATAATCCGTATTTCGTGAAAGAAGCAGCAAATAATAACGATTACAAAAAGAGCAATTACAATCTTAAACCAGGTAGCCCTGCTATCAACAAGGGTAAACCGTTATCAAGCGACGTAGCGCAAGCGATTGACCCAACAGGCAAAACTGTTAAAGCTGGCGTGCCGGTAAATGCTGGTGCTTTGGTCAATGTGTTGATGGATGCGACGGGCGGGCAGACTCCGCCGACACCTCCAGTAACTGTCAATATTCCTGATGCTGGCCTCAAGGCAGCTATCAATAAAACACTTGACAGCAATCGTCCGAGCACTCAGGATATCACAGTGGACGAGCTAGCTCAATTGACGCAACTTACCGTAGACGGCGGTGTTAAAGTTAAAAATCTAACAGGCCTCGAGAAGGCAACTAATTTGCAAGAGCTGAAGATCGACAATAACGAAGTTGCTGATTTGGCGCCTTTGTCATCGTTAACAAAATTAACCAAGTTAACAATGACAAATAATAAAGTCGCGTCGATCGAACCGTTGGCACATTTGGCTAACCTAAGCGTACTTTTAGCGTCTGGTAATCCGATCACTTCGACCAAGCCGCTAGCTAATCTGACGCATTTGACACAAGTAAGTGTCGATAGTAAATCGACAGCGTTTGATATTTCTGATTTTGCCAAGAGTGCGGGTACCTTGACGACATTGCAGCTGTCTGGTGCTGATAATGGTACACCACAGCTAGTGCATAGCGAAGTTCTAAAGCAACTTACTAAAGTAACGACTCTCCAAGTATCGTCAACCTCGTTAACCGATAACGATCTGAATAGTATTGGCGCGATGACGCAATTAACGTCACTGCAAGCAGACCGCAGTAATATTAGCGATATGTCGTTTGCGGGCTACTTAACTAAATTAACTAAGCTTGACGTTTCTAATCAGCGTGTCCGTATGAGTACGAGTACAACGCCGTTTGCATCGCCGCTCAAAGATATATCGGGTACGGCTGTTGCTATAACCAACAGCGCTGATTTGGCTAATGATGGGGCTGGTCGTGTCAAAATTGTCTCGCCAATTTATGATAATAATGCTCATGAGTTGTCGGCAACTTGGACCAAGAATGTTACAGTTGGCGCTGCTACCGCCCAATTCAACGGTCAGCTAACAGTGTCTGCAACGCTGCCAAAAGCTGATAAAGCTCAGCTCCAAGCGCAAATTGATCGCGCGAATAACTCTGCAGATTATATCAAAGCAGATGCGGCGGTAGCCAGTGCGCTGTCAGCTGCGAAAAATGTTGTTGCTAAACCAAATCCGACACCTGCCGAAATTAGCCAAGCGACAAACGACCTCAAGCAAGCGCTTGACGCCGCAATAGCCAAAGAAACGGCAGCTCAAGCGGCCGCACGGACAGCGGTTGATAAGGCAAAAAACAGTAAGTCGCCTGCTGATATTCGCGCTGCAGAGGCACTTTTAGCGCACGTTCAGGACACAGACAAGAAATCATCGATGCAAGATGAGCTCAACGCCGTCAAACAGGAAATTACCGATGCGCGGACAGCCTTATCGAAATTGATTGACAAGGCAAAGAATACGCCGACGGATGGTCTAGCGGCCGAGACTGTTGCTGCTTTGAATACCGCGATTGCTGCCGCTAAAGCGGTCAATAACGACCAAGAGTCGACCGTGGTGCAGCTCACTGAAGCCAAAACCAAATTGCAATCAGCTCTTGATAACCTCAAAACCGATAAGACAGCGCTAGCCAAAGCTATAGCGGATGCTGACAAAGAGCCAGTTTATATCAAGAACGATTCAGCGGTTAAAACTGCCCTGCAACATGCTAAAAATGTTTATGCTGCGGCTAATCCAACACCAGCAGAAGTTAGCACAGCTGTCAATAATTTGAAGTCGGCAATTAATGCTGCTAAAAAGAAAGAAACTGATGCTCAAACAGCTGCTGCCAATGCGGTTGCGGCAGCAGAAGGCGCTAAAACGGCGCAGTCGATAACGGCGGCTCAAACTCTCGTTGACGCTGTCCAAGACGCGTCGGTTAAGTCTGCTCTGCAGGTGCGTCTTGATACTGTATCGCAGCAGCTCAGCAATGCTAAACAAACGCTTGGCACACTTATTACTAAAGCTGAGGCTGTCGATACGACTGGTATGAGTGCTGACACTGTCAATGCGCTAAAGGCTAAAATTAAGCAGGCTAAACAAGTCTACAACGATGCTTCAGCATCAGTAATGCGCCTGCAATCGGCGGCGTCAGAGCTGCAAGCGGCTCTCGATGCTTTGCGGCCAGACAAGACTACTTTGCGCGACGTGATTGCTCGGGCGGAAGCGCAGCCAGCGTATATCCGAAACGATCCTGCAGTCAAATCTGCTTTGCAGCATGCCAAGAACGTTGAGGCCGCTGCTAGCTCGACGCCAGCTGATATTAGTTCCGCGATACAACAGCTCAATTCGGCAGTTACTGCCGCTCAGAAGAAAGAAGCTGACGCCCAGGCGGCCGCCCAGGCAGCTGTTGCCGATGCTGAAAGCCAGAAAACTGCTCAATCTATAGCGCATGCGCGAACACTAGTTGATAAAGTACAGGATCAAGCCGTTAAGACAAACCTTCAGGCGCGCCTAGATGCGATTGTTGTCCAAACCTTTGTCAATAAGCAAACAATTCGCCAAGCAAACAATACCAATATTACGCTGTCTACCTCAGGCGATAAATGTTACAACATCAAAAACGCTGCTGCGGTAGGGCAGCCGAAAAATATTCCGACTGGCTATCAGATGCAGGGCTCGGCCAAGTTTACGATCAACTGTGACGGACATGCGCAGCCAGCGGTTGGGTATACTACCAAAATTACTCTCGAATTATCGCGTATCTACAAAGTTAATCGCCTAAAAGTAATCAAATACAGCATTAATGGCGCTAATGCTATCGATATTACCGAGAAAGTCGCATTCAAAACATCAGTCGATGGCAAACGCACTATTGTTGAATACTCAATTACCGATGGCGGCTTTGGCGACATGGATAAAACTGCTAACGGCGTTATCGACGATCCGGTTATAATTTATGAGCGGTCGGAGAATACTACGCCAGCTAATGGTGGCAATCAACCTGGAGCTTCAGCAAAGAATGGCAAGGCTGCCGCTAACAGCGGACGCTTATCTGAAACTGGCGATAGCCTATACGGTTATATTATCGGCGCTGGCGTGCTGGTGCTAGGCGGCGCTGCCGGTGCATACGCTATCATCCGTCGTCGCCAATAAGAGTCGTTTTGTCTCGCTATCTCGATTACCGCTCATGGTTTATAATGGTTGGTAGATGAAATTTGCTGAAAGATTACGCCAACAACTGCATTATATCTGGTTCAATTATGCGAACTTTAACGGATTGGTGCTGTTGTTGGCGATTATCATTGCGGTTAGCTGGGTGATGGGTACAATGTCGACGATCCAGACGAATTTTAGCGCCCAACGAGCGCTTGATGAAAAAAAACAACAATTACGGCTGGCGCAGCTAGAGGTAGAGACACTGAAATACGAACAAAATTATTATAAGAGCGATGAATATAAAGAGCTAGAAGCGCGCAGTAAGTTAGGTCTGGCAGATCCTGTCGAGAAGCAGCTGATACTGCCAGAGAATAGCGCTGCAGTGAAATCTCTTGACGGCCAGGACGATAACTCATCTTATGTTAAAACAGCTCCACGCAACAATACGCCTGCCGTGCACAAGTCAAACTTCCAGCAATGGATTGATTTTCTGACTGGCAAAACTGCTGCTTCGCGCTTGCAGAAGTGATACGTAATTTGCTATAATAGTACCCGTATCGCGGGGTGGAGCAGCCTGGTCAGCTCGCTTGGCTCATAACCAAGAGGTCGCTGGTTCAAATCCAGCCCCCGCTACCAAGAAAAAAGCTCAACTTTTGGTTGAGCTTTTCTCTTGGTTAATTATCTGGTTTAAGCTAATTTGCTAGCTGCAACTCGAATGGCTTCGCTCCAGCTCAAGAAGACGTGCGGCGTGTCTGCTAAGTCTTTAGCGGTTAGGCCGTGCCGCACAGCTATGGCGATTTCGTGGATACTATCGCTAGCATTCGGCGCGACAATAGTACCGCCGGCTATAACGCCTTTCTTGTCGCATACTAGTTTGACGAAGCCGTCGCGGAAATCGCTGGTATTTGAGCGGCCGATGATTGATAGCGGTGCCATGGCTTTGTTGATTTTGAGGTCGCGTTTGATACAATCGTCTTCGGTCAAACCAACAGATGACACTTCTGGGAAGGTGAAGGTTGTCCGCGGCGTAGCAGTATAATCTGGCGCGATTTGATTCTTTGAAAAAAGGTTATGAGCAGCAATCCGCGATTCTAGCAGTGCAGTATGCGTGTGCTCAGAGTTGCCGATAATATCCCCAGCTGCATAAATGTGGCGAGCGCTTGTCTGTAAATATTCGTTAACATGGATACCGGTTGGGTCGTATTGGACGCTGGCGTTCTCTAGTCCTAAATCAAGGTTTGGCCGACGTCCAGTCGCCACCAAGATATCCTCGACGCGTACCGACTTTTCGACACCGCCGCGCAGGAATGATACGCGGTAGCCGAGTCCGTCTTTGACTGCTGCGACCGTTCGTGTTTGCGTCAATGACGTAATGTCTTTATGCTTCTTGAGGTAGGCTTCTAGCAGCTCGCCAACTTCTTCGTCTTCTTTTGGTAAAATGCGGGCAGCGATATCAGTCAAATAAACCCTAGTACCGAAAGTAGCCATCAGCTGTGCGATCTCGACGCCAACGCTGCCAGCACCTATGATGTAAAGGCTCTTCGGTGGACGCATCGACTCTAAAATGGTGCGCGCTGTCAAAAATGGGATTTCGTCTAATCCTGGTACTTCTGGAGCTACCCAGTGCGAACCCGTAGCGACCAAGAATCTTTCGGCGCTAATATGTTTGCGTCGAACAGAGATTTCATTGGGCGACAGAAAGTGGGCGTGTCCAGTATAGGTAGTAATGCCTTGGTTTTCGTAAAATTTGCGATTACCGGCAGCCCCAGTTCGCTTGACGGCGAGGTCTTTCCAGGCGCGAATACTCGGATAATTGTAGCCAAGCGTATTAGAGCGTAAGCCGAACTTGGCGCCGTGGCGTGCTTGATCATAGAGGTGCGCGACGTGTAATAAAGCGTTGGTTGGTACATCGCTCCAGTTAGGCGAATCGCCGCCAAAGGTATCTTCCTCGATAATTGCTACGCGCGCGCCATTGCGAGCGGCGATAGTAGCAGCGGCTGATCCGCCAGCTCCGCTACCGATAACTATTAAATCGTAATCAAATTTATTGTGTCTCTTCGCCATTCATGTCTCCTACATCATTTTTTTGTGGTGTTTATATAAATATGCTGCATCAGGATGATTATGTTCTAGAAATCGTCCAGCTTGCGCGCGAATATCGGTGGTGGTGATATCTGATTTTTGGCCGCTCCAAGCTTCGACCTCGCGGGCAGCTTGATCGGCTAAATTGCGAGCTAATCCTTCAGGGCTTTTAGTGCTAAGGCAGGCGGCGTATAGGCTAGCGCGCAGCTTTTTGGCATCGAAATCTTCTGGCGGGCGCTTGCCTCGTTTGAAAACAGTAACTTTCATACAGCGTTCACCTGAATGATTAAGTCGGAAACAGTATTAACGTATATATAAAAACCAAGGATAATCAAACCCAGACCGGCAGCGAATTGTAAAAAGTATTTGTTTTGTTCGCGCCAGCGCTGGATGCGGCTCAGTTGGCGTCCGCTGCCAATCAATAGGGCGACGATGAGCAGCCCGAGCGAAGCAGCTAGCGTATAACCTGCTGCGCCAACGATTTGCCAAATCGGCGGCAGCCCGATGATGGCGCAGGCTGCGGTAATGATTGGCACGATAGTAAATAGTAGTTCCGCGACAACGCTAGTCAACCCTAGGCTAAACGCTTCGGCGGCAAGGCTGGCTTTGGCGGTGCGTTTACGCAAGAATCGGGCAAAACTGCGTGAAATCCACAATTCGGTACCTTCGGTTTTACGATAGTAAAAAAGGATAACTGCCAAGCCAACGATCATCAGACCAGCAGTCAAAGTGATCCACAACAAATTACTGTGCGGCGCGAATACACCGATAGCATAGCTAGCGAAACTAACACATAAAAGTGTCATAGTGAAGGCGCCAGCTACAAAGCTAAATAGCAGCCGTAACGTGCGCCGAGCGGCCAGCTTGCGTCCTAAGGCATGCCCCGATAGAGATGTAGCCATACTAACGCTTAACTGAAAGCTAGCGTGGATAAGTCCTGCCAGGGCGATGATGCTAACAGCGATAAGAGTATTCATGTTTGTCTTGATAATCCTTATCTTATTTATACCATAAGCGGTCTGGTGAAGTCAAAAGATTTTGTAAAAAGCTATTGCTTTTTTGGCAAGTTTGTGTTATACTAAAAGTATAAGTAATTAACTTATACAAAAAGGAAAAATAAAAATGGAAGTCACCGAATCAAATAACTCATTACATAACGAGAATGCCACCTGGAATCGGCCGCGTACAACGGTTGAACTGCGCGAATTTATTAATCGCCGTAATGACCTGTTAGACGTTGAGGATTTTGCGTTTTAGCGGCAGTTTAAGCGCAAAGAAAAATCCCCGCGGCAAAGGTGGGGAGCTTTCTTTGGTAGCACTGACTGGGATCGAACCAGTGACCTTAGGCTTATGAGTCCTACGCTCTAACCAACTGAGCTACAGTGCCGCAAGAGTAAAGCACTGTAGATTATAGCAGATAACAGTAATCGGTGGCAAGCTAGGTTTTTTAAGGATAATTTAATGAAGCTGGCGGACAATATGCTTCGAGAAATATTTCCCGTACTTCTCTTGTGAGCCGCTCTTCTGTGTCAAGGGCGGTTTGCTATTCTGTGCTATAATTTTGCCGTGAACGATGAGCTAGAATTGAATGAACGAGTAGAAGTTATTGCGACGTTTGGCAGCGGTTTAGAATTGTGCGTACCGCGGCGGTTTAGGCGTCCGAATGGGCGTGAGATTGAAGTAAGCGAGCTAGGTTTGCGGCATCCAGTGGCTAAAGGACGGCGAACGATGCATATTTTTGATGTGACGGACGGGCAAGCTGATTATCGGCTGGAATTCGATAGCGAGCGGTTGACTTGGCGATTGACGCGCGAGGCGGAGCATGGCTGAACCAGCTAGCCAAAGAAAGCAATCCCTCTCAAATGGCTTAAACTTGGAACATAATCAAACATTACCGCTGATTATGCATATAGATCTCAATAGCTGTTTTGCGACTATTGAACAGCAGTCGCGGCCGCTGCTGCGCGGTCGGCCAGTGGCGGTAGTTAATCGTTTGGTCGAAAACACTTCGGTTATCACCGTGAGTTACGAAGCGAAAGCTTACGGCGTTAAGGCTGGCATGAAATACCGCCAAGCTAAACGCCTGTGTCCCGAGCTAGTAGCGCTCGACAGCGACCCGCCGAAGTATCGCTGGGTATATCGGCAGCTGCTACGAATTATGAACAGCTACAGTCCGTCGGTGGTAATGAAAAGCATTGATGAAGGTATAATTGATTTTGCAGTAGCGCCCGAATCGATGCGGTCGCGCGGTTTAGAAGCGATCGGCAAAGAGATAAAGCATCGGTTGCGCACCGAAGTAGGCTCGTACATGCGTTGTAATATCGGTATCGGTACTAACCGTTTCTGGGCCAAGATGGCGGCTAGCTTGCACAAACCTGACGGGCTTGATGTCGTGACGGCGCAAAATGTACAAACGGTGTTAGCTAGCTTAACTTTACGCGATCTAACGGGAATTGCGCGGCACAACGAGCAGCGGCTGAACGCGGTGGGTATTTTTACGCCGTTGCAAATGTATGAATCGTCGCCAGAGGCGCTTCATACTGCTTTTCATAGTATTAATGGTGAAAAATGGTATCAACGTCTGCATGGCTGGGAAGTCGATGATTTGATAAGCGACGTTAAAACATGCGGCCGCCAATACGTACTAGAGGAGCGCAATATGCCGCGGCAACAAATAGCCGCTCGATTGCACAATTTAGTCGAGGCGGTTGGACAAAAATTGCGTTCGCAGCGCAAGTCGGCGCGCGGCGTCGGTATTTATGTGCGAATGGCGGGCGTGGGTAGCGACTCAAAGCTATCGTCGAATAATGGACGCTGGGGTCGCGCGGGTAATTACTGGCAGCGTAAATATTTAGCGCCGCTGCCAATGTTTAGCGATGCTGCGTTGTGGCGCGTGGCCGAAGAGTTATTCTGCCAAGCGCCGGCTGGCGATGTACGCGAGATAGGCGTGCATTGTTATAATCTGTATAACAGCACCAGCGATCAGCTGAGTTTGTTTGGCGACGAATTAGCGCGCGAGCAGCAAACCACTTGGGCGATTGACGAGATTAATCAGCGGTACGGCGCTCGGACTATTCACGCTGCTAGTACGCTTAATACCGAGGCGGTTCGCACCAAGATTCCGTTTGGCAGTACGCGCTACTTATAAATGTATTACTGCATATAGCATCAGTTAACGCTAGCGTCCTGATGGATTATAATAAAGGTAATATGACGTATCTAGTGGCAGTTTCTGGCGGCGTGGATAGCGTGTGTTTATTGGATATGCTAAGCCGGTCGGAACATCGGCTAATTGTAGCGCATGTCGAACATGGAATCCGCGGCGAGGCTTCGCGCGCTGATGCACGGTTTGTGGCGGCGCTGGCGCAGAAATACAATTTGCCGTTTGTTTCGGTGTCGCTTGATCTCGGGCCGAATGCTAGCGAAGAATTAGCGCGCCAGAAGCGGTATGACTTTTTGCTAGCACAGGCGCAGAAGTTTGGCGCGGTGTTGGTTACGGCGCATCATGCTGAAGATGTTGCCGAAACGATTGCTATCAATATTGAGCGAGGTACGGGATGGCGCGGGTTGGCTGTGTTAGCGCGTACAGGAATTAGACGTCCGCTGATTTCTTTTACTAAGACGCAATTGTATGATTATGCGCTGCAGCATCGCTTGGAATGGGTTGAGGACGCAACGAACGCAAGCGGTCTTTATCAACGCAATCGTGTCAGAGAAGTACTAAAAAGTGTTATTAATCGACGCGTAGTTGTAAAACTATTGCAGTTGCGCGCTAGACAGCTAGCTTTACGGAAAGATATTGAACGCGAAACTGAGCGGATTGCGCTGCGTAGTAGCGGTTCGCGGTATTTTTTGTCGCAGATTGATGATGATGTAGCGTTAGAGTTGTTAGCGAGCGATATTGCCAGGCAAACTGGCGGACTGCGCCCGACTCGGCCGCGTACTCAACGGGCTTTGCTGGCTATCAAGACGGCGCGGCCGGGTGCCAAAATTGATGTCGGTGATGGCGTGCAATTAGAAATTACCTCTCGAACTTACTGCGCGAAGGTGGTATAATTACAGAGATATTCTGAATTTGATTATAAAACCACGAAAGGATACATATTTCAATGCCTAAACCTCGTAAACAAAAGGTGAGTAATAAAGTTCGGCTCGGTTTATTCTGGGCAATTATCGTTTTGATTGGACTGTCGCTATATGCGGCATTTATGCCGGCTAAGCCGCTCCAGGAAGTACCAATCGCTCAGGTGATTCGAGACGCCAACGAAGGCAAAGTAGCCAAGATCGAAGGCCAAGGCGGCGACCTTCAGGTGACTATGAAGGGTGAAAATAAGCCGTCTAAGCGGACATACTTAGGCGGCGGGGTTTCGTCGCTGCTGAAAGACAATATACTTAACGAAAAAGGCCGTGCAGTTGTTTCGGATAGCGCGCCAGTTGATAATTCTTTGATGCTGACTTTGATGACGGTGGTTTTGCCAGTGCTGCTGATCGGCGCGCTGTTTGTTTTTATGATGCGGCAAGCTCAGGGCCAGAATAGCCAGGCGATGAGTTTTGGTAAAAGTAAGGCTAGGCTATACGGCCTTGATAAAGAGCGGGTGGTGTTTGATGATATCGCTGGCAATGATAATGCTAAACAGGATTTACAAGAGGTCGTTGACTTTCTCAAGCATCCGAAAAAATATCAAAGTCTCGGTGCCAAAATCCCGAAGGGTGTGCTGCTAGTCGGCGATCCAGGTACCGGCAAGACAATGCTAGCGCGGGCAGTCGCTGGTGAGGCGGACGTGCCTTTCTTCTCTATTTCTGGTTCAGAGTTTGTTGAAATGTTTGTCGGTGTTGGTGCCAGCCGCGTGCGCGACCTTTTCCAGAAGGCTAAGAAAAACGCGCCGGCGATTGTTTTTATCGATGAGATTGACGCCGTTGGGCGCAAACGCGGCAGCGGTATGGGCGGCGGTCATGACGAGCGCGAGCAGACACTGAATCAAATTTTGGTAGAAATGGACGGTTTTGAGGCGGACACCAATGTGATTGTAATCGCGGCGACCAACCGGGCTGACGTGCTTGATCCGGCACTGCTCAGGCCAGGCCGCTTTGACCGGCACGTGACGATTAGTTTGCCGGAGCGCAAAGATCGCGAAGCTATTTTGAAAGTTCATTTCAAAAATAAGCCGACTGACGACACAGTCAATCTCGATAAGCTGGCAGCCAAAACGGCTGGCTCTAGCGGTGCCGATTTGGCGAATATTGCCAACGAGGCGGCAATCATTGCAGCGCGGCGCAACTCCAAGAAAGTGTCGAATGACGACCTGACTGAAGCTTTTGAAAAAGTGGCTATCGGCCCGGAGCGTAAAGCTAAAGTAATGAACGACCATGAAAAGGAATTAACTGCTTATCACGAAGCTGGCCATGCCATTGTTGGTCATGTTTTGCCAGATAGCGATCCAGTACACAAAATCACTATCATTCCGCGCGGCGGTACGGGCGGCGTGACGTGGTTCTTGCCTCCAGAAGACAGAAGTTACACTAATGTTTACGAGTTTAAAGATATTCTAGCGCGAGCGCTGGGCGGCCGGATTGCCGAGAAGCTGATTTACGGCGATGATGGTATTACTACTGGCGCTGGCAGTGATTTGCGCCACGCCGCTAAAGTTGCCCGCAATATGATAGTTGAACAAGGCATGGGCTCGAAACTGCGTGACCAAGTCTTCCACGAGGACAATGGCGGCATGGTTTTTGACAAAATTACCCACGACCGGCCATATTCAGAGGCGACAGCACAAGAGATCGACAACGAGGTCGAGGCGCTAATCAAGGAAGCGTCGGCTCGTGCCGAGACAATACTCAGCAAGAATCGGGCAGTGCTTGAAAAGCTCAAGGATGCTTTGCTCAAAAACGAAACTCTCGAAGAAGAAGACGCCGCTAAATACATGAAGGATGCGGTGCTGCCAAAGGAAGTAAAACTACACGCATAAACTATGGCGGGGCGAGGAAGTCGAGTACGGTCGGTTGTTGCGAAAGCGAATAGCAAATTGTCAGTACAGTGGGCGGCAATTCTGCTGTCTGGATCGACAATGCTGTCAAGCTTGCTGGGGATTTACCGCGATCGTTTAATTAATGGCATGTACCTAGACACTTATAAAGTGGGTGCTGATGCCTATGTAGCGGCGTTTACCGTGCCGGATTTTATGTATTTCCTGCTAGTGTCGGGCGCTTTGAGCGTATCATTTATTCCAGTGTTTAATCAGCGTTTGGCGAGCGGCAATAAGCGATCGGCGTGGGAGCTGAGTTCAAGCTTGCTGAATCTCTTTGCGGTATTGACGTTAATCACTAGCGTGCTGATTATCATCTTTGCCGACCCGCTGGTGCGCTATGTTGTTGGCCCGGGCTTTGGCGAACAAGGACATGCTTTGGCGGTGAGTATGATGCGCATAATTGCCGTCAATCCGTTTTTGTTCGCGATTGCGACGGTAGTGTCGAGCATGCAGCAAGCAATCGGCCGGTTTACTTTTTTGGCATTGGCGCCGACCATCTATAATCTAGGTATCGTTGTCGGTGCCAAATATTTTACTAACGGCATTAATATCTTTGGTTGGCAGATATTTGAAGGAGGCATTATGGGTGTGGCGCTTGGTGTGGTGCTAGGGGCAATTCTGCAGCTAGTGGTTAGTTCAATTGGTCTGGTCGGCGTAAACTTTGACTATCGCCCGGTGATTTCTTGGCGCAACAAAGGTTTTCGCCAAGTCTTGAAGCTTCTGCCGCCGCGCTCAATTGATCAAGGAATTGATTATTTTAATGGAATTGTTGAAATTAATCTAGCGTCACGGATGGGCGACGGAATTATGCGTGTTTACCAGCAGGCGTCAAGCTTGAGTTTGATGCCGGTAAATCTAGTCGGCGTAGCTATTAGCAATGCGGCTTTTCCGCGGATGACTGAACGGTTAGCGGAAGGGCGAGTTGACCTCTTCAAGAAAGAGTTGCGCTCGGTTTTCCGCTGGATTGTCTGGTTGGCCTTGCCGATTGCTGTGATTACTTTCTTTGCGCGTGGTTATGTGGTGGCATTCATCAAGAACGGCGGGCAGCCGGCGATTGCTAGTGTTCTCGGCGCGTTGGTGATATCGATATTCTTCCGGACGCTTTATCATATTATGGCGCGAACATTCTATGCACAGCAAGACACGCGAACACCTCTGTACATTTCGATAGCTACAATATCATTGAATATCTTATTGGCAATAGTTTTCACGCAGCTGTTCGGCTGGGGAGTGTTTGGTTTGGCTTGGGCGCAATCGATTGTTTCGGTGGTAGAGATTGCGATTTTGCTGACTATATTACACGTACGTACACCAGGTATTTTTAATCGCAAGACACTACGCAGTATTATTACTATGATGATTGCCAGTGCAATTATGGGTGTGGTGACTTATTTTGTAGTACAGATGTTACAGCTGCAGTCGCGTGATATGAATTTTATGGCGGTTTTCCCGAAGTTTACTGTCATTGTGGTGGTGAGTTTTGCGGTATATATAGCTTTAAGCAAAGTATTTAAGCTTGAAGAGGCGGATCCGATTGTTGCAAAACTACGACAGCTACTATTCGGCAGAGTGAGGCGTTAGAGTGGAACGTATCCGCAATTTTTGCATCATCGCTCACATTGATCACGGCAAATCGACGCTGGCTGATCGGATGATGGAGATGACAGGGACGGTGGAGAAGCGCGAGATGAAATCGCAGCTGCTGGATAGTATGGATCTCGAGCGCGAGAAGGGCATCACCATTAAGCTTGCGCCGGTGCGGATGAAATATGAATATCAGGAGGTGAAAGTGAGTGGCACATCACCGCTCCCATCGTCGAAGACTCTTGCAGAGTCTTCACGTCGGTCGCTAGACGCGGGTCCTGCCAGTCGATCCGCCCCTTCTTCTGAAAAATCAGAGATTTCTTCAGAAGCGGGCGCTACCCCATCGACTACTACCCGCTTAGCGCAGCCTAATTCTCGGGCTTGTGCAGATGTTGGTGTGAATGGGTTGGCTCAGCCAACTGTCTACGACCTCAATCTCATCGACACACCAGGTCACGTTGATTTTAGCTATGAGGTGTCGCGTAGTTTGCAGGCCTGCGAAGGGGCGGTGTTGGTGGTTGATGCCAGCCAAGGCATTCAGGCGCAGACGCTGGCGAATGTGTATTTGGCTATGGAGCAGGATTTGACGATTATCCCGGTGCTGAACAAGGTTGATTTACCAGCCGCTGATGTGCCGCGGGTGTCCAAGCAAGTGATCAATCTGCTGGGCTGCGATGAAAGCGAAATTATTCATATTTCTGCTAAAACGGGACAGAATGTTGATCAAGTTTTGGCGGCGATTGTTGAGCGAATTCCAGCACCAATTGGACAGCCGCACGACCCGACTCGGGCGCTGATTTTTGATAGTTATTATGATGACTATCGCGGAGTGATTTTGTACGTGCGGCTGGTGGATGGGCAGATCAAAAAGGGTGAAGCGATTCACATGATGGCGACTGGCGCGAACGGCTTAGCGCTAGAAGTTGGCCATCTTAGTCCTGGCATGATCCCTGACCCATCGCTGGATACCGGTGAAATTGGCTACATCGTCACCAACTTGAAGACTACGCGTGAAGCACGGGTGGGTGATACGGTGACGCTGAAAAAGTACTTCACGAAAGAGACCAAATAGGAGGCTAGAAGTGAGCAAAGGTATCATCTACGTCATGACCACTGCAGTGTCAGGTCTTATCAAAATCGGCAAGACACAAACCAAGCAGTACCCAGAGCGGATGCGCTTTCTCGAGGCGAACGGCTACTACAATGTGGTTGGTTTGAAGCGGTTGTTTGCGATCGAGGTGGCTGATTATTCCGAAAAAGAAACGCTATTGCACGAAATATTTGCCAAGCATCGAGTCGGTAGTAGCGAGCTTTTTGCGCTTGATTATGATTTGGTGCGACAATTGTTACTGTCGTTTGAGGGCGAGGTGGTCTTCCCGGAGCAAAAAAATAAAGAAGCAGAATTTGATAAAATCACCAAAGCCAAGAACAGTAATCAAAAGTTTAGCTTTTATCGAAAAGGTCTCAAAAACGGCGATAAAATTGTCTTTAGCAAAGACCAGACGATTGTCGCTAAAGTTGTTGGTGAACGCGAAGTTGAGTATGGCGGGCAGCGGTGGTTTCTGTCGCCACTAGTGCGAAAGATATTTGAAGATAAAAATCAAGTTAACGACAGCGGTGCCTATCAGGGCGCAGCGTATTTTTGTTTTGACGGCAAGAAATTGAAGGACTTGCCGGATGTTGAATTGTAAGTAAAATCAGAGCTGTGTTGGCGGCGCCCGCCATTGAGATTAGTTTTATGATATTATTAAAGCATATCTATGGAAACAAAAACTTTCAAAATTATTGTAGCCTTGGCGTGCTTTCTGTTAGGCGCTTATATTTCTTACGACTGTTTGTTACGAATATGCCAGTTTACTTGAGTAGTAAGGATTTGGTTGAAGCAAGTACTAAGCAAACTCGTTTCCTGAGGCTAAAGCAATGGAAAAAAGCGTATATAAATAATGGCAACACTGAAGCTTATGGCGATAAATTAGGCAAGTCTGGTAAGTCATTTAGCGGCGTTGCTGTAACTCAAGATCCAAAACGAGTGGTATTGCCAGCCGCTCCCGATATAGCTTATGAATTAGTACGCAAAACGGCCCGCGAAAGCAAAGAATTGCGCGAAGGAGCACAGAAGTTCTTCGCTAATGAGGGGCTAGAAGGCTGTCAAGCGACTGTTGACATAAAAGACGACACAACCGAGCAAAATGGTTTAGTCGGTATTGTGATAATTACATCAAGCTGCGGATCTCAACCCGAGCACACTAGGATGGTGACTCGCCTAGCGGTTGGCTGTGAGGACGGATGTTTTCGCTATATATCAGTATTCTCTTATAATGAGTATTGGAGAAAAAATAGTAAAGTTTTTGAAGAAATTTTAAATAGCGCATTGTACTCGAATGCACAACGCGCATAGTAGCGAGAAAGGTCTTCTAACAGCTTGAGTAACTTATTTTATTCAGGTTTTAAGCATAGAGATAATAGGGTGTTTTGTCGCACAGCACTTGCAGCGCTTAATGCTTATTGTTACGATATAAATCGTAATCATTGATGGAAATAAATATAAAGTAATTATGATAGTAGACGACCCTGAACGCATAGCCGACTGTTTACTAGACCCCGAAAATTCGGTGGAGGAACCAGTAAATAACGCAGATAATCATGAACAAGCTCTTTCTCGTGTTGGGAGCTCTCTTGCTAGTCATGCTGTACAAGATAGTGAAGGGGTCGAGTAGTTGGCAGAAAATACGCACACCGTCACTGAGCTGCTTGAGATTCTGGGAAGAAGAGATTCTACTTGTCAATTGACGATCCATGATGCTCACAAACTCATCAATGAGGGTTATGGTTGGATAGTCGTCGACAATCTCAATATCTTCATCAATCTTGACCACAACGAGATTGCCTGCACGCTCATTGACGCTGGCGAAAGTGGAACAGTCGCCGCTGGCCTTAATAACTTCACTGGACTTTATGCTAGTGTAGCTCATAAGCTTATCAATGCTGGTGATGGTTGGGCGGTTGCCGACAACCTCGAGAGTTTCCTCAGCCTCGACGCCAGAGTCGCTCGCGAGCTTATCAATGCTGGCTACGAATTGCAGGTACTGCAATATGCGTATGTCTTTGGTGAATCTACCTCAGAGATAGTTCTTGGCTGTATAGATAAGATAAAACTAAGTAATGATTTAGCAGACGCTGTCCTTGAGCACTTATCAGACTACGGTATGGACGCGGCCGCGCAGAGTATTGTTCTGCGGGCATGTGCAAATCATTACTCGACTGCGCAAAAAGTTGTTCAGCTTGACTTAGAAGGACTTATTGGTGCGGAAGAGGCGTCTAAGCTACGTGCGTATATTGCCGAACTCAGGCCAGAATTGCGCGGTGTAAAGAATTATAACCCGTACGCAGATGAGGCGGGTGATATGGATCATGTGACGTCATCTCGACCGGGGACAAAGTTTCATAAACGAGCAGTTCAGGCCGCTCGGCGTTTGCGACTTCCCAAAACTGAAGACGACGAGAGGCTTAGCGAAACAGTTCACCAGGCCTACACTAGACTACAGGCAGTTGTAGCATCGAGGTATGGAGATCAATATGCCCAAGAGCTATTCGGCGGGCGAGGAGACAAGGCAGGCGATGCCTGGCCAACCTACCGTAGATTAGCGGCAGATTATATAGCTGTGATGGGTGAGGATGGCCTATATGGAGCCCTAGAAAGAGCAGCTAGAGCATTCAATCAGGTACTTGAAGTTGATACTAGCTATTATGATAAATTATTTACCGAGTTGGATGCTAAGCGAATAGGTGAGAGAGAATTTCAAGAAGTATTCCTCGGTCGTGATGGTGTCTATGCGTACGTGGCACGCCGGGCTCAACTCTATGCGCGCCGCCGTAGGCTCGGTATGAGTAGCGGCGAGGCGGGCGGGCCAATCATGGAATTCCCTACCTACCTCGTCTATCCACAAAAGTTTCGCGATAACCTTGAAAGCGAAACGAAATATAAATACCTGAGTTGTCGTATCCAACATCCAGATGCTGCTCATTACTTCGACACTGGGTTTGTAGGAACGATTGCTGAAGATATCATGAGAGTACTGGGAGTGTCAGAACTAAATTTCGATAGCCGGATTAGGCTACTCAGTGCAAGTAACCGACAAAGAACGGTGCTGGGACTAAAAGGTGACAAGCCGCAAAGAAATAAGATATTAAATAGTATAGAACACAACGTCAAGGACGAAGAGTTGGCAGAGGGTTTGTATCTCACTGAAGATGGCAAGCTGGAGCCATATAGCCGACCGGCTGATCCTGATGAACGGCTAGCTTTTCGTATGGTACAACTAGCTCTGAGCCGGCATTATTATACCCGTGAGCTAAAAAACACGGAGCCGGTCAATTTGGGCTACGAGGCGAGACACCTGGAAAACCAACGAGAAATGAGAATCGACGGTAGTTATGACAAGGCGGTGAAAGAACAGTTGGCTGAGACGTTCTCAAGTGGTGATATTGGCGCCGAATTATTGCAGTCGGCGACATCGCTCAAGATAGCGAACCCAAGCGATCCGTATCCTGGCGAGGCAGTTTTTGAACTATCGCTTGCTGAGGGCGCCAGTGCGGTTGTGAAGAATGTTGTGAGTGAAAAGCAGCAGGGGTCAATTGATGAGTTCGAGGCGCTTTTATTGCTGCGCGAGCTTGGTATTGATGTGCCAAAGCCAATTGCCAGAGTCTTTACGAGCGGACAACAAGGCTTTATTGTGATGGAAAAAATAAATGGCGAGAGCGGGCGAACGGTAAAAGATTTCTTTGCAAACAATGCTGTGTCGGAGGCAAATCAGCGAGAATTGATGACCGACGCTCTTTCGCGCATTCAGAACATTGCCGAGACTGTACGGCGCGACACTGGAATTGATAAGCCGTGGCGCTTGAAAGACTTCATCATTGAATATAGCAAGGATGACAACGGACAGTACCACATCGCATCAATGCGACCGATCGACTTTGAGCGCGTAAAAGTCTTCGACCCAGTTAATCCTCATAGTATTGAACTTGGTCAGGGGTTAGATAGTCTCGTGTAGAAATTATGAAGCTTCCTTTTGCGTATTTATGAGTTTCCGAGTTGAAATCAGCGCTTACGAAGATCTATCATATCTTTTTATGGCTTTCTAATAGTGAAATGTAGGATATAATAGGGTAATGAGTCAAGTTGTCCAGCCCCTCCCCGGCTACAAAGAAGTCAAGCCCTTCGTCTACGCGGGCTTTTTTCCGGTGTCTAACGAAGATTATAATGATCTGAAGGAGGCTATTGAAAAGCTGAGTTTGAGCGACTCGGCGCTGCAGTTTGAGCCAGAGAATTCGCCAGTGCTGGGCTATGGCGTGCGGATTGGCTTCCTTGGGTTACTTCATATGGATATCATTCGCGAGCGGCTGGAGCGCGAGTATAGTCTGGACCTCATCGTCACCAATCCAAGTACTGATTATCAAGTCAGCCTGACCAACGGCGAGGAGCTGGACATCAAGTCGGCCAGCGAATTGCCCGATCCAGCACAAATTAACGAGGTTCGCGAGCCGTGGATTGATGGTGAAATTGTGGTGCCGCAGGACTATATCGGTGCGGTGATTCAGCTGATCGTCGCCAAGCGCGGCCGGCAGAAAAACCTCAGCTACATCGACGAGCGGGCACTGATTTCGTTTACGGCGCCGCTGGCTAATTTGCTGACGGATTTTTATGATCAATTGAAGTCGGTGACCAGCGGGTATGGCTCGTTTAATTATGAACTGGCGGGCTACCAGCCGGAGGATTTGGTGCGAGTTGATTTTTATGTAGCGGGTGAAATGGTTGATGCGCTGAGCGTGATGTGCCATCGTTCGGAGGCGCCAGGCTTGGGTCGCGAGATCGTCAAAAAACTCAAAGACGTGGTGCCGCGTCAGAGCTTTGAGGTGGCACTGCAGGCAGCAATTGGCGGCAGATTCATCGCCCGCGAAAACATCGGTGCTTACCGCAAAGATGTCACCGGCTACCTCTACGGCGGCGATGTCAGCCGAAAAAAGAAACTTCTCGCCAAACAAGCTCGCGGCAAAAAGCGTATGAAACGCTTCGGCAAGGTTGACATTCCTAGCGAGGCATTTACAATAATGCTAAGGAGAGATTAGTGCGAGTAGAGGGATTTAAGTCTCAAGGGTGGTTAATTTATAATCTGTATCAGGCGCCGACGTTAGCTGATAAGGACGCACGACCCTATGCTGGTAGCGATATCTCAATTGAAGATGTTCGTATTGATACTTTTCAGCCGACGCAGCGGTATGTTATTGACGCTGGTGTACGCAAGCAAGAGGGTTTAAGAGAGCTTGTCTTGCCGTACGGTGAAGATACACTGTGCATGGGAACTGGTGGAATTGATATTATTGATGAAGAAAATGGGGAGGGCGGAGTCATACTCCCGCCTATTATTGAGGAATATAATCATGAAGGATTACTGCTTGTTGACGGTATGCATCGAACAACATTGGCGAGGCGCATGGGTATAAAAATAATTAGAGCTGTAGTTATTAGAGGTGTTGACAGCGACTTTGCTGTCACGAAACGTCGCTTGCCAAACGAATGGAGTGAGGTGACGGCATTTCCTACGCTTGACGATTTGAAAAATGCTCGTAAGCAGGGTTTTGTTCACCGAAATAAGGGTGATGCGCCTGGTGATGGAAGTGCCACATATCGTGATTTTTCATCCTTCACTGGTAGGGGTAAAGATGTGCGAAAATAAGAAGCCGATTGTCTATATCGATATGGACGGCGTGCTGGTGGATTTTGAGTCTGCTTTGACGAAGGTTCCGCCGGAGCTGCTCGAGAAGTTTGCGGGCGAGTATGATAATATCCCGGGCGTTTTTGCGCTGATGGATCCGATGCCGGGGGCGATTGAAGTGGTCAACAAGCTGAAAGAAAAGTATGATTTGTATATCCTGTCGTCATCGCCATGGGAAAATCCGACAGCGCTAGGCGATAAATTGGCGTGGGTAAAGAAGTATTTTGGTGGTGATGGACGAGAAAATATTTTCTTTCGCAAAGTTATCTTTTCGTCGGCGAAACAGCTGAGTCGCGGTGATATTTTGATTGACGATCGTTTGGCTAAAGGTGCTAGTGAGTTTGTCGGGTGGCATATTCATTTCGGCAGTCCGCAGTTTCCCGATTGGCAATCGGTGCTAAATGAGTTACTATGAGTGGATATTATGTCAGAGATTGAGGATATTATCAGAAATTATCAGCCAAATACTGAGGTGCGCCAGCTTGTTGTTCAGACCAAGATTGTGCTACTTGTTGGCATATCGGGCGCAGGCAAGGATACGACCAAACAGCGATTAATGCAATCGCCAGAGTTTGCTGATATCGTGTCGTATACGACTCGCCAGCCGCGTCAAAATAAAGGTATATGGGAGCGTGAAGGTATTGATTATAACTATATTGATGAAGCGACTGCCGCTAGATTGTTGGAAAGTCATGCTTTTGTCGAAGCGAAATTTGTGCACGGTACAGTTTATGGTACTGGCGTCAAGCAGATTCAGGATATTCATGATGCTGGTAAAATTGCGGTTACTGATATTGATGTGCAAGGTGTCGATGAATATAAAAAGCTGTCGCCAGGCGTGGTAGCGATATTTTTGTTACCGCCAAATTATCAAGAATGGCGTCGTCGTCTCAGTGTACGTTACGCTTCGCAAGAGGAATTTGATCGCGAATGGCCGAAACGCTACAATAGTGCAATTCGTGAAATTACTCATGCGCTCGAGGTGCCGTATTATCATTTTGTTATAAATGATGACATCGACGAAACTGCGCGTATTGTTCGCGAAATTGCCTCGAAACCGGACGTTTATAATCGCAAGGATGATGAAGCCAGGTTGGCAGCGCGTGATTTGCTAGAACAATTGAAAGCGGCTGGTTAGCACTCGCCTTGCAGGAGTGCTAAATATGCGATATAATAGGAGTATGACCGAACGTCAACAGGCGATTTTAGCTGCCATCATTGAGCAGTATGCCGAAATTGCGGCGCCAGTTGGCAGCGTGACGCTGGCCAAGTTGTTTGGCGTGTCCAGCGCCACGATTCGCAGCGAAATGGCCAAGCTCGAGGAGATGGGTTTTATTGAAGCGCCGCATACTAGCGCTGGGCGCATTCCTACTGACAAGGGCTATCGCTTTTATGTCAATGGCATCACCAATGCCCAGATGACGGAGCTGCCGAGCGGCATCGATCGCAGTGCGAGAGCGATCGAAGCGCATGTTAATTCGCACGTTGATAAGTCTGACCGAGCGATTCGCAGTGCCGTTGATAGTTTGGTGGAGCTGACGGGTAATTTCGGCTTTGCGTCGTTTGGTACGCACTTGTATATGAATGGTATGACGCAGTTGTTTAGCCAGCCGGAATTTGTCGAGGGCGATCATGTGCAAGCGATTGCCAGGCTGATTGATAATATCGAGCCGTGGCTGCATGAGGCTGCGCCGAACCAGCCGCTGAATGTGTTTATCGGCAGCGAAAATCCGATTGGCAAAAGTTCTGGCGCTACGCTGATTATCAGCAAATTCCGCTCGCAGTTTAGCGATGATAGCTATATCGGCGTGATCGGCCCGACGCGGCAAAATTATCGCCGGACGATGGAGCTGGTGCGCCGAACGGGCGCTATGCTGGAGGGAATGTTGTAATGGCTGAATGGATTGGCGGACTACTGAGCGGCTTGCCGATGTGGTTAGCGGTGATAATTTTGATAGTAATATGCATAATTGCAGCAATCGGTATTTTAGCCTTTGCGCCTGGTATGGTAGGCGGCGAACCAGTTTGGTTGTTTAGAAGGAGGAAAAAATGACAAAGAATAAGACTAACAAAACTGAAGATTTAGAGCAGCAATTGGGCGAGTTGACGCTGGATTTGCAGCGGACGCGGGCAGATTTTGAGAATTATCGCAAGCGTGTCGAGGCGGAAAAGCAGTCAGCGCACCAAATGGGCCAGGCGAAGTCAGTGATGAAACTGCTGCCGGTAATTGATACGATTGAGCGAGCGATTGCCAATGTGCCGGAGGAACTGAAAGATAATCCGTGGGCGAAAGGCGTGACTAGCCTTAGCAAGCAACTCGACAAGCAACTCAAAGAAATCGGTCTTGAGAAAATTGACGCTAAACCTGGCACGCCGTTTAATCCCGAGCTACACCAAGCCATCCAGTTCGACGAATCAGCAGACGGCGACCAAGAGGTTATCGCCGAGGAACTGCGCGCTGGCTACACGCTGAACGGCGCGGTTATTCGCGACGCGATGGTCAAAGTAACGCGCCAGTAGCAGCTATTTCACTGCGGGCATTTTGATTGCATTAAAATTTTTTTGCTGTATAATCATAAGCATAATCGTTAGATTAAAAATAAAAAGAGATTGGAGCTTCGCGGTGAAGAGAAAAATAGCAGGTTTTTTGTCAATTCTATTCGTGGCGGCAGGTTTTTTGTTTCCAGCGGCTGCTTATGCTGACAGTCCAGCGAAAACTGTTCGGCTCAGGAGCGTGGAGACGAGTCAATTGTCGCCAGCAGAAGCCAAGTTTATGGCTTCGGGCAAATTGACCCTTTCCGCCAGAGATGCTGGTTCAGAAATTCTTTTAGTATACAAAGGCTCCGGCGGCCGCCTGGCTGACACGGGAAGCAATCAAAAAGCGGCCATACCGTATTATGCAGCCGGAATTATATTGATTGTGCTGGGCGGCTACTTTGCTGTTCGCAGCAAGAAGGGCTTTTTGGCGGTGGTCGCCGTCGCGGGTTTCGGCGCGGCAGCTTGCTGTAATAATACGCCTTGGCGGTCATTACCAGTATTGGCTCAAGCGAGGTTATCAGCCTGAAGGATGGCGAAGAAATTACCTATACTCCAGCAGCGATCGACGGTTATCAATACGCTGGCTGCGTTAAACTGGTAAATGGCGTGCCCGTGCCGATGACGCCAGATAATTCACCTGCGCCGAGCAATCCGTCAACGCCGCCAGTTACTCCACCGATTGCACCGCCTGCGCCTGCTGTTCCGAGCGCCGCCGCTAATAACGGCTTTACTCGCTTGGCTTTTGAGGATGATTTTACTTCAATCAGCACGATTGACACTGGCAATACCGGCGCGCCAGGTTTCAAATGGTATCCAGCTGGGGTTCACAAGTGGTGCAAACCCGACACTCAGCCAAGCGAATACTCTGTGAATAATTCTGTGCTGCGGATTGCACCATCGCATAGTACCTACAATCGTAATTTCATGACGTGCGACCCAAATACTGGCGAAGGGTAATCATTTGGGCGCGGTTATTACGAAGTGCGGATGCGCGTCGATGCTGACGGCGTGCGCAATGTGCCGCCGGAAAATTCTTCTTGGCCGGCATTTTGGGCGCAGTCGAATCACCTGCATCGTTTGAGCCAGCGGCCGTATGTCGAGCTTGATATGGTTGAAATTATGCGCAAAGATGAGTTTATGGGTACGCTATGGGCTCATCACGGCGGCCAGTTTGATAAATCTTTAATGATTAAAAATCGAAAAGCCGATTATCGAAATTCGAACTATCATTCAGCGGATTGGCATACGTACGGTTGTTTATGGGACACAAACGGCGTTGAATGGTATATCGACGGCGTGTTGGTATTAAAGCAATATTGGGGAGAAAAGCGGAGCCTCTTGGCGCCGAATGATCCGCAGCAAAATCCGGTAGCTGCCGACGGCACTAATCCGACGCTTAGTAACCCGTTTGGACTGTTTGATTCCGAGACAGCGATTGACGTTATTCTGGGTACCGGAAAGACCTGGCCGATGGAAGTTGACTGGGTTCGGATTTGGCAGCACCCTTGATAAGTTAGTATGAGATCTTTGTTGCGATTTTCGCTGGCAGTCTATAAAATAAAAGTATCAATAAGCAGGAGGTTGGAATGAAAAATTGGAAAATCCCAGCAGTCATTGGCGGCGTGGTGTTGCTGCTAATAATGATAGTCGTTGGATCTTATAATAGCATGGTGGCTAGCCGCGAGTCGGTTAATACAGCATGGAGCAAGGTTAAGTCGCAATATCAACGGCGCAGCGACTTAATTCCTAACCTCGTGAACACCGTCAAGGGTGCGGCCAATTTCGAGCAAGAGACATTAACAAAGGTAGTCGAGGCGCGCGCTAAAGCTACGCAAATCAAAGTCGATGCAAATAATCCAGATGACATAACCAAATTCCAGCAGGCTCAAAGCGAGGTTAGCTCGTCGCTCAGTCGGCTGTTGGCGGTAGCTGAAAACTATCCTCAGCTCAAAGCAACGGAAAACTTCAAAGACTTGCAATCGCAGTTAGAAGGTACAGAAAATCGTATAACTGTGGCGCGCAATGACTTTAATGATGCTGCTAAATCATATAACACGAAGGTTAAATCTTTCCCGACGAATTTGTTAGCGGGCATGTTCGGTTTCAAGGAACGACCGTATTTTGAGTCGGATGCTGGTGCTAATAAAGCTCCGTCGGTTGATTTCAACGCAGCAAATTCAACCAAACAAGAAAACTAGATATGCGTTGGCGAAGCTCTGTTATTGGTTTAGTTGGATTGTTGTCATTGGCAGTGTTATTTAGCTGCCTGTTTAGTAACATGGCTTTCGCTAAACTAGAAGTGCCAGCTGCGCCACCGCTTGAACGTCCTATAATTGACCAGACGGAAAGTTTGGCAAATGAAGATATTGACCGCATTGCGCAGCTGATTAATGCCGAACGCCAGAAAAAATCATTCCAAATTGGCGTGTTGATGATTCCGACGCTTGGCAGTGATGATAGTCTAGAGGAATATAGCCTCAAAGTAGCCCGCCAATGGGGTATCGGCGACAAGAAAAAGAGTAATGGCGTATTACTGCTTATTGCCAAGAATGACCGTAAAATGCGAATCGAGGTCGGCAATGGTATGGAAGGTTCGTTAACCGATGCGCGAGCTAGCCAAATTATCCGTAACACAATCGCGCCAAAGTTTCGCAGCGGTGATTATGCTGGCGGCGTTGAGGCGGGCGTCAAGCGAATTATTGATGTAGCAGAAGGCAGGAATCTATCTGACAATGATATGGATGGAGAGTCAATTGTTTCAATGCTATTTATCGTTATTTTTATAACTATCATAGTAATAGCTATCCTGAAAGGTAGTGGAAGTAATGGTCGCCGTCGGCGGTATTGGTGGCTTGCTGGAGGTTCAGATAGTAGCTCGTCAGGCAGCAGCTCTTCTGGCGGTAGTTTTGGCGGCGGCGGGTTTTCTGGCGGCGGCGCCAGTGGCGGTTGGTAAAACTCGAATTTGCGTATATAATTCTAATCATGCTTAAAATTTTCAAGATAATTTTAGCTATGTTTGTTGTGGTATCGACTGGAGGCTCATTTGCTAGCGCAGCCAGCTACGCAAACCAAGCGGACATTGATATAATCGCTGCCTCAAATAAGGCTTATGTAGATTTTATAAAAGCAATAAACGACGAGAAGTCTGTAGCTGATGGTACAGTTCTTGCTCAGACCGCCACCGCATCGTCGGCATTCAATGATGTTGCTAGCCATAATTTCTCCTCTAAACTAGGTGTCAAATATATCAAAAAGTCAGCGGAAGTTAAAAAGTATGCTGGAGAAATTAAGGTGTTACTTGACAAGATTGCTGTCGTTTTGCGCGAAAGAGACTATAACGCTGTAAACCAATATTTGGAGAAAACCCGTAACTCTGTCAAAAAATATTCTGCAGCTATCGAAGAGGTGAATAAGGCTGCTAGTGAATCTAATTCGTATGCGGAATATTTTTTCTTGCTGGTGACAATTGCTACAGCAGCTATGGCGGTTGGATCGTTCATTTGGTTTGCTATTAGTAGAAGCAAGCAGTCGAGCCCTGATCTTCTGGCAGCGCGTAAAGCAGTTGTTTTTTCGTCATTGATTCCATTGGTTGGTGCTATTATCACGTATGCGACGTTTATGTTAGCTAGTAATGCAGGCGGTACTTATACAGTTGCTTACGGGCTAATTTTGATTGGTTTAGCATCTTATATAAGTTCAACCTTACGATATATTATACTAGCCAGAAATACGTCGACAGTATCGTCAGATCAGTCGACTATTGTAAAATAAACGGTAATGAAAAATAAATAATTAGCACTCTTGACACGGGAGTGCTAATTATTTATACTGAAATAGTTGGCACTCGTTAATAAAGAGTGCTAAAATGAATATAATTAGAAAACCAGATGTGATCGAAACAAGAAAGGGGAATCATATGGGTAAAATTATCGGAATTGACCTCGGTACGACCAACAGCGCCTTTGCGTATATGCTGGCGGGCAAGCCAGAGGTCATCGCTAACGCTGAGGGTAATCGTACCACGCCGTCAGTGGTGGCAATTAACAAAAAAGGCGAGCGCTTGGTTGGGCAAGTGGCTCAGCGTCAGCGGGTGACCAATCCAAAGAACACTATTTACGGGGTGAAGCGTTTAATTGGCCGTAAATTTAATGACAAGGAAGTTCAAAAAGACCTGGATATCATGCCGTACCAGATTGTCAAAAAGGGTACTGGCGTGGCGGTAAAGATGGGCGACAAAGAATACACGCCAGAAGAAGTTTCAGCTATGATCCTCAGCAAAATTAAAGCTGATGCCGAAGCCTTCCTCGGCGAAAAAGTCACCGAAGCAGTCATCACTGTGCCGGCCTACTTCGACGATTCGCAGCGCCAGGCGACCAAGGACGCCGGTAAAATTGCCGGCCTGGAAGTTAAGCGCATCATCAATGAACCAACGGCGGCGGCTCTGGCGTACGGCCTGGAGAAAGGTAAAAATGATGAAACCATCGTGGTGTTTGATCTTGGTGGTGGTACCTTTGACGTTTCCATTCTGGAGCTGGGCGACGGCGTGTTTGAGGTGAAAGCCACTAATGGCGACACCCACTTGGGCGGTGAGGACTTTGACAATGTCATCGTCAACTACTTCCTGGACGACTTTAAGTCTAAAGAAGGCATCGACCTACGCAAAGACAATGCGGCCATGCAGCGCCTAAAGGACGAAGCCGAAAAGGCCAAGAAGGAGCTATCGACAGTCACTGAATATGAAGTCAATATTCCGTTTATCACCGCCGATGCTGACGGACCAAAGCACTTTGAGTTGAGTCTAACGCGGGCCAAGTTGGAAGATTTGGTGAAGGATCTGTTGGCGCGCCTCGACGGCCCAGTTGAAAAAGCGCTCAAAGACGCCAAACTCTCTAAATCAGACATCCAAAACGTGGTGATGGTTGGCGGTATGACCCGCATGCCAGCGGTGGTTGAGCGAGTGAAGAAACTGTTCGGCAAAGATCCAATGCAAGGTGTCAACCCAGACGAAGTGGTGGCGGTTGGTGCAGCCATCCAGGGTGGTGTGCTGGCTGGTGATGTTAAGGACGTACTGCTGCTGGACGTGACGCCGCTCAGTCTCGGTATTGAGACAATGGGTGGGGTGTCGACCAAGCTGATCGAGCGCAACACTACTGTGCCAACCAGCAAGAGTGAAGTATTCTCGACGGCTGCCGACAATCAGCCACAAGTGGAGATCCACGTCTTGCAAGGTGAGCGCGAATTTGCCAATGACAACAAGAGCTTAGGGCGCTTCGTGCTTGATGGTATCGCCCCAGCACCACGCGGCGTGCCGCAGATTGAAGTGACGTTTAATATCGACGCCAACGGTATCCTTAATGTCACCGCCAAGGATAAAGGCACTGGTAAAGAGCAATCAATTACAATCCAAAACTCTGGCAATATGAGCAAGGAAGATATCGAAAAAGCCCAGAAAGAAGCCGAACTGCACGCTGACGAGGATAAGAAAAAGCGCGAGACCGTTGACGCTAAAAACCAGCTAGAAAACGCTATCTATCAGGCAAAGAAAATGCCGGATGAGTTCAAGGATAAGATTTCTGACGACGACAAGAAGGCGATTGACGAAGCGGTCAAGGAAGCGGAAAAGCATAAAGACGCTGATGACAAAGACGAGCTAGAGGCGGCAGCTAAAGCGCTGCAGGACGCCATCATGCCAATCGGCGCCAAAATGTACCAGCAAGCTGCCGAAGACAAAAAGGCTGATGAGTCGAAGGACGACAAAAAATCTGACAAGGACGAGCCAGTCGAAGGTGAAGTGGTCGACGAGAAATAGCAGAGTCTAATGCAGGCTAATATAATACCCCAAGTCTCCGGGGTATTATATTTTTCGCTGGACGACACAGTTGAGCGGTGGAATTTCGGTAGTTGGCGGCGCGCGATAGACTAAGGCGAGGCTCTGAAAGGCGAGCAAAAACGTTATTGCTACTATAGCCCGGTGTCTCTTTCGAAAATTTCTCCATGAAAAAGCCCTCCCGTGCTATACTAAAATTAGCATAAGGGGAATTAAGCATGGAATTAATTTTTCTGTTAGTGATTGTCATCGTGATAATTAAGGTGGCGCAGAGAGGTAATAATCGACTACCTTGTCAATCCGAGGGTTACCGGCGCGGTTACTGGGACGGCGTGTGCGATGCGCAGAATGGCCGTGCGAAAATTGAAGGTAACGACGGTCAAGTCAAACTTATTACCGAGAATCAGGCTGCAGCTTCACAATTTGCTGGTTTTGTAGTAACTCGCAACGAATCGAACGAGCCTGATGTAGTATTGCCTACTAATGCTGTGCCAATTGAAGAAGATACGAATATTCCTGACGAAAAGACGCAGATTGTCAAGTGGCTATCTCCAGCCAGTAATAAAGATAAAGAGAAAAATCGTCAAACCACCATCAATGTGGCGCTCTATACGGCATCATTATTGCTAACCGCCGGTATCTTATTGTTGGCGCAAACGATTGAGCTTTCGGCGCCGCTCAGGTTTAGCTTGGTCTGGCTGTTTATTTTTGTCTATTATGCCATTGGCCAGGTGCTATATGCTCGCTTGCCGATTTTGAAGCCGGCCTCAACGGCGTTTATTGGTACGGCGCTGGCTGCTGTGCCGATTGGCGGGTGGAGCATGCATTTGCTTTTGGGGATTGATCCGGCGCTGTGTTGGCTTATCACCTCCTTTATCGGCACTTTCTTATGCGTTGATGCTACGGTCAGGCTCAATAGCCAGCCGCTCGCCTATATTTCGCTGCTGTCGATGTTCACGATGACGACCAGCTTGCCGGCTGTTATGCATGCTCAGTTGATGTGGTATTATGCTGTGGTGCTATTGTTTGGGTGTCTGATGACCTTGGCTGCGTATTTTTCTAATCATTTTCCGCGCCAATTCACCGAGCCGTTGACGCTAGTTAATCCATTTATCGTCCCGTCTACTTTACTTCTCGCTATCGGTTCGTCGGTGCATATGGGAACGCTTGACATCAGCATGCTGCTGCTTATCAGCGTTATATATTATTTTACTGTTGCCCTCGTCGAGAAATCAAAGAATATGCGCACGTATGAACTAACGACGGCGCGTGTGCTGCTAATGGCGGTGACTGCTAGTTTTACTATGTATCTGTCAAATAATGATGGGCTGGCCACAGGTATAGCGCTGGGTGTAGCGGCGCTTGGTAATATGATTTGGTCTATCGGCTCAATGTATGTCCAAAAGCAGCCCGATAAACAGCACGAAATAGTGTTGTGGATTAGTTTCGCTGTGTCGCTAGTCGCTTTCTTGGTTATAGCTGGCGTCGAAAGTCCGCTAAGAGATATGATCATATTTATCCTGCTGAGTATGATATCGGTAGTGAGTTTTATGGCGCTTTCATTGCTGCGCCGCGCCCGTTTTGGCGGCATGGTAGTAATGTCTGGAATTTTGTTGGTGCCGGCTGGCGTCAGGCTATTTAGCCTCGAACCCATAACGGCCCTGCATACACATTACTCTATCTTTATGTTTATGGCTTTCCTGCCGGTTATCTGCCGATTATTAGTTTTGAAACGCCCAAATATTACGAAAAGTCAAGCAATATTAGTGTACGGCGCTGTGGCCGCTTGGTGGTTAATGACGGTGTTTATAGCCTTAGCCTTTTTGACTGCTTATCCAGCGGGAGAAGGCATGCTGTATCTGTCAGATTCGGTGGCAGTTGCCGCTATCATCATGGGTATCGCTGCGTGGCGTGAGAAGGTTTATGGCTTAGTGATTGGTATTCATGCTTCTCTACTTCTGATAGCACTGCTGATAGCTTCGTATTTCAAGATGGCTGGCGAAAATCTTGCTATTTTGATGGCGTGGCTGAACGGTTTGTCGTTGCTATTGTTAGTAGAATGGCTGCATAATTACCGTAACGAGGCGGCGGTTAAGTGCCGCGAATTGTTGCTATATTCTGCTATTGGAGCGGCTGGTCTAATCATCTTTTCGTCTATTCATCCGGCGGTTTGGATGCCGTTAGTAGCACTGCTGTATTATGCGTTTTATCGGCGGCGTGAAGATGGTTATCTGGGCGGAGCATACTTGGCGACGATTGCTTTGGTGCTGCTGTTCTTGCATTGGTTGAGCGTGCCGCTAAGCGACAATTTCACCATCACTGCTTGGGCGACGTTTGTCGGCTTTGGGGTAGCGTATTGGTTGTTGGCGATGAATAAGAGAACCTCAACTATCAGCGATATGACTCTACTAGCTTCTACGGTACCAGCAGTGATATTACCGATGATAAATTTGTCGACGGCATATGAATTGCCGTTCAAAATCTTGGGCTGGTTGGCAGCTGTCGCGGCACTTTATATGGTAGTGTATGCCAAGCGATATTGGTGGTTGATGGCAGCAATGGCACATCCAAGTTTGGTGTTGTTATTCTACTTAACTGCACAATGGCTCGGCGTTAAGCTTGAGTTTATGTCGATCGTCTCGCTGGTTATCTTTGTGGTGTTTTATGGCGCCGCCGTGGTCGCACGAACTAGAAAATTATCAGTTTATTGGTATTATGCATCATTTTGGAGTGCCATTGGCTGGTCGATACTTTTACTGCTGATGGCTATGTCAGCCAGCGTCGCGACGGAGGCGGTGCTGCTAGCAACACTGATGTGGGCGGTCAATGGCAGCGCCCTAATAGCCGAGGGGATGCCGAAAAAGAATATTCCATATTTCGACTCGGGCGTCCTTTTAGTATTGTGCGGTATTTTATTTGCTATCCATATGCTAATTGCGCCTGTTCACGACATAGTGGTGCCATACCTGTGTTCAGCAGCAATTCTTTCAGGGGCGGTGATGTTGTGGCGCTGGCTAGGGTATGCTCATATATACACCATTGCGCATTTGGTGCTGGCGCTCGCTGTGTTTAGTTTATCGACTCTCGTACTGGCACTAAGAGGGGATAATGCTATGGAAATATTGTTCCTGATTGAGCATTCGCTGATGGTTATTATCGGCTTGGCGCTCGGCAGGCGGCTGATTACTATCTGGGGTGCTGTCGGCGTGACGTTGGCTTTAATTTATCTGCTGTCAGGCTATGCTTATGCGCTGGCTATTCTGGCCGGACTATCGATTATCACGGCAGTGGTAATTGTGGTGGCCAGGGGACAGAGGAATAAGCAGAAAAAAGTTGCAAAGAAATAGAGCCCGACTCTGACAGTGAGGTAATAATCTATACACAGAGACGTTGTTGGTCAGGTTTGATGAGTAAGTATAAAGTCCGAAAAGATAGCGTCTTTCTTTTAGATTAAAGTATATTTTCTAGCTTCAACAATTTAATTTTCTTTTCGATTCCGCTAGCATACCCCGTCAGTTTACCATTACTGCCGACAACCCGATGGCACGGTACGAAAATTGAAATTGGATTGCGCCCGACTGCTCCGCCGACGGCTCGTGCTGACATTTTGGCGATACCGCGTTTCTTGGCGATATTTTTAGCAATTTCTCCGTAGGTAGTGCGCTCGCCGTACGGTATGGTTTGCAAGATACGCCAGACTTCCAACTGAAAAGGCGTTCCATCAAGCTGTATTGGCGGGATTTCTCCAGGATTTTTGCCAGCGAAATACGCGTCAAGCCAGCGCATTGCCTTAGTGAAAATCGGTAAATCAGAATTTGCGTTATTCTCGCCTAGCTCAGCGTCAAAATGTTTTTGCTTAGCGAACCACAGGCCAGTGATAGCGCTGCCGTTGCTTGCTATGGTAATTTCGTCCAGCGGCGATTGGTATTTACAAAAGAAATTACTCATAATAAACGTATTTTAACACAGTAACCCTGTCCGATATTGTATAATAAATATATGATATTAGAGGTGAGCTTGCAGACGGCGGATGATTTGATACAGTTTGGCGCGAAGCTTGGCGGCTTATTACATGGCGGCGAGACGCTCGAGCTTGTCGGCGATATTGGCGCTGGCAAAACTACACTGACCAAGGGATTGGCGCGCGGCTTGCAGATTGACGACGAGGTTCAGAGTCCGACGTTTACGATTAGTCACAATTACGAGGCTGCGGACGGCTTGCGGTTGGCTCATTATGATTTTTACCGCTTACCAGATGCTGGTATTATGAAAATGGAACTTGATGAAGCGATTCACGATTCGCATACAATTACTGTGATTGAGTGGAGCGATGTAGTAAATAACGTACTGCCAACGGACGTATTGCAGATCGTCATCCAGGTGCAGCCTGATGATAGTCGTAAGCTAACTTTGAAAAGCAGCGGTGAAAGATCGCGTCGAATTGTGGAGAAATTACGATGATTGTATTGTGGAATAGTGCTGAAATGACGGTGCAATTAACGCTGGTCGACGGTGACAAACGAACCGACTACGAATGGGCGGCTGAACGCAATCTCGCGCGCGACATGCTAGCTTATTTGCGCGACCGCTTAGCAGAGAATGGGGCCAGTTTTGCTGATATCTCGGGCATTGGCGTATTTCGCGGTCCAGGGAGTTTCACTGGTTTGAGGATTGGTCTGGCAGTGTTGAATACGATAGCACACGAACAACGTATTCCGATCGTTGGGGTTACCGGCGATGCTTGGCGTGAAGAATGTTTGGTTCGGCTGCAGAATGGCCGCAATGATGAAATAGTTCTGCCTGAATATGGCGCTGAGGCTCGCATCACCAAACCGCGTAAATAGTTGCTTATTTTGTTATAAACGCGGTACAATGGTAATGTCTACGAATGTGACATTGATAAGTTTAAATTTTGATAATTTTGCGGTTTTTTGACTTGATGTGTTGACTAGTTGCCGCGAAAGAAAGGAAAAATATGGTTGAGGGAATTATTGCCGCGATTGTTGGTATTATTGCTGGCGTGGGCGGTAAAGTGGTATATGATCGCCAACAAGAGACCAAGAGCAAAAATACGGCTGAACAGGTCATAGCGCAAGCTGAGCGTAAAGCTAGCGACATCGTACTCAAAGCTAAAGATGAAGCATTGCGGATCGAGAAAGAGCGCCGCAAAGAGCTACAAAAGACCGAGAATCGTCTAGCAGATCGCGAGGAGTCGCTTGACAAAAAGCTTGATCAACTTGACAAACGTAGCGAAAAATTACGCAAGCAAGAAGATGAAGTTGAAGAATTGAAGAATGAAATCCGTGATATTCGTACACGTCAGCAGGAAAAGCTTGAGAAAATTGCTGGTCTCAAGAAAAAAGACGCTGCTGACAAGCTGATGAAGATGACTGAACGCGACATCAAGAGTGATCTACTAAACCTGGTAGCTAAAATGCAACAAGATGTTGAAGCTGACGCCGAAGAGAGGGCGCAAACTATCCTCGTTGAAACGATGGAGCGTATGGCTAGTGAGGTAACTGCTGAGCGTACTGTTACTGCGGTTAAATTGCCGGACGACGACATGAAAGGTCGGATTATCGGTAAAGAAGGCCGTAATATTCAAGCGATGCAACGTGTTACTGGCGTAGATTTCTTGGTTGATGACACGCCAGGCATGGTAGTTCTATCGAGCTTTGACCCAATTCGCCGCCAGGTAGCGCGTCTCGGTCTCGAGATGTTGATGAAAGACGGTCGTATTCACCCAGGGCGTATTGAAGAAGTCTTTGCGAAAGCTGAAAAGCAAATCGATAAGGAAACCCAGCGTGCTGGCGAAGATGCGGCGCGCGAAGTTGGCGTTACCGGTATCCCGCGCGATTTGTTAAAGCTACTTGGCGAGCTGAAGTTTCGAACTAGCTATGGTCAAAATGTTCTTAAGCATTCGACCGAAATGGCGCATATGGCTGGTATGATTGCTAGCGAGATTGGCGCTGATGTCCGCACCTCTAAAATAGCGACGTTGCTGCACGATATGGGCAAGGCAGTTACCCACAAAATTGAAGGTAAGCATCACCATATCGGTGCTGAGCTGGCCCGCAAAGCTGGCCTGAGCGAGGGTATCTGTCATGCGATTGAGGCTCATCACGACGACATTGAAGCGACTACGCCAGAGGCCATCGTCGTTCGTATTTGCGATGCGATCAGTGCCGCTCGGCCGGGTGCGCGTAATATCTCTGCTGAGAATTTCGCTGAGCGCATGCGTGATCTCGAAAATGTTGCGACTGGTTTCCAAGGAATCGAGAAAGCATACGCCATAAGCGCCGGCCGCGAGATTCGCGTGATTGTCACGCCAGAGAAAATCGACGACCTTAGCGCTATCAAGCTAGCACGCGACATCGCGACTAAGATTGAGTCAACCATGCAGTATCCTGGAACTATCAAGGTGAATGTTATCCGTGAAACTCGCGCGGTTGAGTTCGCCAAATAACTACCTTTTTATCTGCCTGCAATTTATAATCAAAATACTCTACTGTACGACAACTGGTAGAGTATTTTATTGTTCGACTTGACCGAGCAGTTTGCCTGTGATAACGATGCGGCCAGCGTCGGAGCCGCCAAGTTCACAGCTGTATAGAGTTAGTTTTGCTTCTTGAGACGGAGCCTCGATTTCAGTCTGGTCTGGTTTGACATCAAATATTTTAGTGATTTCGTAAGCATAGCGAGCACCTTCGTAATCGACTACAATGTTATCACCTAGTTTCATCTTATCAATGTTATAAAAAGGCGATTTCTCAACAGTACCCTGCGGTGTTGGCTGGATACTGAAGCGGTGGGCAGCAATAATGAAATTACCGCCATCTTTGGGGTTGCCATGGTTTGGCTGTCGCCATTCAGCACCGCGATCGAGTGCGGTGCGGCCTTTGTCGTAGTGAATATTGACGCCGATGCGCGGTATAACAATACGGTTCTCGCCGATTTTGGCTTTTGGCAGCGATTTAGCATCAATCGGCTTGGTAAAAATCAGAGGCGCTACCGACGGCGATAAGGTCAGCATCATAAAATACACGCCAGTGCTAATCAGGCATATCGCCACTGCAAAAATAGCATATGGACGGCGGTGCTTTTTTTGTTTGATCGAGAGCAACTAACCTCCTAAAACGATTATTCGTTAGTAGTATAACATAATTATTTTGATATGAAAAACACCTCTTGACAAAGAAAAGGCGTTTTTCGCTTTGTTAGAAGTAAAACCTACAGTTTTATTTATTCGCTAAATGGCTGCGCTAGCGTCAATGATTGGTCAGCTTCGGCGATACGTAATAACTCGTTATATTTAGCGACGCGATCGGTTCGCGATAGCGATCCAGTTTTAATCTGGCCGCAACCCAGGCCAACGGCTAGGTGGCTAATTGTCGTGTCTTCGGTTTCGCCAGAGCGATGGCTCATGACGGTGCGCCAGCCAGCATCTTGCGCCATTTTAACAGCTTGAATAGTCTCGGTCAGCGAGCCAATTTGATTTGGTTTAACTAGCAGCGCGTTGGCAGTTTGTTCAGCGATAGCCCGTTCAATCAGCGAGGTGTTCGTGACAAGCAAATCGTCGCCGACTAGCTGGATGCGGTCGCCGAGCCGTTCGCGCAGCAGCTTCCAACCATCCCAATCATTTTCGGCTAGACCATCCTCGATTGAGACAATTGGAAATTCATTTGTCAAGGCTTCTAGCCAATCAACCATTTCGCTGCTTGCTAGCGACTTGCCTTCGCATTTAAGCTCGTAGCGTCCTTCTTGATAGAATTCGCTTGACGCAGCATCCATCGCAAAGACAACGTCGCGGCCGAGTTTATAGCCGGCGTTTTGAATGGCTTCGGATAATAAGGCTAGCGCTTCGCGATTGCCGTTGCGGACGCGCGGTGCGTAGCCGCCTTCATCACCGACAGTAGTTGGATAATCATAATTTTTTAGTACTTTGGCTAGCGCATGAAAGATCTCGGTGCCCATTTTGAGTGTGTCTGCAAAAGTCTGCGCACCTTTACAAATGATCATAAATTCCTGAATATCGGTAGCGAAAGCTGCGTGAGCGCCGCCATTGAGCACGTTCATCATCGGTAATGGTAGAACAGGTGTGCTGCTGGTCATTTCTGCGACGTAGCGCCACAGCGGCTGATTCTTAGCGCTGGCGGCAGCTTTAGCGGCGGCTAGGCTGACGCTGAGAATGGCGTTAGCGCCGAGTTTGGATTTATTATCGGTGCCGTCTAAATCGAGCATTATTTGGTCGAGAGCAGCTTGGTCGCTGGCATCGTGTCCGACTAGCGCTGGTGCAATGACTTCGTTAACATTACGGACTGCCTGGTAAACAGCCTTACCCGACCAGTCAATGCCGCCATCGCGCAATTCAAGCGCTTCAGCCGAGCCAGTGCTAGCGCCGCTCGGTACGGCAGCACGGCCAAGTGTGCCGTTACTTAAAATAACGTCTGCTTCAACGGTTGGGTTGCCGCGGCTGTCGAGGATTTGTCTTGCTTTGATTGATTGAATTGTGAAATCGTTCATAGTTATATTATAGCATTTAATGCAAAAGACTAGACTGTTTGAAATCTCACGGATAAAATATTTCGGGCAACTTGATTTTCGCGGTATAATGAATTTATGGAAGTGCAAAAACAGGGAATTTTAGTTATTAGCCGCCACGCAGAAAGCGAGTGGAATTTATTAGGTAAGTGGACTGGCTGGACAGATGTCAATTTGACAGAAAAAGGCATGCGCGAAGCCGAGCAGCTTGGTGAAATTATTCGCGTTATTCACTTTGATGCCGCTTATACTAGCGAGCTCAAACGTACGCAGCAGACTTGCGATGGAATTCTGCGCGGCAAGGGCGACCAGGCGGATCTCGAACGGATTATCGCCAAGCCGCTTAACGAGCGCGATTACGGCGACTTAACTGGCAAAAACAAATGGGAAGTCAAAGATGAGATTGGCAGTGAGGCATTTCAGGGAATTCGCCGCGGTTGGGATTACCCGGTACCTGGCGGCGAAACGCTCAAAGATGTTTACGCGCGGGCAATTCCATATTTTCAAAGCGAAATCTTGCCGCGGCTGCAAAGAGGCGAAAATATCCTGCTTGTTTCGCACGGTAATACTATTCGCGCACTGATGAAGTATCTCGACCAGATTCCTGATGAAGAGATTGGTAAAGTGGAAATGCCGTTTGGTACGCTGCTTGTCTATAAATTTGATGCTGGTCATCAATTGCCGCTAGATAAGCAAACGCGCACTATAGACATCATTCCGCCGAAGGCTTAAATTACCAAATTTCTTTGTGCGGCACGCGTAGGATTTTAGCTAAGGCATATTGGATAAGCCAATAAACAGCTGATACCACTAAGCAGAAATTACCGACAATAGTCATAACTTGGTGCGGTAGTTTAGGAATTGTCGGTGCAAAGAGTAACAGAATGACCGGCAGAACCGTCAATATTAATTTAATGCAAATTATCAGTTTGTACGACAAGTTTAATTTCCATTTTTTTGCTGGTTGTTGTTTTGGCGGGCGGGTATTGGCGGCTATCACGTTGGCTGCCGAATGCGTGATTTTAGCGCCAGTCTTGCCGATTTTCTTTGGCAATCCTATTAGCGTGATTATTGACATAACAATAATTGCAGCTGTAATGGCAATAGAGACAATGGCAATGAAGGGGGCGGCGTCGCTATAGCATCCAGAGTGGCTCACGACGGGTCGAGGCGCTTGGCGTTCTGGTAGAAAAATCTTTTGTACAGCTTCTGATTGGAATAACGGATATAGTAATATAATTGCCGTCCATGTCCACTGCAAAAATACTGACAAATACCCTAATGTGCCAAAAATATTAACGACTATGCGGCGGCGCGAGTGTTGCTTGCTTTTCATATAGTTATGATAGCATGAGGAGTATGGGAGGGCAAAATAGGACAATAGCAAAACCTGCCGCTTGTCGGCAGGTTCATGGTTCAAATGGTCGGGGTGAAAGGACTCAAACCTTCGACCTCACGGTCCCAAACCGCGCGCGCTATCAACTGCGCCACACCCCGATAGATGTGCAAAGCTATTATATATTATTTTGCGAGTTTTTCCTAGTCGTAATATAATCAAAGCATGAAAATATTATTTTGGAAGCATAGTAATGACTATGACAAGGTTTATAGGTGGCTGATAATTGTTGTGCCAGTAGTAGCGGCAGCTCTTAGTTTATGGATTGGCTTGCGGCAGAGCGTTTGGTTTGATGAAGCATATTCGATAATGGTAGCCAAGCGGTCTGCTAGCGAGATTATTCGGCTGTCGGCGCTTGATACTCATCCGCCGCTGTATTATCTCATTCTGAAAATTTGGGCGAATGTTTTTGGCTGGAGCGAACTGGCATTGCGCTCGCTAAGCGTGATTTTTTATGGAGCCTCAATTGCGGTAGCCGGTTGTTTTATTAAAAAGCATTTTAATGCGCGAGCAGCTATTTATGTGCTAACGATGTTGCTTCTGTCGCCATTATTAATGCGCTACGGTTTCGAAGTTCGCATGTACGCTATGGCGTCGTTAATCGGCGTAGCGGCGACGGTGATGTTGGTACGGGCACACTCTAGCAAGCGGTGGACTGACTGGCTTATTTATGGAGTACTAGTGGCGCTCGGCATGTACACGCTATACTACTTGGCGCTTTTGTGGCTAGCTCATCTAGCCTGGCTAGTCGCGATGGATGCTGGTAGGTTGCGTAAGTCTTCATGGAAAGAGTGCCGCTGGATAGGGGCTTATGCGTTTAGTTTGTTGCTGTTTCTCCCGTGGCTATCGTCTTTTTTGAAACAGGTTGGCAATGGCGCACTCGCACCAATTGGACAGCCAATGAATCTCGAGCAGTTAGTTGGTATTGTTTCGTTTAATACAATATATCAGCCGCTTTGGCAACTGGGGGTGATTGCCTCAATATTGGTGCTGGCGATAATTTTTGTATCTGTCCGCTCGATTGTCATTACTTTTCATATTAAGAAAAAAAACGATATTTTGTGGTTATTAGTTAGTTATATTAGCGTGCCGATAATGCTATTGATGGTGATTTCTCTGTATAAACCGATGTATGTCGAGCGTTATTTGGCGCACGTTGCGATTGGCTTGGCTATGCTCGTGGGAGCTAGTCTGGCGCTGTCGACCGAACGTGAGAATCGTGAGGTTTGGCGAATAGCTTCACCGTTAGTTCTGCTGGTAGTTCTGGCGGTCGGGGCAACTAATCTCAGTCAGGCTGGTAATTATAACTTTCAGCGTATGCAAAAGCCAAACGTCAACTCTGTTGCTTCTATAGTTAAATGTAGCGAAAACGATGTGGTGTTAGCGGCCGATCCGTATGTGGCAATTGAGCTAGATTATTATCTACCGAATTGCCAAATATACTTTTCTAGCGGTGATGAACATCTTGGCGGCGGTTATGCTCCGCTAGATGGCAATAGCCGCCAAGTTGTCGACACGAAAAAAACATTTACCCGCGCAAAGAATATCTATAATGTCTACTATAGCGATATGAAAGCCAGTCTGCCAGGCAACTATCGCGAGGTTGAAACGATTGATTTATCACCGCTAAAAATCACTAAGTTTAGCGCGGAATAATCTTCATCAAAAATTTGGTTCGCACTGCTAGGTAAATAATTGCAATTACCAAAATCGATAGCGCGAGGTTTTGAGGAACCTCGGCTAGACGGTCAAAAGAATTAAAATAACTAGCTGGCGCGCCATATTGCGGATTGACTATCAGATGCGCTCCCATGACTACGAAGGCATGAATTGAATAGACGTAAAGCGAATTAGTCCCAAACGGAATAAGTAGCCAGCCGAGATAGCGTTTAATTTGTTTTTCAAAACGCTGGAAAATCATAAAAAACCCAATAAACCAGAGCAGCGACATAGCTACGCGCGCTGGCGTTAGAGCTAGCTTATCGAAGCTGGCCGCTAGGATGGGGCGAAAATTATTAATAGCTGTCGAAAGATTATCGTTCAAGGCTGGCGCGAAAAACTCGGCAAAAACATTGGCGATGAAAGTGATGATAAACATGGTAAAGATGACAGTTTTAGTACGGCGCCGCGTTTTGGCGGACAAACTATTCCACCATAATTTAATTTGCGGCGAGTAAAATCCTAGCGTGAAGGCGATGAAAAAAATAAATTGCCAAGTAAATGGCTGAGTGAATTCGTTAACCGGCTTTGGCGTTAGCAGCCAAACTAGAGTACTGACGGTTAGAACGATGTACCATTTGCCGCGGCGCAGTAGCCAAAGCGCAGCTGGTGTTAGCGCCAAAAATATCGCATATAGACGCAAGTAATCGGCCCAGCCGTAGAATTCTTGCAGAGTAACTATTCTCCAAAATAGACTAAAGATATTGCTATCTAGCGGAGGCAAAGGCGACTTGACGCCGTCGTTACCAACAAAATGCCAGCCGATCGCAATCGATAATATTGTAATGATGATACTGGTTAGATATAGCATGAAGCTTCGTCGCCAGATCAATTTAGCAGCGTATCTAAACGAGCGCTCTGTTAATTTAGCGCCGCGGACAATACCTAATACTAATCCAGAAATAATAAAGAATCCTTCGGCGGCAGTGACGTATAATCTGCTGTCGCCGCTGATGAACACGAGGCCGTTTGGAAAATAACTCAAATGATCAAGTATGATTATCACCAAAAACCAGCCTCTCATTAAATCTAGGCTGACAATACGATTAATTTTTGGTTTTTTTACAGCGCTCATTTTGGTCACTTTTACCAGTATAGCAGGTCCAATCTGAGGATAGTGTTAAAAGTAGTGGCTAGCGCGGGCGTTTTTTAGCGATATTACGAGCTTGTTCAGTGTACTTGTCTTCAAGCGGGTCTAAAACGACGGCGCCGTATTTACGGATTATAGCTTGCGAAATCATCCAATCGGCGATGTGCGGATTCTTTGGCAAGAGCGGACCGTGCAAATAGGTACCGATAACGTTACGATAACGGGCGCCTTCACGGCCATCAATATTATTGTTGCCTACGCCTTTGATGACGTCGCCGAGTGCTGTGGTATTTTGGCTAAGCGTAGTTAGCCCAGAATGATTCTCATAACCGATAATTTCACCGAATTCTGGACTTTTGACGATAATATTACCAACAATGCGCTCGTCACCACCAATTGTCTCTAGGTCAAGAATACCGATACCAGGAATTATATCACCGTCTTTAGTAGTAAACGAGCGGCCGAATAGTTGGTATAAACCGCAGATAACTAACATTGGTAAATCGTCGTCAGCTAATCGTTTGAGCTGCGGGGCAATCTTTTGCAGGTCATCGCTAATTCGTAACTGTCCAGAGTCTTGTCCACCACCGCCGACGATTAAATCAACATCGTCTGGAAAAGCGTCGCCAACATTGTACTCAATGAGTTTGGTAGCAAAACCACGCCATTCTAGCCGCCGCTTGAGAGTCAGAACATTGCCCCAGTCGCCGTAAATGTTCATATCGCGCGGATAAAGTTGCAAGATAGTGATAGATTGCGGTTGCTTTTTCATCGGATTTCCTCCACGTCGGTATAGCGGGCTAGTAGTCGTCGTAGTGCTAACATTGCGGTGTAGCTGCAATAAATGCGCTTTGGTTGGCGAGTGTGTTTAGTGATGAGCTGGCGCAGCGCAACCGTCAGGTCAGTATCGACAAAATCGATAGGTACTTCGTCATATTCTAGTCGCAGGGCCATGTCATAGGCGCGGACGCCAGATACAGCAGTGACGCCTTGTTGTTGTAAGCTATCGAAATCGACATCCCAGAGCCAGCTCATATCGCGGCCATCTGCGTAAGCATCGTTGATAGCTATCATAGTGGCGTAGTTTGCTGGGTTGAACGAAGCTAGGGCCAAACGGAAGCCAGCCGGGTTTTTGACCAACACTAGCTCGCAGGGTTGTCCATCTATTATTAATTGCTCGCCGCGGCCAAAAGCTGGCTTAATGTTTGATAGCGCTTTGAGCATAGAATCAACATTTAGACTATTGCCGAGAATCGCGCGCACTAAAGCAACAGCACCAGTAGCATTTTGAAGATTGTAGATGCCACGCAGGTTCAGATCTACCGAGCGACTACTACCATTGAAGGCAATAACGGCGTGCTGGTCTTTAAATTCTTCAAGACTGGTGTCGTCAGCGTACAATTTAGCCGCATTTTGCTCGCTACTGCGTAAAGAATCATCAGAAGGGAAGGTCTGCGAATATTTTGGATTAACGCCAAAACTTCGCAGCGGTGATTTAATATCGTTTACAAAATCAGTACTACTTAATCGCGGGTCGTCGCGGTTAAGGACTACGCACTTTGTTGTGTTTATTGCAACATTGTGGAGGAGTTTGGCGGTATTGTCAATTTCGCCGAAGCGGTCAAGCTGGTCGCGCATAACGTTGAGTAGTAAACAGTAGTTTGGTTTGATTGCTTTTACAAAGTGAACAGCATAGGCTTCGTCGAGTTCAAGCACGGCAATATCGGCGTTAATTCGTCCGTGCAAATCAACTTCGCCTAATAGCGCTGCTGCCACACCGCGCGTGAAGTTGCTGCCAGTACGGTTGGTGAATACTTTCAGGCCTTGGCTTTCTAGTAGTTCGACAACAATTTTGGTAGTAGTGGTTTTACCATTAGTGCCGCTGATGAGTGCTACGCCCATTGGTAGTTGCTGTAATGTGCGGCTGACAAAATCTGAGTCGATTTTTTCAATTACCAAGCCTGGTAAGGCTGAGCCGCTACCGCCGCGAATCTGTGCAGCTTTCTTGACAGTCTTCCCGAGCATAGTCGTGAGAGTTTGACGCATAAAACTCATTATACATATTTTTGGCGCATTATAGTAGCGTCCAAACGCTTTTTGAACTATAATAAAAAGCATATGTTTATCGTGGGCATGATTTCGTGGTGGTATAGCGTTGGTTGGAAACGGGCAGCAGTAGATGTTTGGGAATCTATCGAGCGATTATACGATACGTTTTCGCTGGGATTATTGCTGAAGACACTATTCGCGCCGTGGCGGCAAATTTCAGCCGGGAAAGTACGCGGGCCAATCGGGGTGCAGTTGCGGGCGTTTTTTGATCGCTTGGTATCGCGGATTATTGGCGGCTTTATAAGGATAATAACGCTGCTGATAGGTGTAGCAGCCTTGTGCTTGATGCTGTTGATTGGTCTACTACGTTTGGCTATTTGGCCATTGGTGCCAGCGATGCCAGCGGTAATGGTTGTTGCGGCAATATCGGGGTGGATACCATGGCATCTTTAGGTGCTTTTAGGTATGCGTCTCAGCGAGCCAGCGAAGCGCGCTTTGGGCGGTTGCTGTCGCCGATGATTGCAAAAAGTCTTTCATGGCTAGCATTATTACTAGTGATATCGGGTACTATGCTGGTAACTATGGAGCGTCTGTCGCTAGGTTGGCTGTGCGGTGCTCTGGCAGCAGTATTATATATGGCGGTGAAATTTTATAATTGGCACGTTCACGATCTGCCAGCTGGTAAGGGCGGTTCGGTTGATGATTTGTTAGCTGGCGACGTGTTGGGCCGGTTGTCGCGAGAACCGAATGTGCGAGAGATTGCTAAAGTAATTGGTGAGGTGCCAAGCGGCCAATTCATGGGGGTGCGGCTTGGTATGACGCCGTCATTTTTAGCCACTATTGCCGAGGGCTCGACGATTTCCGTTGACGAACTGTGGAGCGTAGCTGACGACATTCGCCAAGCCAATCAACTAGACCGTATCAGCGGTGCCGTATTAGCTACAGCGCTAGTGAGGAGCTTTCCGAATTATCAATCGATAATAGCGCAAACTCATTTAGGAGATGAAGATTTGGATGCTGGTATTTTGTGGCAAGAGCATTTGATGGAGATTGTTCGGCATTTTGGCCAGCGGCGGCGGACTGGCGGCTTGGCGCGTGATTGGTCGTTTGGTTGGATTCCGCACCTTGAGCGATTCGGGCAGAATATCAGCGAGCAAATTGGTGCTAGCCGTAATACCTTGTCGATTGACATACCATCGCATGTTCAGGTGATTGATCAGCTAGTGGAAGCTTTTGGTACGGGCGGGCGGCAAAACGCGGTTCTTATCGGCCAAGCTGGTGTTGGTAAAACGTCAGTAATTCATGCTTTCGCGGAACGAATTTTGGACGCTGATGCGAATGTACCCGAAAATCTTCGCTTCCGCCAGATCTTCATTCTTGACTCGGCGTCGCTGATTGCGGCAGCGCCAGGTCGCGGCGAACTTGAAAACTTAATCATGCAGGTTTTAGGTGAAGCTTACAATGCCAAGAATATAATTGTTTGTCTTGATGACGCGCAGTTATTCTTCGAAGAGGGCGTAGGGTCAGTAGATTTAACAAATGTTTTGCAGCCGATTTTAGATGCTGGCAGGCTACGCTTAATTTTAAGTATGGACGAACAGCGCTATCTCGAAATTAGCCGCCGCAACCCGTCGTTAGCTAACTCGCTTAACCGTATTAATGTTGCCGAGACAAACGAGGCAGAGACTAAAAAGGTTCTGCAAGAACAGTTGATCGCAATTGAGTTCAACCGCAAAGTTACTTATATGATCCAAGCGATTAACGAAGCTTATCGCTTGAGTCAACGTTATATTCACGATATAGCTATGCCTGGCCGGGCGCTTAAATTGCTGGAGTCGGCGGCTAGTTTCAGCGAGTCGGGTATCGTGACCATGAATTCTGTGCAGCAAGCAATCGAGCGGACAATGGACGTTAAAGTTAGCGTAGCTAATACGACCGAAGACCGCGAGCGGCTGCTGCATATGGAGGATTTAATTCATGAACGAATGGTTAATCAAGTTCGCGCCGTTAATGTCGTCAGTGATGCTCTGCGCCGCGCTCGCGCGGGCGTGCGCAATGAGAATCGGCCGATTGGTACCTTTCTGTTTCTGGGGCCGACTGGTGTCGGCAAGACGGAGCTATCAAAAGCACTGGCCGACGTATACTTTGGCGGCGAAGGCAAGTTAATCCGCTTAGATTTGAATGAGTTTGTTCGCTCCGATGATGTCGCTCGTTTAATCGCTGATGGCGCGGATGACCCGATGAGCTTGACCGCGCAAGTAATGAAACAGCCTTTCAGTGTGGTGTTGCTCGACGAGATCGAGAAGGCCGCGCCAGAAGTGCTAACTACACTCCTGCAATTACTCGACGAAGGGATTTTGCGCGACGCCAAGAACCGTGAGATTAGCTTTCGCGACGCCATTGTAATTGCCACTAGTAACGCTGGCGCTGATAGGATCCGCGAATATATCGAGCGCGGTTATCGACTTGAGCAGTTTGAACAGCAGTTTATTAACGAATTGATTAGTTCGAACCAGTTTCGGCCAGAATTTCTCAATCGCTTCGACGAAATTGTGCTCTTTCGTCCGTTTACGCCAGCCGAGTTGGTGCAAGTACTTGATCTGATTTTGGCTGGCGTCAACAAAACCCTATTGCCGCAAAAAGTATCTGTCACAGTCGATGATGATGCTAAACAAATTCTCGTCCAGCAGGGCTACGACCCGCGCCTTGGAGCTCGTCCGATGCGCCGCGTTGTTCAGAAAGCGGTGGAGAATACTATCGCTAAGCTCATGCTATCGGGGGCGGTCAATCCGGGCGATTCGGTGAACATTGATGCCGAGCAAGTACGGCGAATTTTTGAAGAATCTGAATCGCAAGTAGTTCCATTGCAAGGCGATGTGTCTAACCAGCAGAACCAAGCTTAAGAAAGTTTTCTAACAAGAGTTTTGGCGGCGCGGCGATTGATGGGTGCAACAATACTAACAGCTAGCGCGCCAATACCGCGTACGAGCGCCCATGCTTTGGTTTTGTAGCGTTCTTTTTTGCTGAGAGATGTATTAGTGGTATCAAGCTGCGGCGACTCGGACCAGAATGCTAGCCGCACCGCTCTGACGCCGAGTGTCAAGCCTCGCTTTTTATTGCCGGCAAGCGTCTCGGCGTAGCTGGCTCGAGCGGTAAAATTAATATCATATTGATCAATTTCACGATTTAGTCCGTCGGCATGTTCGTGCGAATCCTCGAGTTTTTCTAGTCCGTAACGAAAAGTTTCAACAGTCTTGGTATTATTTTTTGGAGTATCAAAAGTTTCATCGCTTGCTATGCGCGACAATTGCATGGTTGCCAGCATGGCTGCGCTAGCTCCCAACTCGCGCAGCGTGCTGCGATTTGGTTCTTGTTCGGCTAAAGTTTCATGTTGATCGACTGCCTCAGCAAGCCATTTTTCAGCTTTTTCGTAGTTACCTAAATGAGACTATAGGCGTTACCTACGTCGCGCGCCATCCGAGCCTTTTCGGATGGATCTGACGTTATATTGTATGCCATTATCGCTAGCGTTGCGGCAAGAGAATAAGTTCCATCGCGAGTTGCTTGTACAGCCGATCCTGAATAGTCGTCAAAACCCAGTTCACCGCCTTTAATCTCCATACCTATATTATAACATGAAAAATTACCTAATGCAAGGTATGCGTTTCGTATTTTTGCTGGCAATTATCTCACTAGTCGCCAAGGCTTATTTTGATAGTGACGTAGCTAGTTGGCTCGTGGTCGAATTTATTGGCGTCTATTTTGGCGTACGGCTTGGCTATCTCGGAGGTGCCGTACGTATAATCTTTATGTAGAGCCTGCGGTATAACGCTCAGGTATAAAATATGGCCGTTAGGATCCTTGAATGTATCGCTTTGAATGATAGTATCTTTATCTTTTGTATTGATAAGCGAGAAGCCAGCTTCTTTAATTTTTTCGGTTAAATCCATACGAGTTTTACTTACGGAAGTATTATGTCCATACTCTGTAGTGATAGACTTATCATTTGAAATATTACTTTTATAAACCGCCAGTCTATACGATTCATCTAGCTTCAAATTGCTATATATACTATGAATTTGGTTATAGCGGGCAGTGTTGGTGTATTCTACGACCATTCTGTCGACTAGATATACGCTCATAGCTGTTAGCCAAAAAAGCACAAAAACCAATATCGCATACACCAGTAAGCTTCGGCGCACCATGAAGTGAGTGTCTGTTTTTGTAATGTGTTTGACACGCTGCTTGCGAGTCTTCTTGGGAGATTTATTTGCCTTGGTAACCATAAACATAGTGTAGCATACCGATGCGATTATTGGCTAAGTATAGTTGTGGTAACAGATAATCCGCTGATTATCGCGCCGGATAGCAAAGGTTGTTCCGTGGCTCTATTTGGATCAAGCGGTTGGCGGCCTAAATTGTTGACGCTATCAACGAGGCTAGGGAAATTCTTTGCCAAATCATTGTACGGCCTGCCATCAGGTATCGTACTATCGGTGGTGATGAATACCCAGCCGGCATTGCGCTGGCGCGATAAATTGATTATTTTTTGGTAATCGCTAGCCTTTGCGGCATAAATCGTATGGAAAATACGATGGGAATTAGCTGGGTCTTTTTCAAAGGCAGAGTAAGCGGTCTTATAGTTATTGATATATTCGTCAGCAGTGCCTTCGTTAGTCATGAAAATATCGGCGTATGGCGCAATCGCATCGGTGATGTGCGTACCAGGATTGGCAACGACCAATTTATTGCCGTAAGTACTTTTCGTATAGTTATACAATTCTGCCATGTAAGCCGTTGCTGCATTATTCCGGGACGATATCTCGTCGAAGTAGAATCCGTGAATTTTGTCCGCTCCGTAAAGTTCAATGAACTTAGCCATGGCGGCTTTAACTTCGGTAATCGGGCGAGTCTGCTGAACGGTGCGAATATAAGCGACAGTCTTGAAGCCAAGCTCGGCGTTCTTTTTTAGCAGCCGCACATAGCCTGGGTCGAGCTTGGCGTCAGGACTGCCGTCTGCCATGATGAGTGTATACGGGATTTTGCTGCTGCCTGCTGCATGAACAGCTTTCCAGTAGTCGGAGAACTCGCTGCCGCCAGCTTCAGCGAGCGGATAGACGTATGATAGCATAAAGACCGATTGAGCGTTGACCGCGGTATAGGAACTGGTATTTGTTTTATTGACCATGCCAGCGACAGCGTTACTAAGGGAGACGGTGTAGGTCTTACCCTTGCCGTCAGTGCCGGCATTGGTATCAACGTAGAATTTGGCGCTGGTTTCTCCTGCTTTGATGACTACTCGCTGGCTGTCCCAGCGGACGTTGAGATTGTTTGGACTACTAGTATTGTGTGTAATTCTAATATCTGCACTAACATCGGTATTGGCTGTTTTGTCTAAAGTTGCCGTGTAAACAGCAGCTTCGCCTTCCTTGACGCTGGCTGGCCCATGAAGGGTGATTTTGGGCGCAGTCGAAATAGGGCTAATTATTCCAGCGCCAGTGCCGCCGTTCAGGTCATTGATAACTGAGCCGCTGAACTTACTGGTGACGCTCTCTTTATGTCCTTTCTTGTCAATATAACTGGCTTGGACGATGACTTGCATACCGAGGTGGTCTTTGGTTTGTACGAGAGTTTTGCCAGTTCCTAAGAATTTGCCATAAAACTCATACCATCGGTAAGTAATGCCGCTCTCTGGCATGCCATCGGCATCGGTAATGCGAGCAGTAAACGCCTGTCCGACTCGGTTTATTCCTTCGATGGCGATATTGCCGGGAATATTATTTGATGCGGCGTTGCTGACAGTTGCCGTAGCTGAGCTAATTAAATCTTTCATTACGTTTTTGCCGTCAGCATGAGTTGTTTTGACGGTGATTTTTTTGCCGGCTTCGGCTGGTGTCAGCTTGTACGAGAAATAGCTGGCGCCAGGAATAGCTGCGCCGTCGGCAAACCATTGATAATACCGTATACCGCCATCTTTCAGTCCGTCGGGATCGTCGATTTGCGCGATTAGGGTCGAACCGACTTCTGCTGCGCCGACGATTTTTACGGCTGCCTGCGCTGGCTCGGGTGTTGGCTTAGGCGGCTTGGATGGATTGGGCGGTGTAGTTGGTTTGTTATTGCCTGGCTTAGTGGATGGAGTATTCGCAGGTTTACGGTTAGCAGTACTGTGAATTGACGGCTTGCCCGGCGACGTTATTTGGCGGTAATGATAAGTATTGTGATTTCTGACAACCGAGACGCCATTTCCAGCCGTCTTGACAGAATTACTAGGCGAACTGTTCGTGGACTCGTCAGTCCTGGTCTGGCTAGTTTCGTTCTTGCTGTCCGGACTCGAGCTTGGTCCTGAATCCGAATCTGGTTGCTGCGGCTTGCTGTTTTCGTCGTCTGCTCGAGAAGTAGTATTATGGCTAGGTTCTTTATTTGTCTGATTATGCTGATTCATGCTAATCAAACTGGTGAACAGCCAATACAGCAAAACTGCTGCTAGTATAGCGGCCAATATCCCAATAACAACTTTTATTTTTCTATGGTTCGCTTGTTGGTTTTCCATATTCCTCTCCTCAGAATACAATACTTCAATTTAAGCATAGGCAATATGGAAAGTCAAATAACGAATCAATCGATCAAATTAAAAAAATAGACAGCTGTCATTGCTGCTATCTTTGGTACCCCGCACAGGAATCGAACCTGCAACCTTTGGTACCGGAAACCAACGCTCTATCCAGTTGAGCTAACGGGGCACGTTTGGTACGCCCGGCAGGATTCGAACCTGCGACCCCTTGGTTCGAAGCCAAGTACTCTAATCCGCTGAGCTACGGGCGCTTATCGCAATTATATCACATATTGTATAATCAAACTATGAACATACAGCAGGACATTTCTCTCAAAAAGCTTACAACTATGCAGCTCGGCGGCGTGGCTCGGCAAGTTGTCGAGGCTAGAACTCGCGCCGATGTCGCTGAAGCAGTACGCTATGCTCATGAGCACAATCTGGATATATACGTTCTCGGTGGCGGCAGTAATACGTTAGCGCACGACGAGGGCTTCGACGGACTTATTGTACTCAATCGCATCCCAGGTTTTGAAATTATTGATGAGACTGACAGCTCAGTGACGATTGTAGCTGGTGCTGGCGAGGTTTGGGATGACTTCGTACGACGGACGGTCGAGATGAATCTCAGCGGCGTGGAATGCTTGTCGGCGATCCCTGGTACGGTCGGTGCGGCGCCTGTACAGAATATTGGCGCTTACGGCCAAGAGGCTGCTTCAACGATTGTCTCGGTCAATGCCTACGATACGCGTGATAACCAATTTGTAACTATTAGCAATGCTGAGTGTGACTTTGCGTATCGTCATAGTATTTTTCGCGGTCGTTGGGCGGGGCGCTATATTATAACATCAGTAACGTTTAACTTGTCGCGGCATCAATCTCGACCGCCGTTTTATGCAGCGATTCAGCGTTATTTAGGCGAGCACAATATTCACGATTATTCACCGCAAACATTACGCGAAGTTGTGATGAAGATTCGCTTTGATAAGTTGCCCGACCCGAAAGTCCGCCCAAACACTGGTTCGTTCTTCAAGAACGCTATTGTTTCGGCTGATAAATTATCTAAATTGCAGCAGAAGTATCCTGATGTCCCGCATTATGATATGTCGCATGGTACATACAAAATTCCAACTGGCTGGCTAATTGATCAATGCGGGCTCAAAGGTACGCTTCATTATGGTATGCGCGTCCACGACAAAAACGCGCTAGTCCTTATCAATGAGTCGGCACAGAGCTATGAAGATCTAGCGCAAGCTCGCAAAAAAATTATTGACACCGTTTACCAAAAATTTGGTATCACCATTGAGCAAGAGCCGTTAGAGATACCTGGCAAAAACTCAGAAAAAGCATAGCCATTTTATAAATTGTGCGCTACAATTAAGTCATGAAGCGTAAAGAGGGCGGGTTTACTATAGTTGAAGTGGTTATTGCAGTTACCGTCATCGGTGTGCTGCTGATAATTGCTATGACTACGTTCAACGGCTTGACGGCGAAAGGTCGCGATGCAACCCGTAGAGCTCGCGCTGAAGCCATGGCTCTAGATCTTGAGCGTTATTATAAATACAACACCACTTCCAGGGGACATGAATATCCAACTGGCAACGCGCTGTTAGCTGATATAGGCAAATATTTTAGTGACACTACAGTTGTGCAAGATCCCTTCCGTCCTGGCAATAGGCTAGTCAAGGGCTGTACTGTGGCTGGCCCGATACCAGCCAGCTGGGGCTGGACGGATGAGCAGAAAATGCTCTATAGGTATTGTGCTCAAGACAGAGAGAGATCCGACTGCGATAAAGTTTACGGCGCTTCGGGTAAGGATGTTTGCGTCGGTTTCAGAATATATTACTATAGCGAATCAGATAATGCGCTTTATCAGGTGAATAGCATATGGTCAAGATAAGAACAGATGAAGGTTTTACAATCGTTGAGGTGGTAGTTACACTGTTATTTATTTCGATAATATCGCTTGGTATATTAACGATGCATACCCAGGTTAGTATACTCTCGATTATCAATCGCCAGGATCAAAAAGCTAGTTATCTAGCGTATGATAATATGCGTAAGTATGTTAACGGAGCTCCGCCAACTTGGTTTTTGTGCACTAACCAGATGCCAGGGGTTGCGCAGCAGGTCTTGTTTAGTTTGGAGGGGCCTGTTAGCGAACTGCCGGGGACTACTAAGCAGAAAGTTGTGGCGTCGGCGCCGTATGGTTGTGGTAATGCTGTCAGTAGCTTAGGCATGCCAATCCGTGTTGAGTCTGTAGTAACATATGGTAATGGTAAGAGGGTAACCCATGTTGCATATGCGGCATTCTAATCAATCTGGATTCACTATCGTGGAGCTAATAGTGACGACGGCTGTTATGTTTATAGTGGTTGTGATATTTGGCGGTATTATATCAGCATCTTACCGCCAGGCTATAGCAGCAGATGCGCTTGCTTCAATGACGCGTGACATGCACGTGACGATGGACGCTATCGAAATGGATGTTTTAGCTTCAGTCGAGATTGCCTCTACTTCTAGAAGGGATGATATGAATATGCTTGATCGATACGGATATAGCGCTGTAAGTAATCCTGCACCTACTCTGCAAACTTGGAAATATTTTGGCGGAGGTGGTAATAGGCGGGCCTTACTCCTGATACAATATGCGACTAATTTGCGGCGCGGGGCAGGCTCTCGCGAGGTAGTTTATGCTGCAACAAAAAGGTTTAATTGCAGTACAGAAAGACGTCTCCAGCCAAAATACAGACAGATGGTGGTCTACTTCATGCGGGACAATACATTGTACCGAAGGGTTATATTTGATGATATAAAAAGCGAAAGATACAAAGCCCTTGGTGTTAACGCTTCTGCTATATGTGGTACCGGTGATGAAAATAACGAATTTTGGCGCAAGATCGCAGTACAATCTATACCTTCGCAGTCATCCGAATTTACTGGTAGTGCGACACCAGGACGGTCGCTTTACCGTGATGAAACAATTGCTCGCAACGTTTCGGCATTTGATGTTCAGTATTTTAAGGATGACACAGCAATAGCCAATCAATACAATGCCGTCCTTAGTTCTGACTACATGTTTGAAAATGTCAACAAGGTTAAAATTGATATAACAATTAGTCCTCCTGTGGGGGGAGTGTCTAAAATATCTCAGTCATTAACTGTTCGGAAAGGAAATGAGGAATGATTCGCTTTGATAAGGGCTATTCTCTAGCAGTAATGATTATAATGACAACATTTATATTGGCGGTGCTAGCGGCTGCATATCGCGTTACTACGCGTTCGTATATTTATTCTCGCGAGGAGTATTATTATAAGCTGGCTCAAGAAGCTGGTGAATCGGGGACGGCGGCAGCTAATGCGTGTCTAGATATGAACAACTGGAAACAAACATGGGGCCATGTTGCTGGAGCTGCTGGCTTGTATCTAACGCCAAGTAGCGATTGCAAAGGTCAAGACGGCAAGATTCCGACCAACAAATACGTTATGAGCGAAGGTTCGATCCGTACAATTTTCACCGTTGGTGACCTTAATTTTCATGATGATCATCATTCGGATGTCTCGGCTGTTGGCAAGACGCAGCTTGTTGACTCTGGCGGTACGGTTTTGCGAGAATACACTGTTTCGGTCAAAAAGCTTATCACTCGTCCGGGTCTGATCGCGACGAAATCTTCTAGCGGTACTTATCGAACGTGTGGTATTCTGTCTAATAGTATTTGGTGCTGGGGTAGAAACCGCTACGGACAGTTGGGTAATGGTAGGTCAGTCGGTGGTAATCCTAGTAAGCCAGCGCAAGCTGCGCCTAGCGTTGATTCTGATATACCAGTTAAAGTAGTCAAGCAGACAGGAGTTCTCTACGGCAAGAGAATCGATAATTTATTTACCGCCCAGTATCATAGCTGTGCTCTAGCCGAGGGTAAAGTTTACTGCTGGGGCTACAATGGTACTGGCCAGCTTGGCAATGGGCAATATGGTCCAGAAAAACATTCAAATGTCCCCATCGAGGTTAAAGGAGCGCTGGCTGGTAAAACAGTAACTAGTATCGGCGGTTCATATAATACTTCGTGTGCTATCGCTGGCGGCAAGATATATTGCTGGGGCGAGGGTTATCACGGCGTGACTGGTACTGGTGACAATACAAAGGTGCGCCCATGGCCGACTTTAGTTAAATCAGGTGTTTCTGGCGGTTTGCCGAATAGTTATACGGCAACTTCGCTAGCGACCAGCGGTACGCGGTCGATGAATATGTGCGCTATCGCCAATGGCTTTGCTTATTGCTGGGGTCAGAATAATGTTGGTCAGATTGGTAACAATACGGTTGCTAGTCCCGCTACCCAGCCAGTATATAGCCCCATGAGAGTTTCTGGTCTGACAAATGTGACGAATATATCACAGGACGGATATCTAGCTCAAAGTAACGAGCCAGAGAGGTTTACTCACGTGTGCGCTACTGCTAATGGAGAAGCATATTGCTGGGGCAATGGTTCTGTTGGGCAGCTTGGCGCAACCCCTCCTGGATATGTTAGCAGAAGAGCTGTCCCGGTTAAGGTTGATCGGCCGGCGGGCCTGTCTCCATCAGATAAAGTGAAGAAAGTCGAGGTGGGTATCTGGCATTCATGTATGCTGATGAATAGTGGTAAGGTGTTCTGTTGGGGCACAAATATGTATGGCCATTTGGGGGCAAATCTTGCCCTTGGAGCACTTCCGAATAATCGATCCGTAAAGCCGATACCAATATTATCTGGCACTGGCGGAATTCCTGCTGGAGAGAGGATAATCGACTTGGCTGCTGGTGCTAACCGTGGATGTGCGGTGGTAGAAAACGGACACTCGTACTGCTGGGGCTTGAATGACGCCGGGCAGATTGGTGACGGTACCCATATTGATGCCCGCGCGCCAACCGAGTCGCTGTTCCTGCGCCCGACGCAGAATCGCTACATCTATTAAAAAACCACTTGCGCTTTCGTTATCGGTGTAGTATTATCAAATTACAATTAACTAACATAATAAATAGGGGGCACATTACTGTGACAACAAAACAACTTAAAAACCGAGGTTTCACCCTTGTCGAGCTCTTGATCGTGATCGTCATCATCGCGATTTTGACGGTGATTTCATTGATTGCTTATAATGGTATTCAGAACCAGGCACGTACAACAACCGCAGAATCAAGCGCGAAGACGCTGGCTGATAAGGTTCAGATTTATTTCACAAATGAGAGCGACTATCCAAAACCTGCCGACCTAGATTCTTCGTCGACTACTCCAGGTAAAATGGTTGACCCGGCTAATGCTAGTAAACCTTGGCACGTGGATACCAATGCATTGACAGTAAGCAGTACTGCTATTACTGATGCGAATAAGCCAAGCAAAGAGAACGTCTTGAACTATGCGACTTGTGGTAGTCCCGCCACTGGCGCAAAAATCACTTACTATGACTACACAGCGAGCAAGGCAAAAGAGCGAAAGATTGGTTCTGGCTGCTAAATAACTATAGAAGATTAAGTTGAAAATAGAAACGTCCTGGCGTGTGCTAGGACGTTTCTGCTGTAATAGACTTAAAGTTATACTGATGATAATTGTAATGCCCGACAAAACTCCCTCACTTCCTCGCGCAAAACTCCTAATCTCTTCTCGTTCTCGCGGGCGTCAATCGCTTGCTTGATCCACTCAGCGATTTGCGCCATGTCGTCGGGCTGGCAGCCGCGGGTGGTGATGGCGGGCGTGCCTAGGCGAATGCCGCTGGGCCGGAACATCGGCAGCGGGTCGTCGGGTACGGCGTTGGCGTTTAGTGTCAGACCGATCTTATCGATAGCGATCTCGGCAGTTTTGCCATCGATACCAAAACTCTTGTTGATGTCGGCTAATAGCAAGTGATTGCTGGTGCCGCCAGTTACTAGCTGGAAGCCGCGTTTTTGCAACTCCTCGGCTAGCCGCGCGGCGTTAGCGACGATATTTTTCGCGTAGTCTTGGAACTCTGGCTGTAGCGCCTCGCCAAAAGCTACTGCCTTGGCAGCGATGGTGTTCATATGCGGGCCGCCTTGCATACCAGGGAATACCGATCGATCTATCAGTGTCGGGATGTTCTCAAGCGTTTTGGCGGGTTTTTTGAGCGGACTAGTCACCTTGCCCATACTGAGTATTAAGCCGCCGCGAGGACCGCGCAGTGTCTTGTGGGTGGTAGTAGTCATGACATGAAAGCCGTAGTCAAGCGGATTCTTGGCTACGCCGCCAGCGATCAGCCCGGCAATATGCGCTACGTCAGCCATCAGTAGGCAGCCGTCGATTTCGCGGCCTATTTCGACGAATTTCGCCCAGTCCATTTCGCGCGGGTAGGCGCTGAAGCCAGCCAAAATAATCCGCGGCTGATGCTCATGTGCTAAGCGGCGAATCTCTTCGTAATCAATCTCGCCGGTTTCGATATTTTTCATTTTGTACGGGACGAAGTTGTATAAGTTAGCGCTGCGGGTGACAGGCGAGCCGTGCGTCAGGTGCCCGCCATGGCTCAAATCCATTGCCAAGATGGTGTCCCCCGGCTGGCACCAAGCACTGTAAACTGCTTCATTAGCTGGCGCGCCGCTGTGCGGCTGGACATTGGCGTGGTCGGCGCGGAATAATTTTTTGGCGCGGTCGATGGCGAGCTGTTCAATACGGTCGGTGAATTCTTGGCCGCCGTAATAGCGCCGACCGGGGTAGCCCTCGCTGTACTTATTGGTAAAAACGCTGCCAAGTGCTTTTCGCACGTTCTGGCTAACGTAATTTTCACTTGGTATCAATTCCAAACCGTCACGCTGGCGCTCCTCTTCGCCGGCGATACAATCAGCAACTGCGGTGTCTGTCATGATTATCCTCCTTTTTCTTATCTATATTTTAGCACTTATGATCATTTACTGTAACGTTTTGAAATAGAGTTGGTTGCGATTGAATTTCTTGACAATATATCATATCAGGTATATTATGGTGACATGAAAACGGCGAAGTATCTCAAAAATATTGGCGCGCTCATCCAAGAAACGCGCCAAGCACGCAATATGACTCAAAACGAACTGGCAGAGGAGCTTGGCACTAGCCAGTCGGCGATTAATCGAATCGAGAACGGCAAGCAAAATATCAGTCTCGAAATGATCGCGCGTATCGGCGAGGTGCTGTCAAGCGAAATAGTACGGATTAATAGCTCGGGCAAAACTAACTTTCGCATCAACGGCGGCCGGGAGCTGCATGGTGAAATTGAAATCAAAACTAGCAAGAACGCTGCTGTTGGATTGCTGTGTGCTAGCCTACTCAACAAAGGCAAAACGACGCTGCGCCGGGTAGCACGGATCGAGGAAGTCAATCGAATTATTGAGGTTCTGGAAAGTATAGGCGTGCGATGCCGCTGGATTAGCGAGCATGACCTAGAGATTGATCCGCCGAGGGTCTTGCAGCTCGACAGTATGGATGTTGAGGCCGCCAAGCGGACGCGCAGTATCATTATGTTTTTAGGTCCGCTATTACACCAATACGAGACGTTCAAGATACCGTTTGCTGGCGGTTGTAGTCTGGGTACGCGGACGGTTGAGCCGCATATGGCGGGCTTAGCACCGTTTGGTTTGAGTGTTGAGGCGGCCAATGACAACTATATTGCCACAGCCAAGCCGCAGCGTGTTGACCGGGCGATTATTTTAACTGAACGCGGCGATACAGTCACCGAGAATATCGTTATGGCGGCAGCGCTTTATGATGGTACGACTATTATTCGCAATGCTAGCCCGAACTATATGGTGCAAGATGTTTGCTTTTTTCTTGAGAAGTTGGGTGTCAAGATTGAAGGTATTGGTACGACAACGCTAAAAATCACTGGCAAAAAGTCGATTGACTGCGACGTCGAATACTTCCCAAGCGAAGACCCAATTGAAGCGATGAGTTTCGTGGCGGCTGGTGTCGTGACTGGTTCAGAAATTACTATCAGGCGCGTGCCGATTGAATTTATGGAGCTAGAGCTAGCGACTTTGGCGGGTATGGGTCTGCAGTACGATATTTCCGAAGAGTACATGGCGCGCAATGGTTGCACTCGTCTAGTTGATATCGTGCTCAAAAAATCCGAATTGCATGCTCCAAAAGATAAAATTCATGCTCTGCCGTTTCCGGGTATCAACATGGATAATCTACCGTTCTTAGGATTATGCGCCACGGTAGCCAAGGGTCGCACGTTGATCCACGATTGGAGCTACGAAAATCGAGCAATCTACTTTACTGAACTGACTAAAATGAATGCTCAAGTAAATATGGTCGATCCGCACCGGGTTTATATCTCTGGCCCGACTCGCTGGAAGCCGGCTGATATCACAGCACCAGCCGCACTGCGTCCGAGCGTGGTGATTTTGCTAGCGATGCTGGCGGCGCCTGGCAAATCGGTACTGCGCGATGTTTACAATATCAATCGCGGCTACGAAGATATTGCTAACCGTCTGAACTCGCTAGGTGCAGATATCGAAACCGTTTGGGAATAGTGACAATCAAGCGCCTGTCTGCTATAGTAATAAATGCCCTGGGAAGGGGTAATGCGGCGGAAGTAGCTCAGTTGGACAGCTGTGAGTATCAAAGATAGCGCTCGCTCTAACCAACTGACAAGATTCTGCTAGTACATTTCGTAGTATTCATTATGGCGGAAGTAGCTCAGTTGGTTAGAGCGCTGGATTGTGGCTCCGGAGGCCGTGGGTTCGAATCCCATCTTTCGCCCCAAATAAAACACCCGGTTTTCTTCATTAGTCTCGGGTGTTTTATTTGATTCTAAATCATAAACACTATCGGTTGAACGGGTCGCGCGACGGCTTAATCGGCTCGGTGAAAGTGCGCGACGGAACGTCTGGCTCGGTTGTAGGTGTGATGAGCGACGATTTATTTGTCTGCGTCGTTCCGCCTTGTGAGTTTGCGTCAGAAACCCGCGAGCTTTGCGGCTGGTGGCTGTCGGTTATTTGCGTTCCATTAGCATTGGCTGCGGCAATTTGCTGGTCTTGCCAGGATTTTCGATAAGCATGCCTAACCCCAGAGTCTTTGTATGCGCCGACATATTGTCGGTTATTAGCTTGGCGCTGCTGGAAGCTTCTCTTGGTAATCCTGCCGCCAACCTGCGGTTTGTTATTGGTTAATCCGCTTGAATGCATAGCATCGCTTTGTGTGCTATTAGTTGAGAAGCGGTCAAATAAACGTCCCATGCTTTTATTATACACTAACGTAATGATATAATATATAGCGCGCGGGTGTAGTACAGCGGTTAGTATGCGAGTTTTCCAAACTCGAGATCGGAGTTCGATTCTCCGCACCCGCACCAAAATATTTGCCCCGATAGCTCAGCTGGTGAGCCCTCAGCGACAAAAATCGCATAGCTCTATCCAGCTTCTGTCTAATCGAATCGGGCGACTAGATACATTTTCAGAGCGCCCCGATAGCTCAGCTGGATAGAGCAGGAGACTTCTAAGCTCAAGGCCGCAGGTTCGAACCCTGCTCGGGGTACCATTATTTAACTAGGCGATAATAAAAACTCATCGTAATGATGAGTTTTTTACATGGAGTTTCGTGGAGGGCCAGGAGGGGCTCGAACCCTCGACACCCTGCTTAAGAGGCAGGTGCTCTAACCAGCTGAGCTACTGGCCCGTATCTTTTCATTATAGCATAGATAGAGGTAAAAGTAAATATGAACGCTAGGAGTTTTCGGTCTGTTGGGTAGTTGAATGATGACGCTTACTCTTGCTAATTCTGTGAAAATCGACGATAATATACGAATAATGCCAGAGTTGAATCAAATTGGCGCCCACTTGCGGGCAGGTGTTATATATGCACAGCGGCAGTCTGATGAGCGGCAGCAAATACTTAGTCAGGCTGATAAAATTAATGTCGTTGGTGCTGGCGGCATGTTGACGGCAGCTTACGAGCAGCTGCGCAATGCCGCTGAAAATACCGAGGAGCACTTACTGCTACAAAATGCTATCCGGCGGTTTTTCAAACAATCGTTTATTGTTCGCGATGAGGCGTTGGTTCGCAAAAGCGGCGAAGAATTGGTGGTTGAATTGACTTTTGCGGGATATTTGCCCAACGATAGCGTGTCGCGCAGCCAAATCAAAGAGATTTCAAAACTAGCAACAGCGCACTATAAAGCGTATGAAAAGCTGATTGCTGATCGTTCAATCAATTTAGATCGTTCTTCGGCATGGCTGTTAGAAACTCTGTCGGTACTGGCGGCGAATGTATTGGTTGATCACGCTGGCGATCATGCGTTTATTGATTTTGCGTATGAATATTTCGAGACAGCAATTCCGCGGGATGCGCTGCAATCGACTTCGGCTGATGAATATGGAGCTGCGCTTTATGTGGCTATTCAGCAGGCGCTGATGAAGAGCGACGTAGCCACGGTGCGCGCAGGGCTATTGGTGCGTTATGGAACGAGCGTTGAGTCACTTGAGGCTTTTGTTGAATTTAATCGTAAAATTGATAAGATGCTGCGCAGCACGTCGGTCGAAGAGCTGCGCCGCGTGGTTGATCGGCAGGGTGCGCCGCTGCGCGTTATTCGCCATATGATGGAGACGCAAGACGACTTCCCGGCGTTGTTGCAAAAACGCGAGGCATTTCTCGACGAATTTGAGCGGCAAGTGAACCGTGAATATTCTAGCATGATGGCGCGAATTAACCGGGCTATTATGCGCAGCGTGGTCTTCTTGGTAATTACTAAGTTTTTGATTGGCATCGCTATTGAAGTACCGTATGACCTGTGGGCGCACGGACAAATTGAGTGGTTAGTACTGATGATCAATTTGTTCTTCCCGCCGATATACATGGTGTTGCTGCGCTTAACGCTGAATGTGCCGGGATACGCAAATACCGAAGCGCTGATTAAACGAGTCGATCAGATGCTCTACGGCGGCGATAATACTGTACTGATGCGGCGGCAATTAGCGGGACGGACGTATAGCTCGATGTTTTCGATTATGTACGGCGTAATGAGTCTGGCGGTGTTCGCGCTGGCGACTTGGCTGCTGACGTTGATTGGTTTTTCACCAGTGCATATTATTATTTTCTTTGTATTTTTCTCGGCGGCGAGCTTCCTAGGCTTTCGCTTGAGCCGGTTGATTCGCGATCTCGAGATTGTGCGCAGTGCTAGCAACGGCTTTACCTTTGTACGCGATACGCTGTATTTGCCGTTTGTAGTCGCTGGCCGGTGGATGAGTGATAAATACGCGCAGGTTAATATTGTGTCGATGGTGTTGGATATGTTAATCGAATTACCGCTCAAAACCATTTTGCGCAAGATTCGGCAATGGGCAGCTTTTATTGATGATAGAAAGGACAGTATATCATGAAACAGTTAAACGGCAAGGAACTGCAAGGTTTTATTAAGCAGCGCCAAGCGCGTCAAGTACGAAATCTACGCCAAGAATATGGCGCGGTACCAAAACTAGTTATTATAATGAGTAAAAACGCTAGCCAAGCGATTCAAACGTATGTTCGGATGAAAACACGTTACGCAGCAGATATTCTGATTGATGTTAACGTACAAGCAGTCGCGCAAGCTGATATAGCAGCGGCGATTGAGCAAGCTAATAACGACTCAGCGGTACAGGGAATAATTTTGCAATTGCCGATTGATGACGTGTCGCAGACCGAAAAACTGTGCCAATTAATCGCGCCAGAGAAAGATATTGATGGTTTAGGGGCTAGTAGTACCTATCCGAGCGCTACTGCGCAGGCAATCGATTGGCTATTGGCTGGGTATAATATCGAGCTATCGGATAAGCAAATTGCTATCGTGGGCCGCGGTAAGCTTGTTGGAGCGCCGCTCGAAAAAATGTGGCAGCAGCGCGGTCTAAACGTGCAGGTCTACGACAAGACGAATCCAGCTTCCGCAGACAGTTTGCAAAAATGTAACGTAATTGTAACGGCGACCGGCGTGCCGCACTTGATCACCTCCGAAATGATCGCGCCAGAGACGGTAGTGGTGGATGCTGGTACGGCGAGCGAAGGCGGCGTGTTGGTCGGCGATGTTGACGATGCGGTTCGCCAGCGCAGCGATATTACGATTACACCGCAAAAGGGTGGTGTCGGTCCGTTGACATACGCAGTATTATTTGATCATCTGATTGAGGCGTGCTTGCGGCGAGTTGGTAAGTTATAATAATTCTATCGCTTATCGTTCAGCGCTTCTTTGGCGTGGATTACAACTTGGCTAGGTGTTAGATTAGCCTTGACGATATAACTATGGATACCTAGGTTACGCAGCTCGGCAGGTGCCTCTTCTTCGCCTAGGTTGGTTAGGATGATAACTGGCGTATTAGCATTAGCGGGCTGCTGGCGGATTTTTCGCAGCGCTTCGGTGCCGTTCATATTCGGCATTTGCAGATCAAGCAAAATGATGTCAGGATTAGCATGCTCAACCACTTTAACGCCAGTCTCGCCGTCGCTGGCGGTAACCACATCGAATCCAGCCGCCTCGAATTTCATCCGGTACATTTGGTTGATTACTTGATCATCCTCGATAATAGCGATAGTTGTCATGTTTTTATAATAGCATATCCTGGTTACTTTTCGAGTAAGCTCTAGCGTTATCGTTGAGAAAAGTGTACTATAAAGGCAATGAAGCGGTTTTTTGGTAGAGTTCACCGTCCATCGTATCGTTCGCAGCAAGTTGTGGACGTTCTGACGCGCAAAATGGTTGATGCTAAAGACATTGATACATTGCTAAATAGCTATTTAGAAACTTTTGTTAATGTACTGCAAGTACGTTTTGCTGGCGTGGCTTTTTGCGATCAATATCACCAGCCGTATATTGCTGGCAAGCGTAATGTGCCGGCATGGTTGGACTCGCAGACGCTTGGTTCTGGCGACATTGGTGATTATGCTCGATATGGTATTGCAGCAATCTTACCGCTGTGCGTTGCCGATCAGAAAATTGGTTGCCTAGTAATTGGCGAGCGGCGTGATGGCTGCGAGATTCGCGGTAAGGAATTTGAGCTGTTTGATGTTTTGGCGCGTAATCTATCGGTGGCGCTTTTGAACATGTTTCGCCTAGAGGAGATTCGCCGCTTAGCGGGAAATTTAGAGAAGGAAGTCGATGAGGCGACCAGTCAGCTGCGCCAGTCCAACAAAAGATTGCAGGCTCTGGACGCCACTAAAGATGAGTTTGTCAGTATGGCCAGCCACCAGCTGCGGACGCCGCTGACCAGCGTAAAGGGCTACCTGAGTATGGTTCTCGAGGGCGACGCTGGCGAGATTACACCGCCGCAGCGGCAGCTGCTAGAAGAGGCTTTTCGCAGCAGCGAGCGGATGGTGCGATTGGTTAGTGATTTTTTGAACGTGAGCCGTTTGCAGACTGGTAAGTTTATTATCAATCGCACAGCGGTTAATTTGTCGCAGCTGGTTGCCGAAGAGGTTGCGAACGTAGATCAGGTAGCAAATACGCATAAGGTAAAGGTCACGTATCGCCAGCCAGCGCGCTTTCCGCTGCTGTATCTAGACGATACCAAGATTCGCCAAGTTATTATGAATTTCATTGATAACGCTATTTATTATTCACCAGACGCTAATACGGTAAAGGTCCGATTATCGATTGAAGATGGCCAGGCAGTTTTGCGGGTAATCGATAAGGGAATGGGCGTATCGCCATCTGCCAAGAAAAAGCTCGGCACTAAGTTCTTTCGCGGCGATAACGCTCGGCGGCAGCGGCCGGACGGCACGGGGATCGGCTTGTTCTTGGCGAAGAAAGTAGTCGAAGGGCATGGCGGTACGATGATTTTCGAATCGGAGCTCGGCAAGGGTAGTACTTTTGGCTTTCGGCTACCGATTGCGGAGTTAAAGTCGCCGCCAGCTCTAGACGGCAGCAAAGCATAAATGGTATACTTTTACTTATGAAGAGGAAGACGGGATTTATCATAGGCGGTAGTCTGGCAGTTGTGGTAATTGTTGGTTCTGCTGCGGTGTTGGGTTATATTTATGGTGGTGTGAAGACTCCAGAACAGCGCGCATTAGTTTATTATAACGTGTGTGGTAACGATATAATCGACAAATTTAACGATAGCATGTCTTCCCCTGATAATCTCAAAAAGGTTGCTGGCGAAATAGAGAAAAAGGACCACTACGCTGATGACGCCACGTGTGTTGTTGCTTTGTATTTTTATCATACGACCGCAGATGCGAGTGGTAGTTATAGTCAAAAGACCGATGAACTATACAATAAAATAAAGAATTTAGCAGATAAAGGCGTATATGCTAGTGGTAGATTGAAGGTTCCTGTTAATGTCGAGCAGTTGAATTTACTGCGTAGCAAGCAATCAGTTCCGGAGAATAAGCAATAATGCGCGGGAGGCCGGTACATGGCTTTAAATGGTGGTTTGGTTGTTTTGTTGTTTTAGTGTTTGCAGGAGCTTTTTGTCTATTAAGGAGTGACGCGTCGTATGCGGCCTACGGTTGGGGGTCTGGCCGTAATGATATAGAACGTCAGGCCTGGAATGGTGATCCGTGTGGTGACTACATTTATCACCCGTGTGCTGTTTGGTGGGCGTCTTACCATAATACTAGCTATTTCAGCGTGGTGGGGGCTACACCAAGTAATCCAATTGAGATGGACTGGAATGCAACAGCAATATATTTCACAATACGAGGTTCGTGGAATACTCAACGATATCGCAATCCGATTAGAATATACTCCCTATTCACTTTTAATGGTAAAGGCAGGCCTGTCTGGGTAACTAACCCGGCGGGACATAGGGATGCTAATACAAATTACTTTTTTAATAGAGGTTATTACGGTGGTGGAGGTCCTGAATATCAGTGGATAAATGGCGAGAGTGAAAAGGACCAGTTGAATTTGGGTGCTGATGTTGGTGGTGTTGTTAAGGCTGGTGGTCCTTCAGAGTTAGTTACATTTGGAGCAAAGAGCTGTTTAGCAGTTATGAGAAGTAATAAAGTATATACTTACAGTGGTTCTAGTATAAATTGCAATACTGATAACATCAGGCTATGGGTACGTCGTAAGCCGAGACCAAGTGGCTGGAATATTCAGGGCGAAAGTTATGTTTATAACCGCTCTGAGAATAAGATGTATGCAAATTATAATAATTCTAATGCTTTTGGTAGTTCTCGTCCGTATGCCGAGCGACATCTAGATGGTAAGCCTGATGTTTTTCCTGGGAAGCAGGCTGAGTTTGTATCAACTCTTCGAAATACTCCGTACTCTAATTACCAGCATATATCTTCTAATGTGCAAGTAACTATCGAATCAGCGTATTTTAAGAATCTACGCGATGTGTCTAGCTGTGCTGGCAAGGATTGGCGTTATTGTGGCGGCGGTGACAATGGTCATAGAGCTCTTGTTACTCGAGGAGCTGTTGGAAATATCTATAAAAATAAGTGTCAGTCATCGCCTAGTAATTTAGTGCAAAGCCCTAATAATACGAGCACGTGGAGTGGTCGGGATGGTAACGACTGCATGAAGATTCGCGTACCTAGTGATGGTGGACGAGCGGGGTCTTATATATGTACTCAGATATGGTGGTCGCCGCCTAATTCAGTAGCAAATGGAGGATGGGCCTCGAGTGAGCCTGCTTGCGCGAGGGTGGCTTCGGACTTTAACTTGGTGCCAGGAGTTGGTTCGGCGGGCGGGTCGACGGCTATTGGCGTACTAGAACAAGGTAATGCGACAACGCTAGATAGCACCATATACAATACGGGCGGGCGTCGCGAAGCTGGCGGCGGTAGTGATGCCGATGTCTTTACATTTGCCTTCACTGGATCGGCTGCGGAAATGTCGGATGGTCAACTGGGCAGTATACTAAATGATATATTCAATAAGAATGACGGAGACAGGCATTATGCCGATACGACCTATGGCGCAGGCGTGAACACATGCTCTTGGCTCAACTCTCAGCCCCAGTTGTCTGGTAAAATTAGCGATTGTACGCCAACAAATAACAAGCAGAGTGCTTTTGACAGGACTGAAGTTATTGATACATCGGCGCTTGATACGGCGCGATACAAGATTGGCGATGTAATTTGCCGGGTAGCTACTGTTAATAAGTATAACTGGGATACAACGGGAGATTCTTCAAAACGCCGCGTATCGTATCCGCGTTGCTACCGTATTTCCAAGAGGCCAATGGTACAAATCTGGGGTGGCGATGTGCGTGTCGGGTCGAGCAATATCGCGAATGCTTTAATCACCCAGCAGTATAAGTCGGGTATCTATACTGGCGGCGCGCGTACGCTGACTATGAGTGGCAATACTCATTCGATTGGCAGCTGGGGTGAGTATGGCATGTTTGCGCCAGAAATTTCCTCGTATAGCCGGTCAAATGTTGTGTCGGCATCAGGAGGTGCTCTTTCTGGCATGGGTACGACATCGCGGTTGGGCATAGCGGCAGATAGCGAGTTAAACGGTCTAACATTTGCTAATAATAAGGCTAGATATGGACAATGGGGAACTATCGGCGCTCAAAATACTGTCAAATCTAGTTATTTTGGCGCTCAGCGTCCGTTGGCGGGCGAGAATATCTCGCTTAGCGGATTGGATGGTTCGTACAAATTATCATCGTCGCGCCCAATCGTGAATTTGTCGGGCGGCACTGTTGGGATGGGTAGGTCGGTTATCATTGATGCTAGCGACAAGACTGTGGTCGTAGACGGCGACATACGTTATGATACTGGTAATTTCTCTAGCGCTAGTCAATTGCCGCAGGTTGTAATTTATGCGCGCAATATCATTGTTAAGGATAACGTGACTAATATTGATGCTTGGTTAATTGCTTCGGGTACTAATGCCGGCGTGGGCGGTGTAATCTCTACCTGCGAAGTTGACGAGAGTGGTGTTCGATCAGCATTGATCCGATCTGATTATACTAGCGGATTGAAATCGACGGTTTGCGACAAGCCATTACAGATTAATGGGGCAGTGTCGGCGCGTGTTTTGCAGCTGCGCCGTACTCACGGAGCTGACGGTTCGGCTGGCAATGAGAATGGTTATACCACGCCAGCGGAGATTATTAACGCGCGGATGGATACGTACTTGTGGGCCTATAATAAAGCTAACGCAAACAGTTCTATTTCAACCGACACCACAACCGAGCTGTCACCGCGGTATTAGCAGCTGTTTATTGCGCAAATAAGGCCAATTTGTTAAGATATCTGTAAGTGCGGCCTTATCGTCTAACGGTTAGGACACCAGGTTTTCATCCTGGCAATCCGGGTTCGATTCCCGGTAAGGTCACCATATAATATAAATTTGCACTTGTCAAGTACGTCCTAGTCTGGGCGTACTATTTTTGTGGAACACATTAGAGTATAATAACTATCTATGAGTAATACATTTAAAAGGACTAAGATACTGGCGACTCTGGGGCCAGCTACAAATTCACCAGAGAAAATCAAACAATTAATTGAAGCTGGCGCAAATGGCTTTCGTTTGAACTTTAGCCATGGATCGTACGAGGAGCGGCTTGATCAGATTAAATGGATTCGTGATGCTAGCGCCGAAGTTGGCCGAACGGTAGCAATCTTGCAAGATTTACAAGGACCAAAAATTCGTCTCGGCGTTCTAAAGAACAACCACTTAGACGTTAAAGCTGGCGACGAGATAGTTCTCGATCATGCAATTCAAGAACACGATGGCAGTATGAATTTGCCGATTCAATACAATCTAGCTAACAAAGTTAAGGTTGGCGAGCCAGTTTACTTGTTCGACGGCAAGATTCGCGGCGAAATGATTGAGCGGGTTAGCGATACAGCAATCAAGATTCGTATTCTGAACGATGGATTTTTGATGAGCCGTAAAGGCTTGAATCTGCCAGACACCGACTTTGGCGGTGATATTTTAACGCCAAAAGATCTGGCTGACGTAGAGTTTGGCGCCGATAAAGATATTGATTTTGTAGCCCTCAGTTTTATTCAGAGCGCGGATGATATTAATAACTTGCGGCAGATTATGCTAAGCCACGGTTCGACAGCACAAATTATCGCGAAAGTTGAGACCAAAGCAGCTATCGAGATGGAATCGCTCAAAGAAATAGTCAAAGCTGCTGACGGCGTGATGATTGCGCGCGGCGACTTAGCGGTCGAGACTAGCCCCGAGATTGTACCGATTGTTGAGCGCGAAGCAATTCGCTTGTGCCGCAAATACGGTAAACTATCAATAGTGGCAACGCAAATGTTAGCCAGTATGGTCGATAATCCAGAGCCTACTCGCGCCGAAGTTAGCGATGTAGCAACAGCAGTAATCCTCGGTACTGATGTGGTGATGCTCTCTGATGAGACAGCTAACGGTAGTTATCCTGTCGAGGCAGTCAAAATGATGGCCAAGACAGTGCGCTACACGCAGTCGCGCTGGCCGATGAATGACATGCCGATTGAATATGGCGAGAAGAACCGCCGCCGTAATGCGATTGCTAATGCTGCGGTAGTAGTAGCTAACCAAGTAGACGCCGATGTGATTATCGCCGAAACTAAATCTGGCGCAACAGCTGCGCGGATTGCTGCCTGTCGTCCAGAGCTGCCAATCGCTGCGGTAACACCGAATAAGCGTGTGGCTCAACAGTTAGCTTTGTCATACGCTACCCGCTCATATGTGCGTGAAGAGGGTGAGCATGTTGGTACAAAATTAGCCAAAGAATTGCTTGATTGGGGCACTTTCGGGCGCGATGACAAATTGACCGCGGTTGTTGTCAGCGGCCGCCAGTCGGGTGTAGCCGGCGGCACCGACACATTACGTGTGCGTGTTGTTGAGTAAAAAGCAGCAAAGTTAAAGAGACACCTCGCTTTTGGCGGGGTGTTTTCATGCAAAAAACTAGACGAGCGTTAATAACTGTAGTAAACTAGACGCAAGGGTAAACATAAGCAAGTATAAAACGTGGGCAAGAAACTTATTATTGCAAACTGGAAAATGAACCTCACCGTCAATGAGGCGAGTTTGTATGTTCATAAACTCGACAAGCTGGTTGGCAAGCTCAAAAATACTGAGGTAGTGTTGGCACCGACCATGTTAGCACTCCAGCCGCTTAATATGCAGGTGCAACATCATCACTTTAACCTGGCAGTGCAGAACTTTTATTGGCGTGATAGCGGTGCTTACACTGGTGAAGTATCAGCGTCGCAGCTGCGCGGTATCGTAAAATATGGCATAATTGGCCACAGTGAGCGCCGGCATATCTTTGCTGAGCGCAGTAAAGATATTCGCAGCAAAGTGCAGGCGGCAGTGCGTAATAATATTACGCCTGTATTGTGTATTGGTGAAACAGCCCAAGAACGAGCCAACAAGGAAACGTCTGATGTAATTCGCGATCAGTTGGTGGGAGGACTAGCTAATATCACGAGCGTTGAGGTTGGCCAGATTGTTATAGCTTATGAGCCAGTGTGGTCAATCGGTACTGGCAAATTCGCTTCACCGCGCGACGTTGAACGCGCTGTTAAATATATTCGTCGGCAAATTGAGCATCTTTTCGGTAAGGTCGCTGCCGAGAATGTCCGCGTACTTTACGGCGGTAGCGTTAATCTTGATAACGCTATGTCGTATTTGCAAACAGCTGGTGTAAATGGTTTGCTTATCGGTGAATCAAGTTTGGATGTCTATGCTTTTGCTGGTATTATCAAAAAATGTGAAGATATGCCATCCTTACCAGTAAAGAGAGGTAAATAGCTATGACAGAATTCGACTTCGACGAGCTAGATCGTTCAATTACCGAGGCTATGTCCAAGAGCGGATTATTAAAAGAGGACGGCCAACATACTGAGGCGCCAACACCGCCGGCTGTCTCTACGCCTTCAAATCCTTCCTCTAATGCTGCGCCAGTTTCAGTTGAGCCTAGTAAATTAGCTCCTGGTCCTGGTCCAGTTGCGAATATGACGGCTTCGCCCTCGCCGGCCGCAACGGTTGGTGTCGCTAAGCAGCCAAGTTCATCTTTATCAACAGCTAGCGTACCGGTTTCGGCTGCAGTTCCAGCACAGTCAGCTGTTGGGGTGTCTACCGCTCAGGTTCAGACTTTGCCAACAAACGGTGCTTCAACTTCGGCTGGTGCGTCGGTCGCTTCTCAGGCTTCTACTGTTGTTCAAAATTCAGCTCTAAATAGTTCAATACCATCGCCAGCTCCCCAGCCGTTGCCGCAAGCCGCAACACCGCCGCAGGTAGCGGCAATTGGCGGAGCTGTGCCAGTCCGATCGGGATTACCAAAAAAAATGAAGACTAAGAGTCGCGGCCGTTTCATGGACATAGTTAGTTCGCAGCCAGGTGTCAACAAACACCCCGCCAGCAAAGTTAAGTATTCTACGATGCCGGCACAGTCGTTAAGTAATATGTCATCTAATATTTCTGGCGACTCGTCTCAACAGCTAGGACCAACTGGTCAGCGAAGCGCTCAGCGTCTTGCTGCTAGTTCTACTCAGTTTAGTTCTAGCGAAAATGTAGCAGCAAATACAAATAACGTTTCTAGCGAACTGCAATCGTCTGAATCGCGAGTTTTTCACGGCAGCAGCGCATTGCCTCAAGCTTCACAGTCTAATTCTGGTTTTGAAGACAAAAATGATTATGATGAAGCAGACGACAGCAAAAACGAAAAAAGATCGTATTCTATCGGCGGTACACACGGTAGGGATATTGCACCGTCTGCCGAACTTGTTGAGTCGCTACAGAAAGACGCGCAAGATGCTAGCAACGAGATTGGCTTTTCGCAAGCAGAATCGCGAGCTAACGACATTCAATCAATTGAGGACGCTTCAGCCGAAAACGATGAAGATGACGCTAGAATACAAGACGCGCCAGTTCCTAAAAAACATCGGTTTATGCCGATTGGCGGCAAGCCAAAGCCTGTTGAAAAAACTCCTAATCCTCCTGCTGCCGAAGCTCCTGTTACTAATGTAGAAAATACGAGCGAGCAACCCGAGCAACTAGCTGAACCTCTGACAAATCAGACGGTAGATTCGCCTGTACAGTCCGCTACTACAGAGCCAGATCCGCCTCGCGAGCAAACCATCGACGAAATTGAATCAGGCGCTATTTATGATACTTCTGAATATTACACTGAATTCAAGGACGACAGAAAACATAAGCAATCGCGCCATTCAGGCTTGAAATGGTTTTTGGTGATCATAGTATTCTTGGCTTTGGGTGCGCTGGCGGGCGCTGGCTATTTCTTCCTGACTCGCTATTAACGCGATATAATGAGTGTGATGGATATATTTGATGGTCTTAATGACGCGCAGAAAGCAGCTGTCGCTTATACGGATGGTCCGTTGTTGGTTTTGGCGGGCGCTGGCAGTGGTAAGACTAAAACTTTAACCCACCGCATAGCTTATCTATTGACACACGAAAGAGTCTGGCCGAACGAAATTCTGGCGGTGACATTTACTAATAAAGCAGCTCGCGAGATGCGCGAGCGCTTGGCGGCTTTGATCGATCAGCCTAATACGCGACAATTCATGCCGTGGATGGGTACATTTCACGGGATTTGCGTGCGAATTTTGCGGCGCGATGGGCCGGCGATTGGCGTGCCGTCGAATTTTATTATTTATGATGAAGCCGACCGTCAAGGATTGATCAAGCAAGCGATGAAACAGCTGTCAATTGCTCCTGATAAACTCAAACCACGTTCTGTTAGTGCGGCAATTTCTAACGCTAAAAACGATTTACTTACGCCAGATGATTACGCGGCAGCTGCGCAATATCCGAATCAGCAGCACATCGCTAAGATTTATGATAGATACGAGCAACTACGCAGCGAGGCTGGCGCGCTAGATTTCGATGACTTGTTGATCGAGACGGTGCGTTTGCTGCGCGATGCCAGTGAAATTCGCCAAAAGTATCGCCAGTATTTCAAGCATATTCTCATTGATGAGTACCAAGACACTAACGCTGCGCAGTATGCTATCGTTAAATATCTAGTCAACGATGCACGTAATATTTGCGTGGTCGGTGATGATTGGCAGTCGATTTACAGCTGGCGCGGGGCGGATTTCAAGAATATTCTTAATTTTGAACGAGACTTTCCTGGCGCAAAGGTGATCAAGTTAGAGCAAAATTATCGTTCAACAGGTGCTATCCTAGAGGCGGCGCAAAAGGTTATTGCCAAGAATGTCGAACGGACTGACAAAAAACTCTGGACGGCGGCTGGTAATGGCGCGCCAGTGCAAGTTCAGGCAGTACGTGATGAGTCCGAGGAGGCTTACGTGGTGGCAAGCCGTATTGCGGCTCAAACCTCGATCAGTGCTCGTCGCTACGGTGATTTTGCAGTATTGTATCGTACTAATGCGCAGAGCTTTGCTTTTGAACGTGCCTTCATGCAGCAAAGAATTCCATATCAATTGGTTGGCGGCGTGCGCTTTTATGATCGCAAAGAGATCAAGGATATTATTGCTTACTTGCGTTTATTGTATCAACCAAACGACCGAATGAGCTTTAGTCGAATTGCGAATGTGCCAGCGCGCGGTATCGGCGCGACTAGTCTAGAGAAATTTTTACGATGGCAAAACGATAACAATATGGACATCATCGCTTCGCTGGTAAATGTCGAGCAAACTAGTGTTTTGACGTCGCGCGCCAAAAAATCGTTGCTGCGTCTGGGTGAGATTCTACGCGAATTGCAGGCGCTTATTCTTTCTGATACTAGCCCAAGCGATATTATTGAAAAGCTAATTGAAAAGATTGCTTATCGAGATTATGTCATGGACGGAACGCCGCAGGCTGAAGAGCGTGATGATAATCTGAGCGTGCTCATAGCGGACGCTAAATCTTTCGCGACGTTGCCAGACTTTCTTGAAGAGGCAGCACTAATGAGCAGCGTCGATCAGCAAAGTGATGGTGAAAAGGTCACATTAATGACCTTGCATGCCGCTAAGGGACTGGAATTTCCGGTGGTTTTCATGGTCGGTATGGAGGATGGCTTGTTTCCGAGCGAGCGAGCGCTTGAAGAAGGTCCGCGCAATCTCGAGGAGGAGCGGCGCTTGTGCTACGTGGGTATGACGCGGGCGCGTGAAGAGTTATATCTGTTGTACGCGCAGAGCCGTGCGCAATTCGGCTTGCGATCGTACAATCAGCCGTCGCGTTTTCTCGACGATATGGGTATGGGATTGTTCGCGGTTGAACCTAACGCTATTGATTCGAGTCCAGCTTATAATGATTTTGACGAGCCGGTGATGAACTATGATATTGGCGATCGAGTGCGCTCGCTGCAATTTGGTGATGGCGAGATCATTGACATTGACGGCTTAGCAGTTAGCGTGAAGTTCGATAACGGTGCTGTCAAAAAGCTCAACGTTGAATACGCCCGCCTCGAGAAGCTGTAGCAAAATAATCAATCTTTTGCTATAATTATAACTGCGCGCTAGTTTGCGCGCCTACGTATGAAAAATATTGCGAGAATGAAATTACGTTGGCTGATTACCGGCTCTATGCTATTAGCTTTGGCTGGATTATCTGTTTATACGGCAATTATGCCAAAAGCGCGGGCTGACGAGCATAGCCTAGCGGTCGGCGAGCATATTATTACCGTTCATGATGATGGTCAAAGCAAAGGATTTATTACCAAAAAACAGACCTTGCGCGAAGCTCTCGCTGAGGCAGCTATCAAACTAGATCGTAACGATCGGACCGAGCCAAATATTGATGAGCGCTTGGTAGCAAATTCATATAACGTTAATATTTATCGAGCCCGAACGGTGGTTGTCAAGGATGGCTCTCAGTTCACTAAAATTATTACATCGTATCGTACTGGAAAGCAAATAGTTAAACAAGCTGGCATTGCTGTACGCGATGAAGATATTCTAACCTTGTCGCAGTCTAATAGTCCAATGCGCGATAGCGCAGCAGAAGTATTGTCTATTAAAAGAGCAGTCCCGTTTAACTTTGATTTTTATGGTAAAAAGGCCACTTCTTACACGCAAGCTCAAACCATCGGCGAAATGCTAGCCGAGAAGCACATCAAAATGTCTGCCAATGATATTATTATCCCGAATAAAGATACAAAAATAGCTAGAGGCATGAATGTTCGCTTGTATCGTAACGGCACGCAGACAGTTACCGTTGACGAAGATATACAGTTTGAGACTGAACAAATCAAAGATGTTAATCGCGATAAAGGATACAAAGAAATTCAAACCAAAGGTGTTAACGGCAAGCGTACAGTTACGTATGAGATTAACGTCCAAAACGGCGTTGAAGTATCACGCCGCGAGATCAATAGCAACATTATTCAGCAGCCAGTTAAGCAAGTAGAAGTTGTTGGTACTAAAGTTAGTCTGCCGGCGGGCTCGCATGAAGATTGGATGGCGGCGGCTGGTCTTTCGCCAAGCGACTATGGTTACGCTAATTTTATTTTCACTAAGGAGTCTGGTTGGCGAACAACAGCGACTAACGGCACATATTACGGCTTGGGGCAGACTAGTTTATCGAAATTGTCGAGTGCTTGTCCGAATTGGCAGGCTGATCCAGTTTGCCAAATTAGAGTGTTTAATGGTTACGCGGTAGGGCGCTATGGCAGCTGGTCGGGTGCTTATAACGCCTGGCAGGCGAAGGGCTGGTGGTAGGATATTTTATTTGACATTTGGTATATAATTTGTTATAATATAAAAGATACAGTGGGTGATTTTGAATAAAATGAGCTTAAATCGATATTATCAACGTATTTGCTGTTGTGTTTTTGGTGCGGTCTTGGCAATCTCTAGTACTGGTATGTTATCGTTTTTTGCGAATACTGCGGCGGCAGATAGTCCAGCTGCGGTTAAAGCACAACCATCTAGTCATATAATCACCATTTACGACGGTGGCCGGGAGCAATCGATAATCACTAAGGCATCGATAGTGCAGAAAGCGCTAGAAGAATTCGGCGCAAGATTGGATAAACAGCATGATATTGTCGAACCGGGTCTGGATACACCGATTACCAACAATGGCTTCAAAATAAATATTTATCGGGCGCGGACGATAACGATAGTCGAAGGTGCTCGCCGCATGCGAGTCAATACGGCAGCGCAGACGCCAACACAGGTTGCGCAAGCTGCGGGGATTGTTTTGTATCGCGAGGATAAAGTTCGATTTACGCCGCCAGAGGATGTCGCTTTGGATGGGTCGAGCTTGCTAATGAGGATTACGCGGGCAACTCGGCGTACTGTGACCGCCGAGGAAGAAATTGATTTCCCGGTTGAGCAAATACGCGACGACAGCCAGCCTCTTGGTTATCGTCAGGTAAAGCAGGCGGGAGCTAAAGGGCTGCGCAAATTGACTTATAAAGTTGAAGCGCGCGATGGTGCTGAAGTTAGTCGTCGGCAAACTTCTAGCGAAATTATCAAGCAGCCTAAAAAGCAAATCGAAGTGATCGGCACCAAGCCGAAAAATCCATTGACTAAAGGCAAGGGTGCGCAGATATTTACCGACTCTAAAGGCGTGGCGCACCGCGAGACTTATTATGATTTACCGATGAATATTGTTGCTAACGCCTGCGGCGGCGGTGGTTATACCGTGCGGGCGGACGGCGCCAAAGTGGACAAGGACGGTTATATTTTGGTGGCGGCAAATTATGGTAATTATCCGCGCTGCTCGGTGGTGGAAACCAGTATGGGCCCTGGAAAGGTGTATGATACTGGCGGTTTTGCGGCCCGGCATCCGCATGGGTTTGATTTGGCGACTGACTGGACGAACGGAGATGGACGTTAGATGGCGTCAGCGCGTGGGCCGAAAAAAGAATTAGGCCAGCATTGGCTGCGTGATCCAGAAATCTTGGCGGATATTGCCGAGGCGGCGGAACTTGGCAAGAGTGATGTGGTCTTGGAGATTGGGCCGGGACTTGGCACGTTGACCAGTCGGTTATTAGCGCGAGCCGGGCGCGTGGTGGCGGTAGAATTTGACAGGGATTTGGCGCGCAAGTTACCAGGACAATTTCCTGGCAAAAACCTGCAAGTGATTAATGAAGATATTTTGCAGTTTGATTTGAATCAGTTGCCAACTAGTTACAAGGTAGTCGCCAACGTGCCGTACTACATTACTAGTAAAATTGTCGAGAAGTTGATGACGGCGGAAAATAAGCCGAGTTTGGCGGTGCTGTTGGTGCAAAAAGAAGTTGCCCAGCGCATCGCAGCGGAGCCTGGTGAGATGAGTATTTTAGCGGTTAGCGCGCAGCTGTTTGCCGAGGCGGAACTAGACATTGAAGTGCCGCGGCAATTCTTTACGCCACCGCCAAAAGTTGATTCGCAGGTGGTGGTATTGAGAACTCGCACTGAGCCATTGGTCGACCCTGAAGACCAAAAAGACTTTTTCCGTGTTGTCAAAGCCGGTTTTTCCGCCAAACGTAAAAAACTGCGTTCCAGCTTGAGCGGCGGACTGGGCGTCAGTAAAGCTAGCGCCGAACACTTGCTAAAAAAGGCTAACATTTTACCCGATGTCCGTGCTGAAGATTTGGCGATTGACGATTGGCAGCGGCTGCTCAGAGAATGGCGGACGCGATGATTACGGTAGACCAGCCAACATGTTTTTCGTCCGATCTGTTAGTTGCGGTTTCGTCGAAAGACGACGGCATCATGCTCAATCGTATTCGCGGTCGCCACGTAGCTGAGATAGTGAATAATCGGCAGCGGTTTTGCGATCAGATTGGTGTTAAGTATGACGACGTTGTCTATCACGTGATTTCATATGACCAAGCACAATCTTTTGATAATATTGCCGAAGTCACTGAAACTGACACGGTTAAACACAACAACGAGGGGATTTTTGCTGACGCGCTATATACCGAAATGGCTGGTGTAGGATTGTTCCTGCCAGTGGCGGACTGTATCGCCACCGTCATCTATGATTCAGAACGCCGAGCGCTTATGCTGGCGCATTTGGGTCGGCATTCGACGGTTGCGCAGTTAATGTCTCGGGCAGTTCGGTATTTTGTCGAGCGCGGTAGCCAGGCAAAAGATTTACAAATTTGGATGTCGCCAAGCATCACGCAGAAAAATTATCGTATGGATTATTTTGATCATACAAATGATACGAATTGGCGCAATTTCTGCCGCCAAACAGCTGATGGAATATATCTGGATATGCAAGGATTTAATCGTTCGCTGGCTATCCAGGCGGGCGTTCCTGGAGATAATATTTTCATCTCGCCAATTGACACCGCAGATGATCCGAATTATTTTTCGCACTCATCAGGTGACACGGGCGGTAGATTTGCAGTGCTAGCAGAAATGGTATATACAAACTAATCTTGGATACTACTTTGTTGGACTATTAGGTCGAGCTCAACTATTTTCTTGACGTACTCTTGGTTAGCTACGGATGCTTGATTGTGTGAATATTTGATGTATTCTGGCGAGTGAAATGTTCCTCTCTAATTTGTCATAATAAAACATTGTCAAAAAGCTAATGTATAAGTATACTAATAGTCAGTGAATATGTTTAGTAGAATAGCGAAAGTACAGAAATATAGATTGCAGTTGAAAATGCTAGCTGCGATTTTTGGTGTTTTGGCGGTGCTTGTTGCGCCAACGTTATATTCACCACAGGCTGCCGCTGATGCTATCAACGACACAGATTTCGTATTTACCGTTGATACCCGTAAGCCAGGGTCGTCGGACACCCGATTTGTTATTCCGACGAGGGGAAACGGATATAATTATACTGTTGATTGTAATAACGACGGTATAATTGAGGCGACTGCTCAGACTGGATCTTATACTTGTAGTTACGCTACACCTGGTGTGTATACAATTCGTGTCGGAGGTGTGTTTCCAGAATTTTACCTTAATAATAGCGGCGATAAATTAAAAATGATTTCTATTAATCAGTGGGGGAAGAATAAATGGAGGTCGCTATCGGTTGCGTTTTATGGTGCAGCTAATATGGATGTAATAGCGACCGATGTCCCAGATTTGTCGCGAGCTGAATCAATATTTTCTGTCTTTAAAGGTAATACATCTCTCAGAGGTGAGAGCGCTAACTGGGGCTGGGATGTCTCAACTATCGTTAATATGGGCGGCGCGTTTGCTGATACTAGGCATTTTAATCAAGATATTGGTTTATGGAACGTGTCTAATGTTGTTTTTGCTGGCGGTTTATTTAATAATGCGGCAGCATTTAATAATGGCGGTAGCGATTCAATTAAAAATTGGAACACTGGCAAGATGACTGCAATGAATGCAATGTTTCAAAACGCAGTTAAGTTTAATCAGCCGATAGGATCGTGGAACGTTTCGAAAGCCGAGCTGATGAGCGAAATGTTTAACGGCGCTCGCGCTTTTAATCAATCCTTGGCAAATTGGCGATTAGACTCGCTAATTTCGACAACTGGCTTACCAAACAGTCCTTGGTCTGGAGCCCCTAGAATGCTGGATAATAGCGGTTTATCTATGAAAAACTACGATGCTATTTTAATTTCGTGGAACGCTCGGTCGACCAACTCTCCACTTATGCTAGGAGCTGCTGGACTAAAATATTGTGCTGCCGATGCAGCTAGAGCAAATCTAATCAAAACAGCTGTTAATGGCGGGCATGGCTGGACTATTAATGGCGATGCAAAGGAGTGTCCGAAGCATACTGTAGTTTTTGATACCCAGGGCGGAATGGCAATTATCAACCAAGAAGTTGCTTTTACTGATAAAATTACCGCACCAGCTGTGCCAAATCGGCAGGGTTATACTTTTGCTGGGTGGTATACGGATAACACTTTTGCGAGAGCCTGGAACTTTGCTGTCGATACCATGCCAGACAGTAATTTAACTTTATACGCAAAGTGGATTGAGAATCCTAGGCCTGCTGCAACAAGCGGTGGTGCTTCGGAAAACAATTCAAGCTCATCAACCAAGCTGGCCGAGACTGGTGTGGATGCGGGAGTATTTTTCTCTGCAGCAGTTGCATTTATAGCGGTTGGTTCTATCGCGATTAAGCTGATTAAACGAAGCTAGCTTGCAAGTGGTAACTGTATTTATATGATTAAAGTAATCTTGATAGCTGTTTAGCGCTGTCAGGACTGTAGATTACTTCTTGATAATTTTATCATCTGCCCAAAGTATGCCGGATTGGCCACGGATACGTTGTGCGTGCTATCTTCGACTAGTACGCCGCGAATATCTAAGCCAGGGAATTTCTGGCTAAGCGACGTTATAAGCTCGCGTATATTTTCTGAGCTGTTATCATTCATGCGGCTTAATTCTGGCGCAAAAAGGGTGACGGGTGTACCAGGTTTTGGTTTATTGAGTGAATTTTTGAGATCTTCAACAAAACCACCGCGCGACATTGCAATAACATCTCTCAGCTGAACTAGCAGCGGTACGGCTGGCGTTTTTTCTCCGTCGTTTAGGCTTTGCCAGGCTTTCCGAGCCTCAGGATCAGGCGAATTCTCGACGTATCTTGGCAAGCGGAAGAATGCTTCTGTTAACTGTGCCGCTGCAATACCAGTTATGCCTAAAGTTTTTTGCCAGCTTGGTGCATCATCTATGGAAATATATTTGACAGTTTCAGGATTATCAAGAGCGCCAGGTATAGCCGCTGCAAGCCTACTGCCGAATGAATGTCCAACTACACCTGCCTGGTTGTTGTAGTAATTCAGATGTCTATCTAATTCTGGTGCTATTTCTTCTGCTAAGGGTGAGAAACTGCCCGTTTCTAAAATTTTATCAGCAACGCTCTTTTTCATAGAACTGGTTGGCAGTGTCAAGACTGAAGCTGGCTTTCCTTCTTCGTCGCGCCAGGCATTGGCTATTTCGGCCATCTCTAGCCATGCTGCTGTCGTTGCAGGATCTCCCATAAACCCAGTGCCGTAGATAATGACATTGCCGGACGATTTATCGCTAAACTCAACCAAAAACATCGCTGTATTCCCTAGAGAGCTTGGTATGGAGTGTTGTCTGATGTTTTCTACAAGCTTTGTTCGCTCGCTGCTAGGAGCTCTGTCGATTACTCCAGAAGTGGGTTCTCTGTTATTTCCCGAGAATATAGTACAAGGAATCCTTTCGGCTGCGTAGTTGGGCGACCTCCTCATAAGTATTATTTTAGTATATAATTCTTCTATTGTCAAATAATTTCGTCGTAAAACCCGCTGCTAAAAAGCTAAAGCATAAGTATACTAATAATCAGTGAGCAGGTACGATAAGACAACAAAAATACAGAAGTTCAAATTACTGTTAAAAACGTTGGCTGCTGCGTTTGGTTTCCTGTCGGTGCTTGTTGCGCCGACGTTCTATTCGCCAAAAGCCGCAGCTGACGCTATCAACAATACGGACTTCGTATTTACTGTTGATACCAGAAAGCCAGGGTCGCCAAACACTCAGTTTGTTATTCCGACAAGCGGTTCAGGATACAATTATACTGTTGACTGCAATAATGACGGTGTAACTGAGGTATCTGGGCAGACTGCCTCTTATACTTTTAATTACGCTACGCCGGGAATCTACACCATACGTATTGGCGGTGTTTTTCCGTGGTTTATTGTAAACGGCAGCGGTGATAAAATGAAGCTGCTTTCTGTTGATCAATGGGGTACGAACAAGTGGAAGAATATGCGTTCTGCTTTTGCCGGCACGGAGAATATGTATATCAAGGCAACTGATACGCCAGATTTAAGCCAAACTACCGATTTATCGTGGATGTTTGTTGGAAATAAATCGTTGAAAGGTGAAGGCACTAACTGGAATTGGAATACATAAACTATTACCAAAATGCCGGGTGTCTTTCAAAACGCAAACCAGTTTAATCAAAATATTGGTTCTTGGGATGTTTCAAGGGTGACTGATACCGCTGCTATGCTTAACGGTGCCAGTGCTTTCAATAACGGAAGTAGCGATTCTATTGCGAATTGGAATACATCGAACCTCGTGATTGTAAATGATATGTTCCGAAAGGCGGCGTCGTTCAACCAGCCGATTGGCTCGTGGGATATGAAGAAAGTGCAGTTTCTTGTTCGTTTTTTAAGCGATGCGGCTTCGTTCAATCAATCGCTAGCTGCTTGGCGATTGGATTCGTTGGTTATTTTGCCGGGAAAGCCGTTGTCTGGTGCGGCGGCTGCGCTTGATCACACAGCGATTTCGCGCCAGAATTACGATGCTATGCTAATTGCTTGGAATGCGCAGAATCTAAAATCGCCAATGTCGCTTGGTGCGGCTGGTTTGAAATTTTGTGCCGCTGCTTCGGTGCGAGCTAATATCTTGAAGCCCGTTGCTGACGGCGGACACGGCTGGGTAATCACTAGCGATGGCAGGCTGTGTACAAAACATAAAGTAACATTTGATTCGCAATCTGGTTCGGCGGTGGCGGGCAAAATGGTTAGCTATACCGATAAGATTATTGCGCCGAATACGCCAAGCCGGCAGGGTTATACCTTTGTTGGGTGGTACACGGATACTACTTTTACGACGGCTTGGGACTTTGCGAACGATACGATGCCAGACGATGACTTGACCTTGTATACAAAGTGGACGAAGAACCCTGCGCCTGCCTCTACGTTGTCTCCGGAGTTGCCAAAATCGCCTGGTGCCAGACTGGCTGAAACAGGCTCAAATATAGTGTTGTTTGTCTTGGCGGCGTCTATCTTTGTAGTTTCTGGTATTGTTTTGTTCAAGAAGTAAGCGAAACGTCCGTAATACAGGCAGGGAAAGTGAAAAGATGGCTTCTCTACTATTTCCAGAAAACTAGTGTCGAACCAGGAAATATCAAAGACGAAAATTAGTTCAAGATGTAGGCTCGGTTGTTGCTGGTCAGGTTTGTATTGCGGGATGATAATGTGCTAGTAAACTTCTGTCGCCTCTGATATACTTAGAAGCAATGGGAAAGAATCTTTATATCACAACGGCGATTCCATATGTCAATGGCAAGCCGCATATCGGTAATGCGTTAGACTATTTGTTAGCAGATATTTGGTCGCGCTACCAACAACAGAAAGGCAAGAAAGTGCGCTTTCAGGTTGGCACTGATGAGCATGGTAATAAAATCGCCGCCAAGGCTGCCGAACAAAATCTGACGCCGCAAGCATATGTCGATCAAACTCATCAAAATTTCAAGATACTGATGGATGCTGAACACGCCGAATATACTGATTTTGTCCGTACGTCTGATTCACATCATATGGGGGCGGTGCGCTATATTTGGAAACAGTTGGACCAAGCGGGGCTGATTTATAAAAGTACTTACAACGGCTGGTACTGTATGGGTCATGAAGCTTTCTTTACTGATAAAGAAGTTCAAGAAACTGGCGGGGTTTGTCCTGACCACCAAACGCCTTATCAACAAGTTAGCGAAGAGAATTATTATTTGAAAGCGAGCGCCTATACTGATAAAGTCCGCCAAGCAATCGAGTCGGGCCGAATGAAGATTGTACCAGAGTTTCGTAAGAAAGAATTTCTGGAATTAATGAAAGACGGCTTGCACGATGTGTCAATTAGCCGGCCGCGCAAGAGCCTGACCTGGGGAGTACCAGTACCAGGAGACGACAGCCAGGTGATGTATGTCTGGTTGGACGCCTTAGCTAATTACATCACGGTGCTAGGTTACCCGGATCAGCCGGAGTGGAAAGATTTTTGGCCAGCTGACGTGCAAGTGATTGGCAAGGATATTCTGCGTTTTCATGCCGGTATTTGGCCAGTGATGCTATTAGGGGTTGGTCTACCGCTGCCGAAGACGCTGTTAGTACACGGTTTCGTTAATGTGGGCGGTGCTAAGATGAGCAAAACTGTTGGTAATGTCGTCGATCCGATGGAGATTATCAAGGATTACGGCGTTGACGCTTTTCGCTATTACTTTTCGCGGCATATTCCGACCAAGGATGACGGTGACTTCACCTGGGAGAAGTTTGAGAAGGCTTATAACGGAGAGCTCGGCAATGATCTCGGTAATTTAGTGCAGCGGGTTATTGCTATGATTCAGCGTTATCAGTCGGGTGTAATTGGCGAGATTCCTCGCCCAGGACACGATATGGGGCCATACCGCCAGGCGATGGAAGCGCTTGATTTTGATCGAGCAATAGATGAAGCATGGCAACAGGTGCGAGCACTTAATCAATATATTGATGACGTTAAACCGTGGGAAGTTGCCAAGAAGTGCCAAAAGGACGCTGATGCCGCCGAGCATTTATCGGAAATTTTATCTTATGCTGTTGGTGCGCTTGAGGAAATTGCTGATTTGCTAACTCCGTTTATGCCAGTGACCGCTAGCACTATTCACAAGATGTTCTCGGCAGGAGTTGTACCCGAGAAAGCAGCACCACTCTTCCCAAAAATCTATATTCATACGCCCGATCCGCAAACGGCATCTAGTAAAAAGAAATAAGCCAAATGAATTCGTTACTTCGCTTAGTTGATACGCATTGTCATATTCATGATAGCGAGTTCTATAACGCTTCGGCGCGCGAGAAAGCTTACCAGGAATCAGTGAAGAATGGCGTAGCGATGATTTGTGTTGGTACGGATTTGCGCAGCTCGCGTCAGGCTCTAGAGTTTGCTAGGATGCATGATTTTGTTTGGCCAGTCGTCGGCATTCACCCGCACGACGCAGCGACAAATAACGTCGAGGAATTGCGCCAATTGGTAGCAGACAATCGCGATGAAATCGTCGGCATTGGTGAAATTGGTTTAGATTATTTTTATGATAATAGTCCGCGTGACATTCAACAGAGCGTTTTGCGGCGGCAGCTTGAGGTAGCGCGAGATTTTAAATTGCCGATTAGTTTTCATGTACGCGACGAAAAAACCGCTGCTGGTGTAGTCTGGGCGGATTTTTGGCCGATTTTCGATGAATTCAAAGGTTTGCGCGGCATTTTGCATAGCTTTACCGATTCTGAGGAAAATTTGCAGCGTGGGTTGGATCGTGGTTTATACGTTGGTGTTAACGGTATAAGTACTTTTACTAAAAACAAAAAACAACAGAAAATGTTTAACCAAATTCCGCTTGAACGCTTAGTTTTTGAAACTGATGCACCTTTCTTGACGCCAGTGCCATTTCGTGGTAAAGTGAATATACCAGCGTATGTGAGGCAGGTAGCAGAGTTTCATGCGCAAGCTCGCGGTCTTGGTGTTGAGGAGATTGCGGCCGCTACGACTCGCAACGCACGGCGAGTTTTTGGGATTAATTATGAATGAGAGTTTTAATAATAAAGTAGAATCTTATGCACCGGTAGAAAATGCCGGTCGTTTTAATTATGAACAAACTGCTAATGGCAATTCTTATCGTAATCCCGAGTTAGAGCGCTTAGGCGAGCTAGCACGTAAACAGGCTGAGTCAGTCAATCAAACAGCCGAATCGCTCCAGGTTGATTATATAGGATTGAATAGCCCGAAACCCGAAAAAAACCCGCTTACTCCTGAGCAGGAAATTGCTGCTACTGGTCGACGCGTGATTGGTTTACGAGATAAATACGATGGGGACTATGCTGAATATCTAAAGGGATTTGGTCTAGCTGCATAAATCATGGTCAAGCGTGTGCTCACAAAAACTCTCAAACTTCTTGTCGGCGATGATTTGTCGCTTGGTTTGCCGAAGCTTCGCAAAAAACGTCCGCTCAAGAAACTGAGTGAGCGCGAACTGTTGGCGCTAGAAAGCGAAATTGGCTCGGAACTTTTTGGAGAGGTGCCAAAGGGTCATCGCCGCGAATTCTTTTGCCTGGACGAAAAAACATGGATGTGGCATGAGGAATGGATTGATGCTAAGCACAAACTTAAAACCCACACGATCAAATATGAAGTAACCGATCGAGGTATCTTAAAAACTCAACCTGGCCCGCGTTATTCATACCTCGAGGGTGATGAATTGCGCAATTTTAGTATCGCTACGCAAATGTATTATGAGCAAGTTGCCCGCCAAGTTTACAAGCGAGATCCCGAGACCGGCGAAAAATTGGTATAATAGAAAGCGTGAAATCATCGATAATCTATCTCGACCATGCTGCTGCCACGCCTCTAGACGAGCGCGTTTTGACGGTGATGCAGCCGTATTTCTCTGAGATGTTTTATAATCCTTCGGCGCCATATGCTCCAGCAGTGGAAGTCAAGCGCGCTTATAACGAAGCTAAGCATCGTTTGGCGGTCTGTCTTGGCGGACAGGCTAGCGAGCTGGTTGTGACGGCTGGCGCTACCGAGTCTATTAATTTGATGATAAATAGCATTGACGGGCATATCGTATCAAGTGCCATTGAGCATGATGCAGTACTGAAAGCGCTTGCTGATAATGTAACACTGGTGGCTCCATCTAAAAAAGGTAATATTGCGCCGCGCGATATTCAAGCAGCTATTAGGCCAGATACGCAGCTAATAACTATCGCTATCGCTAATCACGAACTTGGTACCATTCAACCGCTACGCGACATTGCTGAAGTTGTCCGTACTGAGCGTCGCCGCCGGTTTGAAGCGGGTGAGCTGACGCCAATTTATCTGCACACTGATGCTTCGCAAGGGGCTGGGCAAATTGACATCAATGTAGCGCGGCTAGGCGTTGATGCGCTGACGCTAAATGCTGGTAAGATTTATGGCCCGAAACAAGTTGGTTTGCTTTGGTGTAATCGGATGATACGCTTGCAGCCGCTAGTTCGCGGCGGCGAGCAAGAGCGGGGCTTGCGCAGCGGGACCGAAAATGTTGCCGGCACTATTGGGTTTGCAGTAGCGCTAGAATTAGCGCAGCAACATCGTAATTCTGAGAATAAGCGCCTGCGCGAGTTGCGCGACCAGCTGCAAAACCAGCTGACAGAAGCTTTTCCGTGGGCGATTGTTTCTGGCGATCAAAAACATCGCTTGGCGAGCCATTTGCATATATCCTTCCCAGGAATTGATGCCGAACGGCTAGTTTTTATGCTAGAGCAAAAAGGGGTGTTGGTAGCGACTGGCAGTGCTTGCGCTGCGAATTCCGGGACGCGTTCGCATGTGCTAGAAGCGATTGGTTTAGCGCCAGAGGCGGCGGACGGCAGTTTGCGCCTGACACTGGGTCGCTTATCGGATACTGAAACGTGCACGGCGGCTGCTCGAGAAATTATCGCTGCGATTAATACAGAACAGGCCAGGTTAGCGTGAAAAGATTTTTAATAGCTATCGTAACGCTAGTTATTATTTTGGCCGCAATAATTGTCGGCATTACTTTGTTTTTATCAAAGAACGATTTGCAAGGCTGCGGCGATATTCCAGATGCGACACGCCAACAGTGCGCGGCAGCCGATGCGATCGTAGCGGTGAGCGGCGGCGATACCAGCGCTCGTACGGCCGAAGCGGTGAGATTATACAAGAATAGCTGGGCGCACAAATTAGTTTTTTCTGGTGCGGCAGCTGATAAAACTGGCCCGAGTAATGCTCGGGCAATGAAAAGACAAGCTATCGTTGCAGGCGTACCGGCTAGTGATATTCTGATAGAGGAAACCAGCGAAACGACTGCCGAGAACGCCGAACAAACTGTCAGACTACTCAAACAAAAGCAGATATCATCGTTAATTTTGGTGACAAGCGCTTACCACTCGCGGCGAGTTTCAATTGAATTTACTAAAGCGGCGCCAAATATACTAACGCGTAGCCATCCAGTAGCTACAGATAATCAATGGTCGAATATGTGGTGGACAACTGTTATAGGCTGGCAGCTGGCGTTGCAAGAGCTGGTAAAGATTATGGGAGTTGCAGCGGAATGACCAGACCGCGTGTTTACGTTGGTATGAGTGGCGGCGTCGATAGCAGCGTCGCGGCAGCATTATTGCTTGACCAAGATTATGATGTTACTGGCGTCTATATGAAAAACTGGAGTCAAGATCTACCCGGCATGCAGTGTCCATGGGCTGAGGACCTGGCTGATGCCAAGCGGGTGGCAGTGCAATTAGGAATTGATTTTAAAGTATTTGATTTCGAAACACAGTATCGCCAAAAAGTTGTTGATTACATGCTTGACGAATATCGTGCTGGTAGAACGCCGAATCCAGATATCATGTGCAATCAAGAAGTTAAGTTTAAACTATTTTTAGAGACTTCGCTGGTGGCGGGGGCGGACTATATCGCAACTGGTCATTATGCGCGGGTTGAGCGTTTAGTAGATATTGCACTCTTGCTTCGTGCTGGTGACGATAACAAAGATCAAACTTATTTTTTATATCGTGTGACGTCTGAAGCATTAGCGAAAACCGTGTTCCCATTAGGAAATCTGACCAAACCTGAAGTGCGCCAAATTGCCAAAGATCGCGGCTTATGGACAGCTCGCAAAAAAGAATCTATGGGTGTGTGCTTCGTTGGCAATGTCGGTATGCGCGAATTTCTTAGCCAGTATATTACGACGCGTCCGGGCGATATTATTGACAAAGAATCGGGCCGGGTGCTTGGCCGGCATGACGGCGCAATTTTTTATACGCTTGGTCAAAGACATGGTCTGGATGTTGGCGGCGGGTTGCCGTATTATGTGGTTGGCAAAAATATGGATAAAAATGAAGTTTACGTTAGCCGTAATATCAACGACGAGCACATGTGGCGAACTGAGATTAAGCTGACAGATATTCACTGGATTAATCAACCTTTAACTGAAGATGCGCGAATACAGGTCCGATTGCGCCACCGCGGGGCGCTCATTAACGCTATATATAGTGCCGACACGCTACATCTAGACTCTGCCGAACGAGCTGTGGCGCCTGGCCAGTCGGCAGTGATCTATCGCGGTGAAGAGTGCTTGGGCGGTGGAATAATGTCGGATATATAAGGAATGCCAAATGTTCTGATAAAATATGCGAAGGTATTTATATTAAATGAAAATTGATAATAGCTTTCCAGTTGTTTTTTGGAGTAAAGACAAATCAACAAAGTCTCAATTTTATCCGTGTGAAACTATTCCTGACTTTTCGCTTGTGACATCGTGTATGGTTTGTGCAGTTCATGAAAATAAAATACTTCTGGCCAAGCCACCGCGTGGCTGGGGTTTGCCAGGTGGTCGTATGGAATTAGGAGAAACGCCAGAAGATTGTGCGCGGCGCGAGGTGTATGAGGAAACATCCGTTGAGCTAAATTCTCTAAAATTGATTGGTGCTTGGCATATTGAAAAGCTATTTCATTCTAAATATAACGATAGATACCCTGATAGGGCATATCAGCTGCTTTTTCTGGCTGATGTAAAACGAATAGATGATTTTGTAGCTTCGCACGAATCATCAGCCAGGGAGTTTGTAGAATTTGATAAAGTACAAGACTATCACCATGGTTTTGCTAATTTTGCTGAGATTATGACATATATTAAGAGCTGTGTCCTTTAGGTCTTTAGTTTGTCGTAGAGATGGCGGGCTGTTGGTCGCTAAGCAGGTGGTTTTCGTGCTATAATTACCTCTATGAACACACAAGAAATCCGCCAGAAATATCTCGAATTTTGCCAAAGGAATGGTCACGCTATTATTGAGCGGGCGCCGCTTATACTACACAATGACCCGACGACGTTATTTACCGGCTCGGGCATGCAGCCGCTATTGCCGTATTTGCTGGGCCAGGATCATCCGCAGGGTACGAAATTAGCTGATAGCCAGACGTGTTTGCGGGCGCAGGATATCGAGGACGTTGGCGATAATCGCCACACGACGTTCTTTGAGATGCTGGGCAATTGGAGTATGGGCGAATATTTCAAACGCCAGCAGATTGAGTGGTTTTTCGAATTTTTGACAGAAATAGTTGGGCTAGATCCGCACAAAATCTACGTCAGCTGTTTTATCGGCGATGATAAAAATAACATTCCGCGCGACGATGAAGCAGCGCAAATTTGGCAAGAAGTTTTTGCCAAAAAAGGCATTGAGGCTAAAATTGTCGAGCTGGATAGCGCTGAAAATGGCGACAAGCTGGGTATGCAGGGCGGCCGGATTTTCTTTTACAACGATAAAGAGAACTGGTGGAGCCGCGGCGGCGGGATTGATAGTACGCCGATCGGCGATCCATGCGGGCCGGATAGCGAGGTGTTTTATGATTTTGGCGAGCAGCATCATGACGCCAGTTTTGGGCAGGCGCATCCAGCTAGTGATAGCGGCCGATTTATGGAAATTGGCAACCAAGTGTTTATGCAGTATCGCCGGCTGGATGACGGCAGTTTTGAACCGCTGAAACGCAAGAATGTTGATTTCGGCGGCGGCTTGGAGCGGATTGCCGCGGCAGCAATTGATAGTTCCGACGTCTTCAAGATTAGCTTGCTATGGCCAATTATTAAAAGACTGGAAGATTTAAGCGGCAAGGATTATGGTACGCACACTGCATCAATGCGGGTAATTGCCGACCATCTGCGGGCAGCGACATTTCTGGCGGTCGACGGCTGCGTGCCGAGCAACAAAGAGCAGGGTTACGTGATGCGCCGCTTATTACGCCGGGCGATTCGCTATAGTTTTGACCTGGGGATTGAGCAGAATTTCCTCGAGGAAGTCGTGCCGGTAATTGCTGACTTGTATGAAGCGGACTTCCCAGAAGTTAAGGAGAACCGTGAGAATATCATTACTGTCCTTGTCAAAGAGGAAAAAGCCTTCCGCCAAACGCTGCGCAAAGGTCTCAGGCAAATGCAGCATTATATCGACGACGGCTTGACTGGCGAAGAGCTATTTACGCTATATGATACGTTTGGCTTTCCGGTGGAGCTGAGTACCGAAGAGGCCTATAAACAAGGTATCAAGCTTTCTGATAATTGGCGCGCCGAATTTGATGCGCGAATGGCCGAGCAGCGCCAACGTTCCAAGACGGCGCGTAAAGGGCAATTCAGCGGCGGTTTGGAGGGCCACGATCTGATTCATTTGAAATATCACACGGCGACACACCTGTTGGGGGCGGCGCTGCGCAAAGTTCTGAAGGCGCCGGATTTGCAGCAGCATGGCAGCAATATCACTGCTGAGCGCCTGCGTTTTGATTTCAATCACGATAAATTGACGTCAGAGGAAAAACAGGCGGTGGAGGATCAGGTCAATGCGTGGATTGATGCTGATTTGCCAGTCAGCTTTGCCGTTTATCCGACTGACGAGGCGCTAAAAATGGGTGCAATCGGCGCCTTTGGCGAGCGCTACGGCGATAAAGTAAAAGTCTATTCCATCGGCGAAGGCGACAATATCGTTAGTTTCGAAGTTTGCGGCGGTCCGCACGTTGAACACACGGGTGTCTTGGCTGAAGGCGGTAAGCGCTTCAAAATCACCAAGGAGGAGTCCAGCTCGGCGGGAATTCGCCGGATTAAAGCGGTTTTGAGTTAATCCTTGTAAGCCCCTATGATTTGGCAAAATCTAGCAACCATAAGCAAAAATAGTATATAATAGATGTAGTTATGGTTTTAGAGCGATTACGCAATAAGCTAAATAATCTAAAGGGCGAGTCAGACGATCAGCACGATGACTATATTGTTGCACTTGATATCGGTACCGAAAACGTTAAGGCGCTGTTAGCTCGCGTTAACGGCGACGATATTGAGATTCTTGGTGTTGGACGTGCTCATCAAGAATTTTCAGATATGCATTCGGGCGCGATTGCTGATATTGCTGGCGTAGTGCAACACTGCGAGGACGCTCTGACTCAGGCTGAAGACGAAGCTGGCTTGCAGGCCAAGCATGCTGTCATCGGTATAGCTGGCGAACTGGTAAAAGGTACGACTAGTACGATTCGTTATCGTCGTCCGCAGCCCGACCGTCCGCTTGATGAGCAAGAAGTTGAGTTTATTATAGAGAAGGTCCAAGATCGCGCTGCTAAACGGGCGCAAAAACAAATCGCCTTAGAGACGGGCAATGATGAGGTTGAGGTCAAGCTGGTCAACTCAGCGCTGGTTAGTATTCATATTGACGGCTATAAAGTGTCGAATCCGATTGGCTTTCAGGGTAAGGACGTAGCGGTGCAAATTTATACGGCATTTGCGCCGATGGTGCATATCGGCGCGTTGGAGCGAGTGGCGCAAGAGCTTGATTTGGAGTTGTTAGCGGTCGCTGCTGAGCCGTTTGCGGTTAGCCGTAGCGTACTTGGCACTGATAGTAGTAGTGCTTTTACGGCAATTTTAGCAGATGTAGGTGGTGGTACAACTGATATTGCAGTGGTTAATGACGGCGGTGTTGAGGGTACCAAGATGTTTGGCATCGGTGGCCGCAGTTTTACTAAAACTATCGCTGATGAGTTGTCAATTCCGTACGATCAAGCAGAAAAACTCAAAGTCAATATCGAGGATAGCAAAATCAAAACTACCGTCAAAAAAGACGTAGCAGCAGCCGTCGATAAAACTCTCGAGGTTTGGCTAGCTGGCGTAGAGCTGGCATTGATCGAGTTTGATGCAGTTGATCAGCTGCCGCCGCGTATTTTGTTGTGCGGTGGCGGTGCTAGCCTGTCTCAATTAGTTGCGGCTCTCGAAAAGCGCGATTGGTACAACGAGCTACCATTTACTAAGCGTCCGACAGTACAGCGTATTCGTCCGGATCAAGTTGTTGGTATTACGGATAAAACCGGTGAAGTCAATGATCACACTTTTATTACGGCGATGGGTCTGCTGCGTGTTGGTTATGATACAATAATAGGAGCAGGCGACACTCAGTCGGTTCGCAGTAAAATTAATAGGATTTTGCGAATTTAATAGAGAAATAATATGCAAAAAGATGTCATTTATATAGATGTAGAAGACGATGTTACTTCAATTATTGGCAAGATAAAAGCTGCTAATTCGAACATTGTTGCTTTGGTACCGCCGAAGCGAATTGGGGCGATTCAGAGTGCAGTAAATCTTAAGCTAGTGCACCGCGCGGCTGAGAGGGTCGATAAAAAACTAGTAATTATTACCAATAATGATGCTTTGTCGACGCTTGCGGGCAGCGCGGGTATTCCGGTGGCCAAAAATTTGCAGAGTCGTCCAGAATTAGCTGAGATTCCGGCTCTTGAAATCAACAGTGACGATGACGTGATTGATGGATCGGAAACGTTGGACGGCGGCGCTAAGTCTAACGCGCAAACTCTTGGCGATAAGAATAGTCAGTCGTCCCTTAACGATGAGCTTAGCAAAATTGAAGACGAAGGAGAGGATGAGCTACCGTCTTCTAAAGGCAAGGATGGTAGCGACAAGAAGTCTGCCAACCAGGCGAATGATAAGTCGAAAAAAAGTCCGAAAATTCCTGATTTTAATACTTTTCGCAAGAAGTTCTTTATCATTGGTGCGGCTGTTATTTTGTTGATTGCTGGTTTGGTGTGGGCGTTTGTGTTTGCGCCGCGAGCACAGATTGTCATTTCTGCGCAAACTAGCAGCGTGGCTGTTAACACTCATATCAAATCAAGCGCTGCTGTTAACACTAGTTTGCAAGATGGTACTGTCAAACTGACGACCAAAACTAGAGAAAAAGCGATTTCTAAAACATTTACAGCTACCGGCAAGAAGGATGTCGGCGAAAAAGCGACTGGTATAGTAAGCTTTTCGACGCGCGATATTGACAATCTTGGTACAGAAATTCCAGCAGGAACAACTTTGACGACAGATTCCGGTGCCGAGTATGTGACCAGCGAGACTGTTAAGATCTCGCTTAGTAATTATCGTAATGCCAAGGTGAAAATTACTGCCGCACGCAGTGGCGCCAGCTATAATGGCGCTAGCGGTACAGTCAAGGGAGCGCCTAGTGGTATTTCAGCAAGTATTAGCGGCTCGACGACGGGAGGTACTGACAAAACTATTACCGTCGTTCAACAAAGCGATATCAATAAAGCAATGCGCGAACTCGTCACCGAGGACGATAAGAACCAAAACAAAGCTGCTTTGCAAACTGAGTTTGGTAAGGATTACACAATTATCAATGAGTCATTCGCGGCGGATATCGCTGGCATTAATAAGCCTGCTGTTGATAGCGAGGCTAACGACGGCCAAGCGGCAATTACTGGTACAATGAAGTTTTCGCTTTCTGGTATTGCTCGCAGCGAGTTTGATACGTTTCTCAAAGCTTACTGCCAGCAGCGCATTGACGGCAAGTCAAACCAGAAAATTTATGATACCGGCAGCAAAACAGTTTCTCTGACTAACGTAGCTATTTCGGGTGATACGATTAATGCGACAGTCTCGGCGAACGGTAAAGTTGGTCCGAAAATCGATGAAGATGCCATCAAGGAGTACGTCAAAGGCCAGTCGGTCGGCGAGGTTCAAGAGCGCGTCAAGACAGTTGAAGGCATAAAATCAGTAGATGTGAACCTTTCGCCATTTTGGGTTTATAGAGTTCCAGATGACACCAAGAAGATAAGCGTAAAGTTTCAGATAGATGGCTAAGCAGTATTTGGCGCTTGACGTCGGCGAGCGGCGAATTGGCGTGGCATCGGCAAGCAGCGATGTTAAGATTGCCGTACCAGGCGACTGGATTGATGTCGACGGCAAGGAACTCGATATTATCCGCGAGATGCTGATTGACGAATCAATAGATGTTTTGGTAGTGGGTTATCCGCGCAATCAACGAGGCGAGCCGACCGCACAGACTCAGTATGTCGAAAACTTCGTTGACAGTCTTGGTCAAATTGAATCTGACGTTGTATTCCAGGACGAATCGTTGACGAGCGTCAAAGCAGAGAATATCTTAGCATCACAAAAACGTCCGTACAGTAAGGGTGAGATTGATTCTATGGCAGCTAGTATTATTTTACAAGATTATTTGGAGGCGCAATAATGGATGGTTTTAAACGGCAGAATGGCCAACAATTTAATTCTCGGCCGAATAATAATCGGCAAGTACCGCCGCTTGGTGCAGTTTCGCGTCCTACACCTCGTGCTATTGACCCAAATCAGCCAATGGGGCAAAAGGCTAATATTTCGCTTGACTCCGACCATGACGCTGCGAGCCAGAAAGTGTCAAAGAAGAAGCGTCGTCTTCGACGCTGGATGATTATTTTGATAACAGTCATGGTGTTTTTGACAGTGGTTTTTGCGGCACTATTTAAGTGGTATGAGATGCAGCTAAGACCAGTCTCTAGTGATAGCAATAAGGTGTCGGTTACTGTTGAAGACGGCTCCTCGGTTTCAACAGTTGCCAATACGCTGGCCAGCAAAAATCTTATTCGCAACCGATTGGCTTTTGAAGTTTATGTGCGCCTTAATAATAAGAATAGTATCAAAGCTGGTACCTGTATGATTGCCCCGTCTGAGTCGGTCGCTGAAGTTGTTAACCGTATGAATAATGGCTGTCATGACTCCAAAACCATTACTTTTTATCCTGGCGGTACGTTAGAGAGTTCTAAGTATAAGGCTTCGCAGTCGTCTGATGGTGTTGATAAAACGAGCGTCCGTTACATCTTGCGCCAAGCAGGCTACTCTGATGATGAGATCTCAAGTGCTTTCAAAGCGAAATACGATAGTCCTCTGTTTGCTGATCGTCCAAGCGGGTCGTCTTTGGAGGGCTACGTTTTTGGGGAGACATATCAATTTACGGGCGATGCCACAGCTAAAGATGTTTTACAGACAGTGTTTGATCACATGTACAAGGTTGTGCAGAAAAATGACTTAGTTAATAAGTTTAAGGCGCAAGGTTTGACACTTTATCAGGGGTTGACTATGGCTTCGATTGTTGAGCGGGAATTGGGCTGCGAAGATAAACCGACCGTCGAGCGCAAAAATCGCTGTTATCAATACCAGCGGGGTATTGCGCAGGTGTTTATAGCTCGCTACAAGAAAAACATGCAGCTTGGTTCTGATGTAACCTTTATTTATGCTGCAGACAAAGCTGGTGTTAAGCCTAAGGTGGATATTGATTCTCCGTATAATACTCGCAAGCATACTGGTTTGCCGCCGACGCCAATTGCGACACCTGGCGAATTATCGCTTAAAGCGGTCGCTGATCCGGCGCCTGGCGATAACTTGTTCTTCATAGCTGGCGATGACGGTTTAATATATTTTGCCAAAACTGATGAGGAACATAAAAACAATATTGACAAATACTGCCAGAAGTTGTGTAGTATAGTATAAAGTATTGACATTAACGCTAGTGATTTGCTATAATATAGAGTATACACGAGGACTTGCAGGAACAATTATGAATTATTGCCAGATCTATCGTGCTTATAATATGATTTTCTAGGAGAACCATTATTAGTACGCAACCAAATCGAGTTAAAACTAATTTTGTACCGAGCGCAAAGGCTCATTCTAGCAAAACTAAAAGGCGCGGTGGTGTTTCTTGGACTTCCGTAGTATCGTATGTCGGCGTTTTTCTATTCATAGCAACGCTAATTGCTATCGGACAACGTCCAGTCGGCGTTCAGGAAGGTAGTAATAATACGCCGCTGGCTAATGCCTCTACCTCAAGCACTAAAAATACTGTAGCAGCTGCAACTTCCGCTAGTACGGTAGACCCGGTTGTCGCTACGAACATAGCTTCGTCGCTAGCAGATACTACCAGCATGCCGGTTAGCGCTAACGTAGCGACGCTTTCTCAGACGCTGACTATTGAAACGGTAATGTCACAGACCTCCAGTAATGCGATTAGTAAGCCGCAGATTGTCCAGCCGACAGCTAATTCACGGGCGGCTACTACTTATACCACCAAGGCTGGCGATACAGTTGATGCAGTAGCCAGCAAATATGGACTCAAGAAAGAGACTATAGCTTGGGCCAATAATCTATCGTCTGATGCGCTGGAGCCAAATACTACTTTAACAATTCTGCCAGTTGATGGTGTTCAGCATACCGTTAAGGCGGGTGACTCTGTTGATAGTATTGTTGCCAAGTATGGCGGTAATAAGGCTGATGTGGTGTCGTATAATGACCTAGAGCTCACTGGTTCGCTAACTGAAGGTAGGAACATTATTGTTCCTGGCGGTGCTTTGCCAGAAAATGAACGTCCAGGATATGTGGCTCCTCGTGCTGCGGCTAGTAATCGGCGCAGCGCTTATGGGTATGGGTCGGGCCTGGGCGGTTACGGAAGCAATTACAATGGGGTTATCTCTGCCGGTAACAAATATGCATGGGGGAACTGTACTTGGTACGCTTACGAGCGCCGAATGCAGCTAGGACGCCCAGTTGGTAGTTTCTGGGGTAATGCTAGTACTTGGGCTTATGCGGCAGCAGCGGCTGGATTGGCAGTTAATGGTACGCCGGCGCCTGGTGCAATAATGCAAAACGGCGGCGGATACGGCCATGTGGCAATTGTCGAGAGCGTTAATCCGGGCGTGTCAATCACAATTAGCGAGATGAACGGTTATCGCTTTGGCGGCGGCTTCAATCGCGTTGGTCATGGCCAGATTTCCTGGGGCGAGGCCACTAGCGGTTACTATAGATATATTCACTAAGTATTTTACAAAACTAATTAACACCTCTGTCAAATCGGAGGTGTTTTTGGTATAATGTGTCTGTATGTTTGTTGATACAGCTAAAGTTTTAGTCCAGGCGGGCCGCGGCGGCGACGGTGCGGTCAGTTTTCGCCACGAGATTTACGTTGATAAAGGCGGTCCGGATGGCGGCGATGGTGGTCGCGGCGGTAATGTTGTGTTTTTGGCGACGGAACAGCTTAACACGTTATTAAAATTTCGTTACAAACCCGAGCTAAAGGCCGAAGATGGTGTCTCGGGCGCCAAGAAAAAAATGGCAGGCCGCGCTGGTAAGGATTTAGTTATTAAAGTGCCAGTTGGTACTATAGTTAAGCGTGATGGTAAAATCATCGCCGATTTATCTAAACCAAACCAAAAAACTGTTATTGCTAAAGGCGGCGATGGCGGTTTTGGTAATGCTCACTTTAAGTCGAGTGTTCGTCAAACACCGCGCATGGCAGAAGTGGGCGAGCTCGGCGAATCGTTCGAGGCAGAACTAGAATTGAAATTATTGGCTGATGTCGGTTTGGTGGGTTTTCCTAATGCCGGTAAGTCAACCTTTTTGAGTGTGGCGTCAAATGCTCGCCCTGAAATTGCAGATTATGAGTTCACAACGTTGACGCCGAATCTCGGTGTAGCTGATGTCGATGACAGTTCGCTTTTAATTGCTGATATTCCAGGGTTGATTGAAGGGGCTAGCGATGGTAAAGGGTTGGGGGATGCCTTTTTGCGGCACGTTGAGAGGACTGCCGTACTGCTACATTTGGTGGACGCTTATAGTAACGACGTAGCTGAACGCTACCTGGCGATTCGCCGCGAACTCAAAAAGTACAGCACTGAACTGGCGTCGCGTCCCGAGATAGTAGCCCTAACTAAATGCGAAGGATTAGATCAGGATATCATTCAAATGCAAATTGACACCTTAAGAGCTGTCACTAGTGAGGACACGCAGGTTTTCGCTATTTCCTCGGTATCGCATAAAGGCGTAATTGATGTACTGAGAGCTCTGCAGGTGCAAGTTGTAGCAATGCGCGCAGCTGAGAATGAGCAGAAGCAGACTGACGATTTGAATAACGATAAACTTGAGACAATCACTCTCAGTGGCAACGAGACGATCTCGAGCAGTTGGGAAGTTTCATACGATGCTGATAAGCAAATCTACCGCGTGTTTGGCGGCAAGATAGAAAAATTTGCTCGCCGCACCAATTTTGATCAGTTTGAAAGCGTAAATCGTTTACGCGATATCATGCGTCGTTATGGTATAGCGCACGAGCTAATGCGCCAAGGTGCTACTGGTGATAGCTTGGTGCAGATTGGCGAATCGACGCCGTTTACGCTGGTTGAGCAGTAGATTTGGGTGTCATCTCGTGGCTTTGCTATACTATAGTTATGGCACAAACATTTTTCTTCTATGACCTAGAAACCAGCGGATTAAATCCGCGGCAAGACCGCATCATGCAGTTTGCTGGGCAGCGGACGGACATGAATCTCGAACCGATTGGTGATCCGTATAATCTATTGGTGGCGCTGAATGATGATACTTTGCCGAGCCCCGATGCGCTGATGGTGACTGGCATCACGCCGCAAAAAACGGTCGAGGAAGGCTACACTGAGGCACAGTTTGCCCGGATGCTCAGTGAGGAAATTTTTACGCCTGAGACCGTTGCGGTTGGTTTTAATAACATTCGGTTTGACGACGAATTTATCCGCCATTTGTTGTGGCGCAATTTTCATGATCCGTACGAATGGAGCTGGAAAGATGGCCGCTCGCGTTGGGATTTGCTGGACATAGTGCGATTGACGCGGGCGCTCAGGCCGGAAGGAATCAATTGGCCGCTTGATGACAAAGGTGAGCCGAGCAACCGCCTGGAGCTGATCACCAGCGCTAATGGTATTGCACACGAAAATGCTCATGATGCTTTGGCGGACGTGACGGCGTTGATTGCCGTGACGAAATTGATTAAGCAAAAGCAGCCGCAACTGTATGATTATTTGCTAAAGATGCGTGATAAAAAAGTAGTCCAGCAGCTGGTTAATATGGACGATAAAAAACCATTTGTCTATGCCAGCGGGCGCTACGACAAAGAGTTTGCTAAAACTACGGTGGCCTTTCCGCTGACGACCAGCCGAAATGGCGGCGTGGTTGTCTATGACTTGCGCTATGATCCGACGCCGTTTGTTGAGCTGAGTACTGAAGAATTATCGAAGAAAATCTTTGCTTCGTGGGAAGAGCGCCAGGCTGAGGATTTCGTTAAATTGCCAGTCAAAGAGTTGCAGTACAATCGCTGTCCGGCGGTAGCGCCGCTGGGTGTGCTGGAACAAGGCGATGGCTGGCAGAAGATTTCGCTTGATCTAAAGACAGTGCAGAAACATCAAAATATTTTACTGAATCACCCGGACTTTGCCGAAAAATTACGGACTATTTTTGAAAACAAGCCAGCCTTCAAGAAACTGCCCGATCCAGAAGCGCAATTGTATGACGGCTTTTTGAACGACTGCGATCGTATCCGTGTCGAAGCGGTGCGTAATGCTAATGAGCGCGAGCTAGCTGATTTTCATCCAGAGTTCCAGGACGAGCGGTTGGCGTCACTACTGCTGCACTACAAAGCGCGCAACTTTCCGCGGTCGCTCAGCGAAGATGATTTGGCACAATGGGAGACCTGGCGGACTCAGCGCCTGCAGGCGCAATTGCCAGGGTTTATGACGGCTTTGCATCGTTTAGCGCCGACAGCGACTGACGAGCAGCAGTTTATTTTGCAAGAATTGCAATTGTGGGCTGAGTCTACATTACCAGCTAGCGATTAGATCTTTCGTGTGCCGGCTGCTATTCTTTTGGAGGTAAGGGACGTTGAATAGTATTTTCTATGTAGGTGAATATGTTTATGACTATCATTGCGTATAGCAATAACATAACCCAGTATGGTACTGATATGTGCGTGCCAGGTATGGCGCCGACTAGCACGAAATTCATTAGCGAATCATAAATGTCGTGGCGCAGCAAAAATAGAGGTACACCGATAAGACACGCCAATACAACACGAATCTTGATGCTGAGGACAGCGAATAGTTCAATTAATGCTCTCATTTGACTATACTATAGCAAATATACTATAGTATGTGCAACGATAAGCGCGATACAGTTTTAGTTTATTTGGATGGTATTTTAAGTGTAATATGTGCACAGATGTTTTGCGGTAATGGATTTTTTTACCGAAAAATGCTAAAATAAGTAGTCATGTCAGATAGTATCAAGATCACCGGTGCACGCCAGAATAACTTAAAAAACGTGAGTTTGGAAATTCCACGCGATAGGTTTGTGGTGGTAACAGGACTTAGCGGTAGCGGTAAATCAAGCCTGGTTTTCGATACTATCTATGCCGAAGGACAACGGCGCTATGTTGAAAGCTTGAGCAGTTATGCGCGGCAATTCTTGGGTATCATGGACAAGCCAGATGTTGACTCAATTGATGGATTGAGCCCGGCAATTTCAATAGATCAAAAATCAACCAGCCGCAATCCGCGTTCAACAGTTGCTACGGTAACAGAAATCTACGACTATTTACGCTTGTTGTTCGCGCGTGTTGGCGTACCTCATTGTCCGGCGCTTTTGCCAGATGGTAAGCGCTGCGGCAAGCCAGTGCAACGACGAACAGCACAATCAATTATTGATGAAATCATGAAATTGCCTGAAGGCGCAAAATTAATGATCCTGGCGCCGATTGTTAACCAGAAAAAAGGCGAGTTTCAGCATATTCCTGAACAGTATATGCGCAGCGGTTTTGCTCGAGCGCGAGTAGACGGTGTAGTTTATGCATTAGACGAATTTCCAGAATTACAAAAGAGTTTTAAACATGATATCGAATTGGTCGTAGACCGCTTGGTGATGCGTCCAGACATGATTTCGCGTGTATCGCAATCAGTCGAACAATCGTTAGAATTGGCTGGCGGCATAGTCCAAGTGTTGGATGCGGATAGCGGCAAGATTTTGACTTATAGCCAGCGCTATGCCTGTGTAGATCACCCGGGCGAGGAGATTCCTGAATTGGAGCCGCGGTTATTCAGTTTTAACGCGCCGCAAGGTGCTTGTCCGGTATGTACGGGGCTGGGCACACGAATGGAGATTGATCCTAGCTTGGTTTTTAACAAAAACTTGACGATTGCTGAGGGTGCGATTCGTCCGTTTAATCGTTTCAGTGTTGATGCTTGGTATATGAAACGGCTTGAAGCGGTGGCGGCTGAACATGGTTTTAGTCTACACGTACCAGTGCGCGAACTAAGCGACGATGTGCGGAAATTATTGATGTATGGTACAGGCGAGCAAAAATATCGCGTTGAGCTAGGTAATGGCCGACACTATGATTCAACCTTTGAAGGGATTATTCCAAATCTCGAGCGTCGTCACCGCGAAACTGATAGCGACTTCATGCGCAAAGATATTGAGCGATTTATGCGTGAACGCAAATGCACAGCCTGCAAAGGCGCTCGCCTCAAGCCGGTAGTCTTAGCGGTGACAGTTAGCGGCTTATCAATTATGGATATTTGTAATTTAGATGTCGAGAATGCCTTAGACGTCTTTAGCCAGCTGAAATTTGACGACAACGAAATGAAGATTGTCAAGCTAGTGGTTAAAGAGATTAACGCTCGTCTGGGATTTATGAATAACGTAGGGTTGAATTATCTAGAACTGGGGCGAGCTGCTAATACTCTGAGCGGCGGCGAGGCACAGCGGATTCGTCTAGCGACACAGATTGGCTCTGGGTTACAAGGTGTGCTGTATGTATTAGATGAGCCGTCAATTGGCTTGCATCAGCGCGATAACGATCGATTGATCAAAACGCTCAAGCATTTGCGCGACCTCGGCAATACTGTATTGGTGGTCGAACATGACGAAGAGACAATCGCTGCAGCTGATTTTTTGGTGGATGTAGGTCCAGGTGCTGGCGTGCATGGCGGCGAGATTGTAGCTGCCGGCACGCCAGCCGAGGTGGCGCAGAATCCGGCCAGTATTACCGGACGATATTTATCTAGAGCAGAAAAGATATCGGTGCCTAAGAAACGTCGTGCGGTCGAGAAAGATCGCAAACTTGTCGTTCGCGGTGCTAAGGAGAATAACCTCAAAAATATTGATGTCGAGTTTCCGTTGGGTGTAATGACACTAGTGACTGGCGTTAGCGGTAGCGGCAAATCGACACTAGTTAATGACATTGTAGCCAATGAATTGACGGCGCGTCTGCATCGAGCGCAGACCGTACCGGGCGATCATGATAGGATTGACGGCGTCAAGCAATTAGATAAAGCTATCGTCATTGATCAGTCGGCGATAGGCCGCACGCCGCGTTCTAATCCAGCAACTTATACGGGCGTGTTTACGCAGATTCGCGAATTGTTTGCTAATACTCCTGAGGCTAATATTCGCGGTTACAAAGCGGGGCGTTTTAGCTTCAATGTCAAGGGCGGCCGCTGCGAGAATTGCCAAGGCGACGGTGTGATAAAGATCGAAATGCATTTCTTGCCGGATGTATATATACAATGTCCAGAATGCCACGGCAAGCGTTACAATCGTGAAGCGCTAGAGATTAAATATAAAGGCAAAGCCATTAGCGATATCCTAGAAATGACGGTAGAGCAAGCCTGCGAGTTCTTTACTAATATTCCAGCTATCTCCCGCAAGCTCGAGACTATTAACGAAGTTGGCCTGGGTTATGTGAAGCTTGGGCAGCCAGCGACGACGTTCTCTGGTGGCGAGGCGCAGCGCATTAAATTAGCAGCAGAACTATCACGTCGTTCGACTGGTAAAACACTTTATATACTCGACGAGCCAACAACTGGCTTGCACACTGCTGATGTGCGCAAATTGCTCGAGATTTTACAAAAATTAGTCGATGGTGGCAACAGTATGATAATCATTGAGCATAATCTGGAAGTCATTAAATGCGCTGATTGGATTATTGATATGGGTCCAGAGGGTGGACAGGGTGGTGGCAGAGTGGTTGCTGCTGGCACGCCAGAAGACGTCGCAAACAATCCAGAAAGTCAAACTGGGAAATACTTACAGAAGCTGTTATAAACGATAATCTTTGCAAAGACTAAAAGCCTAATCTCAGATGAAAGATTCGGTACGGATTTGCGTTATTTTTTCCGTTTGGGCGTCTTGGTTTTTGAGAATAAAACTTGGAACTGTTTTTTGAGAGCCGCGCGGTTTGATGGTTTCTTGAGCGCGTGAACGATCATCGGCGAGACAGAGAGGAATATAATTATAAGCGCAGCAATCTCGATGTTAACGCCTGCTTTGGTAAGTAATTCACCGGCGTAATAGCCTAGATAAACAAACAGTGATGACCATAAGAATCCGCCGATAATGTTAAAAACCAAAAATGTTTTGTAATGCATTTTGCTGGCACCAGCAACGATTGGCGCAAAAGTTCGGACGATTGGCGCAAAACGAGCCAACACGATAGTAATTGAACCGTGCTTGTCGTAGAATTTTTCAGTTTGCTCTAAATATTTTTTCTTGAAAAAACGCGAATTTTCTTTTTCAAATAATTTGCGGCCGACCTTATGTCCAAAACTATAGCCAACGCTATCGCCTAGCACGGCTGCCAAAAATATCAGGATAGCGAATAGATGAATATCAATTGGCAAAATATGCTGTTGTACCATATAAGCTGCCGTAAATAGCAAGCTGTCGCCTGGAAATATGAAGCCGATTAATAAACCCGACTCAGCGAAAACTACCAATAAGATAATTGGTACGCCGAGATGAATAATCAAATTAATAAAGGCTTCCATACTAGGGTTGATTATAGCACAAATCTCTAGCACCAGCTAATGGAATAGGTTTGGGTCTAAAAATTTATTGTCGAAACGAATCGGGTATATCGTGAATTACCAGCTTGGTTAGAATCATTATCATAAACATGTTATAATAGAGAAGCAATAGTAAACCTCCGGAAAGGTATCTAACGAAAGGAAGAGAGAAATGGGAGAAAAAATTACTCTGAAGATTGCTAAGCGCGAAGTGCTTGGCAAAAAAGTTAAGACGCTACGTCGCCAAGGAATTACGCCAGGCGTGGTTTACGGTGCGGGTATGGAAGCGGTGCCGATTCAGGCTGAAGCTGGCGAAGTGCTGCGCGTCTATAAGCTAGCTGGCAAGCATACGCCCGTCCAGTTGCTAGGCAGCGAGCGGCGCATAGCGATGATTAAGGATGTTGAATCATATCCTACTAGGTCAAATGCTCTTCGCCATATTTCTTTTCACGCAGTTCGGGCTGATGAGCCGGTGATTGCCGAGGTGCCGATTCGTTTGAGCGGTACAGGAGAATCTGAGGCGGAGCGTGCCGGCTTGGTAGTGCTACAAGCGCTTGAGAAGATCAAGGTCAAGGCCTTGCCGATGGATTTGCCGGAAGTATTGGAAGCGCCGACGAGCGGTCTTGTTAAAGAAGGCGACCGCGTGACCGTGGGCGATATTGTTTTGCCGGATGGTGTTGAGCTGGTCGATAGCGACGACGGCCGCGAAGGCACGGCTGACGACGATATTACCGTCAAAGATTTGGTTGTGGCAAACGTCTATGAGCCGAGCGCTCTAGCGGCTGCCAACGATGCGGCGGCCGGCGAAGCTGAGTCTGCTGACGCCGAGCAAGTCGAAGTTACGGGAGAAGCTGAAAAGACTGAAGTGTCGGAATAGTCTGGTCTTAGATTAGCAAAAAAACACCGTCATGATTTGGCGGTGTTTTTCTGTTGCTATAGTTGGAAATGCTAGAAATTACTCCTCGATGAATCCGCCGGATTGCCGCGCCCACAACTTAGCGTAAACGCCGCGTTTTTTGGCAAGCAATTGATCATGCGAACCGTCTTCGACTATGCGCCCGTTTTCCAGGACGATGATACGATCGAGCTTAGCGATGGTCGATAAACGGTGGGCGATGACAATTGACGTTCGGTTTTTCATCAATGTTTCCAGCGACTTTTGGATTAGCGCTTCTGATTCTGAGTCTAATGCTGATGTCGCCTCGTCAAGGACTAGAATTGGCGCATCTTTCAAAATCGCCCTGGCAATGGCGATGCGCTGTCGCTGTCCGCCCGAAAGTTTGACGCCGCGTTCGCCAACTAGCGTGTCAAAACCGTCTTGCAGTTTGACGATGAAGTCGTAAGCACCAGCCTTCTTAGCAGCTTTTTCAATTTCAGTATCAGTCGCGTCGGGTCGGCTGTAGGTGATATTTTCACGTACTGAACGATGAAACAGCAGCGGCTCTTGCGGCACGTAGGCGATTTGCTGGCGCAGGCTTGCCTGGGTAACTTCGGCAATATCTTGCGAGTCGATTGTAATCTTGCCCGAGTCAATATCAGCAAACCGTAACAATAATTTAGTGAGGGTAGTTTTGCCAGACCCGCTTGATCCGACTAAGCCGATTTTTTCACCTGGCTGAATGTTGAGCGAGAAATTATGAAACAGGGTGTCGCCTTGACCTTCGTCGTGAGTAAAGGTTACGTTGTCCATGGTAATGTCGCCACGTTTAATTTTTAGTTTTTTGTCGCTGCGATCAACTAATGTCGTTGGTGTTTTAAGAATTTCTACCATCTCGTGAGCATCGCCAATAATACGATTGTAACTGCGCATGATACCATTCATGTTCCACAACTCGTGCGCTACGCTGCCTGTATACGTTATGATTAAGTAAACTGATGCTACTGATACTAAATTGTGCTGGGCGGCGTATACCGCAAAAGCAATTGCGCCAATTTTGATAATTGTGTTGATGGTCGAATAAACGGTACTGACTTTCAGGAAGCCGCGCATCGTGCCCAAGCTAGCTTTGCGCCATGAACCAACCGTTTTTGAAAAGCGTTTTTGCTCTAGCGATTCAGCGCCAGATGATTTAACCGCCAGAATATTTGAAACCATGTCGGCTAATTGGCCGCTAACTTTATTGCTGGCTTTAGCTTCTTTTTCGCTTAATTTAGCCATTGGCCTAGAGCCAAAATAGACGGCAATACTAAAAATAATTGAAAAGATAAACAGGAATAAAGCATACTGCCAAATTAATGTCGATAAAATGATTATTGATCCAGCTAAGGAGATAACTAATGGCAAAATCGACCAAAAAATTGTATCCCAAAAACGTTCGACTGCACCGTTTAGTTTGTTAGTTTGGCTGACGAGCGAACCGCCAAATTTATTAGCATGGAAAAACATTGTTTGATTGGTCAATTTACTAAAGCAGCGCGAGTGTAAATCGCGTTGCAATGCAGTCTCGAATGTCCAGACGAGATACAATACTAAGCGCCAGCCAATCACCGTTGAACACAGTTCGCTAGCGCCATATAGAACAATTAGCGTCCATAAATTGTTGGCAGTTTGCAGCTGGTTGTGCTGGATAATATTAAGCAGCTCTGCGATAACAAGCGGGCCGACAAAAATAGAAATAACAATCGTAGTAATTGCAAAAAATATCGCTAGATTTCTGCGGCGCCTGTAGGGTACAGATACTTGCCAGAATAGGCGTAAAATTTCTTTATCGTTAATTTTATTTTTCAAAAGTATCTCCTTCTTTTGTGCAGTTTATATTGTGAGCAGTTTGATCATAGGTAAGGTGATTCAAACGCGAGATTTAGAGGAACTCTTTTGGCTCGAGTTCATAGATTAACCAATTATAAGGTATAATCTTGGTATGAGTCAAGAACAAACAGCTTCGTATGTTTTAATAACAGGCACTACTAGCGGCTTGGGCAGAGAATTTGCTCGTATATTTGCGCAAAATGGTTATAATATCGTTGCTGTTGCGCGTAACGAAGTTCTATTGCAACAGCAAAAACAGGAGTTAGAACGCCGGTTTGGCGTTGAAATGGTTTACATAGTTAAAGATTTGAGTGCTGAGGATAGCGCTCAAGAAGTTTATGACGAGATTAAATATAAAGGCATTAATATAGACATCTTAATTAATAATGCCGGGTTTGGTTCGTTTGGTCGCTATGTTGACGTCGATTGGCAGCGTCAGAAAGGTCTCGCTAGCGTTAATATGTTGGCCGTGATGCAGTTATCGTATCTATTTGGTAAAGATATGGATCGTCGCGGTAAGGGTAAGATTGTTAATATTGCATCGATTGCCTCGTTTCAAGCTGGGCCATATATGGCGATGTATTATGCCTCGAAAGCTTTTGTCCGCTCGTTTTCTGAAGCCTTACATGAAGAAATGAAAAGTTCTGGCGTGTCGGTGACGGCGATTTGTCCGGGTCCGGTAGCAACTAATTTTGAGAAAAACGCTCAAATGATAAACTCAGCAATGTTCACTAGGCTTAGAGTTTATACACCAGAAGTAGTTGCCGCGAGAAGCTATCGCGCTATTATGAATAACAAAGCAGTGTACGTAGTTGGTTGGCCGAATAAACTTTTGGTGTTTTTGACGCGATTTTGTAGCTTGAAGTTTAGTAGAGTTCTCGCTAGTAAAATTAATTTAGGCAGCGGGCGAAAATAGCCTGGTCTGATCAGTAATTTAATTGTTGAAAATCATGACCAAGAAGTGTAGCATGATAAGTTTTGTAAAAAAGCATTGTATTTTTATTGTAAATCATTTACAATAAAAATATGACACAAATAGTTAGTCGACGAATCACGAAATATACTGATAGTATACTATCGATTTTATGCCAGCTGCAGCATGCTACTAATGCCGAGATTGCTAGCCGGTTGCGAGAGTCGTATTCAAATGTTAGCGATACTACGGTGCATCGTATTACGCAGCGCTTGCGCGACGATGGTGTTATTGGACTGGCACCTGCGTCAAGGCAGGGCTGTTTGCGGTATGACTTTTCACCGGAACCGCACGATCATTTTATATGCAGCGAGTGCGATAATTTACAGGATATCAAAGTCCCCGATTCAGTGCATTGCCAGATCGAGCGCCAGCTTGATGGCTGCTGTTTCGATGGTCCTTTAGTCATTACTGGAGTATGTCAACAATGCAAAAATAGAAGGAGGAATTATGGCATTAATTAGTATTACAACTAAACAAGAGTTTGAAGAAAAAGTACTAAAAAGCAAGCGTCCGGTCTTGGTCGATTTTTGGGCGCCATGGTGTCCGCCATGCCGAGCGATGGCGCCAATATTGCAGCAGATCGCTGACGAGACAGACTTTGATGTCGTCAAAATTGACATTGATGCCAGTAGTGATAATAAAGAACTGGCTATACATTACCGCGTGCAGGGTATTCCAAATATGAAGATTTTTGCTGCTGGCGAGGAAGCTGCTGAGCTGATCGGTATGAAATCAAAACAGACACTAATTGATGCGTTGGAAAAAGCTAGAGAAACTATTAATTAATATGTCATCACGGAGTAATTATCAAAAGCTTTTCGTGCGAAGATCGCTAAGATATTTACCGCACCATACCCTAATGTCAATTATTTACAAAAGTAAGTTGTTTCGTTTTGAAAAGGCTTTAGATACTATCGCTAAAAGGAAAATAATTAATGTAAAGGATTTACTTTCATTTGACAACTCTGATATAAAAGAATATCAAAAACTAACGAAAGATACTCAACTTTGGCATGGTACTGGTCGTTGGCAGCACGGTAATGATAGTATAGTTGACGTGATGAAAAGTTTTTGCGATATTGTTGGTCTCAAGCCATCCCGAGATGTGTATGCAGTTTTTGGCGGCAGTGATCAGCATATCGTACATTCGGTTTCATTATGCCGGAGTCGAATGGTGGCGCGATCGTATGCTGACATGCATGGTCTTGGCTGGAAAGAGAAAAATCGCTATGGTGACGCTCTGACTTGGACATCATATTACTACAGTTTGTTTTATGCGCGACTATTTACGGTCAATGGGGTCAAAATGTTGCGCCGTTGGAAAACTTGGCGTGCATTATCGCATGATGAAAATGGCGATAATACTTGGGGAAAGAAAGTGAATAAGCAGGCGTGCGATGTGTGGGATATCTTTTGTCTGGGTAGCGATATTTCGGGTAATTATCCAATTTTAATTGGCATTAAGAGCCTTGATTCGCAATTAAAATTAGAAAAACCGATGCGCTACTACGAAGTGCGCGCTGATAAACGGATAGACATTGCAAATATTTCACACATAGAAGTTCCTCGCGATAAGCAGGACGAAATGCGAGAATTATTGCTTTCATGTGGTATCGACATACCAGTGACAAGCATTGAATTAGGCGAATATGTCAGTACGCAGAAGCGTTTTACTGAATTGCTCATCCGGTAGAGAAAAGAAATTAGGCTAAAGCTGACGAAGTGGATGTGATAAGATTATTAATAATATATGAAGTCGCATACTAAACCGCTTTTGTATGATCAGATCGCAGCCGATCCAATGAATGCTGATTTTGCTAATAGAGGTTGGTCGCCTGTATATTCTGCTTCGTCAAGTTCGCGAATTGTACTGGTCGGGCAGGCGCCAGGTCGAATTGCCCAGCAGACGCTAAAGCCGTGGAATGATGCTAGCGGTCGCTTGCTTCGGCAATGGCTGAACGTAACGGACGAGCAGTTTTACGATCCCGATCTCTTTGCATTGATGCCGATAGATTTTTATTATCCAGGCAGAGGTACACATGGCGATTTGCCGCCGCGCTTGGATTTTGCTAAGAAATGGCATCCGCGCTTATTGGCACAGATGCCAAATGTACATCTGACAATTTTGGTTGGTTTGTATGCGCAAAAATATTATCTTGATCGCCGCGCCAAGCAGAATTTGACAGCAACTGTGGCGGACTTTAATATGTATTTGCCAGATTATTTTCCATTGGTTCATCCATCGCCGCTCAATATTGGTTGGCGCAAACGTAATCCCTGGTTTGAATCAGACGTTATTTCAGTTCTACAAACGATAGTTAAGGAGGTATTGTCATGACAGTCTATAAAATTAAACGAATTTACGAATCGCCAGAATCGGACGATGGCTACCGTGTGCTAGTTGACCGATTATGGCCGCGCGGTATCAGTAAAGAACGAGCGGCGCTAGACGAGTGGGCTAAAGAAATCGCGCCAACCAATGAGCTGCGCCAATGGTTTAATCATGATCCAGAAAAATTTACAGAGTTTTCAGAACGTTATACAAAAGAGTTAGATGAAAATCCTGCTGCTATCAAGGCGAGAGATGACTGGCCTAGTCATCCAATCGTTACGCTATTGTATAGCGCTAAGGATGCGGAGTTTAACCAGGCGGTAGTACTTAAGCAATGGTTAGAATAAATAGCGCTCTTCAAAAATACTCATTTTTGACGTAAAATATAATTAATGATACGACTCCACAACACTCTGACGCGTCGGCTTGATGATTTTACTCCGCTATCGTCTGATAAAGTGACTTTATATACTTGCGGACCGACTGTCTACGATGATTTGCATGTCGGTAACTGGGCAGCCTACATCTATTGGGATACGCTAGTTCGGACATTGCAGATTGACGGCTATACGGTTGATCGCGTGATGAATATAACCGATGTTGGACATTTGGTTAGTGATGCAGACGAAGGTGAGGATAAGCTTGAAAAGGGCGCTCGTCGCGATGGAAAAACTGCTTGGGAAATCGCTGAATACTACACGCAGCATTTTCTTGACGGCATGAAAGCGCTCAATCTTATTCCGCCGACGCATATAGCCAAGGCGACTGATTACATCTCGCAGCAGATTTCTTTGCTGCGGGCTCTTAAACAGCGCGGCTGCACCTATCAAACCAGCGACGGCATCTATTTTGATACCAGTACTTTTCCGCGTTACGCCGACTTTGCGCAGCTTGATTTGAGCGCTCAAAAAGCTGGTGCTCGCGTCGATGCTAACAGTGAGAAGCGTCAACCGTGGGATTTCGCGCTCTGGAAATTTACCGAGAAAGGTAAAGTGCGCGATATGGAGTGGGAGACGCCTGCTGATTTGCTAGATACGCCACCAGAAGATAACAAGCCAGTCATGGGCTTTCCTGGTTGGCACTTGGAATGCTCGGCTATCGCCATGAGTTTGCTCGGCAAGACAATCGATATTCATACTGGCGGAATTGATCACATCCCGGTGCATCATACTAACGAAATTGCCCAGAGCGAAGCGGCAACTGGCCAAAGGTTTGCGAACTTTTGGCTGCACTGCAACCACCTGAAGATTAATGGCGGCAAAATCAGTAAGTCTCTCGGTAATGGCTACACGCTTGATGATCTAAAGCAGCGTGGTTTCTCGGCGATGGATTTGCGAATGTTTATTTTGCAGGGACATTATTCTAACGAAGGTAATTTTTCATTCGAGAATTTGCAGGCAGCGCACAATCGGCTACAACATTGGCGTGACGTGGCTTGTTTACGACATCAAGTTCACGATCGCTTACATAGCGATACCGAGAACAATGATCTACGACATGATTTCTCGCCAAGCGCGGCTATTGGCGCTGTCAAAGAAGCACTAAATGATAACTTAGAAACGCCACGGGCGCTAGCTATTGTCGATAAAGCCTTAACTGAACTCGACAAAAAACCACCGCAGAAAATCTATCGAGCTGGATTAATCGAATTTTTAGAGTTTGTTGATGCGGCATTGGGGCTTGAGTTGTTAGACTCAACTCCCGATATTGATGATGAATGTAAGCGGTTATTAGTAGAACGCCGCCGTGCTCGCGATAACAAGAATTGGGTAAATTCCGATGAATTACGCGACGAGCTGCTCAATGAATACGGCGTAGTTGTCAAAGACACCGCACATGATACTTTATGGGCGTACGCTGACGAAAAACCAGAGTAGACTCGAGCGTTTAAAAGATTTTTTTGAATGGCGTGAGCTGGCTAGCCTAATCCCTTACTAGGCTTCAGTTTCTGATTTAGCTGCCTCTGGTTTGCTTTTTTCGCGGCGAACGCGCTTGAGTAGGCGAGCAAGCTTTGTTGGTTTGGCAGCTGGTTCTTCGCGGCGTTCGACCTTGATATATTCAGTTGCAAGCACTTTAGCGCAGCCAGCTATCGGTATCGAGATAATACCGCCAACCATACCGAACATATACAGCCCTATAGTTACCGCCATCAAAACCATTAGCGGCGAAAGTTCAATACGCTTGGATTGAATAGTTGGCGAAATTACATTGTTCTCAATCTGTTGATAAATGATGAAGTAAATACCAAAAGCTATTGCTGCTGGCATACTATTAATTGCCAGTAATGCAAAGACGATAATGCCGCCAATTCCTGCGCCGAACATTGGGATCAGCGACAAGATAAACATGATAGCAATCGTTGGCAAAGCAATGTTTGCTGGTACTGCTGGAAAAACTTGACTCAAGATAAATACTGTTAAGCCGGCAAAAGCACCATCTAAACCCGAAACGATCAATTGTCCGCTTACATATCCAGAGATTACTGCATTCATCCGCCGGAAGATGACTCGATGGTGCTGCATTCGCTTGTCGTTGCTGTATAATCCCCAGAAGTATCGTGACCAGCGCGGTCCTTCGACTAGCATTAGGAATGTTAGAACTAGCGCTAGCGAAGCCTCGGTGATTAGCGACATTGTTGTTCCGACGCCGCTGAGAAAGTTCTGTCCAAAGTTTGCCAGCCACGACGTTGCATTTCCTTGTATTGAAACAACCATTTGATCAATCTGCGATTCTAGATGATAACGCGATACTATAGCACCAAAGCCCTTCCATTGCGCCGACATTGTTCGTATCGTATCGGGTAGAGTTTGTAAAAAGCTAATTGTTTGCTGAACTATTGGCGGCACTGCCAAAAACAGAATTGCCGCTAGTATTGCTACAATAACGATAAAAGCGATAGCTGTACTGAGGGTTCGGCTGCGGTTGGGTAGCTTATTAGCCAACCAGCTGACTGGCCCATTGAGAGCTAGTGCTAAGAATGCTGCCGCTCCAATAATTACTAACGCTGTACGAGCATTCCAAATTAATAAGCCTGCTAGTCCAAAGCCGATTACTACCAGCCAAAAACGTACGAATGTTATAGTGTCTATCTCGATTTTAACCTTCATATTTTCAGTATAGCGCTTTATTGTTAAAAACTAAAATTTGCTATAATGTGCTTATGGCTTTTTACGATAAAACCATTAAAGAAACGCTAGTTGAACTTGAATCAACTACCAAAGGCTTATCTGATATTGAGAGCGATGAGCGGTTGCGTCACTACGGCTTAAACACGATTAAGGTTAAGTCTGACCCGCTTTGGCGTAAAATTATTGAGCCGTTCAAGTCGGTTTTTATGGCAGTGCTGATAGTGGCGGCAATTGTTAGTTTGTGGCACAAGTCATATTTTGATGCTGGGTTGATTATTTTTATCATGGCGGTGAACGCGATTATTTATTATGTGCAACGGTTTTCGACTGAGCGGATTTTGCGATCGCTGCAAAAACAGTCTGTGGCTGAAGTCGAGGTACTGCGAAAAGGGCGGCGTGAGATGATTGCTGCGACACTGTTAGTTCCAGGCGACGTGATAATTCTTGATGAAGGCGATAAAATTCCTGCTGATGCCCGCATGCTAGAGGCGCGCTCTTTTCGTGTTGATGAATCGCAATTAACTGGCGAATCGCTACCAATCGAAAAAACTTGCGCTGTCCTGCCGAGCGACCGCGAAATTTACGAACAATCCAACATGGTTTTTCAAGGTTCATTTGTTGTTGGCGGTACTGCTATGGCGATAGTAACTGCTACTGCCAATGATACCGAATTTGGTCGTTTGAGCGATTTATCGTCTGGCGACCATAACGTCAATCCTGTACAGCAGAAAATCGATAGGCTTATCACGCGTATAGTGGCTGTTATCTTGGGCATTGCTTTATTTGCTTTTTGGTTGGCGCTAGCTCGCGGCGTTGAATGGAGTGAAGCATTGCGCTTTGTGATTGCTCTCAGTGTTAGTGCAGTACCCGAGAACTTACCAATCGCCATCTCAGTTATCTTGGTATTAGCGATGCGTCGGATGGCTCGCCGCAAAGCATTGGTACGGACTATGGGCTCAATCGAGTCAATCGGTGCTATCACGACTATCGCTACTGATAAAACCGGCACGCTAACACGCAATAAATTATCGGTTCAAGAAATTTGGCACCCGCGCCACAACGAAAAACGCGTTTTGCAGACACTCGCTGCTAGCACGCTGCTAGGCCAGAGAAAAACTGCCGATCCACTTGATAAAGCTTTTGCTTCATTTATTAATTCGTCCGAAACGGCTCCCAAACTTGGCCAGCCTTTGCGGGAATTTACATTTGAGCATTCAATGGCAATGAGCGGCAATTTGCGACATGATGGCGCTAAGTATGCTCTAGCTGTCAAAGGTGCGCCAGAGAAAATCGTTGACCATTGCGATATCACCGAAGGCGAACGCGAGAAAGCTTTAGTTGAATTGCATCATCTGACTGGACTTGGTTTCCGGGTAATTGCGCTAGCGCATGCGTTGCTCAGTAAACCAATTGATTCGCTTGAAAACATTCCAGATAATACGCCGCTGGTTTTTGATGGTTTTGTCGGCGTGGCAGATACGCTGCGGCCAGAAGCCAAAGGCGCCATTGCTCGCGCGCAAGCCGCTGGCATCAGCGTGCGTATGGTCACCGGCGATCACTTCGAGACGGCTTATCATATCGGTAAGCAGCTTGGCCTAGTCGAGCATCGCAACCAAGTCTTTGATAGTCGGCAGATTATTACATTGTCTGACGACGAACTAGCTGAAAGGTTGCGTACTATCCGTGTTTGCGCGCGCGTTTTGCCCGAGCATAAGCATCGCATCCTTGAAGTGCTTAAGCGCGATAATATCACTGCCATGACTGGCGACGGTGTCAATGACATTCCGGCACTGACTAATGCTCATGTTGGTGTTGCTATGGGGGCAGGGGCGCAAATTGCCAAGGACGCGGGTGATATCATCTTGCTTGATAATAATTTTCGCTCAATCGTTTCGGCTATTCACGAAGGGAGGACTGTTTACGCCAATATTAAGCGCATGGTAACGTATCTGTTAGCGACTAATCTCGGCGAAGTTATCGTGTCGCTGGGCGCGTTGATTTCTGGTTTACCGCTGCCGCTGGCGCCTGTGCAGATTTTATGGGTTAATTTAGTCACTGATAGCGCCATGGTAATTCCGATTGGACTGGAGCCGGGCGAGCCTCGGAACATGCTAGAGAAGCCAAAACGCGCTAACGCGCCGCTACTCAGTAAATTTATGACTTCGCGAATATTGTTGATTGCCATAATTATGTCATCAATGACGCTGGGATTCTATATTTATTTCAATCAACGCTTTGGTGCTGACTATGCTCGGACAATTGCTTTTTGCTCGCTGGTAACCGCACAGTGGGCTAGCGCTATCGAGGCGCGCAGTGATTACGAATCATTGATTGATCGTCTGCGCAAGCAGAACACACCGTTCATTGTTGGACTAATTATCGCTGTCACGCTGCAGATTGCCGCCCTAGCTACACCGCTTGGACGGTTGCTGCATATTACTCCAGTAAGTAACACACATCTTCTCTTGGTGACCATCTCCGCGCTCATTATACCTATTATCTTAATCGAATTGCATAAATGGGTAGGGCGAAAGTTCTTTGGTAAGAGACCGAATCTTCAGCGAATTACCAAGCGTCTTAAACGGCCGCTCAAGAAAAATAAAAAGTTCGCTAATTAATTCCGGCGCTTGATATGTCCACGCAATAGCTCTAAATCAGCTAAATCTTTACGACGAGCCATCTTTCGTTTGGCAGCAATCAGCCGGTCGGTCGAGACTACGGGTATCCCATCGATGGTTTGCATATCTCGCTGTAATGCTGTCAAGGAATTACCCATCCAACTTTTTAGCAGATTGTATTGTTCATGTACCAAAATTCGCTTGCCGCTAGTTAGTGTCACCTCACGCCAATGTTTCTTGCTCGCGAAACGGTCATAAACTTCGCGTGATACTACTAAATCAACATTAGGTGTATCGCGCAAATGCATCATATCAAGTACGGCGCCACCGACCACGATGTACGAATCGCTAGCGATTTTAAGGTCTCTAATCATTTCAATTGCCGAAGCCTGCTTCTGATGCGCCAACGCCAGAGACAATGTTGTGTAAATGTTGCGGCTACCAATTATATCGGTAATGCCATAGATGTCAAACTGGCTGCGCAATCCCGGTGACACGTGCGCAAAAGCAATCGAGATACCATCTTCGCCAAGCTCGCGGTACAAACGTTTGAGCGCTTCAACCGCTGTATAGTCGATATCATCAATCGCTCCGGCATCAATCACCACATATGTTACTGGATGTTTAGCGCGATGAATAGCTCGCCGTAACCGTTCAGCGAAATAATTAATATTCTCGAAAAAAAGCGATTCGCCGAAAGCATAAACTAATGTATCTTTTGGCAAAGAGTCTATCTTATCTTTTACCCGATCAGCCGCCCATGATGACAGCTCGCCATCGCGCAGCAGCACAGCGTCATCAGGATGGTACTGCCGGCGTAATCGTTCCATCAGCGAGGCTGCTACCGCTACTAAAATACCTAACTGTACGCCGAATAGTACCGTACAAGCTAGAGCAACTAGCGCGATCATAAACTCCTCATGATGAACGGCCCACAAATAATGCAATTCACGAAAACGAATCAAGCGTAAACCTGCCGTACAAACTATCGCTGCTAGTGCTGTTAGCGGCACGTAGTGTAACAAAGTACCTCCAAAAATGATCAACACCATCATTGCTAAGCTGGCAACAATACCGCTCAATTGCGAACGCATACCCAGCGAGTCGGCTAACTGGCTGCGCGGCGGCGAGGCACTAACGGTATAGCCGTGGAATAGAGCTGAAGCAACATTAGCTATTCCAAGGGCTGCCGTATCTTGGTTGGTCTGGATTTTATCGTCGTGCTCGCTACCAATGGAACGCGCTGTCATGGAACTCTGGACTAGTACTACGAGCGCAATTGATAATACGGTTGGCATAATTGTATTTAGCATCTCGAGCGACACCGTGGGCACTATTAAGTTTGGTATGTTGCTTGGCAGCGAACCTAAAAACTCTACGCCGTACGCATCGACATGAAATACTATTGCAAATATTACAGCCATAGCAATACCGATTAGCTCGCTCGGTATTCGCGATGATCGCCAAAACAACACTACACCTAGCACCAAGAGTGCTAGCGTAGCGGTCATCCAATTGATTGAACCAGCTTGCGCGGTAATTGACGCTAAATGACTCCAGAAACCGCCTGATGCTTTTAATCCTAATAAAGCTGGTAACTGTGTAACAATCAGCTGCACTCCCACGCCTGCCATGAAACCAATCATCACTGGCCGCGATACCAGATCTGCCAAAAAGCCAAATTTGAATAGCCCCAGCAATAGTAGTAGGACGCCTGATAGCAACGTCATCGCTGCGATTGTATTAACATATTCTGGCGTACCTGTTTGCGCCACTAGCACTGCGCCTGACGCCAGCAGAATGGCCGTCGCTGAATCTGCGCCAACCACTAATCGATGTGAATACCCCAACAACCCAAATACTAGCGCACCAATAATTGTCGTATATAAACCAGTCTCGGGCGGCAGTCCGACGATTACCGAAAAAGCCAACGCATTGGGAACATTCACGACGGCTATCAATAACGCCGTTATGATATCATGCCGCAAGTAAGATTTCTTGTACCGCAATATGCTCGGCAGAGACACTTTTCGCATATCTATTATACTAATGGTATTTGGGGGTGGCGTCAATAAAACAAAGTAAGCTATGAATTTGCTAAATGTCGATACGATTCATAAAAATAAACCGCTTAGGTTATCCAGATCTGAGCGGTTTATGATATTTTCGTTTGCATAATTTGGCTGGGTCGGCAGGACTCGAACCTGCGAATGCTGGGACCAAAACCCAGTGCCTTACCACTTGGCGACGACCCACTAATAAACGAGCGTGCAACAAGTATTATACCACGCTCATCAACGATATGGAAATTACGACATAGAATACAGTCGCACCCATTCCTCGGGAGTCAATTCTGACGGTTTGCGTTCAGGGTTGATGCTGGCTTTGGCGCGCGGTACGGCAGCGAAGGCTTTTTGCGAGGCGTAGCATTTTGCGACGAAACTTTGGTACTCGTCGCGTTCTAATGTAGGCAAGAGCGGCTCGGGTCGTGGTTTCAGCTCTAGCAGCACGGTATCGACTGCTGGCGGCGGTGTGAAATCTGTGCGGCGTAGCGGTCGGCGGATTCGTGTCTGCCACCATGGAGCTAGTTGTGTGCCTAATTGAGAGGTAAAGTGCCGGTCGCTCGGTACTATTTTTTGCGCGAATTGTTTTTGGACGATCAGGTAGATTGCTTGCGGCGTGTGCAAATCGTCGCTAGTTAATTTGCGTACTATGTCGGCGCTCAAATGAAAGGGAATATTAGCAAAAACTTTGTATGGTTCATCTGGTAATTTCGCTCGCAGAAAATCTTGCGCTATTACTTTGACGTTTTTGTGCCGGCGCATATTTTGCTGTAGTTTGTTGAGAGCGCCTGGTTCGTTTTCGTATGCTAAAACTTGCCGGCATCGGCGTGCTAACACTGCCGTAATGGCGCCGCTGCCAGAGCCGATATCTATTACCAAATCGCCGCGGCGTATGTTGCTGTGGCCTATCAGCTCGGCAATCAAGCGTGGATTACGCAAAAAATGCTGCGAATGGGTGGCGACTTGGCGTCTCATAATGTGATTTTACCACGAAAAAGCGGCTAATCAGTTGGCAATATTTACCATAACCTTTATAATATAAAGTTATGAATGCACACGAAAAACACTCGATAAAGCAATATTTGCGTGCGGCAGACTATCTGACGGTGGGGCAAATATTTTTGGCAGAAAATCATCTGCTGAAAAAGGAATTAACTTTTAACGATATCAAATCGCGGATTCTTGGACACTGGGGAAGCGGGCCAGGTATTAACTTTGCTTACGCGCATCTCAGCTATTCGGCCAAGAAACATGATAAGGACATGATGTTTGTACTGGGGCCAGGTCATGGCTTCCCAGCGCTACAGGCTAACTTGTTTTTGGAAGGTACGCTTGCTAATTTTGATCCATCAATGGAGACTAACCTGGATGGTATTCGCAAACTATGCCGCGAATTTAGCTGGCCGTACGGTTTTCCGAGCCATTCTAATCCCGAGACGCCGGGCGTGATTCTCGAGGGCGGTGAACTTGGTTACGCGCTCAGTACTAGCTACGGCGCAGCGATGGATAATCCTGATTTGACAGTAGCCTGTTTGGTTGGTGACGGTGAAGCCGAGACTGGGCCGACAGCTGGCGCTTGGCATCTTAACAAATTGCTCAATCCGCGCAAAGATGGTGTAGTGTTGCCAATTCTTCACCTCAACGGTTATAAGATTTCGGCGCCGACTGTTTTCGGCCGAATGAGTAATTACGAACTGATGACGCTCTTTAGCGGCTACGGTTATGAGCCGCGCATTGTTGACGCTACAAAAGACGGCGTCGATCCGCACGATGAAATGGCAAACGCGCTTGAGTGGGCTCACAATTTGGTTGCTGAGATTCGTGCTATTACGAACACAGAAGCGCCGCGCATGCCGATGATTATCATGCGCACGCTAAAGGGCTGGACTGGGCCGAAATTTGTCGAAGGCAACAAAATTGAAGGTAATTGCCTGGCGCACCAGACAGTGCTCAGTGAAGCGAAATCCGACCCCGAGCAGCTCAAAATCTTGAATCAATGGCTCAAGAGTTATAAGTTTGACGAGCTATTCAACGAAACGACAGGTTTTGGTGATTTTATCAAGGATATCTTGCCTGAACAGCTAGAGAAGCGCTTGGGTATGTCGCCGCATGCTCGTGGCGGCGCAATTGTTTATCAGCCGCTGGTGCTGCCAGACGTCGAGCAGTTTGCTGAAGACGCCGAAATCCCTGGCACTATTGGCTCTAGCAGTATGCGCCGGGCTGGCGCTTACTTGACCGAGGTCTTTCGTCTCAACGCTGATAATAAGAACTTCCGTTTCATGAGCCCAGACGAAACTTATTCCAACAAGCTTGACGAGATATTCCAGGCTACTAGCCGTAGCTGGCAATGGCCGATCATGGAGTGGGATAAGGATCTGTCGCGTGATGGCCGAGTCATGGAAATGTTGTCCGAACACAACATGCAAGGCTTAATGCAAGGCTACGTACTAACAGGCCGCCACGCTATATTCGCTAGTTATGAAGCATTTCTGCAAGTCGTCGGCAGCATGGTTGACCAGTATGCTAAGTTTCTTACCCAAAGCCGTAACGTCGAATGGCGCGGCACTATACCTAGTATCAACTATATACTGACTTCGAGCGGGTGGCGCCAAGACCATAATGGTTTCAGTCACCAGAATCCTGGCTTTATCGACGATATTCTACGCCGCCAGAGTAATTTCAGTGATGTTTACTTTCCATCGGACGGTAATGTCACGCTAGTTTGCTTAGAGCATATGCTGTCAAGCGTTCGCCAGATTAACGCGCTGGTGGCCGGCAAGACTCTCGAGCCGCGCTGGCTGTCGCCAGAACTCGCTCGCCAACAGGTCGATGCTGGTCTGATGGTTTGGGATTTTGCTAGCGATGAATATCCTGATCTAGTTATGGCCGCTTGCGGCGATTATCCGACCAAAGAAACTATGGCAGCTATTGATATTGTCAAAACGCATTGCCCGAACGCTAAAATTCGCTGCGTTAACGTTTCGAGTCTGACTACTGTTGGCTTTGGTACGTTGCGTCGCGTTGCCGACCAAAAGTTCTTTGACAAGGTGTTTACTGACGACAAGCCAGTTATCTTCAATTTCCATGGCTATCCGCAGACAGTCAAATCGATTCTCTTTAACTATGCTGTCGATTCGACACGCTTCGATATTCGCGGTTACAAAGAGATCGGGTCGACGACCACGCCGTTTGACATGCATGTTCGCAACGAAACCAGCCGCTATGATTTGGCAATTGCTGCATTCCGCCAGCTGGGCCGCAATGGCGTCGTTCCGTTTGAGGAGGCCGAGCACTTAGCTTCGATTTACCAAGGTAAGATTGATGAGAATACTGCTTATATCAAGGCTAACGGCGTTGACTTGCCAGAAATTGACGCCTGGGTGTGGCCAGCAGCACGCGGACTAGACGAGGCAAAAGAGGAAGCCTGGCACGGGCAAACAAATTAACGTAAAGAAAAGGGTGGGGGAATGTCATTACTACTAATCGCAAATCCAGGCAGCGCTAGCCGCAAATACGCGCTGGTCGACGACAAGCTCAAAGAAGTTGCCGCGTTACATATTGAGCAGAGTGGCAGCGAATTAATCGCGACGCTGCGTACTGGCGGCGATACGCGGCAAGTACCGCTTGGTTTTGCTGACATTTCCCAGTCGGCTGCACACCTGTATGGCATTTTTAACCGCGAACATTTACTAGAAAGTCCTAGCGACGTTCGCGCGATCGGCCTGCGTATTGTTGCACCGAGCAACTATTTTCTCAAAGACAGGCTTGTTGACGACGACGTCGTCCAGCATGTACGCGATATTTTGCCGCTTGACCCGATTCACGTCTCCGGTACGCTGCAAGAGCTAGAGGCTCTGCGCTCGTCGCTGCCGACTGTACCGGTAGCGCTAATTTCGGATAGTGCTTTTCACGCTCGCAAGCCGAGCTACGCCTGGAACTATGGCATAAACCTGCAGGACGCTGATCGCTTCGAGATTAAGCGTTTTGGCTATCATGGTTTGTCGGTCTCATCTGCCGTTAATGAGCTGTGGAACCGCGGCAAATTACCACCAAAGGTCGTCGTCTGTCATTTGGGTAGCGGCTCGTCAGTGAGTGCAGTTTTTCACGGGCGCAGTATCGACAACACCATGGGCTACTCGGCGCTAGAGGGGGTAATTATGGCAACGCGTACTGGCTCGATTGATTACACTGCTGCTATGGCGCTCAAAACCAAACTTGGTCTCGACGATGATCAGTTTGAACATTATCTTGATGAGAAGGGCGGTCTACTCGGACTCAGCGGAACTAGCGATATTCGTGAAATTCTTGATCGCGAAGCTAATGGCGACCATATTGCTCATCTAGCGCTGATGACTTTGATTCACAGTGTCCATAAGGCTATCGGCGCCATGGTGGTCGCCATGAACGGCGCCGACTTGCTGGTATTTACTGGCACAGTAGGGGAACGTTCGGCGAATTTGCGCCGGCGCATCGTTGCTCACTTGGAATGCCTCGACTTCATACTTGACGGCAATCGTAACAAATCATGTCTTAACCCGACCGAGTTCACTAGCATCTCGCAAGCGGCAGTCAGCAAGCCGATAATTGTCATACCGACAGATGAAGGCGTCGAAATTGCTCGCCATACTGTTAAGTTGCTAGCGTCATAATTTTGTCATTGGAAAGGTATGCGTTATTGCTGTGGGGACGCCATTCGTGATCTCTACCAAACGGCATCTTTCATTTTGTTATAATAAGTATGATGAAAAGACAGTCACTCGAGACTATTCACCTTGACAAAATCGTTGGCGGCGGGCAAGCACTAGGGACGCTGGCCGACGGGCGCAAATGTTTCGTATGGGGCGGATTGCCCGGCGAGACGGTTACTGTTCGCGTTACCAAAAAGAAATCGCACCTCGTCGAAGCGATTGTCAAGGAAGTGGTCTCGCCAAGCCCCGACCGCATCCAGCCGCGCGATCCAGATAGTTATCTGTCGACCAGCCCTTGGCAAATCATGCCGCTCGAGATAGAGCAGATATGCAAAAGGCAACTGATCGACGACGCCTTTACACTGCACAATGTTACATTACCGGCGGCGATTGACATTTATTGCGACAATGTTGCATATGGTTATCGCAACAAAGTCGAATTTAGCTGGTATAGCGAATCGGTAGTGTCTCGAGTAGTATCTCAGAAAAAATCTGGGATTGTCTCGGGTCCCGAATTATTTTCTGATAATAACCAAGAGATAGACACGGATAGCGACCGTGAAGAATCATCTGGCGATACGCTTGATTTAGCATTTTTTCGCCGCGGCAGCAAAGGCAAGATTGTCGTCGATGGCACAAGTTTGGCGCGCCCAGAAATCAACAACTTGGCGCGTGCGATCCGCGATTTGCTGCGCCATAAACGCGTCGCGGCTCGCCAGCTCAAAACCTTGCTCATCCGCTGCGATCAGTCCGGAAGTTGCGTATGGCAGTTGTATGTTAAGGATCGCTTGCCCGAAATAATTACTGCTGATGAAGCCGCCAAGCTACCAGCTCAGGGCGGGGAAATTATCTATTCCGACCCGCGCTCGCCAGCCAGCCGCATCACCGAGCGCTTGGCGCGTTTCGGTAACACCATCTTGACTGATACTATCCTTGGCATACCATTCCGCTACGCCTGCGAAGGCTTTTTCCAAGTCAACATCCCGGTTTACGAGCAGGCGCTGCGTGATATGCGGGAGTGGGTGCTGCGCGATCGTACTGGCCAACACTCGGGTCGGCAGCTCGAGCACCATCAGAAAATAATCCGGGACCCACGTGAAGTTGCCCAGATTTTTTCTGAGGTGCTACTCGCTGCCGATCGACCAACCCTCGACCTCTACGCTGGCGTCGGCACTATTGGTCTGACCATTGGCGGCGGCAACGTCACGCTGGTGGAAATCAACGCCGACGCTGTCCGCGAAATGCAGCGCAACATCGCCGAACTTGACCGCACCGACGCTCGCGCTGTCCTCGCCCCCAGCGAACAAGCCCTCGACCACATTACAGGCAAGGAAATCGTCATCGTTGATCCGCCGCGCGCCGGCCTACATCCCGACGTTATTGCGACATTGTTGCAAAAACTACCGCCGCGTATCATTTATCTCAGCTGCAATCCTGTCACCCAAGCCCGCGACGTCGCCCTACTCCAGCAAAACTACCACATTGTCCACCACCGTGGCTACAACTTTTTCCCGCGTACGCCACATATTGAACACTTAATCATTCTTGATAAGAAGCTGTAAAGTTGCTCTTTCTATGCAGAGTTTATCTGGCTAATTCGAATGCAAGGCTAGCTAATTGCTGCTATACTATTAGGTGATGTTTGACAAAACTATTGACGCTATCAATAACGCGCAGAAAATTGTTGTAGTCCAAGCGGAAAATCCTGACGGTGATAGTATCGGCAGCAGCTTAGCCTTGGAAGAAATTCTAAGTAACCTCGGCAAAAATGTTCAGCTGCACTGTCCAGTTGATACCCCGAAATACTTACGTTACATTCACGGTTGGGATCGAATAACTAGCGATTTTGACACGAATACTGACTTAGCAATTATCGTTGATACTAATGCTGAACTATTAATCAGTAAAAGCTTAAGTATGCCAGGTGTGCGTCATTTTCTTGAGACGCATCCCGTTATGGTATTGGATCATCACGCAACTGATTCGACGCTGACTTTTGATGCTACTCATGTCACCCAGCCAGTAGTTGCAGCTGGCGAACTGATTTACAATCTAGCGCATACTGCCGGCTGGGTAATTAATCCGCAAGCTGCAGAAAATATGCTGATTGCTATCATGAGCGATAGCCTAGGCTTAACAACACAAAATACCACAGCCGACTCGTTTCGTGTCGCTGGCGAATTAACTGCGCTCGGTGCTAGCAACTCAGCTATTGAAGAACGACGCCGCGAATTTATGAAAAAGTCGCCAGAGATTTTGGCATACAAGGGCCGCTTGATTGAACGTATCGAATATTTGCTTGATGGTAAATTAGCTATAATTCATATTCCGTGGGAAGAGATCCAGAAATATAGCGATCAGTATAATCCGAGCGTTCTAGTGCTTGACGAAATGCGTTTAGTCGAGGGGGTTGAAGTGGCTTGCGCTATCAAAACTTACCCTGACGGTAAATTAACCGGGAAATTACGCAGTAATATGCCAGTGTCAGAGCAGATAGCTGGATATTTTGGTGGCGGCGGGCACGCTTATGCTGCAGGTTTTCGCGTGTATGACGATTATGCAGTGATTGTGCGCGAACTAGTTGAGGCTGCGGATAAGTCTTTACGCGGGTAATTTGTCTGTTCTAAATTAAAAAACCGCTAGCGTATGTAGCGGTTTTTCTAATTCTACTAGTTATAATTATTTAGTAGATGAATTGTCCGAACGTGCCTGGCCTTACTGTACGTTTGTTGTAATTGCCAGCGCGGTAATTCCAACCCATTTCTGAAACAGTATAGCTGCCATCGCTATTAACCGACTCGACGTAAGCCACATGGCCGTTTGTCACCGCGACAGCTCCAGCGCGCGGGGCGCTACCAGTTGATTTACCGGCAGCTTGAGCGCTGGAAATCCAACCATAACCGGCATTGCCGTATACAGCGACGTCTGGGCGGCGGCTGTGAACGTAATCGGTGCACCACATGCCGTTGCCGACGTAGTAGCTTGATGAATTAATCGGCTTTGAGCTATACGATCTCGTAGTAACTGTAGAAGTCCGAGCTGATGGCGCCGCTGCGTTAGATCTGGCGGCTGCTTGTTGCGCTGCAACGATAGCTGACGAGCGGTCTGGCAAGACCTCTTCTGCGCTAGGAATTCGCAGCTTCTGTCCTATGTCAATAGCATTTGGGTTACTAAGCGACTCGTTGGCGTCAAAGATACGCGTCCAGGTTGTATTGTATTTTTCGGCAATTGACGCCAAGCTATCGCCTGCGGCTACTATCGCGTAGGTTGATTGTTCGATTGGTTTTGTTTCGTTAGATTTGTCCTTTGGTGTAGACGTTGGTTTTTTGGCTTTATCGTCATCAACTCCGCTGGTTTGCTTTTCGTCGGCTTTTGCTAGCAAAGCTTTCTTGTTTTGGGTAGCTAGCAGCGGTGTTCTCCTTGCGATTGTTAATTTATTTTTATTTTGCTGTGCGAGTAGTAGCGAGCGGCCCGTACTCGTTTCGGCATAGGCTGGGTGTGCTGCTATTAAGCATATTGCACCAGCGGCGCCGAGTGTCGTCAAGACCCCGTATAAACGCATAATTATCTCCTTAGTTAAATACCCCCACGGATAGGCTAAACTTCAAATACTCGTGGATTTATGTCCTGGCTTATTATTGTTTTAATCGTAATTTTCACAGGACATGAGACCAATCATAGCAAAACGTAGTATTTTGGTCAATAATTTTATAGTGGTAATGCTACACTACCTCTGGAAAATTAGGTGGACTTTCTAGTTATTTTTTGGTATAATCGTAGACGTTTTATTAAATCAATGTTGGGAGACGTCAAGTCGCTTGTACCACAGAAAGGATTAAATATCTGATGGCTAAAAAAGCCGAATTATTAGAAAAAGCTGCCGAGCTTAAGCTTGACGTCAGCGAAAAAAATACTATAGCCGAGATTGAAACGGCCATTGCTGCCGCTGAAAAGCACTCAGTCCGCGAAGCGACAGTTGCCAAAGCTGGTAAGCGCAGCGCCAAAGCTATCGAAGAGGCTGAAGCCAAAGCTGAAAAAGAAGCTCGCAAAGAAGCTGGCGACACTACGCCGCAGGGCGACGCCGAAGCAGCTGTCAAAAAAGGTCCAGCACCAAAGGTTCGTCCGTTGATTGAACGCCGCGGCAAAGCTTACCGCCAGGTTGCCGAAAAAGTTGAAAAAGACAAAGCCTACACGCTCGCCGATGCTATCAAACTTGCTACCGAAACCAATCCGAGCAAATTTGACGCTAGCGTTGAAGTTCACGTTCGTTTAGGCGTCGATCCGCGTCAAGCCGACCAAAATATTCGTTCGACTGTAGTCCTGCCTCACGGTACCGGCAAGACTGTCCGAGTAGCCGTTTTCGCAGCTGACACTGATGCTGACAAAGCCAAAAAAGCTGGTGCTGATATTGCTGGCGATGAGGCTATTGTAAAACTTCTTGACAAGGGCACGCTTGATTTTGATGTCTTAATCGCTACGCCAGCCTACATGCCAAAACTCGGTAAGTACGCTCGTTTGCTCGGCCCGAAAGGCTTGATGCCGAACCCGAAGAGCGGTACTGTCTCGACCGACGTCGCCAAAGCTACCGAAGAAGCCAAAGCTGGCAAGGTAGAATATCGTGTCGACAAGCAGGCTGCTATCCATTTAAGTGTTGGTAAGGTTAGCTTCGGCGCTGAAAAATTGCTTGAAAACGCCAATACTTTCTTTGCTAGCTTGCAGGCGCAGAAACCGTCCTCTATTAAGGGTGTTTACATTAAATCGGTTGCTGTAGCTACTACTATGGGCCCCGGTATCAAAGTTGATTATCAAGCAAAATAAACTCATATAATTTTAGAGCGAGACCTAGCATCTCGCTCTATTTTTAGAAGGAGGGTAGGAATGAGACAATATCTTGATTTACTCGACCGTATTCTAGCAGAAGGTGTCGAAAAGCATGACCGGACAGGTACTGGTACGCTCAGTATCTTCGGGCACATGATGCGTTTTGATTTGCGCGAAGGCTTTCCACTACTTACCACTAAAAAGCTCTTTACCAAAGGTATCTTCGGCGAGTTGATCTGGTTTTTGCGTGGCGATACCAACGTGCACTGGCTGCAAGAACGCGGAATTCATATCTGGGACGAGTGGGCTAACGAGAACGGCGATCTCGGTCCAGTTTACGGCGCGCAGTGGCGGGCATGGCCAGCACCTAATGGTGAACATATTGACCAGATTGCTAACGTTATTAATCAACTACGCGCTAGTCCAGACTCACGGCGGCTAATCGTTACCGCTTGGAATCCTGCCGAAGTAGGCAACATGGCTTTGCCGCCATGCCATATGTTATTTCAATTCTATACCACACCCGCTGATTCCAATGACTCCGACCAGCGGCGCTGGTTATCGTGCCGGCTTGATCAGCGATCGTGCGATACATTTCTGGGCGTCCCATTCAATATTGCTAGCTATGCATTATTGACTATGATAATTGCACAGCAGGTTGATATGCGGCCGCGTGAATTTGTTTGGATGGGCGGCGATGTTCATTTGTATTTGAATCATCTCGAGCAAGCAAAACTTCAGTTGACACGCCAACCGCGTCTGTTACCAACTCTTGATATCACACCAAAACCATCAATCGATGATTATGATCTTGATGATTTCAAATTAAAAAACTACGATCCATGGCCGGCTATCAAAGCGCCAATTTCAGTCTAAATATTGCTGTATGGCAAGACTACTTTTCGTATATCGCAAATATATAAGGATAAGTATTAGCGTCATCAGCAGCATGTGTTTCTTCTGATGTTTTACGCCAAGTATCGCCAAGCTCGGGGAAAAATGTATCCGCTGGAAGTTCTGCGTCGACTTCTGTAGCGTATATTCTACTTACCACATTTGATTTGAGTGCGGCCGCGTAAACGGTTGCACCGCCAATGATGTATATTGTATCTTTGCTTGCCATTTGCAGAGCGCTTTCTAGCGAGCTAGCTGTAGCGATACCGTTCAGCTTGGAATGAGTTAATACGATATTTTGGCGATTTGGTAGCGGACGGCCGATAGATTCATAAGTTTTACGGCCCATAATTACTGTACCGCCAGTGGTTAATTGGCGAAAATGCTGCAAATCTGCTGGCAAACTGCGCCCCCACGGTAGCTTGTTGTCAATGCCAATACCGCGCCGGCGATCGTAGGCTACTACTATGTTGCACTGCTTTTTCTGATCGCGTTCCATCAACTTAATCATATCACAGGCTAGTTGTGTAAGCGGTAGCGGTGAATGTATAATGAAAAGACATGAGAACAGATTCGACCGAATTATCGCAGCCAACTGGCATTTATAGCGATAGAGAAATTGCAGCAGCACTAGCAGGCGGTCATATCATTTGCGACCCAGCGCCAGCGCGTATCAATGGTAGCAGTGTTGATGTAACGCTTGGCTATTATTTTTATAGAGCTGGCGGTCAGGGGAAGGAAAGGTTATTTAATCCATTCGACGAAACTGACGTTCGGCGCTATTTTGGTGAATACAAAATTGCCAAACCGTGGCACGAAGTTCGCCGCCGAATTACTGATCAAGGTGTCGCTGGCATTGATAGCATCAAAGGTATTAATGACGATCATCCAGTCATCGTCTTGCGGCCAAACGAGCGAATTCTGGCGCATACTCATGAATTTATCGGTATTCTGCCGCCAGGTACTACTAGTATGCAGGCTCGTAGTACTACTGGTCGTATCGGCATCTCAGCTTGCTACTGCGCTGGTTGGGGCGACCCAGGCTATATTAACCGCTGGACTATGGAGGTTCATAATCTCAACGAAAATGAGTACATTGTGCTGCCAGTTGGCTATCGTATAGCGCAGATTGTCTTTAGTGCTACTGGACCAGTGGCTACCGAATATGCCAAGGCCTCTGGTAATTACCAGGCTAATATTAGCGCTGACCTTGCCGCTGTTAAAGCTGCTTGGCGGCCGTGGATGCTATTGCCGCGAGCTTATGCTTCGCCGGTAGAATTACCGCAACCTGTCGCTGGTCTTAGCGAAGGATTACTGTAAAGGCCGGAGATTGTGTAATGAGCGGTACTTATATCGTCATCGAAGGTAACGATGGTACAGGCAAATCAACCCAAGCTGGGCTATTGGCTGATTACTGCCGCCAGCAAGGCCGGGAAGTGATAATTGTAGAGGAGCCTGGCAGCGACGACCCAGGCAAAACTACGCCCATTGCTAACTATCTGCGCTCGCTAATCAAAAACGGCACTCTAGCCCGCGATCCTGAAATCAACCTAGCGCTATTTAGCGCTGCTCGCCGCGAACTATGGCAACAAAAAATTGCACCAGCGCTAAATCGCGGCGCTGTTGTCGTTTCGGCGCGTAACTATATTTCAACTTTAGCCTATCAAGGATATGGCGAGGGAGTTGATACGGATCATATCGTGGCAATTACTAAACTTTTTACAGCCGAGCGTTACATGAAGCCAGATTTCATTATTATTTTGGCCCTTGATAACGAGAACGAGCGTAAAAAACGGATTGCTAAGCGCAGCCAAAGTATAGACACTTCAGATACTTTCGAGTCACGCAGCAGTAATTTTCAGAAACGCGTTGATGCTGCCTATCGTACAATTGCTAGTGAATTGCCTTCATCTCATGTTATAGAATGTTACAGCAATGGTTATTACAAGACAGCCGAGCAAATAAACGTTGAAATTCAATCAATTGTTCAGCAGCTATAATTCAATTATATCCAGCTCTTTCAAAAGATGCTCAAGCTCGTGGAATAGTTTCTCGCCGCCTTCGTCTGACTGGCCGTTGGTTTCATAGCTATCAGGATTCAAGCGGCTCATGCGATCATGGATATCGTTGAGGACTCCTACGAATAGCTTGCGCGTCTTACGAGCTTCTTCGTCCAATTTTTTCTTTTTAGGATCGTCATCGGGCAGCTTGTAGTAGCCTTCCTTCTTGAGTTTAGTATCAATATATTTGTAAGCAATATGTGCGATGTCGCCAGTTCGCGATCGTTGGCGCTCATCTTTGGTCAAAAACTGAAACTCGATAGGAATGTTGATTGTTTCGCCAGGTTTATACGGATGTTCTTGCCTTGTGATAAACGTTACTTTTGAGACTTCCATCTTCTTGTATCCTTTTTTTTCGATGTCCGCTTCAGTTTGTTCTTTTATTTGAATTTGCGATTTGTCTATGCCAGCTTCGGCTAAAGTTTGGGTTATAGTTTCGACATAATCGCTAGCGCCCTGGACGTAGATAGCGGATTTTTTGCTAGTTGCTCTTTGCAGTTCGACATCTGGCGAGTCAGAAAGGATTTGCATTATTTCGGCAAAGTTTTTCGCCGATGATTTTATGTCTGGCGAGATATCCATCAGAGCAAATGGATCCATAGGCATATTGCCGTTGTCGCGATCTGATTTATCAGCGCACGAGCCGACAGATTTCAAGCGGTAATTGCCAGAGGTTAGGCGACCGCTGGGCAGTTGGGCTGCGAACTCGCCAACTACGGCAGGACATTCTCCGCTATAATCAGGGCCGACTACAAGTGAAACATCGTATTTGTCACCGAAAATATTCTCCAATATACGCCTGACGCCGACTGTCTTTATATTGAATAACATGTCTCTTGCTTGCTCTATCGAATCAAATTTGTTCAACTTCTCGAGGCGGATACGTTTTGCTAGGCCTAGCAGTTTCGAGCCTAAAGCTTCTAGCCCCAATACTTCGCACAGCGGAGCATAGAACGATTCTGCTTCTAAAACATCTTGCAACAGCGCGGACTCCCGGTTGGATACCGGATGTTCCAAATTATCAATCAATTCGCAAGCTTTAATAATCACAGATTCGATATTTACAGTCTGCAAGAAGTCTTTCATGTATTCCGGATCGATGCGAGCCTCCGATATAGCCCAAGCTTCTCTTGGAACGACACCCTCGTACCTGTCGGAAATGACGCTGGCTATATCTTTACGGCGATTATTCTCATCTGGCAAGCTTGCAGCGGCTTCGTCGGCTAATGTTTTCCGATGTCTGCCGGCCGCTACCTCAATCTCGTCGAAATCTGACAAGATATCCCGCATATAGCGTGCTTTATCATGGGGGATTTTGGGGTCGGTAAAGTATCTTAATAGTGCTAGTCCGGCAGCGTCGCGCGATTCTTGGCTATATTTTCCGTCTGGGTTACGGAATCGGGATACGATATCATGCAGCATAATTGCATCGCGCGTATCAGGCATAAGATCGTCGGCAAAAGCCTTAACTAACCCATAAACTCTATGAGCATGCTCAATCAGATCAGGACGCTCCCGCGAGGCTGCCCTTAGGTAATTAATAGCCAGGCTGTCAACTAGATCGTCTGAATTATATTTCTCTGGATATTGTTGACTGGAAAAACCCTGCTCGTCAACAGGGTTAAGCGTATTACATTCCCTTGTACAAACACCAGGGCTTGTCTTCGTTCTCACGAATCTCTATTGTACCAGAAACGCCTAAAGATGTCAAGCATTTGCTATTGTGTAATGCAGCAAAATTTGCTATAATAGATATTAGACATTGCCAGAGACAGCGGCCGCAGGAGTAATTCTGCTTAATATGCCGCCGAGGGAATCAACTTTTCCTGTAGTATAGTCTTTGGCGAGCGCCAAAGTTTTTTGTTGCTCGCCGAATGTCGCCCCTTAACAATACGATCGCTTAAATATCAAATAAACCAAAGGAGTATTATCAATGGCAATTTCCAAAGATAAGAAACAAGCTTTGGTTGCAGAGATGAGCGAGTTGTTTGCTAGTGCAAAAGCTATTGCCGTGGCAAAATACCAGGGCACCAGCGTAGCTGAATTGCAAGAACTACGCAAAGCTGCTCGCGAAAACGGCGTAGTCGTCAAAGTTGTCAAGAACCGCTTGGTGCGCGTAGCTTTTGCCGCTAGCGAGACGTTCAAAGAGACTGATACTTCTGCGCTGCAAGGCCAGCTAATTTATGCTGTTTCTAGCGACGACGAGGTGATGGCTGCTAAAATCCTCAACGACTTTGCAAAGACTCATCCTAGCGTCGAGCTAGTCGCTGGATTCAGCGGTGAGGGCTTGGCTCAGAGCGCTGCCGATGTGGTAGCTCTGGCTGGCTTGCCGAGCAAGAATCAGCTCATCGCCGAGGCTGTGGCACAACTGCTCAGTCCGGTACACGACGTTACCAACGCGCTCTCTGGCAATCTGCATGCATTGCTGGACGGTGTGGCAGACAAAGCAACCGCTTAAGCAACCAATCTAATTAAAATAGTTTTAATTACAAGGAGAATCACTATGGCAGACCTAAAGAAACTTGCCGAAGAGCTGACTAAATTGACAGTTCTCGAAGTAAATGAATTAAAGAATATCCTCAAAGAAGAATACGGCATCGAGCCAGCTGCTGCCGCAGTTGCCGTTGCTGGTCCAGCTGCCGACGCTGGTGCGGCCGCCGCTGATGAAAAGACTGAATTTACTGTCACTTTGAAAGACGCTGGCAGCCAAAAAGTCGCCGTCATCAAAGCCGTCAAGGAACTAACCGGCCTTGGCCTCGGCGAGGCGAAAGCTTTGGTTGATAACGCGCCAAGCCCAATCAAAGAGAAAGTCAGTAAAGACGAAGCCGAAGCTGCCAAGAAAGCCTTGGAAGAGGCTGGCGCTACCGTCGAAGTCGCTTAATCTCGAATATATTTCCAGATTCGCACGATCGTATTGTTTTAGAAAACGCCTCCAAAATCTGGGGGCGTTTTTGTTTGTCTGAAGCGGTCGACGATTTTTACAACGACTTTGCGTTCATATCTGTTAAACTTGTGGAAAGATAGCCTAAAGGGTTGACGTGATATCCTGATGCGTTATAATTGGAATGATATTATAAAAACATACAAAGGATTGCGAGACTAGTATGTCAGAATTACCAGAGAAACAAGTCAAGCGGCTCAAGATGCTTATTCAAGACGCCGAGACTAATTTGGCTGCTGCCAAAGAGCTACTAATTAGCATAATGGGCGAAGACGGGCAAGTCGTGATGCCAACTAATAGCCGCGAGGATGTTTCGGGCAAAGTTATCGAGGGCGTTTTCGACGGCCAGACGATGGTCGGCCCGGATGGCAAAAATTACCCGGTACCGGCTAATTATGCTAGCAAGTCTAAGCTAGTTGAGGGCGATATCCTCAAACTAACTATCGCTGATGATGGTGGTTTCATTTACAAGCAAATTGGCCCGGTTGCCCGCAAGCAAGTTATCGGTACGCTTACGCAGCATGACGGCGCTTACTATGTTGAAGCGCAAGGCAAAGAATATCGGATTTTGCTGGCGAGCGTGACCTATTTCCGTATCAATGTTGGTGATCAGGTTACTATCATTGTGCCAGAAGACAATTCTGATGCCACCTGGGCGGCGGTTGAAGCAGCTCTATAATTTATAAGTTTGGATCATCACAAATAGGGGTATTAATGCATGATTTAGGCGAGGGAACTTTTCGATTTACACGGGTCAGCTACGATCCCAGTAGTAACTTGCCGTATTTGCGCGTCATGGATGATGGCGGTAAGTTCTGGCGTATGCAGCCGCAAGGCGAATTTACTCTGTCGTTTGACACTAGCACCAAAAAATGTATTGGTTGGTACGATTTGGCAGCTAAGCAATGTCATCGCTGTCCTGGCGACCGCCAGCTTGATGATAAATACGAACAATGCCCAGAGTGCCAGCAAAAGACTGGCTTCAATCCAGCGTTCTACAATACTACCAATATCAGTCAACAGCAGACTGAGCTGAATCAGCAGCCGCATATCTTATATTTAGCTTATTTCTCGCCAGAGGTGATAAAGGTCGGTATTTCTTATGCTGAACGCAAACTAGCGCGATTGTTAGAACAAGGTGCCCGCAATGCTGCTATCCTTGAAGTATTTCCTAGTGCTAACATCGCTCGCCAATACGAAGCGAAGATCGCCCGGCTGCCAGGTCTTTGCGAGAGTGTGCAGCTGCGCAAGAAAGCAACAATTCTAGCAAATGAACGCTATGATCCGACGCTGGCCGAGCAGAAATTACATCAAACAATTCAGTGGATCGCAGAGCAGTTAGGCGTTAAATTTGATAACAGCGAGTTCTTAAATTTATCGCCATACATGCTAACTATCGAACCAAAAAGCGATGATCTAACGGAAATAATCGAGCCAAAAATCGCTGGACGCTTTGCTGGATTAATCGGCGGTATATTAATTATGCGACAGGATAGCCGCTTTATTTTCTCACCGATTAAAAAATATATTGGATATGATATAACCATAAGTCGCACTGTCGAGCAGCTAGATTTGGCGCCGGTTCAAGCTTCACTATTTTAACTAATCACTAATTCTGCGCTATAATGGATAACAAATGGGTAAGGCTTTATATCGGAAATATCGCAGCCGGTCGCTGAGCGAGATTGTCGGGCAGCCGCATATTACGGCGATTTTAGAGCGGGCAATCGCTAACGGAACGACGGCGCACGCTTATTTATTGACAGGACCGCGCGGCGTTGGCAAAACGTCGATTGCACGGATTCTGGCACACGAAATCAATCGATTGCCGTACCGCGATGAGTCAACTCATCTCGACATTATCGAGATTGACGCAGCGAGCAATAATTCAGTTGAAGATATCCGTGATTTGCGCGAGAAGGTTCAGATTGCGCCCGTTAGCGCTCCCAAAAAAATCTATATTATTGACGAGGTTCACATGCTGAGCAAATCAGCGTTTAATGCACTGCTCAAAACGCTTGAAGAGCCGCCCGAGCACGCTGTGTTTATTCTAGCAACCACTGACGCCGATAAATTGCCAGCTACGATTCTTAGCCGTGTCCAACGCTTTAATTTCCGGACAATTAGCCAAGACGAAGTTGCCGCGCATTTGCGTACCATTGCTGATGCCGAGCAGATTTCTATCGACGACGACGCCCTGCAGCTAATTGCTCGCTATGGGCAGGGAAGCTTCCGCGATAGTATTAGCCTGCTAGATCAAATGCGAAATTTAAGCAGCGAGACAGTCACTGCCGCTATGGTCGAAGATTCGCTAGGCTTAGCAAGCACGGCTGAAATTCAACAGCTGCTAGAGGCTTATTGCGCGGGCGATTTACAAACTATCGCCGATACCTTGCGCACGCTTGAGCATAGAGGCGTGCCAGCCAATGCTATCAGCGAGCAATTACTGTACGAAATCCGTAGCGACATCATCAATAAATCTAATTGCTTGCCGCTGGCCGACAAATTATTATCAAATCAGAAAACCGCTTGGCCGTATGTCAAATTGCTGATAGCGCTTGGTTCTAATACAAATGTTTCTAATTCTGATGTTTTCGCGGCGTCAACGCCAGCGCAGCCGGAATCAGCGCAACCAATGGCCGTGAACGAACCAGCACCTGTTTACGCGCCGCAGCCAGCTAGCGATACTCCGCAAAAAAAGAAGAAAAATGCCCAGCCAAACCAAACAGTTAATTTTGACTGGTCAAAATTTCTCGAGGCTGTTCACGCAAAATCCACTGGCGCCTATAGTTATCTTGCGAAAAGCGGTTACGAATTAGACGATCAGCAGTTAACGATTTTTGCTGGTAAGAAATTTGCTAAAAATCAAATCGAAAAGTCGCTGCCAGTGCTTGCTGGCGCTCTACAGGCACAAAAGCTTGACCGTGAAATTATCGTCAGCGCTAAGCCAAAACCGCCAAAAGATAGCCAAACCGCCGCTATTCTTGATATTATGGGCGGAGGAGAAGAGGTGAATTTGTAATGGCCAAGCAAAAAGAAGTCGCTGCCAAAATACCGCCGCAGAGTATCGACGCCGAGATGAGCTTACTCGGAGCAATTTTGATTGACGACGACGTGCTAGCGGATGTCAGCGAGACAGTAAAACCACAAGATTTTTACGACAAACGGCACCAGCTGATTTTTAAAAGTATGATGCATTTGTACGAGCAGCATAAGCCAGTCGATCTATTGACTCTAACCGAGGAACTCAAGAAAACGGATAATTTCGAGACAGTTGGTGGCTCGACGTACTTAACCGAGCTAACTAACTATGTACCTACGGCTGCTCACGCTGCTAGCTATGCTGAAATCGTTGCTCAGAAAGCTGTTCGCCGGCGTCTGATCAAAGCTAGCGGCGAAATTAGCGAATTAGGATTTGACGAAGAAACACCAACCCAGGAAATCCTCGAGAAGGCAGAAGCCGAGCTATTCAACGTCTCTGACCAAACGATTAAGCAAGATCTGGTTAGTATCGAGACTATCCTCGACGAGAGTTTTTCGCGCATCGAAGAGCTACACCGCAATAAAGGCCAGCTGCGCGGTATCCGCACCGGCTATCAAGATCTCGATAATATGACAGCCGGCTTACAGCGCAGCGACTTGATTATCCTGGCAGCCCGGCCAGCTATGGGCAAGACTGCGTTTGTGACTAACTTGGCATACAATGTGGCGACTATTGCTAAACTGCCAGTGTTATTCTTTAGTCTCGAGATGAGTAAGCAGCAGCTAATCGATCGTATGCTGGCTGATGCTGCCGGTGTTGATAGCTGGAATATTCGTACTGGTAATCTCAGCGATGACGACTTTGCGAAAATCAGCGAAGCCATGGGCGAAATGGCTGAAGCGCCGATTTATATTGATGACACGCCAGCACTTAGCGTTCTCGGTATGCGCACCAAAGCCCGCCGAATCGCGCATAATCAAACGCTCGGGTTAATTGTCGTCGACTATCTGCAGTTGATGCAGGCCAATGGTAATTACAACGGCAATCGCGTCCAAGAAGTTAGCGAAATTAGCCGCGGTTTGAAGATCATCGCTCGCGAGTTGAATGTGCCAGTGATAGCGCTTAGCCAGCTTAGCCGGTCGGTTGAGAATCGTACGCCACCAATTCCGCAGCTGGCTGACCTGCGCGAGTCGGGAAGTATCGAACAAGATGCTGATATTGTTACGTTTATTTATCGCCCTGGCTATTACGAACCAGACAACCCAGATGTCGCCAATATCACCGACTTAATAATTGCTAAGCACCGTAATGGCCCGGTTGGCAAAGTCCAGTTATACTTCCACCCAGAGCGCCTGCGGTTCATGTCGCTCGATAAGCGCCACGAATAATCTCTCGCGTGATATAATCATAATTAGTATGCGTAAACCTGCGGACTATACTTTATATAAATATCGCTATGTTTTGAGTTATTTTTGCATCGCCGTACTTTTGGTGGCAGTGCTATGGATCGGCGTATTGTATACTCCTGGCGGTTTGCGCGAGCAAGAAATCAAATCTGTCAGCCAGGCTAGTATGTTGTCGCGCCAAACTCTTGAGCCGTCGATGGTGGTAAATCTGCCGTATTATCTACTGCAGCGGCTATCAATTTTTGTGTTTGGTGTCAGCGAATTTTCGATTAAACTGCCGTCAATTGCGCTCGGCACCTTGACGATGCTAGGTATTTTCATGTTGATTCGCGCTTGGTTCAAGCCTAATGTTGCTGTCATCTCGACAGTCGTATTGGCGACTTCGACGCATTTTCTGTTTCAGGCGCAAGACGGTACGCCCGGTATTACCTTTAGCGCTGTTGCAGTATGGCTGATGGTTGCGGGCATGTATGTAACGCGCGGTAAACATTTTCATACATTCTGGAAAGTGCTTGGCGGCGTATTGATGAGCGTCGCGCTCTATCTGCCGATGGGCGTATATCTGGATTTAATTATAATTATCGTAACCTTAGTTCATCCGCATATTCGAGCGATTATCAAGCGGCTGCCCAAGAAAAAACTACTCATTGCACTGCTGGTCGGCTTGGCTGCGATGGCGCCTCTAGTTTATGCCTTAATATTAGAGCCAAAAGGCATTGGTAAAATACTACTCGGTTTGCCGTCAGACTTCGTGCATCTCAAAACTAATGCACTGCTTTCGAGCCTTAGCCTGTTTGGCTTTGCTGCTACCGATAGCGCCGCCGATGGTCTGCTGAGGCCGGCTTATGTTATGCCTTTGGCGGCTATTGCCTTGCTGGGTTTTTGCCGCTTATTAGCGACACATTATACAGCGCGCAGTTATGTTACTATCCTGATGAGCTTGGTTATGGTGCCGCTCGCCTTGCTTAATTATAATAATCAGTATGTAATATTTGTTCTGATGGTAATTGCAGTTGCTACTGGCTTTGATTTCTTGATTCGCTACTGGTATCGGCTATTTCCTTGCAATCCGTATGCTCGCGTTGTGGGTTTATTGCCATTAAGCGTACTAGTCAGCGGATTAATTTATATCAGCGTTAACCAATATTTTAACGGATATACGTACAATCCGGCCGTTGTTCGCGCCTACAATAGTGATCTATCGTTAGTTAATGCCCAATTGCGGCGTCAAAAAAATATGATACTCTTGGCTGATGCGGACGAGGCGCCTATTTATAATCTAGCTGCTCACTACAATAAATCCTTAACGGTTGCTACCGAGCTTAATCCCGAAGCAACCCAAGCGGTGGCGACGCGTGCCGCCCGCCGCAAGATTCCGAAAGAATGGCAGCTAGAGAGTATTATGACTAACGCTCGTGCTCAAAATGGCGACCGGCTCTATGTCTACAAAAAATTGCCGTAATAAGTTATAATTGATAGAGTTAATTTCTGAAGAAGGGGAGTCAAAATGGCCTTGAATCAAATGAAAATGTTGAATGATTTGCGCAAAGCACAGAAAGCTTTAGCCAAAGAAATCGTCGAGGTTGAAGCGGGCGACGGTGCAGTCATTGTCCAAATCACCGGCGAGCTCAAGATCAAGTCAATTAAAATTAATCCAGAGTACGTTGATCTGGATAATATCCACCAGCTTGAACACTGGATCGAGATTGCTATCCGCGACGGTATGGCTAAAGCGCAAGAAATCGCTGCCGAAAAAATGAAACCGCTGATGGGCGGGCTAGGAAGCCTCGGATTATAAACTAATGGCACTATTGCCAAGCGCGCTTGAGCGTGTTATTGAGGAGTTGGGTCATTTGCCAGGCGTTGGGCCGCGGACGGCTGAGCGCTATGCTTATTTCTTGCTAAAAAACAATTCTCGCACCACCGAAGCGTTAGCGAACGCTTTGCGGCAGCTGCACGCGCAGGTCAAAAGTTGCCCGAAAACTTTCGCGCTAATTGACGCTGACCAGGAAATCTCGCCCTTATATAGCGATCCGAAACGCGATCGCCAGCTAGTTTCTGTTGTTGAAGAACCGCTAGATATAGTGGCATTAGAACGCACCGGGCAATTCCAGGGTACTTATCACGTATTGGGCGGAACGATTTCGCCGATTGACGGCGTCGGGCCAGAACAGCTTCATATACCTGAGCTATTGCAGCGATTGCGCGACGATAACGTCAAGGAGGTTATTATCGCCACCAACGCTAGCGTCGAGGGTGAATCAACCGCACTATTCATCCAGCGCCAAATCAAGGAATCGCACCTAGCTACCAAGGTCTCGCGTTTAGCTCGCGGCATTCCTGTGGGCGTCGATCTAGAGTACGCCGATCAAATTACCCTCGGGCACGCGCTGGAAGGGCGGCGGTTTTTGTAAAAAAAGAAAATAGCCCGCCAAAACGTGCTCAAGCCGGAAACTGGATTTCAATCCAGCAGACGCTAAAATGTGCGTCTCGAACCGAATTGAACAATTTTCAGCGAGCTATTTTCGAGCGGGCCTAAGCCCTATCCTGCTTGCGCAAGTCGCGCATGAGCAGGATATGGGTGATAACCGCCCCGGGGACGGCGATGGCCGCCCCGATGGTGGCGCACACCGTATCGGGCACGCCGAAGCAGTGTAATATGGTGCCGACGACAATGCCGATATTGATCGGTACCGTCGTCAGACCGCCCAGTGCGATGGTGCGATCTCCCACTACTCTCGCCTCCTTCCAAAAGGTGAGCTCAAAGCAAAGGGCGACTTCTTCGCCCTTTTCGAAACTTTGAGCGAAAAGTTAACATATATCAATATTAGGACAAAAAGTCAAATTTTCCGTAAAATTACACAGTGTTTTGTAACCTTACTTGCATAAAAAGATGGCAGATTCAGTTAGTTGTATTATATTATATGAGTTTGTTAATTTTACTTTTCTGACTTTTTGTTCTGCTTTGACTTTACAATTGGCGAAGCAACAGCACAGCCAATCGCGCCAAGTATTGATACGACGGCGATTTGGCGCATAATATATTTGCCTCTGCCGAACGGGCCTTCTTCCCACGCCATATGAGCTTTCAAGCTTTCTGAAGTTATCGGGCAATTTTTCTTGGTGTCTTTGAACCCGGAACTTGGCTGGCCGTTTTTGACGCAAACGTATTCTGGTTCCGGTCCGGACGGCGGTATACAGCTGACAGCAATTAATACTGCCGCAATAGTCGCAAGCGATCCAGCAATAATTAATAGTAATTTTGGCGTTTTCATAAAACCTCCTTAATTTAACAAAGCTTACAGATATTGTAACATGAGGTTTACTTATTAATAATTTTAAGTTTACCGTATCGAGCGATTAGTAGCCAAACAGTTGCTGGACCCGCTAGTATGCCGTCGCCGATTCCTGAGGGTACCATGAAAATCATCAGGATAAGGGTGATTATACACATAATCATTGCTAGCCACCAACTCCACAATAAATTTCGCCACAGACCAGTTGCTGCAGCTATTCTCAGCAATCCAAAAATTATGCCGATAACACCAATCATTATCAAATTATCTCGCAAAAATGGCATTGTGAAAATATAGTCTTTAGTTTTGTTGATTGGTAAAAGCGCCATCAGCCCGCCAACAATTTCAAGAGAGCCGTGAATAGATAATATGATAACTGCATGCTTTAAGTGTTTCATACGCTAACATAATTGTAGCATGCCGATGGATTGTGGAGAAATGTCTGCGGTAGTTTATTTATTAACTCAAATCTAGTGGTGCAGACGGTAGCTGTAGGCTATAATAATTGCTATGAATAATAAGCAAACTCCTGAACTTAATAAAGTTAAACTATTGGTCCGTGAACTACTAGGCAGCGACACCTCAGGACACGCTGACGATCATGTCGAGCGAGTGGCGCTGCTGGCAGAGCGTTTTGCTAGCGAATGCAGCGAACTGGTGGATTTGCAAGAAGTGCTGTTGACGGCTTGGCTGCATGACGTTGATGATTACAAATTGGTCGGCAAGGCGCAGGCAGAGAAATTGACGAACGCAGTAAATATTATGGCGCAGGCAGAAGTGGTTAATAGTCTAAGCCAGGCGGTGCTGGAAAATGTTGCGGCGATTGGTTATAGCAAACGGCTGAACGGCAAGCAACCACAGCGGCTGGCGGGTCAAATTGTGTCTGACGCCGACATGTGCGATGCTATTGGCGCGGTCGGTATTGAACGGGCGCTGGTTTATGCTTGCCATCATGGCGGGCGGATTTTCGATCCCAAAGTTTGGCCGAATGTTAATCTGGCGGCGCACGAATATAATGCTGACAGCAATACGCATGATACCGACGGCTTCATCAATCATTTCTTTGAAAAGCTGCTGAAACTGAAAGACTTGATGCTAACGGAGCCGGGGCGAATAGAGGCAGAAAACCGCCAGCAAATTATGGTTGATTTCTTGCGCCATTATTTCCGCGAGAAGAATGCGCCGGACTGGGGCGAATTTTTAGAAGAATACTTACGCCGTTGATAGGTCGCTGAAGTGCTTTCTTGTTTATCCCGATTCTCTACCTGGAAGGCTGGTGCTCAAAATTTTTAAGCCGGTGTCGACGACTAATTGGCAGGCTTGCTGTTGCGAGAGGGGCGCTAGGCGCTTGTTTTCGCCGCTTGGATGGAGCGAATGGCCAGCTTTTGGTATGATGATAGCTCGTTGTCTAGCCTCGTGCCAAATGACTACCACCACCACCTACATAAAAAGCTGTTATGTGTTGTTTTAGACCATCCATCGTTTCGCTTGCTATCATATCATACATTGCATATTTGTCAAATTCATAAGCTGGCTTGTCTTGTGATAATATTGAAATATGAAGCAGGCGATAATTGTTCACGGTAAGCCGTCCAAACAGTCATATTTCAACCCAAATTTGCCAAGCACTAGTAATTCGATTTGGATTCCATGGCTGCAACAACAGCTGCTAATTCACGGTATTGACACTCAGACACCCGAGATGCCTGAATCGTGGCGACCAGATTACTCGTTGTGGCGACAGGCTTTTGAAAAATATGATGTAAATTCAGAAACCATATTGGTTGGTCATAGTTGTGGCGGGGGTTTTCTAATTCAATGGATGAGTGAGAATCCGCAAATTTGTGCAGGCGACGTTTATCTTGTTGCGCCAGCTTTTGGTGATAAGTTTAACCCCGAAGCTCGATATGATGAGCCGCTTCGTGGCGGTTTTTTTAATTTTAAGATTGACGAGGCGCTACTTGATCGCGTACGTAGTCTAACTATATTCTACTCTGACAATGACTCGGTGCGAGTTGATACTGCAATAAAAATTATAAAAAAATCTTTCCCGTCTGCCTGTTATCGATTATTTCCGGGGTATGGGCATTTTTGTGGTAAGCGTGATATGGCCGACGATACTTTTCCTGAGTTGTTTGAAACAATATTACGGAATAGAAAATGACTATAGAAGAAGAGGTTGGCTGACATAATCAGCAGCCTAGTTGTTTGATATAAGATATAATAGTACTTGTGAATAAACAGTTGCAGCAAAAGCTCAAAACTCTACCGCGCAGCCCCGGTGTTTATTTTCATAAGTCGGCGAGCGGCGGGATCATCTATATCGGCAAAGCAGCAGCGTTGAAAAACCGCGTGCGGCAGTATTTTCAGAGCGGCAAAGATTTTGATGCCAAAACTCGGGCGCTGGTCGCCGAAATTTATGATACCGATTGGATCGAAACCGAGAGCGAGATTGACGCGCTATTTCTAGAAAGCGAGATGATCAAGCGTTATATGCCGCGCTACAATATTCTGCTGCGCGATGATAAATCACAAACTTTTGTACGAATTGATATGAAAAGCGAATGGCCGACGGTGACTTTTACGCGCAGTCCTGCTGATGACGGTGCGACCTATATTGGTCCTTTTTATAGTGGTTTGCCAGTCAAGAAGGCGCTGCGTTATTTGCGCAAAATTTTTCCTTATTATATCAAGCCGCCCAAGCGCGAACACGCTAATTTAGAAGAGCAAATCGGTTTGGCGCCCAGCCTTGATATGACTAGTCACGAGTACAAGAAATCTTTGCGTAAGCTGATCAAATATATCGAGGGCGGGCGCGTCAAAATCGCGCAAGAAATTGAACGCGACATGAAGCGGGCGGCGCGCAACCAAGAATTCGAGACAGCGGCGCAACTTCGCAATAAATTGACATATTTGCGCGAGCTGCAGCGGCGAATTATGTTCGGCGATCGCGAGTTCATTAATATTTCGAAAGATCGGGCACTATCGCAGTTAGCCGAGCTATTGAGTTTGCCAGCGCCGCCAGCGAGGATTGAGGGCTATGATATCTCACATATGAGCGGCACCAACGTTGTAGCCAGCATGGTAGTCTTCACCAATGGCGCGAGCGACCGGACACATTATCGTAAGTTCAAGATGCACGTGCAGCGTAACGACGACACTGCTAATATGCGCGAGACTATCAGGCGGCGCTTTAGCGAGAAAAATCGTAAAGATTGGGGGATGCCGGATTTGTTGTTGATTGATGGCGGTAAAGGGCAGCTTAGTGCAGTACTCGACGAATTAGACAGGCTAGACGTTACGGTGCCAGTAATTGGCATAGCGAAGCGCGAAGAAGAAATCGTTGTCGCCAAGAATCGTTTGCATATTAATGATGATGACGCGCTGCTTGGACAGTTGATGAAAGAATCGCGTCCCGGTATTAGCGTGCTGGATTCTGGTGATTTTTACTTAATTAATTTGCATGCTGGGCAGCAGAATGCTGGCTCGCACTCGCGGAATCTGCGCGGCAGCGATACTATGAGTGAATATGATGATGTCGTAAAGCTATTTCAACGTATTCGTGACGAGGCGCATCGTTTTGCCGTCAGTTATCATACAACGCTCAAGCGCAAAGGTACCACGAAAAGCGAGCTTGACGACATTCCTGGTGTCGGTCCGGTAACGCGGCGCAAATTACTGCGGCGCTTTGGCAGTATGCGGGCAGTTAGGCGAGCTAGCCAAGCGGAAATTTGCGATGCTATCGGGCAAGCGCTAGGAACTCGCGTCTATGAGGCTTTTTGCCGCCAGAGCGGCGATATGTCGCAACTATGAAAAATACGGCTGATGCGGTATACTGTAGCAGTATGAGTAAACAATTTATAGCTTTTATTCTCCGGTGGATACTGAACTCGCTGGGAATTTGGGTAGCGGTGCGGATTTTTGGCACGGGTTATAGCAATGCTCAAATCGATTCTAGTTTGGTGGCGTTTTTCGGCGCCGGGCTGATTTTTTCAATTATCAATGCGACACTTAAGCCGATTGTGATGATTTTGTCGTTACCGATGATTTTGGTAACGCTGGGCTTTTTCACGATAGTTGTTAACGGTTTTTTGGTTTGGCTATCATTGATGCTGGCGCCAGGCTTGCAAATGACGTTCTTGAACTCGATTTTTGCAGGCTTGATATTAAGTTTGGTAAACTATGTAGTAAGTAGTGTTCTGGAGCTTAGTTATCACGACGAACGAGAGGAGAAATCATAAAATGGACGTAACGCTAACTTTGCAAATTGTTATGGTAGTATCGGCGGTGCTGATGATAATTTCGGTTCTGCTGCAGCAGCGCGGGGCTAGCCTGGGCGCTGGATTTGGCGGTTCTGGTGAATTGTATACGACGCGGCGCGGTCTCGATAAAAACCTGTTTGAAGTAACGATTTTCTTGGCTGTAGCGTTTGTGATGTCGATTGTGGCACTGTTGGTTCTGCCGAACTTATAGATAAATCAAGGGTGGATATAAATGAGTAGAGCAAGTAAGGGCAAACTGAGGCTGGGCTACAAGCGGCTAGCGCTGAGAGTCAAGCATGCCGAAGGCGCCACGCAGCGCCACGCTAGTCGCTTTATTCTGCGGCGTATTGAAAATGTCCGCTTAGTGATGACCGAGATTATGATTTGGCTGGCTGCCATAGCCTTGCTGATAGCTGGCTTGGGTATTCAGTATTCCTGGAATTCACAAGGCAGCAAGAAGGATGGCGCTAAGTCTGGCGGCGTGTATGTCGAGGGAGTGATTGGCAATATTAGCACGCTTAATCCTTTGCTAGCGGCTAGCGAGCCTGAACAGGCGGTATCACGTCTGTTATTTTCGTCTCTGTATAATTACGATGTTACCGGAGCGTTGCATACTGACTTGGCCGAATCAATGACGGTAAAAGATGACAAAGTCTATACAATCAAGCTGCGCAATGCCGTCTGGCACGATGGTAAAAAGTTGACTGCCGAGGACGTTGTATATACAATTAATCTGATCAAAAACCCGCAAGTGCGTTCGCCTTTGCGAGTTAATTGGCTAGATATTTCGGCGCGGGCGATTGACGATTCAACGGTAGAGTTTATGCTACCAGCGGTGTATGCCGGGTTTTCGCACGCCTTGACTTTTCCGGTAATACCTAAGCATATTTTACAAACTGTTAGTCCGTCGTCAATGCGCGAAGCTGATTTTAGCAGCAACCCGGTCGGCAGCGGACCATTTGCGGTTAAACGAGTTCAAACTAGCGAGTCAACTAGCTCTACCGACGTGGTGCGGATGGAACCGAATACTAAATATTACGGAGCAGTTTCGACTTTGTCGCGCCTGGAGCTGCGAGCTTACGGTAATGAATCGCTGTTAGTTAAAGCTGTAAATAGCGGTGAGGTTTCGGCGGCTTCGGGTTTGTCTTTGTCGGCTGCTGATAACATTAAATCTAAACAGTACTCGACTAAACATTGGCTTCTCAACAAAGGCGTCTATCTTTTGATGAATAATCGCAGTCAAACACTCCAAGACGCTAGAGTCCGCCAGGCTTTACGCTACGCTACTGATACTTCATCAATTCGTGCAACTGTCGGCGACAATGTGGCGCGGCTAGACACGCCGATTTTGCAAAGTCAGATTGCGCAAAGACTGCCGGCAGCGCCAGATTATAATTTAGATAAGGCCAAAGCACTGCTCAAAGAAGCAGGCTGGACTTATAACCAAGGCCAATGGAAAGGCAAGGACGGCCGGCCGCTAGCGGTTGCTGTGACAACTTCGTCTGGGCGCGATGAATACAAGAAAATAGTCGATGCGCTTAAACAGCAGTGGTCGAAGCTTGGCGTTGATGTCCAGCTGCGCGAAATCGATACCAGCTCGACAACTACTAGCTTCGTGCAAAGCGTGTTGCAGCCGCGCGACTACGATGCTTTGTTGTATGAATTGGAGCTTGGCGCCGACCCAGACGTTTTTGCCTACTGGCATTCGTCGCAGGCTAGCGCCTCTGGTTACAATTTTGCTAATTATTCTAATCGAACAGTTGATAACGATTTGGTTGGCGGGCGTTCGCGCACTAATTCAGCTCTGCGGGCAGCTAAGTATATTCAGTTTGTTAATCAATGGCTGAACGATGCGCCAGCAATTGGTTTGTATCAATCTGTCGGCAGCTACGTTTTGAACAATGGCGCGTCGATTGTTGAGCCACGCGGTTCTCTAAATACCATGAACGATCGCTACGCTGACGTAACGACGTGGTCTACGGGTAAGGCTTCTGTTTACAAAACGCCGTGAGGTTAGTATAATTATAATCACGCCAATTAAAGCACTATGCACTGGTGGCGGAATTGGTAGACGCGCTAGCTTGAGGGGCTAGTGGCCATTGCGGCCGTGGAAGTTCAAGTCTTCTTCAGTGCACCAAATATACATCATGAAATCGTTGCTCTGCCAGCGATTTTTTCATAGTTAATATTCAAAGAGCAACTGTAGTTTGGTATAATAAAGCAGACGGCGCGTTGGCGGAGCGGTTACGCAGAGGTCTGCAAAACCTTTTAGACGAGTTCGACTCTCGTACGTGCCTCCAGGGTATACTTACTTTGTGAGTATATTAACATGGCGCTTGGCGATTAAATGCTGGCGCGTAAATTATGTCTGCGCGAGTGGCGGAACTGGTAGACGCGAGGGACTTAAAATCCCTTGACCAAAAGTCGTGCGGGTTCGATTCCCGCCTTGCGCACCATAGCTTATTTATGAAACAGCAAAAGAAACATAATACTCCGAAGCATTACGGTAGCGCATTTCTTGATTGGCTTACCGAGAAGTGGTATTTGGCGCGCTATCGCAATGTGCGTTTCCTGCAGCGGCGGCCGCATCGCAGCTTTCGGCGGACACGGCGGCGCGATTATCGTCGCAGTTTGCGTTTGCCTGGATATATTGCTTTTACTCACTATGTCAATCGCGTGTTGTGGAAGAGTAAAGGTCTGTTCTTGTCCATGATAATCTTGTATGCGCTGATAATAATTTTTCTAGGAATTATTACTAGCCAGTCAACTTATGATTCAATTGGCAAGCTAGTGTCCGAGTCGCTGGGCAAGATTTTCGACGGCGGCGTGGGACAGTTGCTAAATGCTGGTATGCTGACATTTTCGTCGCTGGCGATTGACACGACGTCGTTGCGGGCTGAACAGGGAGTTATGCTGGCGCTGCTTGTGTTGATGACTTGGCTAACGGCAGTGTGGCTGCTGCGCGAAATTCTACTTGGGCTTAAGCCAAAATTACGCGACGGCTTGTACAACGCAACCGCACCGTTGATATCGACGTCGGTGGTATTGTTGGTATTACTAATTCAGCTATCGCCAGTTGGTATTATGGCGCTGGCGTATTCGGCGCTGGTATCGGTGCATATATTAACAGAAGGTTTCGGTATGATGTTATTCGGTCTGCTAGCGGCAAGTGTATTAACACTTGTACTCTATTGGGTGACCAGTACGATTATTGCGCTAGTCGTGGTGGCTTTGCCTGGTATGTATCCGCTGCGGGCAATCCAGGCTGCTAGCGACTTGGTGGTTGGCCGGCGACTAAGGATTATGCTCAGGATAGTTTGGGCGTTTGTCTATAGCTCGGTGATATGGTGCGTTGTGATGGTGTCGTTGGTATTGCTAGAACGCGGATTATCGTCAAAGCTGAAGTGGCTCGAGTCGGTACCAATCGTGCCATTTGCTGGCGCGTTTATGATGGCGCTGTTGTTTGTCTGGTTAGCAGCGTATATTTATCTGCTGTATAGAAAGGTGGTAGCAGATGACGCGAAACCGGCTTGAAGAAATTAAAAAACTGCTCAATCAATACAGCTACGAATATTACGCGCTTGATCAGCCAAGCGTCAGCGATGCGGTGTACGACAGCTTGATGGCGGAGCTTAAGAATATTGAAGTAGCACACCCAGAGTGGATTACGCCAGATAGCCCAACGCAGCGGGTTGGTAACAAGCTGCTTGAAGGTTTTCAAAAAGTTCGTCACGAGCGGCGAATGGTTAGTCTGAACGACGTGTTTGATAAGAATGAAATCGAAGCGTGGATTGAGCGTACTGATAAGCTGATACCGGGACATAAGCATGAATTTTTTACCGATATCAAGATGGATGGCCTGGCGTGCGCGTTGATTTATATTGATGGCGTGTTGACGCAGGCAGTGACGCGCGGCGATAGCTTTATCGGCGAGGATGTGACGAACAATGTGCGGACTATAAAAAATGTACCGCTGCGGCTGCATGAGGCGTCAGGCTTTGAACAATTTTTGCGCGGGCGGACGGAAATTCGTGGCGAGATTGTGATGCTGAAGCGCGACTTTGCGGAGCTTAACGAAAAGCAAAAAGCCTTGGGGCAGCCAGAATTTGCTAATCCGCGTAATCTGGCGGCAGGGACAATCCGCCAGCTCGATCCATCCTTGGTGGCGGCGCGGCCTCTGCATTTTCGCGGCTATGATGTACTGCGTGATAACGACGCTGAAGTGCCGACTAACAGCTTTGCTTATAAGGCGTTGACTGCTCTAGGAATTACTCGTAATCAGCAGGCGAGTGTTTTTACTACTTTAGCTGATGTGATGAACTTCGTTAACGAATGGGATGATAAGCGCCATGATTTGCCGTTTAATACTGACGGTTTGGTGATTAAGGTTAATGATCGAGCACTGTATGAAAGTCTCGGGTTAGTCGGGAAAAATCCGCGCGGCGCGGTCGCTTACAAATATGCTGCTGAGCAGGCTACAACCATCATCCGCGATATCGTTATTTCTATCGGTCGAACCGGTGCGGCCACGCCAGTAGCGGTATTTGACCCCGTGGTGGTGGCCGGTACGACGGTACAGCATGCTAGTCTGCATAACGCCGACGAAATTGCTCGTCTGGATGTACGCCGCGGCGATACAGTGGTGATTTTCAAGGCGGGCGATATCATCCCGCAGGTGCAAACCGTACTGAAAGAATTGCGACCGGCAGATTCTAAGCCGATTGATTATTCGGTAGAACTGGCGCGCCAATATCCGGAGCTAGAATTTGTACGGCCAGCAGGCGAGGCGGTGTACCGCGTTAAAGGTTTGAGCGGCCCGCTGATTTTGAAGCGGTCTCTGGCACACTTTGCCTCCAAAGGCGCGCTGGATATCGATACACTGGGCGAGAAAAATGTCGAGGCGCTGGTCGAGGCTGGGCTGGTTAATGATTTGGCAGATATTTACCGGTTAACGAAAGATGATTTGCTGCAGCTGGAGCGCTTTGCTGAGATTTCCGCGCAAAAGCTCATTGATGCCATTGCTGCCAAAAAGCAGCCAGCCTTGGAGCGATTCTTGTTTGGTCTCGGTATTCGTCATGTTGGCTCGCAGACAGCGATTGACCTCGCCAATAAGTTTGAGAGTATCGAAAAGTTACTAGTGGCAACCATTGATGAGTTGCGCGAGGTGGATGGTGTGGGTGAAATTGTCGCTGAATCAATTGTGGCGTGGTTCGCCGATGAAGATAATGTGACGCTGCTCGAGAAATTTACTGACTTAGGTGTGACACCGCAGTTTAGCCAAAAATCCGACCGCCTGGCTGGCCAAAGTTTTGTCATCACCGGCACTCTGCAGTCTATGGGGCGTGAAACTGCTGCGGAAAAAATCCGCGAACTCGGCGGCACCTTCCAAACCACTGTTGCAAAAGATACAACATATTTAGTAGCCGGCGGCAAGGTCGGTGCCAGTAAATTGAAAAAAGCCGAACAATACGGCACCAAAATTATTGACGAGCAAACATTATTAGAACTCATACAGTAACGTAGGCATAGCCATGATACAGCAACCACATCGCGCCCTCACCATCAAACCCGCCGACATGGTTGTATTCACGGCGATGTCGAAAAAGTATTTTTACATGAGATTTTTCGTAACGAAATTTGTGCTTGACCAGGGCGTTGTGCCGATTAATCCATTTACCAGTTTTGATTATTTTTTGCTCGACGCGGTAGAGCGTGACACGGTGCGACACGCCAATAATACGCTGGTGGCGCGCGCTGATGAGCTGTGGGTATTTGGCGACATCGCTGATGGCGTGCGGGCGGAAGTAGTCCAAGCCTGGCAGCAACATAAAACTGTCCGATTTTTTGCGTTTCGCGACGATAAACATATTTACGAAGTTGCGATTAATGATGTAGTGTATGAAGATGGCGTCGAGTTCCTAATTCATATAGGAGAATAAGATGAAGAATGATGCCGCCAACCTAAAAACTATCAGAAAAAACTATCAGAGTCATTCGCCAGAATCATAGGTTTGCGGTTAGTGGAGTAGATTGGCTTGGCGAGCGTGTGTTTTGCAAGCAGTCGCAGCCCGGGGTGACTGGCAAAGATGAAATATTGCGCGAAGCGAATGGTTTGCGAACTTTTGATAAATTGACTCGTAATTTTAACGATATACCATTTTCTGTACCAAAGTTGCTGTATCATGACGATGTGAAAATCTTAACGCAATTTATCGACGGATGGACGCCAGAGCTAGCCGACGTGCCTGACGACTTTTCTGTACAAAGTTTCGTGCAAATGGATCACTATTTTCGCAGTCAGAAACGTCGTCGCTCGCGCTGGTCGCAACAAAATAAAGACGGAGAATATATTTGGCAGAAGCTAGAACGAATTATATCCGGGTTTAATTTAGAAGTGATACCGCCGGAAATATTTCGGGCTAGTTTGGAGTTCTTGCGTGATAATCATAGCTTGTGCGAAGCTCGACCGATGCATGCGGATTTTACCGAAAATAATCTATTGTATGACGGTGATAAATATTGGCTAATTGACTTCGAGAGTTTTCGTGATGATTGGCCGCGCTGGTACGATGTAGTTAATTTTACGTACAACCGCGAGATGGAACGTCCCGAAACCGCCAAACGTATGTGCAATATTCGGCGTTTGGTCATTGAGCAGTTGGGCGAGGAGCCGACGACTCAGCGAGAAATCGCTTGTATCAAGATCGTACGCGGTTTATCGTTAATTATTGAACACATAACTCTCGGTGGGCGTAATCACGCAGCGATAGTTCCACTCGACAACGCGTTGCGCCAGAGGATCATAACTTCTTTTACGAAGCTTTTGCCAGCTAGATGATAAAATAGGATTATGAAAAAGCATAAAATATTCTGTTCGTATGCTTTTACTGGCGAGGACAAACTGAAAGTTGAAGCGCGTATGCGCCGGGTGGTTGATTTGCTTGAGGGCTGCGGGCATGAGGTTTATTGTAATTTGTTTGATGGCGCGACCGAAAGTTATGGCAGTCCGCGTCAGTTTTTGCGGCGAGCAATTGATCAAATGAATGAGTGCGACAAAATATTAGTGATCCAAACTTCGCCGCGCCGCAGTGAAGGTATGTTGATAGAAATCGGCGTTGCTATAGCTCGCGATAAGTCAATTCTATTGGCGCAACATCAGAGCGCTGCGGGCAAATCGTATTTACCAGATCTCGCTAGGCAGACGCAAACCTGGCATAGCGGGAGCGAACTGGATGCTGCTATCATTACTCTGATAAAATCTGAATGCGATTAATCATGACAGAACCAAAGAAGCTATCTTTCAATGAAACTTTAAAAGCTTTTGGCACGGTGGCGATAACGACTTACAAAGCTTCTCCGCTGGCGGCGATTACCAAAATAATCGGTACGATTATCGGTTCGGCTATTCCGTTAGTTACTGCGTTTGTGGCCGCACAAGCGACTACTTATCTGGCGGCTGGCTTCGCTGGTGACGAGCAAGCGGGCACAAGAGCAATTTGGTGTGCTGCAGCGACTGTGTTGCTGGGGGTACTCATGATGGCGTGGAGTAGTTTGCAGAATTATATAGATCAATTCACTTCGTATAAAATCAGCTCGGCTATTAGCGACCAGCTGTACGAGCATTTTGTTAGTATCGATTTTTGGCGTTACGATGACAAGGGCACTGCCGACATGTTTGATAAGGCGCAAAGTTTTGTTTCGTTTTTCTCGCACTTCTTCGATGCTATGGCTAGGATAATCGCGTCAATTGTTAGTGTAATAGTAGCATTAGCTTCGCTATTTTCTGTTAGCTGGTGGATTGGCTTAATATTATTTTTAGCAATTATTCCTAGCGCGATAGTTCAGTTAAAATTGTCGCGTTTGCAGACAGAGCATTGGCGTAAATATACCGAAGCTCGGCGCCGCAGCAATTCGATTTCTTGGAGTGTGATGCAGCCGCAAAATTTGGCGGAATTGCGTATCTATAACGCAGCGCGCTATATGTTAGATATGCGAGCGAAGTGGCGCGACAAAGACCAGCTCGAGCGTATTCAATTTGAGCGCGCTTATATTATCAAACGGTTGGCAGCCGACGTTGTCGAAGCAATAGCTCAGCTAGTTGGACTATTATTGATTGTTCTGCAAATTATCCATCGTGTTCAGCCGGTCGGCCAGTTTGTTCTGGTTGAGCAAATGATGTCGAGGGCGCTTGGCGATATGGGCAGTTTAATTGCGCAGTTCAATAGCATTGATCAGGATATTGCAGCGATGGTCGATTTCCAAAAGTTTATGCAGTTGCCGAGAAGCTTGAATGAAGGTCGGAAATTGCTCGAACCGCCGCAGACGATTGAACTGCGGAATGTTTCGTTTCATTACCTCAAAAACGACAAGCTAGTGCTAAGCGATATTAACATGAAAATTCGCGCTGGCCAACGGATTGTTATTGTCGGCGAAAATGGCGCTGGCAAATCGACGCTTATTAAATTGTTGCTGGGGTTGTATCAGCCGACGCGCGGCCAGGTCTTGCTTAATGACGTGTCGCTGACGGATATTAATAAGAGTTCGTGGCATAGCTATCTCGGAGTATTGCAGCAAGATTTCATAAAATATCGATTTGCAACAGCTTATGAGAACGTTGTGTATGGAGACGTTCAGCGCAGCTATGACGAGCAGCATTATCAAAGATCAATCAAGCAGGCTGAAGCCAGCGCTTTCATTGACAAATTGCCCAAGAAGCGCGATACGATTCTCGGGCAATGGTTTGAGCATGACGATGGTACTAACGGCGTCGATTTGTCGGGCGGACAATGGCAGCGGTTAGCATTGGCGCGTAATTTTTATCGCCAGGCGCCAATTGTTATTCTAGACGAACCAACTAGCGCTATTGATGCCTTGGCAGAATCAAGGATTTTTGCTCGGCTATTTGGCAAGCATGGCAATACCATCATCGCTATCAGCCATCGTTATACAACTATCAAAAAAGCCGATGTTGTCTATATGATGCAAAATGGCAAGATCGTCGAGCAGGGCAGTGTTGACGAATTAGTAGCTCGCCGGGGTGAATTTTATAAGATGTTCGCTAGCCAAATTGAATAAGCGCTTGCAATTTACTAAACGTTGCGCGATAATATGCTTATGCTGGTACGCAATGGGGCCGCCCTGTTGCGAAAACAAACATCATACCAACGCCGTGCCCCGGGTGGGCGCGTAGCAGCACAAACCGCTACTAGAAATTGTAGCGGTTTTTTGATATTGTAGATGAGGAGAGAACTTTTTGGGGCATTAGCTCATTTGGCTAGAGCGCTTCGCTGGCAGCGAAGAGGTGACCGGTTCGAATCCGGTATGCTCCACCACGGACCTTTAGCTCAGTTGGCTAGAGCGCACGATTCACATTCGTGAGGTCGCAGGTTCAAGCCCTGCAAGGTCCACCATGAATTATGCTCGCTGTTTCGGAAGCGAGTTATTTTAATTTGACGCATTTTTAGCAATACTCTATACTTAAAATATGAGAAGAGAGAGTTTATCTACACAGGGCGAGTTTGATTTAGACGGTACTAAAGCTAATCATGATGGTCATCTAGATGCGTCAATTATCGACAGGACGGGTGCAACGGAAATTGTTGACGAATCAGACCAGGGCGACCGCGATCCTCTGGCATCTTGGAAAGAACTAACGGGATACCACGGAGATATTAATCCTCGCAAGCCAAGTGCAATGAGGGATTTGTGGTGTGCAATCATAGAAAGGGCTGGTTCTTTTGATAGAACTGCGGACAGAACGCAATTTATGTTTAGGGCAGCGGGGCCAGTTATAGATGCTCTAGTTGAAGCACACCGTGACGAATATACTGAAGAAGACGGTAGATTAGATCCGCATACAATTAGAGCAGACGTAATGGGTAGACTTTCTATAATCTTTGGTGCAGGCGCGACGGTAGCGGCGCTTGGACAATGGTTTGAGGATCATTCTGAATATTTTGAAAAGCCTAGTGTCGATAGAGCCTCTCGAGGAATTTCACGGGCGGCAGTCGGAGCGGTAGTTTCAAGTTAACTTGCCGTGTGCTAAAATAGAAACGAAGCTTGGCGACTACGCCAGCATGGGGATATAGCTCAGCTGATAGAGCGCAGCATTCGCATTGCTGAGGTCGAGGGTTTGAGTCCCTCTATCTCCACCAAAATAGTATCAAAACGGCAGCGTAATCATGGACTGCCGTTATTTTGACTTTTCAATCCTATGGTACTTCTGATGTTTGCTATAATGAGGCAGATGAATATCATAGCGACGATTAATAAAAACACAGCGTTCTTTTACTGGCTGCAAACAGTTTCTAAGTGGGATACATCGTATGCGTTTGAACATCCACTATTCACTTATTATCACCAAGTTATTCAACCTGCCGATAATCTTATTTTGTCGCAAGTACGCACTATTATACAGTCAGATCCTAATCCTTACGATATTTTGCGGAAGTTATATGGCGGAGAATTTGACGATGAAAAATCTCGTTTAATTGCTCATATTTCTACTCCTCTTATCGATAGGTTCGATAGTATTTGGCAAGATTGTAATGAGAACCTTGATGTATGGTGTGATGTTATAAATGATTTTTCATATAATGATTTGTATATGCAATTGCAGAAAATAGCTGTTTTTCTAGGGTTGGAAAAGCAAGCTATAAAAGACAACGTCATATTTTTATTGCCGCCGCGCTTAAAAGCAAGCAGTCCTGCTGGACATAAAATTAGTAGTAGTGACTTTATACTCCTGCGACCACCTTATTCATTTAATGACCAGAAAAAAGAGGCTGTCAGAATCGTCATACTTCACGAGTATGCGCATGGACTAATTCAGCAATCAAAATTATTTCAAGAAGCGGGTAGATTATCATATGAGACGCTTATCCTTCCGAAGAAGCTTATAGCACCTGCTGGTTATACGTGGCGCTCGGTGTATAACGAGCTTTTAGCTTATTGTATCGCTAGCCGCACAATCGGTGGGTATTTAAGTCCTCAACTTACTGGAAAGCCTTGTCCGACTATTGATGATATGCGTTTATCGTTTGAGAGATTGCTTGCCAAGCGAAGACCAACGTCAAATCAGATTATCAATTGGGCAAGTTTGCATATGTTACCAAAACTGACCGACTATATTGAAGAAGGAAAGACAATAGACGCTGTAATATTTGAGCCAGCAGTTCTCTTGATCAATGAGCTGTTCGAATCTTGACAAAACTCCGTCGCCCTGCTAAGATTTTCAGAGGTCAATACGTTGCTTTTGCCCTAGCAAAGCGTAATGTTGTAAAGATAAGACACCCTAGTTGCACCGATAACGCGCAACTTTTTTGTTGCCAAAAAATCATTAACCAAAGGAGGAAATATGCCCCGCACTAAGCGAGAAGGAGTATTTTATGGCGTCGTCATGGCGTTTACGATGTCAATTTTTATGAATTTGCTGAATGCGTTTTTGCACGCTGGCGTGTCGATGCAATCGCTGGGCAGAGCACTGCTGCTGCAGCCAGTAATCTTTGCAATCGTCATGGTTGTTGAGAGCTTGGTTGTATCAAACCTAGCGCAAAAAGCTATGAAGCGTTTTGTCCGCGCCAAGGATAGTATAGAAGCTCATACTCTGGCGCGAACAGTGTGCATGGTGACGGGTATGTCGCTGGCGATGAGCTTGATCGGGTTGGTCTTGGCAGGTACACCGCTGGCTGAGCTGCCGCTACGCTTTGCCTCAGCATGGCCGATGAATTTCTGCGCGGCGTTTTGGTGGCAAATATTAGCTGCTGGGCCGATTGCGCGCATGGCACTGAAGGCAGTGCGAGCGTATCGCTCAGAAAAAATTTCAATGGTTATTGATTAGTTGTGATGTTATTCTTACGCGTAACATTTCCAAATCTTCCACGTATGGTTTCTGAATCTTCCGTGTGAGATTTCCCTGTCTGGCGCGTATAATAGAAACATGGGACGAATACCGCTGGCGGAGCAGATGCGGCCGCAAACATTGGACGAGGTGATTGGGCAGAGCCATTTACTGGGCGAGGGCGAGCTGCTACGGCAAATTGTGGGGCGCGGTGAGCCGGTCAGCTTGATCTTGTGGGGGCCGCCAGGCACAGGTAAGACTACTTTGGCGCGGATTATTGCCCGCGAAGTTAATGCCGAATTTGTTGAATTGTCAGCGGTGACTAGCGGCAAAAAAGATGTCGAAAGGGTAATTGAACATGCTCGGCAGAACTGGAATTTGGGGCTACGGACAATTTTGTTTGTTGATGAAATCCACCGCTTTAACAAGGCGCAGCAGGACGCCTTTTTACCGCACGTTGAGAGTGGGCTGATTACTTTGATTGGGGCGACCACTGAGAACCCGAGCTTTGAAGTGATCACGCCGTTACTCAGCCGGACGCGGGTGCTAGTGCTGCAGCAACTGACGAAAGATGAAATTATATTGGTGCTGAAGCGGGCATTGAAGGTTTTGAAACAAACCAAGCGGGTATTGCCCAAAGCCCTGGACTATTTAGCAGAACTGGCGGACGGCGACGCGCGAGTTGCCTTGGGTAATTTGGAGTTGGTGCTGAGCTTTGGCGAGAAGGTTACGCCAGAGGTTGTCAAGGCAGCGGCTCAGCGGCGTTTGCCGGGCTATGACAAAAAGGGCGATGCGCATTATGACCTTATCTCAGCGTTCATCAAATCACTACGCGGTAGTGATGCGGTGGCTGCGGCATACTATTTAGCGCGCATGATCGACGCCGGTGAAGATCCGAAGTTCATTGCTCGGCGGATGGTTATCTTTGCGTCAGAAGACATTGGGTTGGCGGGTAACGGCGCGCTAAGCTTGGCGGTCGCTACCTTTGAAGCGGTGGAGCGCGTTGGGCTACCTGAAGCCAAATATAATCTATTCCACTGCGCTATCGCTCTGGCTCGCAACCAGAAGTCACGCGAGATTACTGATTTGATGAATGAGGCTTTTTCTCTGGCGCACAAGTACCCGAACTCGCCAGTGCCGCTGCACCTTCGAAATGCCGCCACTAAGCTGATGAAAGATTTGGGCTACGCTAAAGATTACAAATGGCAAGCTGGCTTCCAGCACGAAAAAGGATTCTTACCGGAAGAAGTCAGGGAAGAATCTTCTAACCGCTGATAGACTTTTTATTGAATCTTCGCCATAAAATCCACACAAAAACAAACGACAAAGTTTGCGCTAAGAATATTCGCGCAATTTGCAAGCTATCATTTCCTTGGTTTGAGACGACGTGCACAATATTAATTATTGCATTATTGAAAAAGTGATCTGCTGCGCCAAGCCACAAACTTCCTGTCATTTTATATAGCCAGCTCATTTTTAATCCAAACATGACGGCAAACAAAACATAACCAACGCTAAAAATTGCCGTCTGAACCAGCGAAAACTCGCCGTCAAGGAACGATCGAATCGGCATTGCTACATGCCAAAGTCCGAACAGCAGGGCGCTTATGAAAACCGTTGCCGCAAATTTATATTTTTGGCGCAGTAATTTCTCGAACAATCCGCGAAACAGGCCTTCTTCCATCCAGACATTGAATATATTAAATATAATAATTGACCCAATTCCCACGCCGACGAATTGTTCGGTGCTAGCGAGTGAAAAACCGCCAGCCTTCATTAAAATGTTAGGTTTAGCGCTGGAAAAATACAGAAATCCGAATTCGATCAGCAGCGTAACTGTATAAAAGCAAAGTCCCAAGGCAAGCCCTAGGCCGATATTTTTCAGCCAATTTTTGCGTGTAAAGCCAATGTCGCGCCAACGAGCGTGCAAATATTTCAGGCAAACGAAAATTATTACTATACCGAAAATCTTATGTACTATATTCTCACTGAGTGCTGATTGATCGGTACGCAAAGCTAAAAATTCCCACATTCGCACAGCGAAACATGTAAAATACAGTAATAGACAAAGCGACAACGGATTTTTAGTGCGCTCTGTGAACATAGGTTTATTCTAGCACGTTAGGAATTTTACTGAAAAGCGAATGAAAATATCGCCTTTGTCGCAATAGTATGGTACATTAAACGTATGAGCAGCAAGAGCGCAAAGAAATCTGAGCAGCGCAAATCTAATCAGCAGCAAGATGGCGTTCAGGCAAGCCAAGGCGAGCAGATTCAGTCGCCGAAAGTGTTACTCAACCAGTCCCAGGCGAACAAAATCAACCGCCGCAGGTAGAGCAAGTCCAGCAGCCAATGCCGCAAATTGAACAGGCGCGAACACAACCCGAGCAGCAGAATCAGCCGACAGCAGTCATTCCGTCACAAGCTTACCAGAATCAGACTCAATATCAATACGTTTATGTCAACTATTCAAGAAAAAGCAACGTCATCGGATTGTCGATTGTTTACGCGATCAGTTTATTCTTGACGATAGGCCTTCCGATTGGTTTATTCAGTATGAATGGTTCGATGAAAGACTTTTCGAGCGAAGCAAACTATTATTTGATTCAAGTAGTGAAAATAGTCATGCCGATTGTTCTGGCACTGTCGGTGATATCGTCTATAATTTTGTGGATAGCTTACTTGGCGAGTAAAAACAAACTAGTAGCCAAAATTGCAGCTGCCTGTACGCTTTCTATATCGGTCATATCTTTTGTTGTTTTTTGGATTTATTTAAACTTCTATTCTGTGGTAGGCTTTGGTGATGCGGTGTTCTTTTTGCCTATACCTTTCGGCGTGATGATATTAGGAATTGCTTGGTGTGTTAACGTTTTTAAATACCAGAATGAAAAGCCAGCGTATTATGCGAATACTTCTCTAAACGGCCAATATGTAGTTTCGCCACGATATCCTAATCAACCACTGCAGTATCAGTATTCGCTGCAGCAGCAACCAGTTCAATACTCACAGCAACCAGTTCAATATCCGTCGCAGCCAGAGCAGTATCCCCAGCAGCAAGGCCAAACGCCTTATCCGCCTGTATCGCAGCAATATCCGCAAAATAATGTCCAGTATCCATACGATTATAATAAAAAGTAAAGGAGAATAATACAAATGGCACGACAATCATCACAACAACCGCAACCGAGCATTCAGCAGCCAGGCGCTGCCGATCCGCAGTACGGGCCAGCGCCAGCTGAGCAGAATGCCCCTTATGAACAGCAGCCGGTCAACCAGCAGTATTTCGCGCAGCCGCAAGCGGCGCCAGTCCAGTATGTTGTTATGGCGCAGTCGCTCAAAGGCGTCAAGGGGTGGCTCGCATTTTTCATGGTGTGTCTAGCGATTGATGGCGTTTGTTCGGTTGGTTTGTTTTTTACCTCGTTGTTAAACCTAGGCGATCCGTCGGCTGTCGTTTCGGTGATATTCATGCCAATCATTGCTGTACTGACTACTGTCGCGGTGGTGCTTATTAATCTGCAAAAGAAGCTTGGCAAGTGGCTGGCGGTTGCGGCGCTGGTAGCCTCGTTCTTCTATTCAGCAAGTTCTGCGGTAGTTGATAGCGTGATCAAAAGACCTCCGAACACTGACTCAATTATTAGTATGGTTAGCACTATCATTGCTAGCGGGATTTCTATGGGATTGCTTTGTTTATACTTCTTTGTTTCTAGGCGCGTGAAAGAGACTCTGGTTAATTAAAATACCAAAAGTTTCTCTATACGAATAGGCCGCTCCTTTTCTAGAGCGGCCAGTTTTTTTATTCAATTGATAGCCGGTGTTCGCTGCATCCGATTAATACGCCTTCGTACGGGCGTAGTTCTACCGAGCCGTCATCGGTAACCTCGGGGTAGTCGGTTGGGTGTGTGGCGCATAAGACACTGCCGGTATGTGGTAGCGTAACACGGTGTTTGGTGTCGCCGAAATTTAATGCGACAAAGACATGCTGCTCTCGGCCAATCCATCGCGCGTAAGCAAATATGTCATTGTCTGTATCGCTGAGCGGCTCGTATTCGCCAGTGCGCAAGATTTCGTAGCGGCTGCGCAAGGTCAATAAGCGGCGGTATAGCGCCAAAAATGAGTCTGGTTCGTTCTGCTCTGATTCTACATTGACGTTCTGGCAAGCAGGATTTACTGGCAGCCATGGTTTAGCGGTACTGAATCCAGCATTTTGGCCAGCCGTCCATTGCATCGGCGTGCGTTCTGGGTCGCGCCCGACAGATTCGTCATTGCCGTGGCTAAAGACCGACTTATCCTGGATCTCTTCAAAGCGAATTGGTCCATTATTCATGCCAATCTCGTCACCGTAATATATTACTGGCAGCCCTGGTAGTGTCAGTTGCATCAACGCAATCAAGCGAGCTTGCTTTTCGCCGCCAAAGCGCGTAACGATGCGCGATTGGTCATGATTACTAAAACAATAGACGGGTGTGTGCACGTCGGGGTTGATCATGCCTTGGAATTCGTTGACGATTGTGCTCATCGACTCGGCATTAAATTTGGCGTGTAATCCTTCAAAATTGAATGGCATTGATACTTTTGGATTGACACCATAAAAACCCAAGTATTGTTCGCTAGTGCTATAGTTTTCATCCGGATAATCTTCAAAAACCATGATTCGATTCGGATATGAGGCGACTATATCTGTTAGTTCCCGCAAATACGGGAAAAGGTTATCCCAGAAGCGGCTGTACTTATGCTGCAAATCATCGAATTGTGTCGGCGGTTTCTTATCGTGATAATGCTCGGCGACTGGGTCGTCGTGCAGCTCTGGGTCTTTGCTGATCCAACGTACCGCGTCCGCTCGAAAGCCATCAACACCGAGATCTAGCCAAAAACGCAGTACGTTTTGCATTTCGCGGCGTACCTCAGGGTTATCCCAGTTGAGATCTGGCTGTTCTTTCAGGAATGTGTGTAAGTAATATTGCTGGCGCCCTTCGTGCCACTGCCACGCCGACCCGCCAAAAATACTTAGCCAATTGTTCGGTTCTGAGCCGTCAGGCTTAGCGTCGCGCCAAACATAAAAATCATTCTTATCGTTGTCCTTGGAGTTTTGCGATTCTAAAAACCACGGATGCTGGTTGCTGGTATGATTAGGCACGAAATCGACCATTACTTTAATATCGCGAGCGTGCGCTTTCTCAACCAACTCTTTGAAATCATCAAGCGAGCCGAAAATCGGATCAATATCACAATAGTCTGCCACATCGTAGCCCATATCAGCTTGCGGCGATGGATAAAACGGCGAAAACCAAATCGCATCGATGCCAAGCGAATTGTCGCCGCCCTTAATATAATCAAGCTTATCGATCACGCCGCGCAAGTCGCCGACGCCATCGCCATTAGAATCCATGAACGATCGCGGATAGATTTGATAAAATCCGTTAACGTCGCGCCATTTTTTTGTCATAGTAACCCTCTTATTCTTTATTAAAAACTTATTTTTTACTAGCGCGCTTTCGCTCATTAGCGTCAAGGTAGCGTTTCCGCAGGCGCAAGGATTTTGGCGTTACTTCCAGCAGCTCGTCGTCCTCGATGAAGTCAATGCATTGCTCCAGACTAAACTGCGTAAATGGCGTCAATTGCACTGTGCCATCGGACGATTTGGAGCGCATGTTGGTTAGGTGTTTAGTCTTGCAAACGTTAATCTCAATATCTTCTTGGCGATTGTAGATGCCGACGATCATGCCAGCGTAGACTTCCGTGCCCGGCCCGACCAAGAGTTCGCCGCGCGCCTCGGCCGCCTGTAGTGCATACGGCGTGGTGGTGCCAGCTTCAAAGGCGATGAGCACGCCGCCGCGGGTCTTTGGCAATTTGCCGCCCAACGGTTGATAGCCATGTGGTAGGGAATTCATAATCACGGTGCCTTTGGTGGCGGTCAACAGCACGTTGCGTAGACCGATTAACGCTCTGGTCGGCAGCACATAGGTGATGCGGGTAGCGCCGCTGGCGGTGGTTTCTTGCGATTTCATTTCAGCGTGACGGGCACCCAACTCCTGGCTGATCGCACCGATGAATTCGCTGCTAATTTCGATTTGCAGTTCTTCAATTGGCTCTTTTTCGACGCCGTCCTCGGTGATGGTTACAACTTGCGGGCGGCCAACTTCAAACTCAAAGCCTTCGCGCCGCATGGTCTCGATCAAGACGCTGAGGTGTAGCTCGCCGCGGCCAGATACCGTAAAACCGATGCCGTTTTCTTCGACGCGCAGCGCCACGTTGGTTTCTAATTCCCGCCGCAATCGGTCACCAATTTGCCGCGAGGTGGTAAATTCGCCCTCGCGCCCTTTCATCGGGCTGGTGTTTGGGCCGAGGTACATGCTCAGCGTCGGCGCTTCGATGGCAATTGCTGGCAAGGCTTCTGGCTGTTCTTTGTCAGCAATGGTATCACCGATGTGCGCCTCGCTGACACCAACCAGCGCCACGATGTCACCAGCAAATGCCTCGTCAAGCTCTTCGCGGTTCAGCCCACGGTAACCAAAGACTTTCTCGATTCGCGCCGATCCTGATACTTCACCCTGTTTCATCAGGCTAACCACCAGCCCGCGCTTGACCGACCCGCGAGCGATCCGCCCAATGGCATATTTACCTTGAAAGGTATCGTACTGCAGGCTGGTCACCAGCATCTGGAAACCGCCGTCAGCCGTGACGCTCGGTGCTGGGATATCGTTGATAATCGCTTCAAAAATTGGTGTGAGATCGGCGTCTTCAGTCGGGTCAGTAGGAATCTCCCGCCACGCCTTGCCATCGCGCCCAACGGCGTAATAAATCGGATAATGCAGCTGACTATCATCGGTCGCCAACTCCAAAAATAGATCGCTTAGCTCATCTTCAACCTCGGCAATTCGCCGGGCAGGTTTATCAATTTTATTAATCACCACCACTGGCTTCAAGCCCAGTTCTAGGGCCTTGCTCAATACAAACTTCGTCTGCGGCATCGGCCCTTCCTGCGCATCGACTATCAATAGCACACCGTCCGCCATCTGCAATGTCCGCTCGACCTCGCCCGAAAAGTCGGCGTGTCCCGGCGTGTCGATTATATTGATTTTATAATCACCGTAAAAAATCGAGGTTTGTTTGGCGGTGATGGTGATACCACGTTCGTGCTCCTGATCGCCCGAATCCATGATCAGTTCTTGGCTCATCTCGGCCTGGTTGTCGCGAAATGTGCGCGACTGTTTGAGTAGCCCATCAACCATGGTCGTCTTGCCGTGATCGACGTGGGCAATAATGGCAATATTTCGAATCTTGCTAGCGTCCTTCATAAAAATATGGTCTGATGTTAACGCAGACCTTCCTTTGGTTGTTAATTGTAGCACAGATGAGCGGGGATGGGAAGTTTATACTAAACATCGTTATGGTGTTAATATATAATAATATGAAATTAAGCATCTCGATAATCAAAAATTGTCACAATAAACTTGACATAAAAGCTATAAATAATAAATCCAACTACCTCATATCAACATCTATCTATTGGCTCTCAAAGGATGTAATATTTCTAAGAGATGATATTTCTGGTTACAGCAATATAGGTGAGGTTGATCGTATTGAGGGACGATTTTGTATAGCAGACTTTACGAGTGATAGCGGTAATGTTGCAATCCATGTGTATGTAGTTTACCCATCTAACCGCACAATCCCTCTTCTCATCGGAGTCTTGAGCGGCAATGAAAGTAAGATAATTTTTGAGCTACCGTTAGCCAACGACGACCAGGCCTTTGCTAGAGCCAGAAGTAATGGATTTGAAGTGAATGTTCCTCAATTTACGGGTAATTATTTTGAGCCAGATATAATCGACATGACGTACCATGATGGCAACAGAAGGTCAATGGATAGATATGGAGAAGTATCGTACGAGAAGCTGATAGGCAAAGATCTTAGGTTGTTTGTTTTTATTGATTATTCTGCTGGAGCTGAGGACATATGAACTCTCATGCCTCCTCGAAATATGGAAATTATTTAGTTTAGTGATATCTTGGGTATTATACTGCCCAGCTAGCAGGATTGCCTTCCTTACATCGCCGAGCGCGCGATGATCGTGGTGGTTGATTCGTCGATATCGACCCTGGCTTGTCTAGGTATCAGCCATTTCTTCGGCGCAACGCACGTCAAGTTGCCGAAATCCCAAGCGTTCATACAGTGCGGGCATGCGCTTTGCGAGGACCTCGCGATCGTATCGCAGGTATATGCATATCGACAACTGATTTAGGCATGGAATGTTTGGAGAAGTCATCGGGCTTGCAGGTCAAAGAAAACGGCTCGCCAATTTGCTTCAACTGGCGGTTGGTGATGATCGCAGCAACTTCGAGTATCCGCGCCGTAGCAACGTCGGTCGTCGTATACTCCACATCCATCCAGACAAACAGACCAGGTGGCAGTGGGTCGTAATCGTGGCGCCTCACTCCTTGCGTCGCAGCTGCACACAAAGAACCAACCCTGACAAAACCACCAGCATCCAACCAGCGATGAAAACGCTTTGGTTTGACAAAACTCCAAACACAAACGTTAGCGGCATGAGGACAATTCGTCCCACGGCGTTTATCACCGAGCCGGAACCTGTGCGGTACCGCGACGGCAGCTGGTGTTGTATCTGTGCAGTAAAATGGAATAACAGCGCCCCCGAGACTACCGCTATTAGAACCTGCGCGGCGATAGTTATCCATAGATTACTACCCACCGAAAGCGCGAGCGACGCCAAGCCTAGCAAAATCGACAAAACTATATTTATTTGCTTTGAGCTGAGATATTTAACCAACGAGCCGCCCAGTCCGCCCAAGCCTTCTATGAACGATCCAGCGATGCCAAATACTATCGCCGGAGCCGACAGCGCAATATACCACAGCTGATAAGCTTCGCGATTCATCTTTTGGATACAAAAGACTATCATAATCGCAGTCATCAGCCAGAGTAGGCTTTTACTTTTGAAAACGCATTTGAATGTATTTTTAGTATGTTTGATAAGTTTTTCATCAGCCACCTCGCGGCTAATTTTTGCATCTTTATAAATTAGATGGCAAACCATAGACATCGCAATTGGAATAATCGTTAAATTAAATGCCAGTATCAGTGAGTGTTCGCCGATCCAGCCGCCTAAAAAGTTACTGATAATTAACGCTATCCCGCCTAAAGTTTCGTATAGTCCTAGTGCTCGATTAAAATTCCTGGCGTGCCCTTGCTCCTCGAGCAGCGTATCGTAAATCATAGCTGCGCCAGTTCCGCTCGAGAAAGCATCGTGAAGACCCCAAATCGTCACAGCGGCGGCGTACATAAAGATATTATCGCTAGCGCCGGCCATCAAGCTGCTAATTCCTAAGAACAGCCCAGCCAGCACCATTGAACCCTTGCGGCTCCAGCGATCCGCGATAATTCCTGATGGAATTTCGGTCAGAATAGACGATATCAGCAGAACAATCGCGATCAAACTAATTCCAAAATTGTCGATGCCGATACTTCTTATGAATAATTTTTCAATTGAATACCAAAGTACAAAGCTTAAGAAGAACTTGCCAACATACAGCGGAAGCAGCCTCTTCATATTCTAATTATAATGCGTACCAACGTTATTTTGAAGGTCTATGACAATAATTTGAATTGGTGCGGGTAGAGGGAGTCGAACCCTCGTCTCATGCTTGGGAAGCATACATAATAGCCGTTATACGATACCCGCGCTAGTTGTATTATACACTATCTTTCGGCTATTTTTTGTAGGCCGCTACCTCCGGATTGACATAACCAGTTTCCTTGCTACAATCAAAGTATGAAAAAACAAAAACTTGTAATTATCCTAGTTATTTTAATACTAGCGGGGGTAGGAATAGGCTTATATATTGCTGTGCGTGCTGCGTCGAAAGATACGGGTAGTGCTAATCAGCAGCAAAAGACAACTACCAATTCTAATTCTGGCTCTGATAATTCCGATTCTAGCAATAACTCTAACGGCAGTAAGTTTAGCACAAGCTCTAATTCTAAACAAACTACGCCGAATCAGCAAGAGAAGAAGCCTGGAAAACCGCAGCCAAACCAAAAAGAGCAGAGAATTGACCCTGTGCGCCCGAAGCATAATCCAGCCTCGCAACCATCGGCGAGCCCAGCCACGCCGCCGAAAAACAACCAGCGGCCAGCTCCGCAGTCTCAGCAGCCCGGTAATTCGCAGCAGCCTGCGCCGAATCCGCAACCAAAACCGACTCCAAATCCACAGCCGCAACCGGCAGACCAGGATAAAAAGTATGACATAGGTCCGCCAGATGCTTTGGAGATTCTTGAACTGATTAACTATGTTCGTAGTAAAGAAAATCTGAAGCCGTTAAAAATGTACGAGCCGCTTAATCGAACGGCGCAGTGGATGGCGAATGATATGAAAGAGAATAATTATTTTAGCCATTATAAACCGGGCACAACTATTCCGCACGGATTGCTTAAAGCGAGGACTGTCTGTAATGCGCCGGCCGAGAATCTGGTGCAAACTTCGCCGCCAGACTTGCACACTAGCCGCGTAGCCTTTAACGCCTGGATGCAATCGCCGCCGCACAGGCAATCCATCATGTCGAGCACCTACACGCTAACCGGATTTGGCATCGCTGGTAATAAGATTGTGGAGCATTTTTGTTGAGGTTGCTTAGGTTGTTCTAGTTTCAAATTTATAAATAAATCTATTTAATTCTTTTGAGATATTTATTTTTCGTATATTCACCTTGTGGCGCATGAAAAGTGATATAATAAAAAAGTCCAACCAACAACGTAATATTTTAGGGATTACCTAACACTTTTGGTATTCAAACCAGAAAAACGGGCACTTGCTCGAAAAAGCATTTGGTTTGAATCCCAATTGTTGGTTGGACGCCTAGAGTAGGTGTCCGTTTTTTTATTGCGGACAATACTTAAAAATAACAACTAACTCAAAGGCGTCCATGAGTAAGAAATCACTAGAAACAAATGTCGTTCTCCAAGGCGACTGCATCGAAATACTAAAAACTTTGCCAGATAAATCTGTCGATCTAATTTTTGCCGACCCGCCCTATAATCTACAGCTCAAAGGCGACCTATGGCGACCGAATAATACGAAGGTGGCCGCGGTCAATGATGATTGGGATAAATATGACAGTTTCGCAGTTTATGACGATTTTACAACCAGATGGCTCACGGAATGTCGCCGTGTGCTCAAAGATAATGGCACGATTTGGGTTATCGGTAGTTACCACAATATTTTCCGTGTTGGAAAAATCGTCCAAGACCTCGACTACTGGATTTTGAACGACATTCTTTGGGTCAAAACAAACCCTATGCCAAATTTCAAAGGTACACGCTTTAACAACTCGCACGAAACACTTATCTGGGCTGGCAAGTCTGAAAAATCGAAACCAACTTTTAACTACAAAACTATGAAAGCACACAACGAAGATAAGCAAATGCGTAGCGATTGGCTTATTCCTATTTGTAGCGGAAAAGAGCGAGTAAAAATCAATGGTGAAAAAGCGCACTCGACACAAAAACCTCTTGCTTTACTCCGTCGAATTATCAATGCAACATCAAAGCCTGGCGATATTGTGCTTGACCCATTCCTCGGCAGCGGCACAACCGCAGTTGCCGCAAAGGAACTAGGACGTGAATATATTGGTATTGAGCGTGACGATACCTATGTGAGAGTAGCAAAGAAACGCCTCGACGAAACAGTGTCACTAGATGAAACACTTGTATCAGGCAAACTCGAAGCCAAGGCGCCACGTGTCGCTTTCGGCTTATTGGTTGATATCGGACTTATCAAAGCTGGCGCAACACTGACTAGTAAAGACGGTAAGTACTCAGCGACAGTTACTGCAAATGGCTCGCTAAAAAGTGGCGATGTCGAGGGTTCTATTCACAAAGTCGGCGCAGTTTTACAAGACCAACCCTCATGCAACGGCTGGACATTCTGGCACATTGACGGCGCGCTAATCGATGATATTCGTCAAAAGTATCTGGAGCAAAATTATGCTTGAGTACGAAGTGTTCAAGGATATCTTTGATAAAAAGATATTTGCAAAATCAAAGCCTGACTTGCTCAAGAAAGTAGCCGAGTATCCCGATAGATACGTGGGGCTATTCCGCCCGACCAAGCCAGAGGCAAAACTACTACAAAACTTACTGCAGTCAAATGAAATCCGTTTTGGCGACGCGTTCGAGGTGGCAATCAAGCAATACGTTATCAACGAGGGCTGGCAGCCGTTGCCGCAAAAAATTACATCGAAAGAAGGTGACACACTTGATATTGACCAGCTACTTATCAAAGATGACAAGGTGCTGTTCATTGAGCAAAAGGTACGCGACGACCATGATTCAACCAAAAAACGTGGGCAGATTAGCAATTTTGAAAAGAAGCTTGAGGCACTTGTTGATATTTATGGCGACAAGGTAACGTGGGGATTTTTCTATTTCATTGACCCAAGCCTTGTCAAAAACCGAAACTTTTATCGGCCGGAGCTACAAAAATTGCAAGAATCGTGGGGCGTGCACTTGTCGGTGTCATACGGACAAGACATGTTCAATCAGCTTGGCTTGCCTCATGTCTGGCCTGATATCATGAATAATCTACAAAAATGGCGCCAAGACATACCAGACCTACCAAACGTCAATTTTGACAGCAACTCCGAAGAATCTGCCGAAGAAATAAAAGACCTACCACTCCGTATATTCCGCAAGCTCTTTGATGATGAGCGAATTGTGAGCCAGATATTGCCCGTGTTGTTTCCGAATGGTGAAACACTTCGGCTCTTGCTACCTCACTTCGAGAGGCAAGGCTTGCCAATCGCGCAGAATATATCTAATGGTGTTAAAAAGTACTTATGCTACAAACAGGACAGCCCGCCACATAGGTGAAGCTACAGATGATATTTTTCTGGACGTATGCCTTTTTTATAGTGCAATACAGGAGTGTCAGCTTCACTGATTCCGTTTGCACTGATGGCGAATCTTGCTTGCTCAAATGCAAGGCCAATCGGGATATTCTCGCCAATGCTGGAGTATAGCTGTACTGCAAAAGCACGCGCCGCATCATCACCGATTGACACATTCATGCCAATTGCGATATCAACCACGTCAGTCAAAGATGCAGCCATTTTAGATGATTCACAGGCATTAAGCACTACAATTTTAAGCTGTTTCCCAGCTATCTTTACTATATTTATTAGTATATCACCGTCCACGATCATTGCCTGGCCTTTTTCATTCTCAAGAGCGATATGCTCCTGATTTCCATGTGATGAGATATGCAGTATATTTGGCCTATACCTATTAAAAGCATTACTAAAATCTTTCAACTCTACGGCCGGGATGGTGTCTATGTGTATTTTGTCACGATCGGTGATAGCCCTCAATGCCTCTTTGATCTGCTTCTCTTCGGTACCAAGTCTCAGTGGCGATGCGTTTAAGGGGGTAGAGTAGGCAAAAAGAAGCCTGGTAGGCGAAGAGGCGTCTACTTGTAAAATATCTCTCTCGTGCAGTGCTCTGTCTAATACGGGCACTATGTCTTGCCTTTTTATGCTGTTTGCTAAAAGAAATTTTCCAGATATAATCCTCACGACCTCTTGTGTGGACGCACCCTGCGATAACCGTTCTGAGATACGCAGGATTTCATTCCCGCTATCTCGCCAACCGCAAGCTGCGAACGCTTCATTGACGTACCCTAGAATCTTTATCTTATTGCATATCAAGGTTATGTATCTTTCGTATTTTTTTGGTTAGACTTAAAGCCCTACCTAAGCGATTATGAACATATATCCAACTGTTACTGTCTTTTGCAATGGGCGTGATAACTCGCATCTGGTCTTTTAGCTCCTTGATTTTGCGTGTTACCGTTGGCTGACTTGCGCCTTGTGTTATTTTCATGATATCAGTGATTTGTTGTTGGGTCCTAACCCCATCAATTAAGAGGTATACAGCACTGAGTACTTTATCTTTTTTGAACTCATCCAAGATACTATCGCGTATAATAGGGCTATACCTGATGAGCGCGTCCAGCATCTCGCCGTGCTGGTCAAGCTCACTTCTCATCTTCTTTATCTCGGAGAGGGCATCGCTAGTTTCAGCCATCGCTAGCTATCTCCGTCTGGTGAGCTGATAGATTTTCGAGTCTTGGCTTTAGAGCGTGCAACCATCATTCTAACAGCTGCCGTGTTCTTACTTAGAATCTTTGCAATCTGAGAATGCGATAGGCCGACTGAGTCAAGTAGAACCTCCGTTTTGTTCATGCTAGGGTCTAGCTTTGCTGCACGCTCACGCTCATCAACCATTAGCGTAAGAATCGCCAGCAGGACAGAGTTGGTGTCCAAAATACCCACTGATTCGGACGTATTAGCCTTGGTATTACTTTTGGCCATCTGCATTGCCTTTCTGCTCTTTCTTGCGCGCACGAATGATCGTCTGTGAAACCAATTTACCCTTTTTCCCAAGTACCGTTGCAATCTGAGCAGGGGACATGCCAGAATCTGCTAATATAACCTCGGTCTTGCGGGGTTCTTTAGCGGGGTCTTTATTGGGATTAATTCGCTCTTCACGTTCGGCAGCCAAAAGTGCCAAGATTCCACTCATTGCTTGTTCAAGAGGCAACGTTTCAGTATTTTTTATCATTACTCCCATCCTTCTTTGTCTTTTTAGCCTTTGGTTTGGCGCGCTGAATGGCTACATTGACCGTACCGGGCGTGGTGCCCATTATTTCCGCTATTCTTGACGGCCCTATCCCGACCTTGTTCATTTCCACTATGGCTTCGGCCTGACTTGGCATCGCCAGCTTAATTTGCAAAGCCTGCAAGCGCACCATTTGATCAAGTAGCTCTTCTGTGTTCGCCATTATTTTCTCTCCTCATCGTTCACTGGCTGCTCTGCGTTTTTTGCATTCGCCTTTTTGCTCTTAACCGTCTGCTTGTCTTTGCTCAGAGCTATACTTACAGCCTGCGGTGTTTTACCAAGAAGCTTGGCAATTTCAGCTCCGGTCAGACCAAGATCTGCAAGCATGCGGTCAATACTGCGTGGGCGAGGCTTAGCAAGGTCGGTATCACGCAAATGTCTGTCTACCGTTATAGCCAGCACCGCTGATACATTACGATTCAGCTTATTTAACTCATTTAGTATATCTTCGTTCATAATTTAATACCCTCTCATCTGTTGAGTTAAATTATACTGCATTATTTTCTATATTTCAACACCAAAATGATAACTTATCACAGTAATGTTCATTGATAATAAGAGTGTTTTTATCCTATATGGAACACTGTCATACTTATCACCATAAGTATTTAATTTTATATAAATGTTTATGCTTTACTCATAAGACATGTAGCGCTTAAGCGATACAAGACGGCTCAGCTTTCACGCTCGAAATAGGTTCGAGCTTTGGCGTATATTGCCACCAATAGAACTAAAACGGAAACGGTCACCCGTTCGGGCGACCGTTTTCAATTTTGTTCCGAATTGGTGCGGGTTAGGAGACTCTAACTCCTGGCCTCTTCCATGGCAAGGAAGCGCTCTAACAACTGAGCTAAACCCGCATAACGTTTGCTGCGTATCTCGCCGGCGAGGCGTCATAATTTTGCGAACTCGCCTACGATGTGCGATGCAACAGCCAATCTTTCGATTACATAGTAAGTATAGCAAACAAAACCGCCCATTTCAATAATCTTCTCACCAATTTCTCTTCGTATGATCCGGCGTGGCGTCTTTGTAATCTTCCAGGTGCTGGTTTCTTTCCTGGGATTTGCGCTGTTCGTTGTAGGCATCGATGAATCGCTTGTCCAATTCTTTGAGCTTGCCGTCGGTGCTGCCCGCGTCAACTTTTTCTTTATCGCCAGGGTTGGTGGCTGAAATGTCCTGGTCGCCGTTTCTGAGCTGTTTTATCTGCGCCAACTTTTGCCGGATTCGCTGCTCAATAACAATTGCCGTCTTGCCATCGTCATTATTCGCGTCAACTGTCCGGCTGGCAAATTGCACGCCGCAACTATCCTCGCCGTCGTGCAGTACGGCATTTGCTTCGTCGTAGCGGATGATTGCCTGGTCGTAGCGTTTTTCGCTGGCGAGGGCGTCTGCTTGCGCCTCGATTGACAGCGACAGGTTGATGCGGACAGGGCATTCGCGCATTTTCGGTGCTTTTTGCAAGGCTTGTCGGAATTGTTTTTCTGCCGAGTCGTAGCGGGCTTGCTTATATAAAGCGTTCCCGTCGTTAAAAAATACTTTATAAGATTCAAATAAATTCATGGTATAAATTGGCGATAAGCGAAAGGAAGCTTGGCTGTTGTCGCCGTTTTTATAAGCAGCGCGCGCCGCCAGCGACAGCAGAGGAAAACTCGTTAATTTAATAGCAACCAGCAGAATCACCGCGCAAGCAGGGAACGAATAGCGGAGCAGTTTCCGGCGTTTTTCTCGGCGGATTTTTTCAAAATCTAGTTTTTTCAGGTCAAATGGACGATTCTTACTCACGATTTTCTCCCTCCGACGGCGTTATATTCTGAAGTTTGCGCAGAGGCAAATAGATGGTTCTGATTTCAAAGGCCAGCAAAATAGCAGCCGCAAATATCGCTATCCAATATATATCGTTGTAGCCGTCAAACGAGCGGCTGCTGCTAACGGCTTTATCGACGGAGCCGTTCTTGACGACAGCGTCGATGGAATCTGGAGTTTGCCGGTGCGTGTACGGTAAACCTGCTTGGCTAGCAATGTTTTTAAGGTTTGTCTCGTCGATTTTTGATACGGCATATTTCAAATCTGGCCCGCGCAAATAAAAACCGTCAAAGCCGCCGCTGTAACTTGGCGTTTTTATTTTTCCGCCGTTGGCAGTGCCGTAGCCCATGATTGCGCCGCCGCCCAGTAGCGGCTTTAAGCTGGCGAATGACTTTGGCGAGGCGTCGCTGGTTTGTTCGCCGTCGCCCAGGTAAAATAGCAGCGAGGTGCGCTCGGGATTTTTATGCTTGGTGCGAGTAATTTCCGAGGCGATGGTGTCAATCGGTGTATCAATTGAGCTGCCCATGGCATAGCTTTCGCTAATAATATTTACTGTGTCAACCGCTGATTCAAACATCCTGACGTCTGTCGATAACGGCGAATCAACGAAAGCTTTATTATTGAAAGTTATTAGGCTAAATCGCGCGCCGACCAGCTTTTTGGCAATTTCTTTGGCGTCGCGGCGCATGCCGTTGATTCGCGGCTGGCCGTTGTCATAATCCTCGGCAGCAGAACTCATCGTTGTATCTATTACAATATAAACATCGACTAGCGGCGCGCCCCATTCTTTCACTTCGCCAGGAACAGCTGGGCGAAAACAAGCGGTAATGATGAGCAAGACAATACAGAACCGCCGCAGCCACGCTCGCTGGTTAGATATTGGTTTGGAGAAAATCCTCCAGCCGGTAAAAATTGCAGCAACTACCAGAATTATCAGCAGCAGATACCACGGCAAAATCGGTTGCATTATCATATGCGGAGCCTCCAATTGATAATAATGAGGGAAATTATGATGATAAGCATGCCGTATAGTAATAATTGCGGCCGATCGTTGCGAGTAACGCGCGGCGTACCTTTGAAGCGGGAGGCGTCCTGGGCGGCGATTTTTTGGACAATGTTTGGAATTGTGTTTTTGTCGTGCAGTGCGTAGTAATCGCCGCTGGTCGCCAGCATGGTTCGCTTCAACTCTGCCGCTTCGGTCTCGCGGTTTTTATTACTATTCGGGTAAATGCCGTATACGCGGATGTCTTTTTGCTTGGCAAGTTCTGCTGCTTCGGGCAGGGAAATAATCGGCGTGCCAGCTAGTTGATTGTCGGTTCCTAAAATGATACTTCGGGAGCGTTTGCTGTCTAACTTGTCGAAGCGGCCGATACAACTCGCTAGCCCGTCGCCGATTAGTGACGAGCCTTGCCCGTTCGAAACTACCGTACCGGATAAAATGTCAAAATATTCTAACGTTCCAGGCGGCGTCAATGCCTTTTCGATCAGCGCTAATTTACTATCGATGAGGCTGGCGTCGTCTGTCAAAGGAAATATCACTGCCGGCGAGCGGTCAAACAGTACCAAACCGAGTCGTTCGCCGTCAAATTTTCGCGCCAATGTGCGGTAAGTTTTAATAATCTCTACGTCGTATTCATACATCGACCGCGATACGTCAAGGCACAGCACAATGTCGCGATTTTTCACCTCGGGAGAAACGACAGCCACCGACGACGGGCGGCCAGTGAGAATAATCATCATAACCAGCAGGAGCGCATGCAGTCCCAGTACAACCGCTAATAGTTTTTTATACCGCTTGACCTGCTGAATATAGAGCGGGAAAGCGCGCAGCCGCGATGTATTAGCGATAGGGAGTTTTTGTCTAGGCGCGTCATGGCGTTTCGATCGGCTGTATCGGCGGAGTATAATCGGCGCGGCAAACCACAGCAGGGCGATAATTATAATTAACGCCAGCGACAATTGCCAAAAAACTAATTCCATGCCGCTACCGTCTTTCTGGCGAGCGCCGCCGCCTCGGCAACGCTGCCTTGTTCAACTGCGGTAAATTCAGGATTATAGAATTGTTTGATGGCAGCCGCCAATGTTTTATAACGAGTCTTTTCTAGATCTCGCAGCGTCAACGTGTCAACGCGGTGGCCGTTTATCTCAACGACGAACATGCGAAGAGTTTGGCTTAATTTCTGGTGGGCTTTACGCGAGGATAACTTTCCGGCAGTATGATTTTGTTCGATTTCGTCGATTAACTGTTGGTATTTCTGCTTCAAGTCAGTCAAATCTGGCGGCCTGTACGGTTTTGGTTTGAGCGTAGCCAGGCTGCGGTGAGAGCGGCGGCGAGTCGAGTAAAACACAAATCCGTACCATAAAATAATCGTGCCTAAAAGCAGGCAGCCGATAATCAGCCACAGCGGGTCATAATCTACCCATTCGCGAAGCTCAGCGCCAGCGTGCATGCTTTTGCCTTTCTAGCAGTGAAAAGAAGCTGCCGACGACGTCCTCTTCTCCGGAAATTCGCTCGCTGACGATACCCAAGCGCTCCAGGGTCGTGGAATGTTCGCGGTAGTATGATTGCTGCTCGCGGTCGAAATCAGCCTGCAATTTCGTTTGTTTGCGAATAAAATAAGGCAACTCAGCCAGATCGTCAATATCGTAAAAATTACGGCTTCCGTCAAGTCCTGAAGCGTCATTGACAGTTATCCATAGCATCTCGTGCTGGGCGCGCAGCCGCCGGATAATATGCTGGTGCTCGCTGGTCAGTTCATCGTCGTTGGCGACCACCACCAGCATCATCTTACGCCGTAAGTTGCGTGCAATATATTCAAGCTGATTTACAATATTGCTCGGCGCTGCTGCTAGCTGAGTACTCTTTTCAATGTGCCGCAGTAACTGCTCAATATGCCGGTCGTCGCTTTTGAAAGGAATATAGGTGTTATTTTTGGCGTCGCCGGATACCAGTCCGATCAAATCGCCGTGCCGCAATACAATATATCCCAGGACTCCGGCAGCCATGATACTGATGTCGCGCTTATTGCTGCCGCTTTTACCGGTCGCTGCCATGTGGCGGCCAGTGTCGACTACTAGTAAAATATTATGTTTGCGGATTGCTTGGTAACGCCGGATTCGAATACCGCTGCTGCGAGCAGTCGCTTTCCAGTCGATATCTTTTACATCGTCGCCAGGAATGTATTCGCGCAAGTCATCAAAATCAAGACTGCGCCCCTTAAATACCGAGCCGTATTGACCGTCCAGCAAACTCCGCACCTTTTCATGGGCGTAGAGATCTATCTTGGCTTTGACTTTGGCGAAGAGACTTGGCATATTACGGTACAGGAACAGCGTTAAATATCGAATCAATGATAACTTCTGGATGAACTTGGTCGGCGATGGCTTCAAAATTGAGGATAATGCGGTGGCGCAATACGCTGTGGCGTAACTGTTTGACGTCCTCTGGAATAACGTAATTTCGGCCGTTAATTAGCGCGAGGGCTTTGGCAACTTGTTGGAAAGCGATACTAGCGCGCGGGCTGGCGCCGTATTGGACGTAGCGCGCTGTTTCGCTTGGTATGATTGAAACTGGATTGCGCGTTGCCGAGACAATTTTCACGATATAATTCTTAATAGCGTCGTCAATGTATACTTTTTGCGCCAGGTTTTGCAGTGTCTCGACTGCCGCCAGCTCGATATTCGGCGTGTTGCTATTATTCGGCGCCTCGCTTAATTTACCCGATTCTATGCGTTTCAAAATCTCTAATTCCTCGTCCGGAGCAGGGTAAGACAAAACTTCTTTCAATAGGAAGCGATCCAACTGCGCCTCTGGCAGCTCGTAAGTTCCTTCCTGTTCAATCGGGTTCTGAGTGGCCAGCACGATGAAAGGCTTCGGTAGATCGTAGCGCTGCCCGCCGATGCTGGTCTGCTTTTCCTGCATCGCTTCCAACATGGCGCTTTGGGTTTTGGCGCTGGAGCGGTTAATTTCGTCCAGTAGTACGAAATTGGCGTGAACCGGACCGAGCTCGGTGCGGAATTCACCTTTGTTATAATCGTAAATCTGCGTACCGATGATATCGCTTGGCAGCAAGTCCGGCGTGCATTGAATACGCTTGAACGAGCCCTGTACGCTGGCGGCTAGCGTCTGTACGGCGGTGGTTTTGGCAAGACCTGGTACGCTTTCCAGCAGAATATGTCCGCCAGTCATCAAGCTAACCATCAACGCCGTTCGCAAGTTCTCTTGTCCGACCACCCGCGACGAGAAGGCGTCGAAAACAGTCTGGATATTTTGGTTAGCTGCGGCCAGCTCGTCGTCGCTAATCGGCGCGGCGGCAGGTTGAAATTGCGTCGTTGGCTGTGCGGCAGACTGGGATTGTGCTGGTGTAGCCGCTGGCTGAGGCTGAACTGCCGACTCGGTCGTAGGCTGAGGCTGAAATGCTGGCTCGGTCGCTGACTGAGGCTGATTTGCCGGCTGAGATTGCACTTCTGGCACAACTGCGGACGTATTATTATCCGCCAGCGAATCCGGCTGAGTCGGCGCTGGTTCTTGGTCTGCTGATATAAACGGATTTGGATTCATAATAATTATTCCTTTCTATGTCCAATATTGCGAAATATTCGTTACCAACAAGCGGCACTCTTCCGGAGTGTAGCTATCCTTTTGCTCAAAATAATGCTCTGCCGGAAACATATGAGTCATGACGTCCAGAGCGACGTCTTTGTCGGTTTGTAGGTGAAAATAATCTGCCGCCGTACTATCTACATTGCCGCCCAGTCCGTATAAGGCTCTGTAGCGCACACTCTTCAAGTATTCCAGAGCCATCGCAATCTCTATCCGGTCTTCGACGATGTCGCCGGTCAGCAGCAACACTCTCCCGTTGAGACCATCCTTAGAAAACGTCCCGTACTGATCGAGAATGCGGTTCAATTCAGAAAATGCCTGGCGCTTCATGTCTTCTAGTACCGAGCGGGATTCTAGTTCAATGCCGTCGCGCTGCGGTTTTTCCAGATCAGGGTTCCACGTAAACATGCCTGCCGGGTCAATCAGCCCGACCACCCGCGGATCGCCAGGGATAATAATCCGCTTGCTGAGCAACGGGAACACCCAAGCGTTAATCTCGCTCGCCAAACCAATGCAAGCTGTTAGCGCATCTTCTTTCAGCGCGATAACGACCGCTTCCTGGCCCTTCAAATCGCTCACGCGTCCCGCCAAAGTCCGCCCCAGCTCAATCCTATTAATATAGTACATGCTGGTTATGATTATGCATGAAAGCGCGGGAGAATGCAATTGCGGCGGATACTCGTCTGTTTCAGATTGCAGCAAGCTAGACTATATTCATCAAGTGTATGATTTTAGTCTCGCCGCTCTACCGCAATTGTGCACTGCGCCATCAACGCCACTGCCGCGCCGAGTGCTGCAAGTGTCGGTAGTAATAATGCGCCTACCATGCCAGCAGTGACTGGGAATTCCATGATACTTTCGCCTTTTTCGTTCTTGATGATAACGCGGCGGACGTTGCCTTCTTTGATAAGTTGCTTAACCTTTTCGACAACTTGATCGCCGTTAACACTAAATTCTTCGGTACGGTTTTGTTCGCTCATGGTTACTCCTTACTTTTTATTCCCGCGAATCGCGTCAATCAATTCAATTGGGAAGAGTATCATCGTCTTTTGTGATGGTTCGGTGGAGATACGCTCCAATGTATTTAGCGTACGCAGGTTAATCGCGCCTTGGGTTTTTGCCAGAATTTCCGCCGCTTGCGCTAGCGTTTCAGCAGCAGCCTTTTCGCCGTCAGCGTTGATAATGTTGGCGCGGCGCTCGCGCTCGGCTTCGGCCTGTTTGGCCATGGCGCGCTTCATGTCGCCAGGTAGTTCAATATTCTGAATCTTGACATTCTCAACGTCGATACCCCATTTGTCAGTCTCGGCATCGACAATTTCCTTGATCTGCTGTGAAATCTCCTCGCGCTTGGCCAAGAGATCGTCCATGTCGACGTTACCAGTGACGTCGCGCAGGGCAGCCTGGGCAAATTGGCTGGTGGCGTAAATGTAGTTGGTCGTCTCCAGCACCGCTTTTGGCGCGTTAATCACCCGGAAGTAGACCACCGCGTCAACGCCGACAGTGACGTTGTCTTTGGTGATGACTTCTTGTTTTGGCACGTCAATCGGTGTCGAGCGCACGTCAACCATCATCATCGTCTGAAAAATCGGCACCACCACCCTTAGACCCGGCTCGCGTACGCCAGTAAATTTACCGAGCGTCAGCACCACGCCGCGCTGGTATTGATTGACCACTTTAATGCCGCTCAGCACATAAATAGCCACGATGACTAAAATTACTATCATTATTTCCATAAATACCTCCTGTTTATATAATGATATTTTAGCACCAAAGCGGTATAATAACCATATGAACAATGACCAGCAAAACGCTAATCCGCAGCCGCCAGTTTCACAAACAATGCCAACGATGCAGCCAATGCCCAACCAACCGCCGCAAGTGACGCCAGTGACACAGCCGTTACCCAGTCAATCACCGCAAATGACAAACCAACAGTCGGCGGTAGAACCTGAGGCGGAGGCGGTTACAAACCCCAACGACGCTCCTAAAGGTATTATTCAGCAGCATCGAGAGTTTATTAATAGTAGTAATAATATTGTTTTTCACCCAGCGCGCAGTACAATAATTACCCTGATCATTTTCTTCGTCGGGGCTTTTTTGATGTTTATTGCTCGCATGCAAGACGAGCCGTTTTTTGGACCTGTAATAGTTAATCTTTTCTTGGTACCGTTTTGCTTGACTCTCGGGACGGCTCATTCACCGTTAGCGAGGCTGCGGCTATGGCGAATTGTAAGTTCAATCATGCTGATGCTGAATGTAGGTATGCTATTCATGCATGGTTTATTTGGTATCGCAAAGGACAACGACCCCAGCCCTGCAGTTGGTAGCATGCCGCTGTGGATGCTGCCTGCCGAAAAATCCTTGATCACAGTACTAGCGTATATGATATTTATCATTCCGCCAGCCATTATTTTCTTGGTTACTACGCTGAAATATTCTAAGGCTACTCAGCTAAAATAGGCTGTTCACGTTAGTAAATACTTATAATCAGTCAAGCTTTGAATATGTGCTAAGTAGGTTGACATAATACCCCCAGGGGGTATATAATGACTTTATGGATACAGCAGATATCAAGCGGCGAGCTCTGCACCGCACAAAAATTATTTTAGGGCAAATGCGCGGACTAGAGAAGCAAATTGCCGACGACGCATATTGCATGGATATTTTAACGCAAAGCCTAGCGCTGCAAAAGTCGCTGGCATCGCTCAATAAGCTCATTTTGGAGCGGCACTTGCGCACGCACATTGCTGACAAAATAGCCTCGGGCGATGAAATCCAGCAAAATGAAGCCGTAGAAGAGCTACTTAATCTATACGAGTTAAATAATATAAGGACGAAATGATGCACCACGAATCTCATTCTCACTGCAACACAAAAACTTCAACCAAACGCATGGCATTAGCAGCGACTTTGCACTGTTTGGCGGGCTGCATGATCGGCGAAATGCTCGGCGTCACCATCGGCACGCACGCTGGATTTACACCGCACGCCACGGTAATTTTGGCATCGGTTTTGGCATTTACGTCTGGCTATACTGTATCAACTATCCCGCTGATAAGCGCTAAGCTATCGTTCATCAAAGCCTTCAAATTGGTTTTCGCTGCCGATACGTTATCAATTCTGTCGATGACCATCGTTGACAATGTCATCATGCTCGTTGTGCCAGGCGCCATCAACAAAGACCTCACTCATCCGATGTATTGGACAAGCCGGCTGCTATGCATGACTGCCGCGTTCCTAGTGTCGTACCCTGTTAATTTATATTTATTGCGCCGCGGCAAGGGTCACGCGCTGACTCATCAGTATCACCACCATAATAAATAATAACGGCGCGCGAATAAATTCCAAGGAGCCTTGGCTTTTTCCTTGCCAGCTCGCCAGATTTTTAGTACAATCATAAGGTAGTTTTGTGGCTCTTTAGCTCAGTTGGTAGAGCAGAGGCCTGAAGAGCCTTGTGTCACTAGTTCGAGTCTAGTAGGAGCCACCAGCAAAATACTCTCCCTGTCGGAGAGTGTTTTTCTTTAGGCTAGAAAGCAGGTATAATAATTTTAATGAGAAGTATTCAGCGAAAGCAAGCATCTTGGCGCGGGCCGATAATTTTCGGTGTAGTCTTGGTAGCGGTAATTGTCTTGGTGTGCATAGCGACCTACTTTACGTTTCGTTCATCGGGTGGCTATACTGCCGTTAAATTGCAACCAGCTCGTGAAAAATTCCCTGATATTCAGGTAGATAAGCTGTCGCCGCTGCGTGCTCGCGCTGTAAATATACTTCGCCAACAATATGACAATCCGCAGCCTGGCCCGTTTTATAGCCAGGGTGAGAAGCAGGATTGGTGCGCAAATTTTGTTAGTTGGGTCAGCCGCCAAGCTGGTGCGCTGCTAACTAATCCGCATAGCGGCGGTTGGCGTATTCCAGGTGCGCGCAGTCTCGAGACGTATTATCGTAACGCTGGTAAGTTCCGCGCCGCAAATAGTGGCTACCAGTTGCAGTCTGGCGACGCTATTATGTACGATAACGCCAGTCGTCATGGCGAGCATGTGAACTTTGTGCTCAAATACGACAACGGCAAGGTGACGACTATTGGCGGTAACGAGGGCGGCGTGATTAACATTCAACAGTCGGATCTCAGCCGCGACGGACCGATTCGCGGTTTTGGGCTGCTAGAATGATGGCGCACATTTCAATTTCTTAACCGTATACGGTATGATAGAATTATGTTCAAAAAGTATATCAAGAAGAAGCTTCAAAAGTATGTCGTTAAGTACTTTGAGCTGCATCCGCATGTCAGATTGATAGTTGTTGCTGGCAGTGTTGGCAAAACTAGCACCAAGCGTGCTCTCGGCAGATTATTATCGCAGCGTTTTCGCGTCCGCATGCATGAAGGCAATTATAATTCAGAAGTGTCGGCGCCATTGGCGATTCTCGGCATTAACTTACCAGAGAGATTGCATAGCCCATTAGCGTGGCTAGGTGTTTTTAGGGCAGCGCATCGCCGCGTCTATAGTCCGGCGGATGTCGATGTTATTATTCAAGAATTAGGCGTTGACCATCCAGGCGAGATGATGGATTTTAGCACTTACTTGCGGCCGAATATTGCGCTGGTCACAGCGATAACACCTGAACATATGGAATTTTTTGGCTCAATTGAACATGTGGCCCAAGAGGAGCTGTTTGTCGCTAAATTTTCTGAATATACGCTAATTAACCGCGATGATATCGACGGGCGATTCGCAGATTTCTTGGAATCGGCGAACTTTAGCACTTACGGCACGACTGGGCTAGCAGAGTTTCGTTTTGAGCAGCAACAGCTTGATGAAAACGGTTACAGCGGTACGGTTATTGCCCCTAACGATATTCGTTTTCCCGCTACTATTAAAGTAGTGGGCGAGCATAGCTTGCGCCCGATCATGGGGGCAGTTGGCGCGGCGATGATGCTCGGGTTGCCAGTGGAAGACATTATACGCGGACTGTCGCTCCTCAAGCCAGTGCCGGGGCGGATGAATCTGCTGCGTGGCATTGGCGGCGTGACTATTATAGACGACACTTATAATTCTAGCCCGGCAGCGGCTCAGGCGGCGCTGCGAACTCTATACGAGTTCACGGATGTACCGAGTCGTGTGGCTGTTTTTGGCGATATGCTAGAGCTTGGCGGCAGCAGCCAGGCCGAGCACGAGAAGCTCGGTCGCATGTGCGATCCGAATCTTTTGTCGTGGGTGGTAGTTGTCGGCGTGGCGGCGACGCAATACTTAGCACCAGCGGCCCGTTCGACAGGCTGCCAAGTTCATGTGGCGCGCAACGCTATCGAAGCTGGCGAATTCGTCCGTTCAATAACCGAGCCGGGGACGGTAGTGCTGGTCAAAGGCTCGCAGAACGAAATATTCCTCGAAGAATGTGTTAAGGTGCTCTGCGACATGACCGAGGACGCTGAATTAGTCCGCCAAAGCGATAAATGGCTAGCTATCAAAGACAAATATTTCCAGCAATTTTAATCGTGTGTATAATAGGTTTAAGTTAAGGAGTAAAGGAGTAAGCTAGTAATGAAACAAGACGGTGCGCCAAAGAAGCCGAAAACCACTAAAAAGAGGGTTTCTGACAAGCCCAAAACCAAGACCAGTAAAAAAGCTAAAGTTTCAACAAGCACGACGACGCCAGCGTCAGCAGTTGCCGAACAATCCGCTGCAAAATCCAATGCTGTAGCAGAACAGCCAGCCGCCGCTCCGGTTATCGCCAACCAGACTATGGCTCAACCTATAGCTCAGCCAGCGTTGCCGCCGCAGATGGCGATGGGCCAGCGAAAGTCTAAAGCAGGCTTGATTATTGCTATTTGCGCCGCAGTATTAGTTGTGCTGCTGGCGATTGCTGGCGCTACTGCTTATGCGTTTTATCAGAAGCCAGAAAACGTCTTGCTCGATGCAGTTAGCAAATTGCCGCTCGCTACCAAAGTCTCGACTAAAACCACGGTGAACTCAAACTTTTCTTATGAAGCCGACGGCGTGAACATTAAGTTCAAAAAATTTACATTTGATACTGGTGCTGAAAATACGCCGAAATTTGACGCAAATGCCGAGTTAGCTCTAGAGGTAAACGGCAAGGAATTGTCTCTCAAGGCTAGCGGTTTGGCAACTGACAACGGTACGGTCTATTTCAAGGTTGACAATATCGTATCAAGCATCAAGGAAACGTTGTCTATTCTACATCAAAAGTTGCCAGCTCAGGCTGAAAAACACCTGAAAAAGATTGATGGCAAATGGGCAAAATATTCGCTAGCTGATGTTCGCAAACAGGACAAAAAATCAGCCGATCAGCTGCAATGTGCGATTGATGCTTACAAAAAATACTCCAAAGACGACAAAGCTAAGCATCAAATCTCCAGCGTTTACAAAAAACATCCATTTATAATTATCGACAAAGAAGTTAAGTCGCAAAATAGTAATTTTGGCTACGACGTATCAGTTGATGACGACAAAGCAGAGGCTTTCTGGAAGGATTTTCGAGAAACCTCTTTCGCTAAAAGCGTTGAATCTTGCGCGCCGAACGTTTCGTCTTCGTCGTCTGATACTTACAAGTCTGCCAAAAAAGCCAAATCAAAAGCTGACGCTACCATGACCGTTTGGGTATCGCAATGGTCGCATGAACTGCGCGGCGTTGACGTTAAGGCCACTAATCTTAAGACCGATAGCCGTTCCGACAAAAACTACAATGTTAGCGCCAAAACAGTTATTGATTTTAGCAAAGGTTCGCAGGTCGCTGTTCCAGGCGACGCCATAAGCGCTGAAGAGTGGGCAAGGGCAATCAGCCAATCTTTTCAGTCGGTAGCTGGCGGTAGTTATTTATCTGCGCCAACCGTTGATACTGATAATGACTTAGAATATGGCGATTACGACGATTAATTACTAGAACCAGCTGTGTTTTATCTGTTATACTGATAGTTGATGAGACACTATAACCCTTCTGAAATTGAGCCGAAATGGCAGCAAATCTGGGCGGATGACCAGCGTTATCATACGAACGAGTCAAGCGCCAAGCCAAAATACTATGTGACAGGCATGTTTCCGTATCCAAGCGGTGCAGGTATGCATACCGGTCACTTTATGGAGCACTCCATTGTCGATGCGGTGGCACGTTTTCGCCGAGCGCTCGGTTACAACGTAATGTATCCGATTGGCTGGGATAGCTTTGGCTTGCCGGCCGAGAATTACGCTATCAAAACTGGCCGCAAACCTCGAGAAACCACCGCTGACAATATTGCGAATTTCAAAAAACAATTGCGCAGTGTTGGTGCTAGTATTGACTGGTCGCGCGAGATCAATACTAGCGACCCAGAATACTACAAATGGACGCAGTGGATATTTACTAAGCTGTTTGAAAAGGATTTAGCCTATCAAAAAGAATCGCTGCAATGGTGGTGTCCAAAGGATAAGACGGTTCTCGCCAACGAGCAAGTGATTGACGGCAAATGCTGGCGCTGCGACTCGGTCGTTGTCAAGAAGTCGATGAAACAGTGGTTCTTCCGGATTACTGCTTATGCCGAGCAGCTGCTTGCCGAGCTGCCAGAGATGGATTGGCCCGACAAAATCAAAATTGCGCAGACTAACTGGATTGGCAAAAGCGAAGGCGCTGAGATCACTTTTCAAGTTGACGGCAGCGATGATACGATAACTGTTTTCTCGACGCGTCCTGATACGATTTTTGGCGCAACCTTTCTGGTGTTAGCGCCCGAGCATCCATTAGCACGCACGCTGCTGACCGATGAAACGCGCGAATTAGTCGAGAACTATATTGATGATGCCGTCAAGAAATCAGAGATTGAACGCAGCAACGACACTAAAGAAAAAACAGGTGTTTTTAGCGGCAGCTATGCTATCAACCCGGCGACTGGCGATAATGTGCCAATTTGGATTGCTGATTACGTACTAGGAGGCTACGGCACGGGCGCAGTTATGGGTGTACCAGCGCACGATGATCGCGATTTTGCGTTTGCTGAGAAGTTTGAACTGCCAGTTGTCGAGGTGATTGAACGTCCTGAAGACGACGATGGCGCTGACCCTTGCTATCACGGCGAAGGCGTGCTGGTTAATTCTGGCGCTTTCGACGGTACGCGCAGCGAAGATGCTCGCGAACAGATTGTTGCTTGGCTAGAGCAAGAGGGTAAGGGCAAGTCGCAAATTACTTACAAAATGCGCGATTGGCTGATCAGCCGCCAGCGCTATTGGGGCGCGCCGATTCCGATTATTTATTGTCCGGAGCACGGCGCAGTGCCAGTTCCAGAAAGTGATTTACCAGTACTATTGCCAGATGTCGATGATTTCCAGCCGCGCGGCGATGGCAAATCAGTCTTGGCGGCGCAAGAAGACTGGGTGCAGACGACTTGTCCAGTTTGCGGCTCTCCAGCTCGGCGCGAAACTGACACGATGGACGGTTACGCTTGCAGTAGCTGGTATTTGCTGCGGTATACCGATCCGCATAATACGCAGCAGGCTTGGGCGCCAGACAAGGCAAATTATTGGGCGCCGCTCGATATGTATGTCGGCGGCGATCACGCGACGGCCCATTTGCTATACGTACGTTTTTGGACGCATGTCTTTCGCGAGCTTGGGCTGACAGATTTTGCCGAACCAGTAAAAAAGCTGGTTTACCATGGTTTGATTCAAGCCGAGGACGGCCGCAAAATGAGCAAAAGCCTCGGTAATGTCGTTGATCCGCTCGAAGTCATCAACGCTGGCTATGGCGCTGACGCTCTGCGTACGTTTGAACTTTTCCTGGGTCCGATTAACGAAAACTCTAGCTGGAACAGCCGCGGTATTGCTGGCGTTTATCGTTTTCTTAATCGCTTGTGGACACTAGTGCAAGAATTTGATGACAGCGACAAAACCGATACGTCTGATACTCAGAAGCTTGATACCATTATTAATTCTACTACCAAAAAAGTCACCGATGACATTCATCGGCTCAGCTTTAATACGGCGATTGCAGCGCTGATGGAATGCGTGAATGATTTGTACAAATTGAAAGTGGCGGGCTACAGCGAAGATTGGCGCCCACATCTCAAGATGCTAGTGCAATTGGTACAGCCGTTTGCGCCGCACATGGCTGCCGAATTGTGGCAGCAGCTTGGCGAAACTTCGCAGCTCGATTTTGCCGCTTGGCCTGCCTGGGATAATGCTAAGATTGTTAGTGACAGTTTGCTCATTATCGTGCAAGTCAACGGTAAGCTGCGCGCTAAACTCGAGGTCGCTGCTGATGCTAGCGAAGAACAGATCAAGGATCTAGCGCTAGCTGACGCCAACGTCCAGAAATTCGTGCTGGCTGAGCCGAAGAAGATTATCTACGTCAAGGGCAAGCTCATCAATATCGTGGCGTGATCCTGTCCTTGCAAGCTTACAAATGGTAAGTAGCGGTTTCTAGCCCTATACACTATTACTTTGTTCATGACTCATAGTCTCATTATAACATAACCGTTATAAAAAGTCAATAATTAAAATACGATAACACTACAATGTCAAATACTTGAGAAAAGCCTCGCTTTAGCGTATAATACTACTAAGTTTATACAAACCGAGAAGGAGAACATTTCATGGCACAGCCAAAGAAACAATCAAGTCCTCGCAAGACTGGCATGCGTCGCAGCCATCTTGTCGAGAAGTTAGCCAAGCGCGTTAACGGCCATTCGCCAGTCAAAGTGTTGATTGGCAAGAAAAAATCATCAACCAAGCAGAAATAACCGTTTCAAACAAAAACGGTGAGATAATAAAAGGAAACAAACGCGAATGGCATCGAATAGACACCTTGGTCGGATTGTTGCGCTGCAAGCGCTATACGAATTGGAATTGCGCCGGCAGTCTGGCGACAACAGTGCCGCGTTAGATGATATCTTGAAGCGCGATGTCGAGCGTTACCGTTCGGCGATTGACGACATCGCTTTCGTAGAAGGACTGGCTAGCGGTGTTGTTAGCCAGCAGGAGGAGCTTGACCGGCAGCTGCAACCGATTGCGCCCGAGTGGCCGATTACGCAGATAGCACGGATCGACAGGGCAATCTTGCGGATTGGCCTGTATGAATTACTGCATCATCAAGATACTGTGCCGCCGCGCGTCGCCATCAACGAAGCGATTGAGCTAGCCAAAGCGTTTGGTTCTGATAATTCGAGCAAGTTTGTTAATGGCGTACTGGGTACTGCTTATCGCAAATTTGTCGAGGAGGGGTCAGATAATGCCAAAGCCGAAGGCCAACAAAAGCAAGTTTGATCATATACGCAAATATTTAACAAAGTCACGTTCGGCGTCTATCCAAGAAATCGTTCGCGAGCCAACTAGCGGCGGCGTGATTTTCCGCCACGGCGAGTCGGGTATCGAGATTTTACTGATTCAGGATGCCAAAGACCGCTGGACAATTCCCAAAGGCCACATCGAGGAGGGTGAGACGGCCGTGCAGACTGCTCGCCGCGAAATTGGCGAGGAAGCTGGCTTGCACGACGTCGATATGCTAGGCTGGCTGGGCAAGATTCATTTTCGCTATCGCCGTCTTGATAAGCTCGTTTTGATGACGACGCAAATTTATTTGGTGCGCGTTCGTACTAGCGGCGATGAAATCCAGAAAGAGGATTGGATGAAAGGTATCAAATGGTTCCCGTTCAACGAGGCGCTCGAGCTGATCGAATACGAAGACATCGCCAAGCTAATGCTGAAAGCTAAAACGCGGATCCGCCAAGAAAACTTATAAACTTACAAAATATGAAAAGGAGGAAAGATGAGTGGTATGCCAACCGGGCCGTACCAAGATTGGGCGAAGCAGAAATTAGGTTTTGAATATAAAGACATTCAGCTTCTGATTACTGCTTTGACACATCGCAGCTACGTCAACGAGCATAAAAAATCGGTGAGCGAGCACAATGAGCGCTTAGAATTTCTGGGCGACGCCGTGCTAGAGCTGGTAGTGACGGATTATTTATATAAACATTATAGCGAGCCGGAAGGTATCCTGACTAGCTGGCGGGCGGCGCTAGTTAACACCACTAGCAACGCTAAATCTGGCGAAGAGCTTGGTTATGAGCCATTGGTGCGGATGAGCCGCGGTGAGAAGCATGGTTCCGAGCGGGCGCGCCATCAAATTCTAGCCAATGCTTACGAAGCAGTGATCGGTTCGATTTATTTGGAGCGCGGCTATGATGCCGCGGCGGCCTTTATCGAGAAGCACACAATCAGTAAGCTTAACGGGATTTTAGAGAGCGGCTCTTGGCGCGACCCTAAAAGCCATCTGCAAGAAATCAGCCAGCGCGTTGACGGCGCTACGCCAGTCTACAAAGTCATCGCCGAAGACGGCCCAGACCACGATAAAGTTTTTACACTCGGCGCTTATGTTGGCGACAAACTGATGGGCAAAGGCATCGGCCCTAGCAAACAAATTGCCCAGCAGCAAGCCGCCCGGGCAGCGCTGGAAGAGTATAAGAAGCAGCAATAAAATAAAAGCGCCTGTTTTCAGGCGGATAAAATTATTTAATAGTAGTCAAAAATGTGATTGCCCGCAGCCGGACTGCGCAGGAGCTAAAGCTCAACTGCGGGCAATCTGGCTGCGGAGGGCATCCTACTTGATATCTCTGGTACAGAAGGAGCCCACTGTAAACGATATTATGAGTATCTCATAAATCGCAAGCGAGATCCCGCCCATAAATGTCAAATAAGACACCGTCTGCTGAGCGGCGATCAATCGCCACGTCTCAGCATGGGCAACTGTGGCCACGGTGACCACAGTCCAAAAGAGCCACTCGTGACGGCGGTCCTCCACCAGCCGAGCGGCAGCCATCGGGGTGACGATGGCGATGGTGATGACGAAGGTGGCGAACACAGGTTTCTCCTTTCAAGAGAAAACAGTCTTGCTCAGACAGGGACTGCTTCTCGCCCCTTACAAACCTGGGCAAAAAGCTTGATACTTATATATCACGCATGAATCGCCACGTCAACGATTTTCGCAATTATTTCGCAAAAATTGCAAATTTTAAGTATTTTTGAGCCGTTTTGGCCGTTTTTGCGCCCTCTAACGGTGTTTTCTGTCTATGAGGCTAGACTTGAACGAAAAGGCTTCTGGGCGGCGACTTAGGCGCTTTGTTGACATTTTACCCGTAACACGCTAGAATATGACAGAAGTAACAATAGTACTAACGTGAAGTAAAGGAAGTTTTAATTTTATGCTCGCAATTCGTTTGCAACGTTTGGGCCGCAAGGCTTATCCGGTATACCGCGTCGCCGTCCAGGAAGCACAGCGCCACCCATCGAGCGGCAGCGTGGTTGCTTATGTCGGCAGCTACAACCCGCACACCAAAGACGCTAATATCAATGTCGAGGCTGCTCAAAAATACCTTGATAACGGCGCTCAGCCGACGCCGCGCGTTGCGAAGTTGTTAAAAGAAGCTGGTGTCAAACTGCCGAAATGGGTTAAAGAGTTCCAGGGCGGCAAGGCCAAAGCGGTCAAGAATGCTGAAAAGTTGCGTAAGAATCAGCCAAAAGAAGAGCCAGCCGCCGAAGAGGCAGAAGCTCCAGCTGAAGCCTAACGCTTTTAATTACGAACTAGCGCGCTCTAGCTGCATGGTTGGGGCGCGTTTTTCGATTTCATAGCAAAAGCATGTTACAATAAAAGTACGATAGTAACCGTGTGACCGCAAAGGAGGAGATACCGTGGGCATGTCGACCATTGACCAGGAATTTGTCGAATATATCGTAAAATCACTAGTAGGACATCCAGATGACGTGGTTGTTGACCGGATTGTCGATGAGAAGGGTGTTTTGCTGACGCTAACTGTCAATCCAGAAGACTTGGGCCGGGTGATTGGCCGCCGCGGCTCGACTGCGCAAGGACTGCGCACGCTGCTGCGAGCACTAGGCGCTAAAAATACTGCTCATTACAACCTGAAAATCGTCAATAATGACGACCGCGAGGACGCTGATTCGGCTGTAGTGGATAATGATGTGGAAAACGCCACTAGTGATTCTGTGGAAAATGACGCAGAAAACGCAGAAACCGAAAGCGATTTCGCAAAAAAGTCGCGCCAAGAGCTTGCAGAATTAGACGACCTTGATATATAATCATAAGTAAGTTCATGCGAGAACCCTGAACTAACGAAAACAAAGTACAAAAGCTCTACTGCGAGCAAACCTACAAATGGTTTGAGAGACTTATTTGTGCAAGAAAGCTGCCTTTTGGGGCGGCTTTTTTGTTGGGGCGAAATTTCGAGAAGGCCGAGTGTAATTTATTACACTAAAAGCTAAACGTGTCAATTGAGACTATACAACTATTTTTGTAAAAGCACAAATATATAGATAAAACATAATGTATAATAAGTCAAATACTATTAGGCAATAAAATCTAGATTGCAGCAAATTATTGCAAGACATGAAAATAGCCCGCCGAAAACGTGCTCAAGCCGGAAACTGGGTGTTTCAACCCAGGAAACGCAGAAATGTGCGTCTCGAACCAGGTTGAACCAATTTTCAGCGGGCTATTTTCGTGCGGGCTCAGTGCCCCTCAGTGACTGTACCACCTCCTCCTAAGTGACCGGTGGAAACCGGTCCAGAAGGCAGCAGCGACGACCTTTCCGCGTCGCTCGGCTTCAGCGCGTTTAGTAAGAGCGTATCGAAGCACCTTGTCGACTCTAGCGTCGACGTCGTCGGGCTCGGGCTCGGGCTCGGGCTCGGGGGTGACGGCGGCGGTAACGGTCTGCATGACCGTCTCCTCTCTCTGCTCAAAGCAAGGGCGACTTTCGCCCTAAGAAAACTTTGAGCAAAAGTTGATATATATATCACAGATAGACATCCGTGTCAAGACTTGCTACACTATAACAGATGAGAAAAATTCAGGTGATTACCTTATTCCCAGAAATGTTCGCTGGCGTGTTCGGCAGTTCTATGATGTGGAAGGCACAAAAAGACGGTCATGTTGAACTTTCGACGATTGATTTGCGTCAGTTTGGATTAGGCCCGCGCCGCACGGTCGACGATACGCCGTACGGCGGCGGCGACGGTATGCTGCTGATGGTCGAGCCGCTATGGAATGCGGTGCAGCAGGCTAAGCAGATTGACTCTGGCGCTAAAGTCTTAATCATGACACCGCGCGGCCAGCGCTGGCGGCAGGCGTTGGCGCAGCAATACAGCGAAAGCGAAGATGGTTATATTGTGATCTGCGGGCGCTACGAGGGTTACGACGAGCGAATCATGGCGCTGGTCGATCAAGAGCTCAGCGTTGGCGATTACGTGCTGACAGGCGGCGAATTGCCAGCGATGACGATTATTGATTCAATTGTGCGGTTAATCCCTGGCGTACTTGGCGGCGAAAACAGCGCAGCGATTGAGAGCTTTAGCGACGGCGAAACGCTAGAATACCCGCAATACACCCGGCCCGAGGAATGGCAAGGTTTGCGTGTGCCAGAAGTGTTACTTAGCGGGCACCATGGCAAAATCGCCGAGTGGCGGGCAGCACACAGTAAAAAGGCTGGGGAATAAGGCAATTGTGCCAGTGTTGGGCAGGCCCAGCTAGCGTCAACTAAACTAGGAAACAAAATACTCCTCGCCAAGGCAGAGGAGTATTCTATTGTTGTGGTGGATTTATCGGAGAGCGATCGATACATTTTTGTGTTTGTTTTTGTAACTTCGCTGTCTATACAATATACGTTTTTGTGTTTAATAGCAAGCATTTTTTGGACAAAAAATAAAAAATCGTGTGGAAAAATGCTATGCTAATAATATGAGACAGTTTATAGCTAGTATTTTTCCGCCAACAATTTTCAAGAAGCACACACAGTATGCGGCGCTGGCAGCAGGTTTCTGGACTATTGTTATAATGTTGGCGCAATTGTTTAGGTTCGAGAAATTTCCAAAAACTTTAGAGTCGCTGGGGATTGGCGACGGTACTATCGCTGCTATTGCTATAGTTTTGCTGGAGTTTATTTCCTTGCCATTTTTGTTGTCTATGCCGCGGCTAGGTAGGATAGAGCGGCAAATATCAGGCGCGTGTACATTGTTAGCGCCTGGCGTTTGGCTGGTGATTAGCGCGGCTGTACTGATGAGCGGCGGGCAGGGAAAAGTTAGTTTGTTTGGCGCGGTAGCGGCGCTGCCTGGGGTGATTAGTCTGCCGCTGGCTGGCGTGTGGCTAGCAGCTGCGGCGTATTTGACTGCTAAACTACGGTGGCTAGATTTGAAATAACGACGCTCTAGTGATATATTAAGGTAGGCGCGATGGGGTGTCGCCAAGTGGTAAGGCACTGGGTTCTGGTCCCAGCATGCGGGGGTTCGAATCCCTCCACCCCAGCCAAGAAATAATGATATGAAAATAACTACTCCCCGCATTCCGAGCGGTTTCAGCGAATACCTGCCAGGCGACCAAATAGAGTTTAATCGTTTGCGCGATATTATTCGCGAAACATATGAGCGCTATGGCTACGCGCCGCTGGACACGCCAGATATTGAGCTGAGCGAGGTATTGTTGGCGAAAGGCGGCGGTGAAACCGAGAAACAAATCTATCGGTTTGAACGCGGCAAGAATGATTTGAGCTTACGTTTTGATCTAACGGTGCCGCTGGCGCGCTACGTCGCCGAGCACGAAGGCCAGCTGGTTTTCCCGTTCCGGCGTTACCAGATCGGCAAAGTGCACCGCGCCGAGCGAGCTCAAGCCGGGCGTTTCCGCGAATTCTACCAGTGCGACATTGATGTGATTGGTTCGGAAAGCGTGGCGGCCGATGCGGAGTTCCCGGCGGTAATTAATGACATTTTCGAGCAGTTTGCTTTCGGCGAGTTCACGATTCACATCAATAATCGTTTGGTATTGAATGGCTTTTTCGCTGGAATTGGTTTGGCCGATGTGTCGGCGGATGTACTGCGAGTAGTCGATAAAATCGAGAAAATATCGCGCCAAGATTTTATGGCGGAATTACGCGAGCTGGGCCTTAGCGAAAAGCAAGTCTTGCAAGTAGTTGCCTTCACAGAAATTAGCGGTAGCAACGACGAGATTTTATCGCAGCTAGAATCAATGAAAAACGAAATTGATTCTGATGATTTCACGCTTGGCACGACAAAATTACGCGAGTTGCTGGCGATGCTGCGAAACATGGGCTTGCCAGAGCAGCGTATTCAGTTAGACCTACGGATTGCGCGCGGATTGGATTATTATACTGGCGTAGTCTACGAAACGACGCTTGATGATTATCCAGAAGTTGGTAGTGTTTGCTCGGGTGGGCGCTACGATAACTTGGCCGAGAACTATACGCGGACGCGTCTGCCGGGAGTTGGCGTGTCGATTGGTTTGTCGCGCTTATTCTACAAACTGCGCGAGGCAGGCGTCGTGTCTAGTTATCGCCAGACATTGGCGCGCTGTATGGTGGCGTCTTTTGACGATGCGCAATTCGGCGAGGCGCTGCAAATAGCTGCCGAGCTGCGGCGAGCTGGCGTGGCGACAATCCTCAATACCGAATCGGTGCCGTTAAAAAAGAAGCTGCGCTATGCTGATCGTCTTGGCATACCGTTGGTAGTCTTGATTGGCGAGGAAGAAGTGCGCGGCCGTTTCGCGACAGTGAAGGATATGGCAACCGGTGAGAATAAGCCCATTTCCCGCCAGCAACTAGTCGAGGAGCTGCAACGATAAGGTGGCTTGGCTGGTTAAGATAATCGCCGACTGGCTGTTGATTCCGTTAGTGCTGCTGGCTTTGTATGAATTATTTTTTAAGGTTGAAAGTAAGCGCCGCTATGAAATTTATTCTCGCGTGCTGATGGCTGGGCTGACGTCTTATGTGGCTGCTAAAATCCTTGGGCTAATATATCAGCCTGAACAGTTGCGTCCGTTTGAGTTGCTTGGCGTTAACCCAGGGGCGGCTTATCTTAATAATCCGGGATTTCCGTCGGATCACGCGCTTTTTGCGATGTTTTTGGTGCTGGCGGTCTGGTATGCACTGCGTCGCCGCTCGATTACTATAATTATGCTAACTATGGCGCTGCTAGTCGGCGTTGGCAGAATATTAGCGCTGGTGCATACGCCGCTTGATGTTGTCGGTGGCATGGTGGTGGCTTGCTTGGGGGCGTTGTGGTACGTGGATTGGCCTAATGTTAAGCTTGCATCTAGCAAAAAACGCAAGAATGTAGTAAAATAACTTAGTAAGATGACTAATGTGGAGAAACCTATGAACAACGCAAACGAGACTGCAGCAGTGAAGCTGGAGCCGTTTATTCCGATGGACAAAAAGGATATCATTCGAGCTGCTATCTATGGAGCATTCGCTGGTGCAATACTAACGGTGTTGTATATTTTGGTTGGCCGGGTCGCGTCGGCGGTGATGTGCCGCGGCGATAATGATTTATGCCAGAATGCGCCGCTGTATGTAGCAATTTTTTCGGTAACTTTGGTGTCAATCGGCGGGTTGATACTGCTGTCGCAGGCGCGAATTTACCGGCCTTTATTTATCGTTATTGCTTCGATAGCGGCTCTATGGGGTCTGCAGTCATATTTAGCGCTATTGCCGTGGTATTGGGCGATGGCGGCGATGACGGTAATTGGCGCGTTGACGTATGCGATGTTTACTTGGCTGGCGCGATTGCGTTCGTTTATACTCTACTTGGTTGTATCGATTGTGCTGATTGTAGCGGCTCGGTTGATTATCGCTGGGTAGCTGGCGCAGAACCGTTATTTGCGGTATGCTAGCTATATGGAAATAATGGTTTTGCTTATAATTTTAGCGATAGTAGTCGCAGCGGCTAGCGTGGTTATTTTTGTGTTGATGCAGCAGCTGAAGCGAGTGCAAAATAACTCGGCGGTAGAGCTGATTAAGGGCGATGTTGTTGAATTGTCGCGTTCTATCGCTAATTTGCAGCAAACAATGAGCGACAAGCTTGAACGCTCGCAGCTGTCAACTCAGCAATCGGTACAAAAACAGCTCAGTGAAAGTTCAAAATTGGTGGCCGATGTCACGCAGCGCTTGACCAAGCTCGACGAGACCAACAAGCGTGTCGTTGATGTGGCGACTGACCTCAAAACCTTGCAAAATGTTCTACAAAACCCCAAGCAGCGCGGTGTTTTTGGCGAATACTATCTGTCGAGCGTTCTCGAAAATATTTTGGCGCCAGGGCAGTATCAGACTCAGTATAAGTTTCGCGACGGCGAAATGGTTGATGCGGTGATTTTTCTTGATAAGGGTCAGATTCTACCAGTTGATAGCAAATTTAGCCTCGAAAATTACAACCGGATGATTGAAGCTAGCGGCAAAGAGCGCGAGCAGCTAATGCAAAAAGTCAAAGCTGATCTGAAAGGGCGCATCGACGAAACCAGCAAATATATTCGTCCGAGCGAGCATACTATGGATTTCGCATTTATGTTTATTCCCAGCGAGTCGTTGTACTATGATTTACTAATCAATAATGTTGGCCAGGGCGGCAGCTCGCGCGATCTGATTGAGTATGCTTTTCGCGAAAAGCACGTGATTATCACCAGTCCGACAAGTTTTATGGCGTATCTGCAAACGGTATTGCAAGGTTTGCGCAGTTTGCAAATCGAGGAGCAGGCTAAGGATATTCAAGTCCGCGTCGGCAAGCTCGGACAACACATCGCCAAATTTGAAGAGTACATGCAGAAGCTAGGCAATAGTCTCGGCACGACGGTCAATCATTATAACAACGCTCATAAAGAGCTCGGTAAAGTTGATAAAGACGTGGTGAAGATCGCTGGTAGCGATTCTTCCGTTGAAGTATTGGCGCTTGATCGTCTGTCGTCTATTGATAAGAAGTAAAGATTTTTGACTATCAAAATATCCCGCCGATAGACGGGATATTTTTGTTAAGAAAACTAAGACTTAGTCTTTCTTTTGCCGGCCAGCAACCAACACGTAGAGGTTGGCACCGACAGCGGCGCCCGCTAAAGCGCCAACTAGCGACTCGAGCGAGAAGCGCGAATTGACAACTTCGTTAGAGCCAGCTGAACCAGTAGTGAGCTCCTTTTCGGTCGAATCAGTCATTGCTAGCGCAACAGCCGGGTTAAGGCTAGCACCCTTGACGTAAGCGACGTGAGGAATCTCAACTTTATTAGAAGCTGAAGATGCTGCTTTGCTTTGGTAGTCGGCGATTGCTTGCGTCTTGGCGGTCGATAACAAGTAGCCAGATGTCAAAATACCGACTGCCAGTGCCAAGCCAACGCCGAGTGCTTTGCCAGTATTGCAGGTCTCTTCGCGCGATAGAACTGCTGCTAGTCCGAATAGGAAGATAGCGGTGCCGACCAGCTCAATGCCGAATATCGACCAGTTCATACTGCTGAATCCGCTAAAGCCGAAGTTAATCGAGCCGCCAGTAACCCAGTTGGTGACAATTACAGCTAGCATAGCGCCGATGAACTGAGCGCCCCAGTAGAATGGCAACAGGATTGTCTTGAGCTTGCGCATAGTCCACAAACCAAATGTTACGGCTGGGTTGACGTGCGAGCCCGAGACAGCGCCGATGCTCATCACCAGCATTACTAGCGTGAAGCCGACAGCTAGCGCGCCAACGCCGCCGTCTTTGAATGTGGTCAAAGCAACCAGCGTCAATACGAACGTACCGATTAGTTCGGCAAAGATTATATTTATGATATTTGATGGAAGCTTGACGCTGCTGCGTTTGGTTGTCGTAGGTTTGGCAGCGGCAGTTTCCTTCTTTGGTGCTTCTACTTTTTCGGCAGATACTGTACGAACAGTCGTCTTGCTGGCGGCCGTTTTCTTGGCGGTCGTCTTCTTCTTGGTAGAAGCGGCTTTTTTAGTAGCCATGAATATTCCCTCCTTTACTGAAATATAGACATAGTATAACACAAAAATATTTTGGGTTGTATACATCTGTTATAATGATGATATGGGACGTTATTTTGAACAGACAGAAAGCCGCAGCGAACTGCAACAGCGTATTGCTGCTGATCTGCGGGAGAAAGCAGCGCAGAAGGCAAAGCAAGAAGGCGAGCCAGTTCCGGGTGTTAGCGGCGAGCTAATCGAAAACTCAGAATATTTGAAAGGCACCAAGGCTACGACAACTCTAGCACCAGCTTGGGTGTTCATTGTACTGATGGCAGTTGGCGTATTTGTGTTATTCGTATATCAGGTGAATAAGTAGGTTAGCGATGGATTTCGAGAAAGTTTTACAAGTTTTATCAGCGCGGGCGGCTCAGTCTAACCACCCGCAAGAAGTATTGCGCGCTCCAGAAATCAAAACGCTGTATGATCACATCAAGACATTGCCAAATGATGAGCGCGGCGCTTTCGGTAAGCGAGTCAACGAGCTGAAAAAATCGTTGGAGGTGGTCATAGAAGTTCGCCGCCAGGAGCTCGATAAAGTTGACTTACCGCCAATTGACGTGACGGCACCGATGGACATCAATGCGCCGCAGCCTGAATTACTGCCGAGTGAGCGGGGCACGATTCACCCGCTGAGCGCCGAGATTGAGCGTATTTCTGACATTTTCAACCGCATGGGCTTTGTGACGGAAGAGTCGCGTGAAATTGACGATCAATTCCATATGTTCGAGAGCTTGAACTTTCCGAAGGGTCATCCGGCGCGCGATGATTATGACACGTTCATGACCGAAGAAACTGACGCTAACGGCGACCGCTTGATTGCTCCAGCGCACACCTCGACCATGCAAAATCGCGTGCTGAAGAAATATTGCGGCAATTTGGCAAACGGCGAGGCGATCGCCGCCATCGTACCTGACCGAGTGTTTCGTAACGAAGACCTGGACGCGCGGCACGAGCACACGTTCTATCAAGTCGAAGGCGTTTATGTCGCCAAGGGTGTCAATGTTGGCAATCTCATCGCTACCTTGCAGGAGTTTTTGCAGGAATATTACGGCAAGAAACTTGACGTGCGCGTCAACCCGTTTTATTTCCCGTTCACTGAACCGAGTTTTGAATTTGCGCTGAGCTGCCCGTTCTGTGAGGGTAAAAATCCGGATTGTAAAGTTTGTTCGGGTGAAGGCTGGATCGAGCTGCTGGGATGCGGCATGATTCATCCGAATGTGCTGAAGGCTGCTGACATCGACCCGAATGAGTACACTGGCTTTGCCTTTGGCTGCGGCATCGACCGCCTGGTGATGATGAAATACGGCATCGAGGACGTGCGGCATTTTGAGAGTGGTAAGTTGGATTTTTTGGAGCAGTTTTGATTCTAAGTGGCAGAACAGGAGACTATTCTTTATGACTGACTATTGCCAAACAATGACGATAATAATTCTTTGCCGAATAATTATTCATGCAGTAAATTTTAATTATATCAAGAAAAGTGGACAGTTTTGCGACATGTCCAGGTCGTATGGTTAGGGTCTGTTGATGCCCCGAAACTTTTCTCTATCTACGATAACTCGCCCGCCTTCACAGGCCGGGAGCCTCCAGTAGAGAATGTCATCGCCGAAGTGCTCTCCTTTCTTGAGATGTCCGTGACCATCTCCATCCGGGGTGAACGCTCCGCCATAATACACGTTAATAACGCCCTCTGTTCGAGACACCTTCGCTGGCAAGCCGTCGAATTCCTGCCACTCATTTCCCATTTTGAACTCCTTCTGGAGTCGGGCAGAGAATCGTGATTCTCTGCGGTGGGACGTCTCGAGCCCAGTGTCTGAGCGAAACGCCAGCCTCTGCGATTGCAAAAGCTGATATATATATATCAATAATAGAGACTGAAGTCAAGCGGTCTTACCAAAATTACAGCAAACCTATGGTAATTTCCCATCCGCTCACGCTAAGCTAAAATAAAACAATCAACATCCGCGCACCATTTCTTGTCGACTGGCTAGGCAGTCGGCTCTACAGTCCCATACAAATATCCCGATAAGGCCGCGTAACAACTTCTGCCGACTCAAGGCCGAGTTTGGTTTCAATGTCACTAATCATCGCTAGGGCACTAGTCTCATTATCTGACAAAACCTCAACTTCCACAAACGTTCCGGCGTTTTTAATTTCATCAATAGCTACCGTTGCCTGCGGAAAATCAGAGGACTGAAACGATCGCCGGTATTTGTTGACCTCGACCAGTTTCACCATGCCAAGGTTAGCGAGTAGTTGTTTGGCGATTGCCACGTCCCTGGGCTGGATTGGCAGGTTTGTCTCGGGCTTAATGATCACATCGTTTTCCGTATGCGTGGCAGCGGTCGTCGCCGGCTTATAAGTCAACTCAGCAAAACCATCGCGCTGACGAATCCGCAAACATTCAACCGTCTTCATGAAATCGACATCAGGACGAGAATAATACGTATCAATTTCGCGGAGATTACTCTGCAGTTCAAAACCGAGGTCTTGCAGCTGCTTGATTAATTCTTTTGCGTCACCGGTTAGCTGGCGTTTGCGTTCGATTTCTAGTAGTTTTTTGGTCATTTGGTGGCCTTTCGGGTTCTTACCTAGCACTGTGTTTACCTAGATAATTAATTTATTAGCGCGAATAGCAGCGGCGATTTGACGGGTAATAGCGCTCATAAATTAAGGATAGAGCAGTTTGCTGCATCATGCAATAACTATTTAGGAACGTCTCGTAAGGTTTATGCTATAATTAAGTTATAAAGGTTATCAATACTGCAATCCTTGCTGGATATCAACGGCCAGTAAAAAGCAAAGTTCGCTTATGAAAGGTGTAAAAATGTCTGTAGCGCTCAGTAGCAAAAAGATAATACTAATCGTAATATGCGTGATACTTGCGCTGATAGCAGGATTCGCGGCTTGGGCATTTCTGTGGCCTAGCCGTAGTGCCGACTTGCAAAAAGCCGATATCCAGCGGCGCGATTATAACCAGTCGGTGGCAGATATCCAAAAAATCATTGCCGATGATACCGCCAATAATGAAGTGCGGCCAGATTGCCGGCCAATTTTGAAAACTCACGGCAAGAAAACTGCCCGAGCGGTGATGATTCTTCACGGCGTTAGCGCTGAACCTTCAGGAATGGTTGAGCTGGCAGACTGGTTTTACCAGGCGGGCTACAATGTGTACGTACCGCGAGTGCCGCACCACGGTATGAAAGACAATAAGCTCCACGGGCAAGTTCGCGCCAGCGAATTGGTTAAGTTCATGGGCGACAGCGCCGGGCTAGTCAGCGGTCTGGGCGACGAGCTAGGTGTGATCGGCCATTCTGGCGGCGGCACGCTGGCAACCTGGCTGGCGCAATATGGCGATGGGCTATTCTCGCGGGTATTACTGCTCTCGCCGTACTATGAACCGGACGCTTCTAAAGCTCCGAAGTGGCAAATGGCGCTGCTGCGCAATGTCTATGGCAACCATTTGCTGCCAGATCAATTCTTTGACGGCAATTTGTCATACCGGGCGCTGGCAAATTATGTCATAATTAAGCAGAATTATCGCAATGATTTGAAAGCTGAAGGCTTGAAACATCTCGGCTTGATAATTGGCAGCGAGGACGATTTGATTGATAAAAACATGGCACTGAATATCGCCGAAGGCATGGCTAAGGCCAGCGGTGCCGAATTTACTTACGAAACGACGCCAGCTTATATCGGCGCTGGCCACGAATTAATATCACCAGAAGACAAAGCCGTCAAGAAATACAAGAAAGAATTGTACGGCATGTACCTGCGGGTGTATGAGAAATAGTATTTAGTAGTTGCGTACTATCAGACGTTTTTCATTTTCGGCTTAGTTAGGTGGATCTGTTATAATGGTCTATTGTGACTGCATGTAAAGTAAAGATATCCACGAGACCGTTTAGGAGTGCTATTTCTGGTAGCAAAACTGCCAAACCGCGGCTGCATAAGGGGTGTCGCCGAAAAACGCAGTCTAGCGGCCAAGCCATGCTTGCTCGTAATATTAAGTATCGTCAGGCTGCTAAGTATCGTCAGGCTGCGCCCGCCCGAAAAATGAGGATTAAAAAGCCATATTACGACGCCATCATGTCGGGTCGTAAAACCCTGGAGGTTCGCGTTGGCTATGGCAGTATTAAGCGCTTGCGGACTGGCGAGCTATTGCAGCTAGAAACCAGTCATGAGTCTGGCGCGGTACAGATTAAGTCGATTCGTATCTACGATAATTTTGCTAAAATGCTGGCAGCTGAGGACTGGCGGCAAATTGTACCGCAAGCCAAAGATAGAGCGGAAGCGCTTCAACTTCTTCAGAAAATCTACCCGCCGCGCAAAGAAAAACTCGGCGTGTATGCTATTGAGATTGCGAAATTAGAGAAAGGCAAATCGGCTAAAGGCAAGAAAAGCAAATAATACTTTTTAGGCGCCTCGACGGCGTATTTTTGCAATTAAGACAATTTTGTGGCATCATAAAAGATAAATGATTCAATATAAAAGGAAATTAGAATAATATGAGTGAACTTCCATACTTGTTAACAGCGGCTCCATCTGAATATCCTAGTGGCGCGTCATCGCTGTCAAGAATTGATCCTATGCCGACACCACTGATTGTTAAATTAGCTGGAAAACCGTTGAATATAGCAGGAATAGTGAATCGTGGTTTGGAGAAAAATAAAGATGGTAATCCGTCAGTAAAAGCCGCACGAGGCATTGGCGGAACGGCAAGCCGTGTTATACTCAGAGATCTAGCAGATAGAATGAATTTAAAAGGTTCAGACGTTATCATAGGAGCTCAGGGTAAGAATAATTCGACGGCCACGAAGATGCTGGACGGTCTGGAAAAACGCGTAGAAGCTGGAAAGGCTGGCGCGCTTGCCGCTCCTATTCCTTCAGAATCTCTAGAAATGCTCAATAATTTAAATGGAAAGGTCGAAGAAAGAGGCGGTCAGGCTGGCGAATAGTCTCTGAATAATAGAATGGAAAAAGGTAAAGACATAGGCGCAGATACGGGGAAGTTCCGTGAAAGTCCTGAATCTTGTGCGAGTAGGCTTGCGTGTGAGCTCAGGAGGGTTGATGAAGCTATAGATATGCTGGAAAGAGAGCTTGTGGCAGCAGCGGCACAGCGAGAAGCTATTTTGAAGGAGTTTAAGCAAACTGCGGAAGCAAACGGTTTAGATCCTAACGATTATTATGATGGCAATATAAACACCGCATCGCCGAGTATTACTCAATCACTTCGCTCTGACTGCCATACTTAGCGATGATTTGTGTTGCTTGCGCCACGTCGTTTACGTTGTCTGGCGTAGCAATTGCGTGCCAGCCGTCACTACCGAGCAAAATGCCCAAATCAAGCAGCATTCGGTCGATGTCGGGTGCTATCGAAGGTTCATCAGTATAAGATATGCTATGCAAATAATCGGCAAAGCGTTGATTCAGATTGGGCAAGCGCAAATCCCGGGCGACGGCCTGGACGCAGCGTATAATGTCGGCAAATTGGATTGGCCCCGATTGTACACTGAGATGCAGCGTATTAGTGACAGACATGTCTTCGGCGTGATATTTGATATGATTGTCGTCGGTGTAGGCGCCAAATTGTAAGCTAAGCTTTTGGCTGATTGATAAGTTCAAAAAGTGTACGTATTCGTAAAATAGCGGCAACGTTTCGGGTCGTTGCTGGCGGAATTGCTGCGTTAGCTGAAAGGATATGTAAAGTTTGCGCGGAATTGCTGATGGCTGGTTGGTCGAGTAAATTATACCGCTGATTTGGCTAGTGCTGCTATTCAGCCGCTTGATATTATCGATGTTTTGCCATGGCCGAGAGTCAAGCTGTCTTAATTCGTGCATCATTCGGCCGCTGTCGGCAACGTATAGCTGGTTTGGCTCTTCGGCCAGTAAGCGGTACAGAGCTAGCGAGACCGGCTCGTTGTCCATTTCGCCGAAATCAGTTGGCAAGGTTAATATCTTGTTGGCTAACCGCGTGGCATCGACCGGGTGCCAAATACTCTTAATAATGATAATGCCGCCGGGGTAAGTGTGTCCGTCTAGCATGTAGTCGATTAGCTGGTACTGGCCTTGCTGGTACATGAATTCGGCCGCCGTCGCCAGAAACATATGCTCGTATAAATGAGCTAACTGCGTGCATGGATGGTGCTTAACCATAGTGATGCGCTTCATTACACTAATTATAGCAGAGAGTTAGAGCTGATGCTCTTTGATGCGGTAGCGAACGGTTTCTACGGGCAATTTTAGCTCGCGTACGATAGTGTTATACTATATGTAATATGAAAGTCAGCCTAAATCTTATCAAACAATTGATTAATTTTGAATTGCCGCCGGTGGATGAGTTGGTGGCGCGGGTCAATCAGCAACTTGGCGGCGTCGAGGAAGTGATCGATCTCAAAGCCAAATATGGCGGCGCGCGAATTGTCCGGGTGGTTGAATGTACTAAGCACCCGGATGCTGATCGGCTGAGTGTGACTAAGATTAATGATGGCGGTGCGGTGGCGGAGGTGCCGCGTGATGAGAACGGGCTAGTGCAAGTGGTCTGCGGTGCGCCGAATGTGCATGCGGATATGTGGGCGATTTGGCTGCCGCCAAAAAGCACGGTGCCAGCAAGTTTTGACGACGACGAGCCATTTGTATTGGACGCGCGGCCGCTGCGCGGCGTGCTCAGCCAAGGTATGTTGGCGGCGGCAGACGAGCTGGATATCGGTACGGATCATGAGGGGATTGTTGAGATTCATGAGCACGACGTGCCGGCGGGCGTTGAGCTTACGGCGGGTGCGAGTTTTGCGGAAACGTTTGGTTTGGACGACTTTGTGCTGGATATTGAAAACAAGATGTTTACGCACCGGCCGGATTGTTTTGGACAGCTCGGCGTAGCGCGCGAGATTGCTGGGATTTTTCATCAGCAGTTTGTCAGCCCTGAGTGGTATAAATCAGAGCAGAAGTTTGCTGAGGCCGAAGGTCTGGAGCTAACAGTAACGAACGAAGCGTCTGAACTAGTGCCTCGGTTCATGGCGGTAGCAATCCGTGATGTTACTGTGCAGCCGAGTCCGTTGTGGCTGCAATGCCAGTTGGTGGCGATGGGCGGCAAGCCGATTAATAACATTGTCGATGCCACGAATTACATAATGCTGATGACGGCACAGCCAACGCACGCCTATGATTATGACAAATTGCGCGGGTCTACACTCGGGGCGCGGATGGCTCGTGACGGTGAGAAAGTCAGTTTGCTCAATGGCAAAGAATATGAGTTGACGAGTGATGACATCGTCATAGCTGATGGCGAGGGTGTGATTGGCTTGGCGGGAATTATGGGCGGTACCGACACTGAGGTTTCAAGTGATACTAAAAATATCGTTTTGGAATGTGCTAATTTTGACATGTATGCGTTGCGCCGCACCGCCATGCGTCACGGTATTTTTACCGATGCATTGACGCGGTTCAATAAGGGCCAGTCGCCACTGCAAAATGCTGCCGTATTGAAGAAGCTGATGAGTATGGTTGGCGGGGTACAGGCTAGCGAAGTGTTTGACAAGCGCAACGATCGCCTGATGGCCATGCAGCACGATTCGCGAGTTACATTTGGCTCTGCTGGCAGGGAAACCATCTCGATTTTCGATTGGGGCGCAGTGACTGGCGTCTTAGTGTTGGAAAGTACTTTTGTGAATGAACGTTTGGGCACAGAATTTTCGCCGCAAGAAATCTGCTGTATCTTGAGGAATGTTGAAATTAAGGCGCATGAGGAACCCGAGCCAAATACGCCTTATCAATTTGAAGTAATCGCGCCATTCTGGCGTACTGACCTTGAGCTGCCCGAGGATATTGTCGAGGAAGTCGGCCGGCTGTATGGCTTTGATAAACTGCCGCGCCAATTGCCAATGCGCAACATCAAGCCAGCGCCGAGGGATCCGCGCCGCCAGCTCAAGCAAGCGATTCGCCAGAGTTTGTCGCGCGCCGGCGCCAACGAAGTCTTGACCTATAGTTTCGTCCACGAGCGTGTCCTGAAAAACGCCGAGCAAGACCCGAGCCGCGCCTATCGATTAAGCAACGCTTTAAGCCCTGATTTGCAGTACTATCGCACCAGTGTGCTGCCGAGTTTGCTAGATAAAGTTCATGCCAACATAAAAGCCGGCCACGACGAGTTCATGTTGTTTGAAATCGGCAAAATTCACGATAAAGAATTGCCGCTTACCGATGAGAATCTGCCGAGCGAGCAGACGTTTGTCGACGGTGTTTACGCTAGCAAAAAGCCGCGAGCCGGCGCGCCATTCTATAAAGCGAGGAAATTGGTAGACAGGCTGTTGACAGATATTAACGTTGAGGCTGATTTCGTGAAAATAGCAGAGTCTGGCGCGGACGTGCCAGCGCCGTTTGACGGCCAGCGCAGCGCTTGGATTGTCGCAAAAAACGGTGGCAAGCTGGGTATTGTCGGCGAATTATCTCAGACAGCGCGGCGTAATTTTAAGCTGCCAGATTACACGGCGGCGTTCTCGCTTGACGTTGAAAAATTGCAAGTCTGTTTGGCTGAAAATCGCGAGCATAATTACCGGCCGCTGAGCCGTTTTCCGTCAATCAGTCAAGATATCTCATTGCGTTCAAGCGTGGAAATCTTGCATGATGAGTTGCTGCGAGCGGTTCAGCAATGCTTGGACGGGCCAAAAAATCTACATTGCCAGGTACAGACGCTTGGTATATATCAGCCAAAGGACGACGCGGCTATCAAGACTACCACCTTCCGGCTAACGTTTACCAGTTATCAGCAAACCCTGACTGACGCTGAAGTCAAACCGATTATGGATAATATTGCGACGGCAGCGCTTACTAAACTTGACGCCGAGCGAGTGTAGTTTATTTTAGTTGTTTTTGATTAGAACGCAGCGGGCGTTCTGGCAGGTTGTTGCGCAACGTTACCAGACTGCGCCGTGTTGGGCGGCCGATAAGTACGCCGAACGAGGCGCCAGCAGCAATGGCTACCGCAATTAGTATAGCTCGCATCAATAACAGAGTACCGTCTACAGCGGCCGGATTAGCGACTAGTGCCATTAGTCCGTTATATAAGGTTAGGCCGGGAACCAGCGGCACGATACCGGCATCGATGATGGCTTGGCTAGGAATTCTGGTCAAACGTGAAACAACAGTGGCTGTAAAGCCAACAGTAAATCCAGCGACGGCGTTAGCAGGGATAATTATCAAACCTAATTCTGATACAGCTAACAGCACATAATACCCCAATAGTCCGCTGGCGCCGGTGATTAATAATCCAACTGGCCGCGAGTTATTACTTAATGCAAATGATGCCGAGATGATGACGGCGCCGATATACTGATAAGTCGTGTTTGTAAAGGATAAGCTGTCGGGAGTTGCGACGAACGCTAAGCCAAACTGCCTGGCGGCGTACAGGCCCATACTTACACCCAGTACAATACCAAGCGTCAACATCACCACCTTTAATAGCCGAGCGCTAGCTGTGACGTAATATTCGTCAATTGCGTCTTGAAAGGCGCCGACAATCATCATGCCGGCTACTAACAAGACGATACCGCCAACGGTTAATATCGTTGGATCAATCAAAGCAAAGAATTCCCAGTATTTATGATTAACTAGCCACAATATACCAGTAGAGACTAACGTGACTGATAACGCGGCAATAATCTGAATGAAAAATGGCGGCAGCGCAGCGCGCCCTAGTAGCTTTATCAGAAGAGTAATTAAAAAACCTATGATAAAGGCAGCCAGGATAATCGGTATAGACGTCGTGTAGAGTGCAACCGAGCCGGCACTCAGGCCGCCGCCAGCAATATAACTGATAATGCCAGGATAGCGCTTATTGTTGGCAATGATGGCATCAAGTTCATTTTCGGCATCATCTAGAGTGATTTTGTGGTCGGCAATTTGGCTGGCTAGGTTTTGTAATTTGCGCATTAGCCGGTAGTCGGTAGCGCGTGGCGAGATAGTGCGGATCAACGTCAATGGTTCGCGATCGATGCCGCGGTCTTGCGAGAGCGTAATTTGATTAAAGCTGACATCGATATGTACTTTTCGCTTGCAATATGTGTCGGTTACCCCGAGCGCCATATGCACGACGCTATTCGCTGGCGTGCCCATTGATAGCAAATGGTCTGACATATTCATAACTAGCCGCAAGGCTCGCATATTCGGCGTCAATGTCTCATCGATTTTCTCGATATCAACTTGATCAGCATCGTCGGTTGCTGTCAAGATGTTTGTTAGCGAGTGACGCATAAAGCGAATAAGCGGATTCATATCTTGATTATGGCAAAAAATCTATTAGTATTCTAGAGATATGTGATGTCATTTTCACAACTAATTAACCTGGTGGTAATTTTGATTACTCGTGTACTGTGTTCTGTCAAAACTAATCCGCTTTTGCTATACTGATTTAATATGGATATACAGGGGTTGTCGCGCGATCAAGTAGCCGCTCAGCGCGAGAAATATGGTGAGAATCGATTGCCTGACCGCGAAAATAAAAGTATTGTTAGGCTGATCTTAGCGATTATTACCGAACCAATGATTTTCTTGCTACTAGCGGTGGTGGTAGTGTACTTTTTCTTAGGCGATTGGCACGAAACAGTTGTTCTGGCGCTGTCGGTAGTTGGCGTGGTGACTCTAGAATTGTATCAAGATTCTAAAACTGAGCGGGCGTTAGAAGCGCTGCGATCGTTATCTGCGCCGCAATGCCAGGTGGTGCGCGCTGGCGAATATGTTACCATTCCTAGCGTAGAGGTGGTAGTTGGCGATATTTTGGTTGTCGGCGAAGGTAGCCGAGTGGCTGCTGATGGTAAGCTCATTGAATCGTCAAACGTCGCTGCTAACGAAAGTATTTTGACTGGCGAATCGCTGCCAGTCGAGAAGACCGCTGGGGGCCAAGTCTTCTCTGGTACGGTAATAACATCTGGACACGGACTTGTCGAGGTGACCGCTGTCGGCGAACAGACCGAAATGGGGCGCATTGGCGTGTCGCTGCACGAAATTAAACCAGAAAAGACATTATTGCAAAAGGAAGTTGGCCGAGTCGTGCGCTATATAGCGGTGGCGGCAGTGCTCTTGGCAATGTTATTGACGTTGCTGTTTTGGCTGCTGCGTGGCGATTTTCTACATGGATTTTTGGCGGGACTGACGTTGTCAATTGCGATTTTGCCCGAGGAATTTCCGGTGGTCTTGTCGGTGTTTATGGCGCTGGGAGCTTGGCGCTTGGCTAAGAGCAATGTGCTGGCGCGCAAGAATCAGACTATCGAGACGCTTGGTGGCGCAACGGTGCTTTGCACGGACAAAACCGGGACGCTGACCGAGAATCGTATGGCTATAACTCAAGTTATCGACCTTGACGGTAGAGACGTCGATGGCGCTGGGCGCAGCGAAATTGTCGCATATGGTATCTTGGCTTCGCAAAAAAATCCATCCGATCCGATGGAAGAGGCATTCTTGGCGGCGACCGATGATCTGCCGGCGATTTATGACGGCATGGATATAGTCAAAGAATATCCGCTAGACAGCCAGTCGTTTTCGGTAGCACAAATTTGGGGGCGGGACGGCAAGCCTGAGGTTGTGGCGCTGAAAGGCGCTCCGGAGGAGGTTTTTCGACTTTGCCGCTTACCCAACGCCAAACAGAAACGATTGCAAGAGATTGCCGACGATGCCGCCGATGACGGCTTGCGTGTACTAGCAGTTGCCAAAGCAGCAGCGAAAAGTATCGCGCCTTCTCGCGACGGCTATCAATACGAGCTGCTAGGTCTAGTGGGGCTGTCTGACCCGATTCGCACTGAAGCCAAAGATGCTGTCGCCCTAGCGCATCAAGCTGGCATCAAAGTGATTATGCTAACTGGCGACCATACCGAAACAGCGCGGCGTATCGGCCGCGAGATTGGTTTGAATACTGAGCAGGTGGTAACCGGTCAAGAATTTTTGTCGATGAACGAAAAACAGCAGCGCGAGCTTGTCAAAACTACAGAAATCTATAGCCGTGTCGCGCCAAATGTTAAGCTGGCGATTATTACTGCCTTGAAGCAAAACGGCGAAGTGGTAGCTATGACTGGCGATGGAGTTAACGACGGTCCGGCCCTCAAGAGTGCGCATATCGGTATCGCCATGGGCCAGCGCGGTACCGACGTTGCTCGCGAAGCGTCGTCGATCGTGTTGCTGGATGATAACTTCGCCTCAATTGTTCAAGGTGTGCGTATCGGCCGAAGGATTTTTGCTAACTTGCAAAAAGCGGTGATGTATATCATGATTGTGCATATACCGATTGCTGCGTTGTCAATTGCGCCGGTATTGCTTGGTTGGGAATTGATTTTACTGCCAATTCACATCGTATTTTTTGAATTTATTATTGATCCTGCTTGCACGCTAGTGTTTGAAGGTGAGCCAGAGGACGAGGATACGATGCGCCGGCCGCCGCGGCGGATTTCTCAGTCATTATTTAGTCGAGCGGTAGTGCTAGAAAGTTTAGCAATTGGCGGGTTGCTGGCGCTGATGGCCGTTCTAATTCATGGCGGAATGCTGGGCAGCGGCGCTTCTAGCAATCAAGCGCGAGCGGTAACTTATTTAACGATAATTCTCGCTAACATCGGTATGATTTTGGCGCTATCCGGCCGCAAAATCATTCGCTTGGCTGTTAAACAGCGTGGCAAGAATGCCTTGGCTATTGTGGTGGTCGCAGCTTCTGTCGCCTTGGCGGCGGTCTATAGTTTGCCATTTCTGCGCAATTTATTCAAAATCGCACCGTTATCGCCAGCTGAATTCGGCTTAGCGGCAACCGCGGCGATTATTGCGTCGCTGCTGGCGGCAATTGTGCGCAAACTATGGAAATAATCGAGATTTTATGCTATAATGAAAAGATAAACTAGAGAGGGGAAATAATGGCAACGTCAAAGAAGCAACGTGCTGGCATTTTGATTATTGTGGTCGCGACCGTTCTAGGTACGCTAGGATCATTCGCAGTGATGATTTTATCAATGCAGTCAAACAAGCAAGCTCAGGCGGACTACCAAAAAGTTCTAAGTGAGTATAAAAAAGAGCAAACTGCTTACGAACAAAAAAAACAAGCGCAAGCCGACGAGCTATCAGCCAAATATTACGAGACGTTCAAACAGTATTCTAGCCAAGTTGCAAAGTTCGAAATCGATAGCGTCAAATCGCTAGTAACCGAAGATCTAACAGAGGGCGATGGCGCATTAGTAGACGATAAAACTAATTTTGCGGCTTATTATATTGGCTGGGACGCAAATGGTGATATCTTTGATCAGAGCATTGATAATAATAAGCTGAAAACGCCGCTGCCGGTAAGCGGGTTGAGTACGGCTGGTATAATTAACGGCTGGAAAGAAGGCTTGAAAGGAATGAGGATCGGCGGCGTGCGGCTATTGTCTATTCCGGCGGACAAAGCTTACGGCGAGGCCGGCAGCAAAGACTCTAAAGGCAAGCAAATTATCGCGCCGAACATGCCATTGAAATTCGTCGTTATGGCGATTCCAGCGCCAGAAACTATCACTCCGCCAGATATGACGAAGCTGATGAACGCATACCAAGAAGCTCAACGAGCGCAGTAAGACGAGGAGGAAATCTGCATGGAAGATATAAAACCTGTGGTGATGATTGGTGCTGGCCCGAGTGCGCTAGCGGCAGCGATTTATACTACGCGCGAGGGCATTGACACTACTCTTTACGAAAAGGGCGTTGTTGGCGGTCTAGCGGCAATTACCGATAAAATCGACAACTATCCTGGTTTTCCCGATGGCGTTCCAGGTATGGAATTGGCGGATAATTTGCGCAAGCAAGCTGAACGCTTTGGCGCCAAGATTGATTATGGCGACGTTTCAGCACTGCGCCATCAGGATGGCGTTAATATTTTGACAGTTGACGGTCAAGAGGTTAAAGCTCGCGCTGTACTGATTGCTACAGGCAGCGGTTATAAGAAACTTGGCATTCCTGGCGAGGCAGAATTTTATGGCCGCGGCGTGCATTATTGTGCGACTTGCGATGGTGCTTTTTATAAAGGTAAAAGGCTAGTCGTTGTTGGCGGCGGCAACTCGGGTGTGCAGGAAGCGATGTTTTTGACGCGTTTTGCCGAGCATATTGATTTGCTGGTGCGAAGTTCCGTAAAGGCCAGCAAGACTCTACAGGACGATTTGCAGAAATACATTGATAATGGCAAAATTACCGTACATTTGCAAACAGTAGCGCAAGAAATCGTTGGCGAGGACGGCGCGGTGGCGGCGGTGCGGGTGCTCGAAAACGGCGCAGAAACGACTTTCGAGGCTGACGGCGTGTTCGTTTTCATCGGCTTGAAGCCGAATACGCAGTTTTTAGCGGATAGCGGCGTTGAGCTTGACGAGTACGGCTTCATCAAAACCGACGACCGTTTGGCGACGGCTTTGCCGGGCGTATTTGCTAGCGGCGATGTCCGCAGCGGCGCTACCATGCAGGTGGCTAGTGCTGTCGGCGAGGGGGCGACGGCGGCACTGAGTATCCGCGAATACTTAGAGGGTGTGAAAGCGGAATAGCTTCGACACTGGATGTCGGTGCTATTCGACGTATTTCTTGCGGAAAGCTTCAAGTTGTTTAATGATGGCTGGATCGCTGGTCTCGAGAGCGATTTCGCGTGTGCCCATGATGCCAGAGCCGCGCATGAAATTGTGCGACCCTGATAGTGCTATTTTCGAGCCATCAGGCATCGTGAAAACAATGAATTTGGCGTGCAGATATTGCGGATGCTGATATAGGGTTTGTTGCTGGCTGGTTAAAGTGCCGAGTTTGATAAGAAGTTTATTGATCGGCGAGGCGGTACGCCAATTATTGAAATATAATTTGGCATTTTTGCGCTTGAGAATGCGGTTGAGCTTGCCAGTCGGGCAGTACTGCGATACTAGTACGATGTTCTCAGCTTGTTCAGCTAGGTCGCAGGCGCGCTTGTAAATGAGAGAATTAGTTGGCAAACCTTGGTCAACCAGGACAGTCGAGTGTTCGTCGAGACCAAACATTGAATTGCGAATCGAACCGCCGCGCTTGTCGGCGCGAGCGATAAGGTATTGCTCGTTAGATAGTTTATCGGCTAATCCTTTATTATCAAATCGGAACATGTAATCGACATTAGCTAGGCTCTCGTGGTCCATATTGACACCGCCGCAAGCGTAGACTATGTCGTCAACAATCGACCACTTGCTATGAGTGCGGCCAGTCATTAGCATATTGGCCTTTTGACCGAGCCAGCGAAAAGCCACGCCTGCTTTTTTTAGCCGCCGTTCTAGTTTCATGGCGTGAACGGCACGCGACGGCTGGCGGCGCGGCGAACGCAGAATAAATTCCTTCGGTTCGAGATAAGTGAATGAATCAGCGCAAACCGAGGCTAGCACGCCGCGTTCAGCCGCTGCGCGCTCGACGGCGGCGATTACGGCTTCGGTGTGCTTATCATCGGCGCGAAAGGTGGTCGCTACCATATTGACGCGCTGCTTGGCGTTATCAATTTTAACTGCTAAATCCGACATATAGTCTTCTGCTGTCAATAGCGTCGGACTCTTTTTCTTACTCATATCTCTATTAGTATACTCTATAGCGTAAAAAACTGATACTATATAGGTAGTAACTGTAAGCAAAGGAGCAATATGGCAGATTTTAATAAAGTTCTTGACCCGGGAGACGTTGATGGCGGGCTAGTCAATACGGTAGTAGAAATCCCCGAAGGGTCGCGCCTGAAAGTCGAATGGGATCGTCAGCGGGCGGCCTTTATGCTGGATCGCGTCGAGCCAAAAATCTTTGCTAAGCCGTGTAATTACGGCTTTATTCCGCAGACGCTTGACGAGGATGGGGACGAGTTGGATACGCTGATTATTTGCCCAGAGCCGCTAACGACTGGCGTGTGGTTGGAGGCGCGTATTATTGGCGTGCTGCGCTTCGAAGATGACGGTGAAGTCGACGACAAAGTAGTCGTGGTGCCGGCTGACAATCGCGACGATGATCGTATTAACTCGCTCGACGACATTCCGCAGCTGGTTAAGCAGCTTGAACATCACTTCACTCATTACAAAGACCTCAAGAAGCCAGGCAGTACTATCGTCAAGGGCTGGGGCGATGTCGAGGAAGCCAAGACGATTGTCAAACAATGCATTGACCGCTATAATAATCAGTAATAAACTTAAACGGAGCAAATTATGGATTATTATGATTATTCAACTTCGACTTATGCGGCTAGCAGCGATGTCGGTGCGGTTGCGGTTGTAATTTGGCTGTTTGTCATCTTAATTGTAACGGCAGTTTCCATACTAATGATTATCGCCATGTGGCGAATCTTCACCAAGGCTGGTAAGCCAGGCTGGGCGTCATTAGTGCCAATATACAACATGGTAGTAATGATGCAGATTGTCGGCCGGCCAGAGTGGCAAGTTGTACTGATGTTCTTGCCGTTTGCCCATATATACATTTCGATCGTGTTACCGCTAGATTTAGCAAAATCGTTCGGCAAAACGACTGGTTTTGGTGTTTTGATGATCTTCTTCCCGGCGATTATGAATCCGATTTTGGCGTTTGGTTCAAGCCGCTATGTTGGCCCGGTTATGCGGCAGCAACCTGTCTACGGCCAGCCGCCGCAGCCTGGGTATTACGCACCGCAGCCAGCTTACGGACAACCGCAACAACCGGTAGCCTATACTCAACAACCGCAGCCATACGCTCAACCGCAACAACCAGCTGCAACGGTTGCCCAGCCGCAACCGCCGGTAGCTGAAGGCGGACAGCCGCAGCCGCCTCAGCAGTCGCCGCAGGCATAAATAGAATAAACTTTTAGTTGCAAAACCTAGCGAAATAGCCAGAATTTGTCTGGCTATTTTCGTTTTGGCCGCTATTTTTTGTTGCGGCGAAACGGTGCTGTGCGCTGCAATAGGCTGCCAGCGCGGCCTAGTAGCGAGGTTTTTTTGAGCTGGGCCTTGAGCTTCATACGGGCGTGTCCAGTGATGACATATTCGTTCCAGCCGGGCTTTGGGCGAGCGCGCTTGTTGGTTAGAATTTCGACGGTATCACCGTGCTGCAATTTGTAGCTGAATGGTTCCATCTTGCCATTTACTAGAAATCCGCTCGATTTGGCCGCTAAGTCAGAGTGTACGCGGTAGGCAAAATCTAGCGGGAAAGCGCCGTCTGGCAGGTCGTAGATATCACCCTTTGGCGAATAAATAAAAATCCGGTCGCCGAACAAATCGACCTTCAAATTATCAACATCGAAATCTTTACCTTCGCGAATCATCGATGCTGCCGACTGCAAATGCTTAATCCAGTGCAAGTCTGTCGGTAGGCTGGTCATTTTGCCCTTGATGTAAGCATCAGTTAGCTTTTGCTCATTATAATGAAAACTGGCCGCCAGCCCGCGCTCGGCGTAATCGTGCATCTCGCGGGTGCGAATCTGGAACTCGACCGCTTGGCCGTTTTTAGTAACCACCGTAGTGTGCAGTGATTGGTAGCCGTTGGGCTTAGGCTTCGATATGTAATCTTTGATTCGCCCAACCATCGGCTCGTACATATTGTGCAGTTCGTTAAGTACCAGATAGCAAGTGTCGATATCGTCAACGATAATTCTCAGCGCGATCAAATCATAAATATCGTCGATATTGGGGACGCGCTTCATCTTCTTATACAGGCTGTAGGTACTCTTGACGCGGCCGTCGATTTGATGCTGGATTTTCTCGTCGCTGAGACGCGAATCGACAGCGCGGCGGACGGCATCTAGCTTGCGTTGAGATTTCTTTAAGCGGCTATCCTTGAGGGCGACAGTTTGGTTGTATTCCTCGGGCATTAAATATTTGAAGCTCAACTCCTCGAGCTGTACGCGCAGCCGACCCATATTTAACCGATCGGCTAACGGTGCGAAAACGTCTAGTGTCTCGCGAGCGATTTTCTTCTGCTTTTCCGGACTTTTGAATTGCAAAGTTTGCATATTATGCAGGCGGTCGGCCAGCTTGATGATGATCACTCGCACGTCTTGGCCGACAGCAATGAGCAATTTCGTCAAATTATCGGTAGTACTCGGCAAATACGATTCGAGGTTTTTCATGCCGGCGCGGGCTTGGCTAACCTTAGTAACGCCGTCAACCAGAAAAGCAATATCTCGGCCGAATAGCTCGGTGATTTCCTCTAGTGTAGCATCAGTATCCTCGACCGTGTCGTGCAGTACGCCAGCAATCACCGAATCAATATCCATGCCCCAGTCGACCAGCATAGCAGCGACTTGCAGCGGGTGAGTGATGTACGGCTCGCCGCTCTTGCGTAGTTGCCCGTCGTGTTTATCTGTAGCATAATGGATTGCTTTTTCTAACAATGCGACCTGCTCTTCACTGTAATGGCTTCTAGCCAGATTAACCAGCTCGACCTCGTTCATAGCCTTATTATAGCAAATTTGCCAAAGCTATTGCGCTTTTGCTAAAATATTAGCAAAGATGGCTTAATCAAGGAGTGGGCATGGTGAAGATAAAGGTAGCGATTAACGGTTTTTGCCGGGTTGGCCGCAGTGTTTTCAAAATTGCGCAGAGCCGTTCGGATATAGAAATAGCAGCTATTCGGACGCATCTGAGCGCCGAGCAGTGCGCTTATCTGCTGAAGCACGACTCGATTTATGGTCATTATGCCAAGGCTATTGGCACTGGCGACGCGTCGCTATATGTAGGCGACCGGATCATTCCTATCATAAGCGACAAGCGGACAACCAAATTGCCGTGGGACGACCTCGGTATTGATGTTTTGATTGATGCTGGATGTCAGACTGATGCCGCTGAACTGCGCCGCCATCGGACGGCTGGCGCTCGGCGCGTGGCGTCGTTGTCGCAGTGCGCTGATTTTGCGACGATCGTCATGGGTGTTAATGACGGATTGGTCAATGTCTCGACGGATATAGTCTGCAGCGGCGATGCGGCGATTAGCTCGGTAGCGCTGGTCATTGCAGCGCTTGATCAAGCGGCTGGCGTCGAGGCGGCAACGATTACGGCGGCTGGCAGTTATCATTTTGCTGGTTCGCTATTAAAGACTGAGCGTCTGGGCGACAGCGACTTGGTGGCGATGGTGGCTGATTACGGCCAGCGATTGCAGGCAGTTTTGCCAAATGTTGCGAGCGCGGTAGGCGGGCTTGCAATTAGCAGCCGCCAGTACGGTAATGTCGGGCTGTCAACGATTTCGCTATTGCTGCGCGAACCAGTCGCAGCCAAGAAAATAAACGAAATTTTAACGCATGCTGCCCGCGAACCGCTATATAACGGTATTTTGGCAGTTACCGACAAAGAGCTGGTAGCCGAAGATTTTCGCGGCAATAGCTACAGCTCGACAGTTGATGCCGGGCTAACTGCCGTTGTCGGCGAGCGGCTGGCACAAGTGTCGGTCTGGTACGACGGCGAGTGGGCTAGCGCCAACCGCTTGGTCGAGTTGGCGGCTGAAACTGGACGATACGCGCGGAATATTTGATGTTTCATAATATAATTGCTAATACAGCCAAAAATATGCATAAAAGTCTTGACATTTATCGCAAAGTGTGGTAGTATCATAGTATGTCCATCCCGTATAAGTATAATACAGGATCAGCGACATGCTCACTAACAATAAAATCTGTAGTAGATAGGCACAATTTTAAGCTCTCTACGGCATTATTAAGTTTAGTTAATTCAGGCTAAGAGCACGAATAGCGCTGGCGCTAAAACGCCAGTCTAGCCTGGGTGTTTTTTTGATGCTGCCGTAGAGAGCTTGAAAAGGTCAAGCTCCACATCGCCCCACATGGGGCAGAGAGGGGCCTAAAATGGCTACCTTCAACATCACCTCTATCGTTAACTACTCCGCCGCCGCCGAGCAGCGGCGAGAGGAGGCCCTTCGGGGCCTCGCCCTCCCCATGGAGGGCGGTTATGTTCGGGGGGTCGTCCCACGCGAGTACCTCCGCGTCCACGCGGAGGCGGAGGCCGCCCCGGAGGGGGCGGCCCAGGTGGCCCTCCACCTGCATGATGAGGCCCGCCGTGCGGGCCTCAAAGTCACGATTGACGTCGACGAGTATAACTCGCCGTTTGAGTACGACGTGAGCGTGGGCGGACTGCCCATGCTCATGGTACAGAGCCGCGGCGCTGGCTGCAGCATTGTCCTTGACGGGGAGTCTGGCTTCCCCGTTAACAACATGCCCTACGGGGCATGGGCAGAGATCTTTGAGGAGGTGGCTACCTCCTCGAAGCACTGATCCTACTACCCCGGGAACTCTACCGGGTAAAATTGAGTGCGGTTCCAGAGAGGAAAACCGCTTAAAACTTCCTCCACCTCTTCCCGCCGCCTGGCGGGGATGGCCAGCTTAATTCGAGCTTTTGTCATCCCCGCTGGGGCGGGATTTTCTTTTGGCCAGCCAAACCTACTCTAACGGGGCTTGCCAGGGGCGCGCATTATGCTTATACTTGTAGTATGAAGATTTTTCTAGGAGCGGATCATGGTGGGTTTTATCTGAAGGAGAAGATTGAAGCTTATCTGACCAAGCGCGGCATCGAGTGGGAGGATGTCGGCGACAAGATACTCGATCCGCAGGACGACTTCCCGCAGTTTGCTCAGATGGCCGTGACCAAGGTGTTGGGCGAGGACGATTCTACTGATCCGCGGGCGATTCTGGTTTGCACTGGCGGCCAAGGTATGGCGATGGCAGCTAACCGTTTTCGCGGCATCCGGGCGGCAGTGATCTGGGATAAGTTTGAAGCGCATGAGTGCCGTAATGATAACGACTGTAACGTCCTATGCTTGCCGGCGCGAGTACTGGACGCTCCGGGCGACGACTTAGAACTCTGGAAAGAAATTATTGACGAGTGGATCGCTACGCCATTTGCCGGCGCGGCGCGGTTTGTTCGCCGTAACGCAGAATTGGATGCTTTCTGATGGCCGAGATTGTTCCGACAGTACTCTGCGAGAATGCAGAAGATTACAAGCTAACGATTGAGCGTTTATCGCCGTTTGCTAAGCGCGTTCATCTAGATTTGGCTGATGGCGAATTTGCACCGACCAAAACCGTCGAGCTGAGCGAGATGTGGTGGCCGCAAGACTGGCAGGTTGATATCCATGCTATGGTGGCGCGGCCGAGTTTGTATGTTGATGCTTTGGTGCAAATGCGGCCGTCGCTGGTGATTTTTCATGCCGAAGTTGATGAGGATTTGCAGCCTTCTATCCAGCAGCTCAAAGCTTCGGGTATTCAGACTGGCGTGGGATTGTTGCGCCCGACGGTGCCAAATACCGTCAAAGACGTCATCAGCGCAGTTGATCACGTGCTGGTGTTTAGCGGTGATTTGGGCCACTACGGCGGCAAGGCTAGCTTGATGCAGCTGGAAAAGGTTCGCTTGATTCGCAGCATCCATCCTAGCGTTGAAGTTGGCTGGGATGGCGGCGCGACGCTCGAAAATGTTTTTAGCCTAGCGCAAGGCGGCGTTAATATCGTCAACTGCGGCAGCGCTATCCATTCGGCGCCAGATCCGGCAGAAGCTTATCAGAAATTAGTAGCAGAAGTTAATAAGCAAGGAGTAATCTAGGTGGCTCGCGAAAAATTATCTATTCCACAGCTCAAAATAAAAGCCAACGATGTACGGCGCGATGTCGTTCACATGTTAGAGCTGGCCAAGAGCGGGCACCCAGGCGGCGCGCTGGGGCTGGCGGATATCGTCACGGCACTATATTTCAATATTATGAATATCGATCCGCAGAACCCTGAATGGCCAGAGCGCGATATCTTCATGTTGAGTAATGGCCACACAGTGCCGGTACAATATGCGGCCATGGCCGAGGCAGGATACTTCCCGGTTGAGGAGCTGTCGACTTTGCGCAAACTCGGTTCGCGCCTGCAGGGCCACCCGGAGCGCACTAAATTGCCAGGGCTCGAAAACACGTCGGGGCCGCTCGGCAGCGGTATTGGCCAGGCGGCAGGTTATGCTTATGCGCTGCAATATTTAGACAAGCAACGCCACCGCTGGGTTTACGCAATTGCTGGCGATGGTGAGCTCGACGAGGGCAATATTTGGGAATCGGCGATGTTTGCCGGTAAGTACAAACTACGCCAGCTAATCCTCTTTATTGACCGCAACAACATTCAGATTGATGGTCCAACCGAAGATGTTATGCCGCTGGAAAATTTACGCGGCAAGTGGGAAAGTTTTGGCTGGCACGTCCAAGAAATCGACGGCAACAATATTGAAGGCATCATCGATGCGGTAAACTTAGCCAAGGCGATCGAGAATCGGCCGTGTTGTATCATCGCGCATACGATTCCGGGCCGCGGTGTTGGTTTTATGGAATACGATTACAAGTGGCACGGCGTAGCGCCATCAAGCGATCAGGCGGCTACGGCGCTGGCTGATTTGGCGCATTCAGAATTACAGCAAGATGCAGGAGGATATTATGAGTAATCAATCGTCTAACAATTCGATGCCATCCAAGGCGCCGAAACCGCCAACTCCACCAAAGCCGCCGAAACCGCCGAAGTCTTCGGCTGCATCCACTCCGTCAGGGCCGCCAGTTCAGCCAGCTGCCTCAGCACCGCCTGTTTCGCCGCCAGCACCGCAATATACTGCTCCGCAGTACACCGCTCCGCCAGCAAACAATACTTATCCGCCGGCTAGCCCTTACGCTTATCCGTATTCGCAGCCTGCGCCAACACAGTCTCCAGGCAACTGGATGGGTGCTGTTAGTATCATACTTGGCTTGCTTTGGGTGAGTATGATTGGCTTGCCTCTGGGCATTGCTAGCGTTGTTAAGGCGAACCGCTACGGTACTTCGAAAGTAGCAGGCGTTATCGGTATTATTATTAATTCGGTTACGCTTGTTATTTCTATTATCGTTACGATACTTCTAGTGTCTGGGGCGATGCAGCCGCTTTTCTCGCAGTTTGATCACGCTGGCGACAACAAAGGCAAGGAAAAGGATAGCGCCAGAACTGTCCGAAGCGTCTCGCTTGATGATAATTACCAGCCGCAGGATTCACCAGTTTGGCGCATCGAAAACGGCAAATTGCCAGAAGGTTGGACTGAAAAGGAAAACGATAATGGCGTTCATTGGTATTCTGATGGCAGCGGACTCTTAATGACTATATCTGTGGTTGGTAGCGAAAATTTTATCAGTAGTTCTGATAGAGTTAATTCGCGAAAAGTTATTGAAGAAAAAATCGAAAATGCGAAGAGTAACGGTGACTTGGTGACTGGTATAGAGTGGTATCAGTCATTTGCTGATTTCGCGAATGACCGCGGCGCTGTGCAGCTTTTGTGCGCTCGCGTTTTAGCTAATGACAGCAGTGGCAAGCCGCATTTATCAGTGATTTGCTCGCGAGCATACGGTAAAGGAGGCTACTTGTTGTATTTATACAACAATAAAGAATCGCTCGCTGTTTCAGAAAGCGCCAAGGCGATGTTCCGATCGCTAGTGATTCTCGAGAAAAAAGATGCAAAACGATATTCAGGAGAAGGCCGTGTATAATTATCCTCTAAATGACAACATTTATAATGAAAAACCAGAAGCAGAAGCTACCCGCGCTGGTTTTGGGCGCGGCTTGAAAGCGGCTGGCGAAGCTGATGAGCGAGTAGTCGGTCTGTGTGCCGATCTGGTCGAGAGCGTCAAAATGGATGCCTTTGCCAAGGCTTTCCCTGAGCGCTATATCGAGGTTGGGATCGCCGAGCAGAATTTGGCGACAGTGGCAAGCGGCCTAGCGTGCGCTGGTAAAATTCCGTTTACAGCCAGTTACGCGGCGTTTCACCCGGGGCGCAGCTGGGAGCAGATCAAAGCGACGATTGCGCTTAACGACATGCCGGTTAAGATTGTCGGCGGACATAGCGGCACGACGGTTGGGCCGGATGGTGCTACCCACCAAATGTTTGAGGACATCGCGTTGATGCGGGTGTTGCCGAATATGATCGTCGTTTGTCCGGGCGATGCTATTGAGGCTGAAAAAGCCACTAAAGCACTTGCCAGGACTGATAAGCCGGCTTACTTGCGGTTAACGCGCGCTGCTACGCCGACATTCAGTACACTGGATTCGCCATTCGAGATTGGCCAGGCGTATGTGTTGCGCCAGGGCAGCGATGCGACGATTGTTAGCACCGGCATCATGACGGCGTACGCGCTGCGAGCAGCTAACGAATTGCAAAGTAGCAGCGTCTCGGTCGAAGTGGTACATGTGCCGACGGTCAAGCCGCTCGATAACGAGACGATTCTGGCTAGTGTTCGTAAAACTGGCCGGGTAGTTACAGTCGAGGACGCGCAAATTGCTGGCGGTTTGGGTGGCGCTGTTGCTGAATTGCTAGGCGAACAATTACCGTCGCCGTTATTGCGCATCGGCATGAATGATCGTTTCGGCGAGAGTGGCGAGGCTGACGAGTTGCTGCAAGCCTTTGGGCTTGATGAAGCGAGTATCGCCCAGAAGACGCGCGAATTTGTTGATCGCGTGCCGCAATATCATGCAGGATTTTAAGGAAAGGAGACAACATGAGCTTATCAATTGATGAAATTCGCCAGCGTACCAGCCGGGCGCACGACCTAATGCGACGCAGCCGCCAGGAAGGCTTTGCGGTGGGAGCTTTTAATATCGATAATCAAGAAACGCTACGCGCGATTTGCCAGGCAGCGCAAAAAACCAGCGCGCCAGTGATGGTCGAAGTCAGCGCTAACGAAGCAGCTTCGCTGGGCGGCTACGAAAATATTCGCGATTTGGTCGATAACTATAGCCAAAACTACGGTGTCGAGATGTATATCAACCTCGATCACGCGCCGACAGTCGAGGGTTGCAAGCAAGCTATTGATGCTGGCTTTGAGTTCATTCATATTGATATTTCGCAGGCTAATCACGATGCTACTCTCGAGGAAATTATCGAAAAAACTCGCGAAGTTGTCGAATATGCTAAGTTTACAGGCGCGCTGGTCGAGGCCGAGGAACGCTATTTCTTTGGCGATTCCAATCTTCATAAAGAAGAGATCGACTACGAAGAAGTCAAAAAATGGAATACCAAGCCCGAGGAAGCCAAAAGTTTTGTCGATGCCACGGGTATCGATACTATGGCGGTGCAGGTTGGGAACTTGCACGGGCTGTATCCGGTGCCGAAGATTCTCGACCTAGATTTATTGCGCCAAATTCGTGCGGCGATTGATTGCCAGATTAGCTTGCATGGCGGTAGCGGTACGCCGCTGCACTACTTTGAGGACGCGTCCAAAATTGGTGTTAGCAAGATCAATATCAACAGCGATTTGCGCTATGCTTTCCGTACTACGCTCGAAAAGGTTTTGCGCGAGAATCCTGACGAGTATGCTGTTTTCAAGCTGATGCCCGAAGTTTACGATGCCGTCCAAAAAGTCGTTGAAGAGAAAATTGGCGCCTTTGGCAGTGCCGGAAAGGCGACGCTTTAGTGGCGGTTAAAATTTTAGCAATCGGCAAAGGCACGCAAGACGTATTCTTGCGCAGTAACGAATTCGATCCGCATACTCGCGGTAAGAAAGTCTTCACTGAGCTGCCGTTAGGTATCAAAATGGAAGTCGAAGACGTAATCTTCAGCACTGGCGGTAACGCTACCAACGTAGCGACTACTTTTGCCCGCCAAGGATTGGATAGCCGCTATATGTGGGCGCTAGGTAATGATTCGGCTAGCCAGGCGGTGATTGCAGCGCTTGATGCTGAGGGTGTCGATACACGCGACGTACTGATCGATGATCGAATGCAGGCTGGCTATTCGGTGATTTTGATTGCGACTAATGGCGAGCGGACGATTCTCAATCATCGCGGCCGAACTTTTGGCAAAGACGCTAGCCGTCTGAATTTGCAAGCGATTAGCCAGGCCGATTGGATTTATCCGACATCATTGGCTGATAATAGTTTGACGGTGCTGCGGGTGATTCTTGATGAGGCTGAGCGCGTTGGCGCTAAAGTTATGCTTAATCCGGCCGGCCCGGAGCTGGCTGACCCTGAGAAACTGAAAGGCTTGCTTGATACAGTTGACGTGCTTTGTACCAACAAAGAGGAAATGCAAAAACTGGTAGCGGGCGAGACTATCGACGAATTAGCGATGCGAGCGCTGCATTACTGTCCGGTGGTGATTGTTAGCGATGGACCGAATGGCGTGGTGGCGACTGACGGCAAGACATTGGTGCGCGCCGGCATGTACGAGGATGTGCCAGTAGTCGATCGGACAGGCGCCGGCGATGCTTTCGCGAGCGGGTTTTTGAGCCAGTGGGCGCAAGGCGCTAGTCTAAAAGACTCCATTATTTTTGCTAGCGCCAATTCTACCAGTGTCGTCACCAAAATTGGCGCCAAGGACGGCATCTTGCGACGAGGCGTCAGTCTTCACGCTATGCCAATTACCGAGAAACAATTACCGAAACGAGGAGAATAATGAAATACCAGATTTGCGTATCGGGCGCGGCGTCGGGCGAGACAGTTGATAGCGCTCACGAAAAAGCTTTTGCGATTGGCGCTGAAATCGCTCGTTCTGGCAAGACGCTATTGACAGGCGCTACCGTCGGCTTGCCGCACTTTGCTGCGCGCGGCTTCAAAAGTGTCGCTCAGACCAAAGGCGTTTCGGTTGGCTTCTCGCCAGCTAGCTCCTTTCGCGAGCATATTGCTACGTACCGCTTGCCGACTGCTGAGTTTGACTATATTAACTTCACCGGTATGGAATATGTTGGCCGCGATGTTCATCTGGTGCGCAGTGCCGATGCGGTGATTACTGTCGGCGGGCGAATGGGCAGCCTGCACGAGCTATCGACAGCTCTCGAAAGCCGTAAAATCTGCGGTATCTTGCTGGGTAGTGGCGGCCTGGCGGATTACACGATTACACTGCTTAAGAACGTTTGGGCGCCGGGCGCTAAAGATGTCATTTACGATGCAAACCCTGAGCGGTTAGTGGCGCGAGTCATTGAGGCGCTTGACAAGAAATACGCCGATGTCGAGCACGATAGCAGCGATCCGCAGGTTAGTGCCAAACGCTACGGTCAAGGTTAGCTAGATTAGCTTAAAAATGTTAAAATATACCAGATGGATAGTCAGCGATTTCGGCTAAAGTCTGCGTATCAACCGACTGGCGATCAGCCGCAAGCGATCGCCCAGTTGCTGAATGGTTTGCACGACGGTCAGCGCGAGCAGACATTGCTTGGTGTAACTGGCAGCGGCAAGACGTTCACTATGGCGAATGTTATTGCTCAGGCAAATGTGCCGACATTGATTTTGGCGCATAACAAAACGCTGGCGGCGCAGCTTTTCAGCGAATTTAAGCAATTCTTTCCTGATAACGAAGTTCATTACTTTGTTAGCTATTTTGATTATTACCAGCCAGAGGCTTACATAGCTTCGAGCGATACCTACATCGAAAAGGATTCGGCTATCAACGAAGAGATTGATCGTTTGCGCCACGCTGCTACCGACGCTTTGCTGACACGGCGCGACGTGGTTATCGTGTCGAGCGTCAGCTGCATTTATGGTTTGGGGTCGCCGGCGGATTATTATGATTTGTCGATTACGGTGAAGCGCGGCGAGCGGCGTTTGCAAGACAAATTTTTGCGCCAATTGATGGATATTCAGTATCATCGTAACGATATCGACTTTGCGCGCGGTGCGTTTCGCGTCAAAGGCGACGTGGTCGATGTCTTTCCGGCGGGCGGTGAAACGGCTTATCGCGTTGAATTTTTCGGTGACGATGTCGATCGAATTACGCGGATTGACCCGCTGACCGGCGAGATTCTGGAAGAGCCGGAATTCTTCACTATTTTTCCGAGCAGCCACTATGCTACGCCGAAAGAAAAAATTAAGCGCGCCATCGAGAATATTCGCGCCGAGTATGAACAGCGCGTCGAATGGTTCGAAAAGAATAATAAACTGCTCGAGGCGCAGCGTCTGTCCCAGCGTACCAAGTACGACCTCGAGATGCTCGAGCAGACTGGTTTCGTCAAAGGTATCGAAAACTATAGCCGTTATCTGACCAACCGCGAACCGGGTGAGCAGCCAGCGACTTTGCTAGATTACTTTCCGGATGATTTTTTGATGATTATCGACGAAAGCCACGTTACCGTACCGCAAGTGCGCGCCATGTATAATGGCGATCGCGCCCGCAAAGAGGTGTTAGTCGAGTATGGTTTCCGCTTGCCGAGCGCTCTCGATAACCGCCCGCTGCGTTTTGATGAGTTTGATAAACATATCAATCAAGTGATTTATGTCTCGGCGACACCTGGCGATTACGAATTGCAGCGCAGTCCAGCGCCAGCGCAGCAGGTGATTCGCCCAACTGGTTTGCTTGATCCGGAGATTGACGTTCGCCCGACCGACGGGCAAGTCGACGACTTGATCGCCGAGATCCGCGACCGCGTCGATAAAAAGCAGCGCGTACTAGTCACTACTTTGACCAAGAGGATGGCAGAGGACTTATCGACTTACCTGACGGAGATTGGTATCAAGACGGCTTATATTCATAGCGAAATTGACACGCTGGAACGCGGCGATATTTTGCGCGATTTGCGGATGGGCGTTTATGATGTGCTGGTCGGTATCAATTTGCTGCGCGAGGGGATTGATTTGCCAGAGGTTAGCTTGGTGGCGATTATGGACGCCGACAAGGAAGGTTTCTTGCGCAGCGAACGCAGCCTAATTCAAACGATTGGCCGGGCAGCGCGCCACGTTGACGGCAAGGTGATCATGTACGGCGACAATATGACTGATAGTATGCGCTTGGCGATCGACGAAACGCGCCGTCGCCGCCAGATTCAAGAAAAATACAACCGTGAGCATAACATCACGCCGCGCGGTATCAGCAAAGCGATCGACGAAGGTTTGCGCGCTATCATCCCGCAAAAAGAAGACGACAAGCCAAAGCTCGACTTGCGCAAAATCCCGCGCGATGAGTACAAAAATCTCGTCAAAGACCTGACCGCGCAGATGAATCTAGCTAGCGCCAACTTAGAATTCGAACGCGCCGCCGACCTGCGCGATCTGATCGCCGAGATTCGTGAGAAGATGTAGGGTTAGTAACGAAAACTTTAGCAGAAAGGATCAAAATGACACCAAACAAACTGCAGCCTGGCGACGAAATTAGAATCGTTGCACTGGCGCGCTCGGCTAGCGACATTGACGAGACTGTTTTGCGGCGGGCAACGATGGTGCTGGAATCGCTCGGTCTGACAGTGACGTTTAGTGAAAATGCCTTTTCACGGTCTCAGCGCGGCTGCCCGAGCGATCAAGAGAAGGTCGATGATTTGCATGCTGCATTTACCGATTCGAAAGTTAAAGCGATTTTGGCGGCCATTGGCGGTTTTAATTCGAATCAGCTGCTCGACAAAATAGACTGGAAACTAATTGGCACTAACCCGAAGATTTTCGCCGGATTTTCGGATATCACGGTGTTGAATCATGCTATTTTGGCTAAAACTGGCTTAATCACATATGCTGCGCCGAACTTTTATTGCTTTGGTATGCTGCCGCAAAATAGCTATTCGCTGGAATATTTTAAGCGCTGTTTGTTTGCGGATCAGCCGGATGAGTACGAAATTGCGCCGTCGGCGAACTTTTACGATTATCCTTGGGATTACGACGAAAAATCCTCGCGCGCCACTCTGCCAAGCAACGGTCCAGTAATCATCCAAAAAGGTAGAGCCGAAGGAGTCTTGCTGGGCGGAAATATGTGCAGTCTAAATTTGTTGAACGGCACCGAGTATTTTCTGCGCATTGCTGGCGATATCATCTTATGTATTGAGGACGATAGTTACGATTCAATTTTAGAAACATTTGAGCGCAATTTCCAGTCGGTAGTGCAGCAGCCGTATTTTCGCCAGGTCAAAGCTATTCTGATCGGGCGTTTCCAACAGGAATCGCAGCCAACAGAGCAGGCTCTTAGGGATATTATTCTCAGCAAAAACATTGAACAGACTATGCCAGTCATTGCTAATCTAGATTTTGGCCATACCGACCCGAAATTCACTTATCCAGTTGGCGGCAGGACTGCAGTTGAGGCTGGCGATATAGCTACCATCCGCTTTTTATCTATCTAAATCAAGATTTTTTGACATAATACCATCGAATATGTTATAATATATAAGATAAGGTAGCTACTCTTGCGACAAAATATACACCCCATAAGGCGGTAGTGTGATGGTGGCTGTACCGTTCTTGTGCGTGGTTACCGATGATAAATGCACGCCGCGAAAATCCTTGCTATAGCCGTGCCAGCTGCTGTTGAAGCGGACATGCCAGTGCCCTGGCAGCGGCAAATTGATATCGTAATGGTCGAAATGCTGGTCGCTGAAATTGACGATTACTAGCACGTCGTCGCCAGCGCCGCCCTTATTCCAGCGGTGGTAACCGATAACGCAGTTGTCGTCGTTGGCGTGGAAAAGGGCGGTCGAATTGCCTTGCAGGCCGCGCGTTGTATCGTAAGTGTTGTGCCGTAGTGCTAGTAAGTGCTTGTGAGCTAGCAGGATGCCGGCATACTTTTCAGTTTTGCGCCATTCTAGGGCCGCCCAATCGTTGAAGGAGCCGTCCTGCAAAAATTCGCTGCCTTGTAAAATCATTGGTATACCAGCGGACGTCAAAGTGACGGCGTCGGCCAGCAGAGCTTTCTCGCGGGCATATAGCGTCGTGCCGCCGGTGGGGTCGGCTGCTTCGTTGAGCCGCACTGAGCCGTTGGCAGCAGTATCGTGTGAATCGCTAAAAATAACCCGCTCAAAGTCATTGCCGTTGTACGAGTGGGAAAATTCATAGCGAATGCCTTGCAAAGTTGGTGTCGTATCAGCAGTTAGCCCTAGCGCATCGCGTAAAGCATGCGGCCAGCCTAGCTCCCACTGCGCATCAAAGCCGCAGCCGTTGTTGGCGCGCGGTGCCGTGATCGCTGGATTGCAGGCGGCATCTTCGGCGATTATCAGCGAATCTGGCTTGATCTTGTGCGCTAATTCAGTGATATCTTGCAATAAACTCCAAGTGTCAGCGATGTCGTGCCCGGGGTCGTTATTGCGGCCTTCGGTATTACGCATATAAATGGTGCTATCGACACGCAGGCCGTCCATATGGTATTCATTCAACCACATCGTGATATTGTCAAGGATAAATTGCCGAACTTCCGGCCGGCCGAAGTCAGGCCGTCCGCCCCAAGGCGTATCGCCGCGCTCATCATTATAAAAATAAATCCCGCCGTGGTCGTTCTCGCTCCAACCGTCAAACTGCCATAGATCAGTGTCGCCATAAAAATGATTGTAAACGACGTCTAGCACTACGCCGATACCGCGGGTGTGGCATTGTCGTACAAACTTCATCAAGCCGTGGCGCCCGCCCAGCATGCTTTCGACGCTGAAAATGTGGTTTGGCGCGTAGCCCCAGCCGTTACTAAAGGCCATGCTAGTGATTGGCATCAGCTCGATAATGTTAACACCGAGATCTCGCAAGTAATCCAACTTTTCGATTGCGCTATCAAAGGTACCAGATGTAGCAGCGTCGGGGCGGTTGAAAGTGCCGACGTGCAGCTCGTAAATGACTTGATCTTGGCGCGGCGGCATGGCAAAATTAGCATCGTTCTGCCAATCGAAGTTATTGTCGACAACCACCGAAAAGCCCTTGTCACTGCTAGTGATAGCTCGAGCCCGCGGGTCGTTCTTCTCGAGCAGCTGGCCGTCGGGCGTCTCGATGATATATTTGTATTGGTGGCCCGGCTCAACATTGCGAATTAGCGCAAACCAGTAGCCGTCGCCCTCGCTGGTTAGAGGCTGTTTTTCGCCCGCAGTGAACGTCCCGCTGATGAATACTTGCTTGGCAAACGGCGCCCACACACGGAACTCTGCTCCGCCTCTATATAATGTCACTCCTAGTTTCTTTTTGATTTGATGCGGCATAACTTATCTTATTGTAGCATAAGTGGGATGACTAGCTCTTTTTATGTCGTCAAGGCGGTGATTACATAGAGCATAAGCTTTTGCCTAAAACATTGATACAGAATTTAAAGAGCGAGGTAAGTAGCTACTTGCACAATCAGCATCGTTCAAGCTAAAATAGCTAAGTATAAGCACAACAACTTAAGGCGGTAGAATAATGGTCAACCGCTCTAAGTATGTCAAACTACCTCCGAAAAAAGTATAATCAGGAGTTTGTAGTAGAAGAGCCTAGTTTATCTGCTGCTGGCCTTGGTGTTGAAGGTACTTGGGGCGCAGACGCTCATCCTGTAAGCAGCAAAGACACAACATTCCGAATTATAAAAGTAGAAAACAGAAATAGTTTTTCTGACCAGTATACTGCAAAAATCTGGTCTCAGCGCGAGACGGCTCGTCTGAATAAAATAGCCCAGCAAAATGTCGCAAATTCAAAGTGGAAGGTTAAAGTTTCGGTAGAAATTTATCTAGTAGAACCGCTAGCTGATGCTGCACTGCCAGATAATCCGAAGGTGGAGGAGATTATAAGGCAAGATTATGGGCCAGTGTATAATGTTAACTTATCGTATTTCGAGCTGCAAAACACTTCGTATGATGATATTGTGTGTGACATGGAACGTATTGCCAATAGCATTACTAATAATAGCATAAAAAATGTCAATTATAACTATTCTATAACCAATAGACAGGGGATAATTAAAAAATGCAAAACTACTTACGATAAACCATTTGATAACTCATACGATAATATAAAGAACTGCTTAAGGTGATGGGGGTGAGCAATGGATACGGGTTTGGAAGCAATAAACTATATAAACTTTAGCGCGTTAGCATATACACAGTTTGAGGACAACGTGAGAGATCACGATATTGGTTATACTCTGAAAAATAAACTTTATAGTAACACTGAAGATTTTAAGACTAGTAAACTAGAGCTTTCCACCCTCCAAAACTCTTCTAATCCTCTCCGTTCCTACAAATAACTCAGTTCTATCTCTACCTCTTCCGGCCTCCGCGCCGCCGCCTTCCAATCTCCATCCGGCGAGATAGTGTTTAGTTTCAAAGGCACCGATTTCGATCCTTCAAACCCCAAAACATATATGGATACAGCCAAAGATATCTCTAACGCTGATGCCCAAATAGCTTTGGGTATGTCGCTAAATCTACCGGCGCAATTTGCTGATGCAGAAAAGTTTGTTGCCGATATTTCTTGTGCTTAGTTTATACATCAGCTAAAATAAAAATATACGCTATAGGCAAGGAGGGCTATGAAAAAATCAGAGAAAAAAGATAAAGCCAGACAAAACTTAGGAAAGCGTCAACTGTTTGCTATAGTCGCTCTTGTTGTGGTGTCGGTATTGCTAATTCTCTGGTTTTTTGCGGGAGAAAGCTTAGTGAAGCAAGCAGAAATGGCGAGGTATTTAAAGAGTAAGTATGGTGAAGACTTTATTGTTGAGTGGCCCGAATACAAAAATGGTGGTCTGGGTGTAAGAGGTTCGTGGAAGTCTCATGCATATCCAGTTTCAAGCCCTCAATTAAAATTCTATATAGGGTGTGGTGCAGAGTGTAGTGATGACTACTTAGATTTCTATTTTTCGAAACAAGAATACAACCAATTACAGCAATCAATGAGTTCTATAGGAGTGACTGACTATTCGGTTCAGCTTATTATCAGAGACGAAGCATTACTCAATATTACGAAAAATAGTAGCCTAGTTGATATAAAGCGAAAATATGATCCGATATACAAATTACGTCTGAAAGTGACTGAAATGAACAGTGAGAGCCAAGCTGTAGATAATGTTATGGGTATAATCGAAAAAATCTATAACCAAGGAGTGTCTAGAATAGAAGTAGACTATACTCTCGTTTCAGAGAGCAAAAAACTCGTAGATGCACGACTGACTACGAGACAGTTCCACGACTTACTCATGAGAATATAAAGCAATGTTTAAAGGAAGAGTAAAATGAGTTTAAAACCTGTAAATTATATAAGTCTGAGTGCGTTATCCTATATAGACTTTAATAGTTCAATGAAGAATAAAACTATTGAATATCTAGTTAATAACAAGTTAATTAAGGAAGACAATCTCTCCAACCCCGAGCTTTCCACCCTCCAAAACTCTTCCAATCCTCTCCGCTCCTGGAAGCTCATCAACCTTCTTCCCAACAACCAAAACGGACTATCTGCCGCTGTTTTTCAGAACCCCGAAGCGAAAGAGAGTCGGTGTAACATAGGAATAATTTGTTCAATAAATAAGGAGTATGTCTATGCTTAAAAATAATCAATCTAGATCCAGAGCTACTGTACTTAAAGTAACACCACGAAAGGTATTGTATACTATCGTGGCTCTCATTCTCATAATTGTGCTTATTGTTGGTGGAATTTATATAAAAAATATAATTAGTTTTGAAAATACTTCAGCCGATATGAAGAATTATTTAGAGAATAAATATAATGAAAGATTCCTAGTAAACAATATCCGCAAAGAAGGCTCCGGTCTTGGAGTAACAGGTCAGACCATAGCAGACGGTAGACCGGTGAATAATCAGTCGGTGATTTTTCGTATTTCAGATACTGACGGCAAAAAAGGTGATAACTATGTAGGTGCTTTGTGGCAATTTAGGAATAAAGGGAGGCTAAGTCAGATGATAGAGGATACTTTTGACAATGGTAAGCTTAAGAATGTTAATATACATTTAGGGATTAGTGGAGATATAGAAAACTTACACAGCTCGCTTAAAAATGAAGATCTTCGGGAAGCTCTGAAGAAACATCCAGGCAGTATAGGTATTACGGTAAATATTGAACCCGCTCAGGGGGCGATGCCAAAAGATCGTCAGGATTCCTTAAAGAAAGTAGCGCGACATTTGTATGATTTTGGATTTCGTAACGTTACCATTGTCTATGACTTCATAGCTAATGATACAGGACATGGAAGTACGAGATGTATATTAAGTCTTGAAAATAGCAAAAGCGGTGATTTTGCAGAGAATCTAGAATATCGCTGCACAAGGAGGTAAATAAATTATATGAAAACAGAACAATATCTAGCAGTAAGCGCACTCTCATATAAGAATCTTGAGGCTTACGTAGGTTATACAATTGGAAAATTGTATTCGCCGGATGGACCATTAGATAACGATTTCATGAATAAAATAGAAAATAAAGCTCTAAAGGGTCTTTCAAGCTGGGTCCTCATCAACATCCGCACCTCCCCCTCTGGACTATCTGCCGCTGTTTTTCAGAACCCAGAAACCAAGGAATTAGTATTTACATTCCGTGGAACTGAAATTAACTCCGTCAGCGACCTTGGTACCGATTATGAACTTGCCGTAACCTCTGCTTTTCGTAATGAGCCAGGTCAATTTAGTGATGCTTTTCAATTCTATATTGATACTATCAATAAACTCGGCAAAGATAACTACTCGTCGTGTAGTTTTACTGGGCATTCTCTTGGTGGTGCAATAGCTTCTTTCTTGTCGTATAAGACTAATGGTGCTAGCAAAGCTATCACGTTTGACGCTCCGGGCATTGGTCAATTTCTGCCTTCTAGTGTAAACCCCGATAACTTCAAAGACGCTATCACTGATTATGTTAATGAGAACGACTATATCGGTCAATATGGCAAGCAGCTAGGTAGAACTATATACAAAAAAGATACTGGATATAAAGAATTTAATAACCATATGAATAATGCAAAGACAGCTACTGCGCTGGCGATGTTGCGTGCCATAAAAGAGGGTAATCTGCCTAGTGAAATTGGCTATACTGCTATATATGGTATTTTGTCCACCGAACAGAATCTAGCTAATACGGTTACTGATGCATTTACTGGTGCGCATGGTCTAGATGCTATTCTTAATCCAGACGGTACTATGTCTGATGATGCGCCTAAGAGTAATGTGGCTGACGTTGCGCAGGGTTTCAGACGGGTGCACAGGTCATTAGTGTAACACAAGACGGTGTGATTAGCGTAGCTATAGGAGCCAAAACTATAACTATGACAATTATGGATGGTGCAGTGAATATAGCAGTTGCAGTCGGTGATACGATTCAAAATAGTGTGGTGTCGTTGGTCGGTGTTGCAAAAGACACAATTAATGCGGCAGCGCAGACTGTTGTTAATTTGTGGAGTGACCTTTTGCGACTGACTGCTAGCGAGCAATATTACATATATGGTACGGGTGGCAAAGATGTTATAGACGCTCCACGCATTTTGCGGAATAAGGCTGAGGAAACTCGAAACTGGTGGTATGAAAGAATTGGTGCTGTTATAGAAGCTAGCGGCGACGACGATGCCATGGTAGGCACTGGGTATCGAGACGATATATATGGCGGAGCCGGTGATGATTCTATATACGGCGGATCGGGCGATGATATTCTGTATGGAGAATCAGGTGACGATATAATAAAAGGCGGATATGGCGATGATATGTTGTTTGGCGGTACGGGCAACGATGGCTTAAATGGCGAAAATGGCAATGACACTCTCGATGGCGGAACAGGTGATGATTTACTATCGGACGCGTATGGTGATGATGTATATATTTTTGGTCGAGGCTATGGTCGCGATACTATTGCTGATGAACGTTCGCCTAGCGTTTGGTATGATTTTAGCGGACCGTATAGCGGTGGCGAGAACGATACGATTATATTTCGTAGTAATGTTCGTCCAGAAGATGTAAAGGTGCATCGTCGTGGGAGCTGGGATCTGGAATTCCGCATTAAAGATACTAATGATATATTGTTAATTAAAGACTATTTTAGGCTAAATTCAGGCAAGCATGGAGTGGGAGCAATAGAGCAAATAAAGTTCCCCTCTACGAAAAGACTGTTTGGAGATACGCGGATATTGTCAACAAAGCCCGCTATGTCGATGAGTCTTCACCTACAGATTCAAAACTCTTCAGTGGGTTTGACCAAGACAATATTATCACTGCTGGCAACGCAGATGAACGCTTAATCGGCTCTAACAACAACGACATTTTGTATGGAATGGCTGGCGATGACGTTTTAGAGAGCGGTAATGGTAATGACATTCTTGACGGCGGCATCGGTAATGACAGTCTAATGGGTGGTCTCGGCGATGACACGTATATTTTTGGCAAGGGATACGGACACGATGTTATAGATGATAAAGATATCGGTTCTTGGGCAGGTAGTCATTATGATATAGATGGCGGCAAGAATGACGCGATAGGCTTCTTGGTTGGGGTGTCGCCAGAAGATGTTAAAGTACATCGTCGCGGAAGTTACGATTTAGAGTTTCGTATAAAAAGCACTGGCGAGACACTATATGTTAAGAATTTCTTTAGTAATGATTCTTATCAGAAATATGAAGGCGTTGGCATGATAGAGAGCGTACATTTTGCCGATGGGACAACTTGGACAGTTGATGACATAAAGGATAAGGCTCGGTATATAGACGAATATTTTGTGGGTTATACAAATCGGTTATACGGTTATGACGGGCAAGATGACATAGTTACCGGTAGTAAGGCTGACGAGATTATAGAGACAGGGGTTGGTAATGATCTGTTGTATGGTAATGGTGGCGATGATATTCTCAACGGTGGTTATGGTAATGATAGGCTATATGGTGGTGATGGCAACGACACCTTACAGGCAGATGTCGATAGTAGCTATGGGACGCCTGGTAACGACACTCTCGACGGTGGTGCTGGCAACGATATTTTACGCGGTGGTTATGGTAATGATACGTATATTTTTGGCAAGGGATATGGACGTGATGTCATAAACGACGTCCATCAATATCGCGATTATGCTGGAAGAATATCTTACTCTGACGGCGGCAGTCTTGATGCCTTAGTACTCCAGCCGGGCGTATCGCCAGATGATATTCAAGTTAGAAGGCGCGGAGTCAATCTGGAATTAAAGATTTTAAGTACTGGTGACGTTGTGTGTATATCTAGTTTTTATGACAACAGTTACGGCAAACTGGGCTATGGTGCGATTGAGTGTGTGCAGTTTGCGGACGGTGCAATTTGGAATATTGATGTATTATTAGATAAAGCTAGATACGTAGATGGACCTATGAACGTCGATGACCCTAACAGGATTGACGGATATAGTTATCAGAACGATATTCTTACTGCAAACGATAATGACAATTCCATAAAAACGTATTCAGGTGATGATGTGGTGTACGCTTTTGGTGGCAATGATACGATTGATACTGGCGAAGGGGACGATATTATCGATCCTGGAACCGGCAACGATGTTATGTACGATCTGCAGGGTAACGACGTGTATATATTTGGTCGCGGGTATGGACACGATATTATCTATGATGGGCGTGTGGGATCGTACTACAATAGTTCCGTAGATGGCGGTAACCGCGATAAACTAAACATTTTACCAGGAGTATCACCGTCTGATATCGATATAAAACGACGCAATAATGACATGATACTCACAGTAAAAGAAACTGATGACCAGCTAGATGTCATAGGCTTCTTTGCCGATAGCAGCAAAAGCTCTCACGGTGTTGGCGTTGGTGCTATTGAGCAGATTTGCTTTACGGACGGCACGATCTGGGAACTGAGTGACATACAAGATGCTGTGCGTCATATAACAGAGCCTGTGTATAGTAACGCCGACAAAGATACCTACTATGGATTTGAGTCCGATGACATAATTATAGGAAGTAACAAAAATGATGAGATGTATGGTTGCGGCGGCGATGATACTTTGAATGGTGGCGTAGGTAATGACAAGCTAGATGGTGGACTAGGTAACGACACGTATGTGTATGCTAAAAATTCCGGAAGTGATACGATTTGCGATAGCGGAGGCAACGATACGATAGAGCTTAGGGAGATAGATTATTCCTCTGTGGAGTTTCTGCGATATGGCGACTCTCTAGTGATTAATACAGGAAAAGACTCAAGCAATAGTATTTCTATAGAGAAATGGTCGTATGGTGATATCTATAGAGTAGAGAATGTTAAATCGTCGGACGGCTATAGTATTACTCATACCCAGATCGATCAGCTAGTTCAGGCTATGGCTACTTTTTCACAAGATACCGGCATGACGTGGCAGCAGGCATTGGAGGCTTGTCCGGCTGACACAACTGCAATCTTGTCGCAATATTGGACCGCTCCGACCCAATAAGTCATGAAAAATTTTGGCACTTCTCTAGCTTCTGCGTTATAATTAGTGAATAATGAGTACAATTACCAACGACGATGTGCGTCATTTGGCACACTTGAGCAGTTTGCAGATGTCTGATGCGGAGGTAGAATCACTTCGCGCCGATATCGAGAAAATTATCAATTACATCAATCAGCTGGATAAGTTGGATACCGACGGTGTGGAGCCGACGTATCAGGTGACGGGTCTGCAAAACGTCTGGCGCGACGACGAAATTATTGACAGCAGCGTATCGCGGCGACAGCTGCTGGCCTTAGCAGCCGAGCAAAGCGACAATTGCGTGAAAGTGCCAAAGGTGTTGTAGTTATGAAAATTATTGAATTAGTAGATAGGGTTAAAAAAGGCGAGACCACCGCGCGGACACAAATTGAGCGGTCGCTCGCCAAAGCTCAAGAAATCAAGGAATATCATGCGTTGCTGAGCCTGACGGCAGAGCGCGCTCTGCAGCGAGCTGACGAGATCGACGAGCGGATCAAAAAAGGTGAGAACCCGGGCGTCCTAGCGGGCGTACCGTTCGTGGTCAAGGATAATTACTTGGCGTTTGGCGCGCCAACGACTGCGGCGGCGAAAATGCTCGAGAACTTCGAAGCGCCAGTCCAGGCGACCGTCGTCGAGAAGCTTGAAGCGGCCGGCGCGATTTGTATTGGTAAGTCGAATCTCGATGCTTTTGCGCACGGCGGTTCGACCGAGAACTCATATTTTGGCGCGACGCATAATGCCGTTGATCAGACCAAGGTAGCCGGCGGTTCTAGCGGCGGCTCGGCGGTAGTGACAGCGCTAGATGTGGTACCGTTTGCACTTGGTACCGATACTGGCGGCTCGATTCGCCAGCCAGCTAGCTTTAACGGTGTCTACGGCTTCAAGCCGACTTATGGTTTGAGTAGCCGTTACGGTGCGGTGGCGATGGCGTCGAGTACCGACACGATGGGTTGCTTCGCACGGTATGCCGACGATGTGGCATTAGTCACTAGTGTAATGGCTGGTCGCGACGACAAGGATATGACGACGCTGCCGGATTACTTTGAAATGCAAAAATCAGCAGGCGAGCGTTTGAGGGTTGGCCTGATCAGCGAGGCGATGAGCGATGGCGTCGACGCAGAAGTTCGCGCTAACGTTAATGATTTTGCCGATAAATTACGCGCAGCTGGCCACGTGGTCGAAGATGTCGATATGCTAAGCCTTAAATATGCTTTGGCGATTTATTATATCGTCGTGCCAGCAGAAGTTTCTAGCAATCTGGCGCGCTACGACGGCGTGCGCTACGGCTATCGTGCCGAAGGTGTCAAAACGCTAGCCGAGCTCTACGGCCGCAGCCGCAACGAAGGCTTCATGACCGAGAACAAACGCCGCATCATGATCGGCAGTTATGTGCTATCTAGCGGTTTTTTCGATGCTTATTATCTGAAAGCTCAAAAGGCGCGCACTGTTTTGATTAACGAATTCAACAAGCTGTTTGAGAAGTACGATTTCTTGCTACTGCCAACCGCGCCGACGCCAGCGTTTGGCCTAGGTGAAAACACTAGCGATCCAGTCAAGATGTACTTGGCGGATGTTATGACGGTACCACCGAGCTTGGCAGGTTTGCCAGCAATCAGTATACCGGCAGGTAGTAGTTCTAGCGGCCTACCGATCGGCGCGCAGTTAGTCGGCCCAATGAAATCCGACGCTAAGTTGATCGCGCTGGCAGGCGATATGGAGGGCGAAAATGAATAATAATTTCGCAACGTGGTTCATTTTGATCGCGGTACTGATTTTGGCGATTGTCGGCGCAGTTTTTATTGCCTTTGCTAGCAAGCGTTCGCCGAAGCTCAAAGTTGAAAAATTCCGCGCCCGTTGGCTGGCGATCGAAAATAGCCTCGACAAAGAAAGCGCTCCCAGCTGGCAGCTAGCTATCCTCAACGCTGATAAGCTTGTTGACAAAGCTCTGCGCGATAGCCACTACAAGGGCGAGACGATGGGCGAGCGCATGAAAGCCGCTGGTAAGGTTTGGTCGAACGCTAACCATATCTGGGGCGCGCACAAAATTCGCAACCATATCGCGCACGAAGCTGATGTCAAGATAAATTATGATATTGCGCGCCGCGCTCTGGCCGCTTACAAACAAGCATTGAAAGATTTAGGAGCAATCTAATGGCAGTATCTGACGAAATTTTACAACAATATGAAATGACCATTGGTATCGAGTGCCACGTCCAGCTGGCGACCAAGACTAAGCTGTTTAGCCCGGCCGATAATGACGCGCGTAATGCTGAGCCGAACGAAAAAACGCACGAGATTGACTTTGGCCTGCCGGGAATGCTGCCGGTGCTGAATAAGCATTCTGTCGAACTGGCGGTACGTGCTGGTAAAGCGTTGAACGCGCCGATTGCTCGCGTTAGCCGGTTTGATCGCAAGCATTATTTCTACCCTGACTTACCAAAGGGCTATCAGACCTCGCAGATGTATCAGCCGATTATTTTGGCTGGCTATGTTGACGCGCCGCTAGAAGACGGTTCGCTCAAGCGGGTGCGGATTCATCATGCGCACATGGAAGAGGACGCTGGCAAGTTGACGCACCACGACGGCTATTCGCTGGTTGACCTCAACCGCGCTGGTACACCGCTGATCGAAATCGTTTCTGAGCCAGACATGCATTCTGCCGAGGAAGCCAAGGCATACGCTTCGGAGCTGCACAAATTGATGGTCTACGCTGGCGTTACGCACGGTGATTTGTACCACGGCAATATGCGCTTTGACGTCAATATTTCGGTGGCCAAGAAAGGCGCGACCGAGCTTGGCAAACGCGCGGAAGTAAAGAATCTCAATTCGTTCCGCAGTGTCGAGCGTGCCGCTGAATACGAGTTCAAACGCCAAGTTGACCTATTGGAGCGCGGCGAACCGGTAGTTCAGGAAACCCGCGGCTGGAGCGATGACAAACAAATCACTACTTCGCAGCGCTCGAAAGAGGACGCACAGGATTATCGCTACATGCCGGATCCGGACATTCCCCCAGTGGTGCTGAGTGATGAGGAAATTGCTCGAATCCAAGCTGAAGTGCCGGCGTTGCCGAACGAATACCGAGAACGCTGGGTAGATTTGGAGCTGGATCATTCGGTAATTGATACGGTGCTAGCTCATCAGGAAGCTGCAAAAACTCTGGACGCCATTTACTCTCTGACTGATAGCAACGAGCAATCAGTGCTGGAGGATTTGAATGTTGATCGCCAGACTTACGACCGGCTAGCTAAACGGAGCTTCAACCTATTTGCTTCCACGCCAGACGAACAATTAGACTATCAAAAAGTTGAGTCTGGACTAGTCGGTCCGCGCCGCTTGACGCACTTGGCTCTGCTGGCTGAGAAGGGGACGATTAGTTCGAACAGTGCCAAGGAAATCTTTCTCGATTTATTCAATGAAAAGTACGCTGGCGTCATGCCGGAGGATATTGCCCAGGAGAAGAACTTGTTGCAGGTGTCTGACGAATCAGCCATCGCTGCCATCGTTGACGAAGTATTGAGCGACCCGGTCTCAGCAGCTTCCATTGCCGACATTAAAGCTGGTAAGGACAAAGCCATTGGTTACCTCGTTGGTCAGGTCATGAAGCGTTCTAAAGGCCAAGCCAACCCGAGCCTGGCGCAGAAATTAATCCGCGAAAAATTATAAGGTTCGACACTTCAGAAATAGGAGAGAATAGGAGTTAGATTATGAAAAAACCAACCAAAGCTATCATCGCCGCCGCTGGTTTCGGCACCCGGTTTTTGCCGCAGACTAAAGCCATGCCCAAAGAAATGTTGCCGCTGATTGATAAGCCGATTATTCAATATGTCGTCGAGGAGCTGGTCGAGGCTGGTATCCGCGACATCATTATCATCGGTAGCGCCAACAAACGGGCAATTGAGGATCACTTCGATACACCTAATGAAGAATTGCTAGCCAACTTGCGCGCAGGAGGAGCCAAGAAGCAGCCGCTGATTGACGTTGTCAACAGTCTGTCAGAGATGGCTAACTTTGTTTATATCCGCCAGAAAGGTCCGTATGGTAATGCTACGCCGCTGACTTGCGCGGCGCACTTGATCAACCGCGACGAGCCAGTGATTTATACCTTCGCCGATGACTTTATCGCCGCTAGCCCTAGCCGCTTCCGCCAGATGATTAGTGCAGCTGATAAGCTTGACGGCGCGGTGCTATCGTGCAAGAAAATCACCGACGACGCCGAGTTCGATCGCTACGGCGTGGTTAACGGCCAACAAGTCGAGGACGGTGTCATCAAAATGACCAATATCGTTGAGAAACCAGGCAAAGCCAACGCACCGTCGGACTTGGCGAGTGTCAGCAGCTATTTGCTGCCAGGCGAGTTCTTTAATTATCTGGAGCAAGGTCGCAGCGATTTCGACGGGCACGGCGAATTCACCATTCAGCCGATTATGCAGCGCATGATCGACGACGGGCATAATTTCTACGGTGTGGAAATCACCAACGGCACTTATTATGACACGGGCGATAAGCTGGAATATATCAAGACGGTTATCGATTTTGGACTTAACCATCAAACGCTCGGTCCGGCGCTAAAGCAATTCTTGCAAACGCGGCTTAACAGCGAAAAATAGCAAAAAACACTAGCTTTTTCGCGCAGAACGTGGTATAATGAGAGTATAGCTGCAAAAAGCAGTATTAAAATAAACAAAAAGGAGCGCAAATATTGATGGAATGGGCGCAGATACTTGTCATCACTTTGGCGGTAGCTTTGGCGTTGTTCTTGCTGTTGGCAATTATCTTGACGATCAAGCTAATCCAGATTTCCCGCCAAATCAAACGGGTGGCTTGCGCCGCCGAACGCACTGCCCTCAAGGTAGAGTCGGTCGCTAATAGCGCGGCTGCTATGGTGGCGCCGGCAGCAATCGCCAAGATCATCAAATCGATGATGTACAAAACCAAAAAACATAAAAATAAGGAGGACTAATTATGTCAAAACGTAAATTTGTTTTGGGAGCGCTCTTTGGCGCAGTTGCCGGGGTAGTTGCTGGCGTCCTAACGGCGCCGAAATCAGGCAAAGAAACCCGTGCTGATCTCAAGAAAAAGGCTAACGAACTAAAGAACGAAGCTGGCGAAAAAGCCGAAGAGGTCAAGGCCAAGGGCGAGAAAGTTTATAGCGATGTCCGCAACAAAGCCAATGCTGCCGTCGAAGAAGGCCGCAAAACTGTTGACGACTATAGCGACCGCGCTGTGCGTGCTGCTAACGCCGCCAAGGACGAATTCAACCGCCCAAGCAAGCGCAAATAATTGTAGCCAATCAAATACTCAAGGCGCTCTGTTTCGCTGTAAATCAGGGCGCTTTTTTATTGTGAAAACTGGCGAGTTGTGGCAAACTAAATCTATGGCTAAAAAGCACAATAATATCTTCGCCCGCATGGCTCAGCGTCTGCACGATGACAACGAAAAAGGCTCGCGCCAGGCGCTGCTCGAGGAGCTGTTCAACGACTTCAATCGCAATCGCTACGAAATTTACAAGATTAACTTTTTTCGCGGTATATTTTTCGGTTTTGGGTCGCTTTTAGGTGGTACTATGCTGATTGTGTTGTTGGTTTGGGTGCTTAATCTCACCGGCCAACTTGTCCCGAGCGTGGCTGGCTTTATCGATCAAATACTTAATGTTATGCAGAATAGCCGGCGCTAGCGTTGTCAAACGGCTTCTTTACTCCTTAAAATTACTGCGCCAAGAGTGCAGGCAGATTGGCGTGGCGCGTCTTCAAAAACAACCTAGTCTGCGTTATAATAAGCATAAGATATGGGTAGTAATTCAACACAAGGCCAGCCGGCGCTGCAACCGAGCGATTTCGTGCACCTGCATAACCACACCTTTCATTCGGTGCTAGACGGCTTGACTAAAATCAATGATTTGGTTGATAAGGTCAAGGAGTTCGGTATGGAAGCGGCGGCAGTAACTGATCACGGCACGATGAGCGGTATCCTTGACTATTATAAAACTGCCAAAAAGGCTGGCATTAAGCCGATTCTCGGTATCGAGACGTACGTGGCGGCGCGTTCGCGCTTTGATCGCGACCCGAGCAAGGATAAACAGCGCTTCCACTTGACGGTGCTGGCGATGAACAACACCGGCTTTCATAATCTGATGAAACTGTCGACGCAGGCCAACCTGGAAGGGATGTATTATAAGCCGCGGATTGATCATGATTTGTTAGAAGAGTTGAACGAAGGACTAATCGTGCTCAGCGGCTGCGCCAGCGGTGAAATCGGCGTGGCTCTCAAAGAGGATGATTACGAGCGGGCGCGCGATATTGCCAAATGGTACAAATCGGTGCTGGGCGATCGCTATTATCTAGAGCTGCAAGATCACGGCCACCCGAAGTCAAATACGCACTGGGACGTCCAGGCAAAAATCAACGAAGGCTTGATTAAGCTATCCAAGGAGCTGGACATCGAGATGGTGGTGACTTGCGACGGGCACTACTTGACACATGATCACCAGGACGCGCACGAAATTTTGCTATGTGTCGGTACCGGTTCGTACTTGAGCGATGAAAAGCGGATGAGCTTGAAGGATTTTGAGCTGCACTTGACCGACCCGCGCGATATTATTGATCACTGGGGAGAGGAATATCCCGAGGTAATTCGTAACACTAAAAAGGTAGCTGACCGCTGTAATGTTGAAATTGAGCTGGGCCGCATTCTTATTCCTAAATATCCGCTGCCTGAAGGCGAAAACGAGCATTCGTATCTGCTGAGATTGACTTATCAGGGTTTGCTGCAGCGTTATAATGGCGCTTCGAAAGAGGAAGCCGAGAAATTAGATCCTGAAGATATCATCCCGCAATTGTCTGACGAAGTTCGCCAGCGCGCTGAGATGGAGCTGGGCGTGATGGGCAACATGGGCTACGAAGGCTACTTTCTGATCGTCCAGGATTTTATCAACTGGGGTAAGTCGCAGGGAATCGTCTTTGGGCCGGGGCGCGGCTCGGCTGCTGGTTCGATTATTGCCTACGCGCTAAATATCACCGATCTCGATCCGCTGAAATACGGCCTGCTGTTTGAGCGTTTTCTTAATCCAGATCGTATTTCCATGCCGGATATCGACGTTGATATCCAAGATACTCGCCGCGACGAAGTGATTGAATATTGCGCTAAAAAATACGGCGAAGACCACGTCAGCAATATCGCTACCTTTGGTAAGATGTTTGGCCGCATGGCGGTGCGCGATGTCGCCAGGGTGCTGGAAGTGCCGTACGCCGAGAGCGACCGCTTGGCTAAGTTGGTGCCGCCGCCAAACCAGGGCCGGCATATCCCGCTGTCGGTTAGCGTCAAAGAAGACGCCGATTTGCGTAAGGAGTATGAGAATAACCCTACCGCCAAAGAGGTGCTGGACTATGCCATCCAGCTCGAAGGTACGATTCGCAGCCACGGTGTTCATGCCTGCGGCGTGGTGATTGCGCCGGACACGCTGGTTAATTATATTCCGCTAGAAATGGCACAAAAGGGCGTGGTGGCGACGCAATTCCCGATGGGCGAAGTTGAGGAATTGGGACTGCTGAAGATGGACTTTCTAGGTCTCAGCAACTTGACGATTATTAACAACGCCATGCGTATTATCAAAAAAGTTTATAAAGAGGAAATCGATCTGGCGCATTTGCCGCTAGATGACAAGCCGACATACGAGCTGTTTCAGCGCGGCGACACCACCGGCGTGTTTCAGCTAGAATCGGCGGGTATGAAACGCTACCTGCGGGCGCTCAAACCGACGCATTTCGAGGATATCATCGCTATGGTGGCTTTGTACCGCCCGGGTCCGATGCAGTTTATCGATAGCTTTATCCGCCGCAAGCACGGCGAAGAGCCGATTACCTACTTGCACGAGGGCATGCGCAATTCGCTGGAAAACACCTATGGTATCCTGGTCTACCAAGAGCAATTTATGCAGATTTCCAAGGAATGGTGCGGTTTTACCGGCGGCCAGGCTGATACGCTGCGTAAAGCTGTCGGCAAGAAAAAAATCGACTTGATGAAAAAGGTTAAGCCGGAGTTCGTCGAGGGCGCGGTCAAAGTCGGCGGCGCCACGCGCGAAATGGCGGAAACCTTCTGGACGCAGCTGGAGGAATTCGCTAATTACTGCTTTAATAAGTCGCATGCCGCTTGTTACGGCTTGATTGCTTATTGGACAGCATATCTGAAAGCGCATTATCCGGACGCTTTCATGGCGGCGCTAATGACCAGCGATCATGACGATATCGACCGCCTGGCGATTGAAATTACCGAGTGCAAGCATATGGGCTTGGAGGTTCTGGCACCGGACGTTAATCAATCTTACGTTGAGTTCGGTGTGGTGCCCGCTGCCAAGCAAGTCCGCTTCGGCATGGCAGCGGTCAAAGGCGTCGGCGTCGGCGCAGTCGAAGAGATTATCCGCGCTCGCGAGGCCGACGGCCCGTTCAAGTCGGTCGAGGATTTTGCCAAACGTGTCAGTACCAGCAAAGTTAATCGCAAAGCTTGGGAATCGCTGGTCAAAGCCGGTGCTTTCGACGCGCTGGGTGATCGCAGCGATTTGCTATTTAATCTCGATACGATTCTAGCTTTTGCCAGCAAGCTGCAAAAGGAAGCGCTCAGCGGGCAAGTTGATATGTTCGCGGCGCTCGGCGGCGACAAATTGATGCCGTCGGTCGAACTGAAGGCTTCGCCGGTCAAATACACCAGCAAAGAACAGCTGATGTGGGAGCGCGAATTGCTGGGTCTTTACATTAGCGCGCATCCATTAGATAATTATGATGCCTTTTTCGAGGAGCAGACCATTCCGCTGCATGCCTGCACACCGCAAATTGACGGGCAGAAAGTATCGGTCGGCGGCTTGGTATCGACGATTCGCACTATCGTCACCAAGGCTGGCACAAAAATGGCGTTTGTCGGTATCGAGGACAAAACTAGCGAAATGGAGCTGATTGTCTTCCCGAGATTGTACGAACAGCTAGGCGACAGCCTGCAGCAAGACGCCGTGCTGAAAGTTAGCGGTACTGTTAACGCCCGCGACCGCGACGGCAACATGACTGATGAAGCCAAAGTCATTGCCGACGAGGTCAATATCGTCACCGACAAAGAACTCAACGAATACCAAAGCCACGGCCGCAAAATGACGGCGCCGAAAGGCCGCGCGGCCGTCAAAAGCAAGCGCTATCCGCGCAAAAACGCTAACGGCGCGCCAGCTGTGACGGCTGCAGCCAGCGCCAAAGCGGCGCCAGCAATCACCGCCAAGCCGCTGGAAAAGCTGGAGACTGTCTATGTCAAGGTCAAGAATCCGAGCGATCGCGACTTGCTAGTCTCACTCAAGAAACTGTGCAGCCAAAATCCTGGCCAAAATGACATCATTATGATTCTGGGCGAAGATAAGTCCAATGCCATCCGTCTGCCGTTTCGTGTTGACGCCCAGCGTAATCTGCGTGCTAGCCTAGCCGAACTGCTGGGCGACGAATGCGTCAAGGTGAAGTAGCTTAGGATGCGGATAATTTTGACCAAAGAAAATAGCCCGCCAGAAAGGCCTTGCGCCGAGGCTGGTGGCCTCTGGCGGGCTATTTTCAGGCGGGCTTGTCAGCCCTTGTTGGGCGCAGCGGGAGCGTATTCGTCAGGAAGCTCAATTTCGAAGTATCCATAATTGGGCACTTCGAGCTTATAGAGAAGCTTGTCGTTCTCTGGAGTGACACTCTCGACCCAGAGAGCCTCGGTTGCGGCAGCAACCAAAGCCCCTCCGAGGAGGCGTTCGCGCGCCGATGCGGCGGCCAGACGCTCCTCCAGACGGCGCTGGCGCGCCGTCTCCTTGATCTGTCGGACTTCCGACAGATAGATAAGGGTGGCGGCATACATCGCCAAAATCCACATCGCGAAAGCGGGATGTCCCGCCTTCGCGATGAAGATGGCCGCCATGCTCATGACGAGCAGGATACCGTACTTGACGAAAGAGTTCTTCATGATCCCTCCTAGGATCATTTCCGCTCAAGTAAAAGGGCACTTCTCGCCCTTTGTTTGTGGTGACTTGAGCGAAAAGCTAATATATATATATCACATATGGACTGCTAAGTCAATACTTTTTGCAATTATTTCGTAAAATTTGCAAATTTTAGGCATTTTTGGCGGTTTTGCCGCTCGTCGCTAGCTCGTACAGCGCGATTCCGGCCGCTACCGACACATTGAACGACTCTTTTTGCCCGAACATCGGAATCTCAATGATATCGTCAGCCAAATCCAGCCATTCGGGCGCGATACCGTTGACTTCTTCGCCTAGCAGCAGGGCGACGCGGTCTGGCGCCGAATAATCGCGCAGATTGGTGCTATTGGCGGCTTGTTCCAGGGCGGCGATGCGGTAGCCCAGTTGCCGCAGTTCATCTAGCGGCGGTGCTTCGTGATACTCAAACGGCACTAAACTCTCGGCGCCGAGCGCCGTTTTGTGGATTTGCTGGGTGATTTTCTGACGAATGTGCGGCAGGCGCTGGTCGTCCCGCGTGATTTCACCGTCGATTAGCGCGCAATTTGGCGCTTCGCGGCACAAACTCAAATCTGGGTAGGGCGTATAGCCACTCAAAATTAGCTTTTCGACGCCGAACCCCTCGCTGGTACGAAAAATCGATCCGACATTGAAAGTCGAGCGAATGTTGTGGGCGATGACGACGATTTTTGGCATAATTCTATTGTAGCATTGTTTTTAGCGCAAGCTTTTTGCTAAAATAAAGGTGATGGATGAAGAAGAAGTTCAGCGCCGCCGCCGCGAACAAGACGAAAAAGCTACCCGCCAGCGGGCGGCTATTTTGGGTTTGCCGTATGTTGATATGCGCAATCTAGAGGCGACACTACCGCTAGTTCCCGGCATGATTCCGATCGAGAAAATGCACCAATACCGTATCGTACCGCTAGCTAAGGGTGGCAACGAAGTGATGTACCAAATCGGCGTGACCTCGCAAACGCCGCAATCTATTTTGCAGAAGATCAAGCGCGAGTATCAAGACCGCGGCGACAAATTACAATTTTTGCTGATCAGTGCCAGCGGCTACCGGGCGATGATGTTGCGTTACGATCCGCCGCAGCGCACTGCTTACGATGATATCGAGATTGCTAAAGAGGGCGACAGCAATACCATCGCTCAAGTTAGCCAGACGCTAAATCTAGTATCGAGTGAGGAATTATTTGATTTCCTGATCAAGCAGGCGGACAAGCTTGGCGCTAGCGACATTCACATTGAGAACGAGCGCGATTCTATCCGCGTACGCATGCGCGTCGACGGCGCGCTGCACCCGGTGGCGCAACTAGAACGTTCGCGCTACCGGATTATTATGGGCGAGCTAGCTAGCCGTGCTGGCGTTAGCAGTGCAGCTATGGAGTCGCAATCTGGCCATATGCAGATGGAAATCACCACCGACCAAGGCACGCATCTATTGAACCTGCGCGTCGAGACTGTGCCAACGTTGTACGGGCAAGATGCGGTGCTACGTTTGTTTAATTTTGATGAATCATTGTTGAACTTGGACTTGCTGGGCATTCCGCCGCGCCAGCGCAAGGAAATCGACGAAGTTGTCAGCCACCCGCGCGGCTTAGTACTGATGGTTGGGCCGACTGGCTCGGGTAAATCGACGACGCTTTATAGTATGCTCAACGCGTTGAATACCACCGACCGCAAGCTGATTACACTCGAGGATCCGATCGAGTATGGCCTGAGCGGCATGTCGCAAATCCCGATCGATACGACGCACGGGCAGAGTTTTGCTGATGGTTTGCGTAGCGTCTTGCGCCTCGACCCAGATGTGGTGATGGTTGGCGAGATTCGTGATGTCGATACAGCGCGCACGGCTATTCAGGCGTCAATCACCGGCCATTTGGTGTTGTCGAGCTTTCACGCTAATACTACCAGCACAGCCTTTAGCCGTATGATTGATATGATTGGAGTTAATCCGATCTTTTCAAGCGCTATCCGCTTGTTGATTGCTCAGCGTTTGGTACGGCGTTTAGTTGATCATACCAAGGAAGCGTACGAACCTGATGAAGCAACACGTAAATACGTTCAGCGCGTACTCGAAAAGCTACCGCCTGATGTCGAGAAGCCTGATCTGGATAATTTCAAGCTGTGGCGCCCCGTGCCTAGCGAAGATGCGCCGTTTGGCTACAAAGGCCGGGTGGTCATCATGGAACAGTTGGTTGTTACCGATGAAATCCAGAAGTTTATCCGCGGCGATGTCCAAGATGTTCACCCCGAGACGATCGAAGAAACCGCTCGAAACGAAGGTATGCTAACACTCGAGCAAGTCGGCGTACTGGCGGCTTTGCGCGGCGAAACCACGCTCGAGGAAATAGCACGGGTGATTTAACGCAAATTGTGGTATAGTATTGAGTGCTGGCTCTAAGATGTAGAGTTTGAGTACATCCATCGTCGAGTGGCCCCGGTACGGGGCGGAAGGAAGGTATGAGATGATCTGGAAAAGTGCTATCATGGGTAGGACTACTACTCTTACTCCTAAAGCCTGCGACAATTATAGGCTGGATAGGTCAACCTCTCCAGATTGCCAGCTTCACGAACTGGCGGATGGTGGTAAGGGCGGTGCGGCTTGCACTGCTCTTGGCCTCATGAACTCTGCTCGCGAGGCAGGATTCTACACTGAGGTTTTCAGCTGTAGATCGGTATATCGAGAAAGGTCGTTTGCCGTGGTTGTCTATGACAGACGGGGCGGAGTGATGCTGGCCTTTTTTTGCTGCGATGCTACTGGTAGCATCGAGACAGACTTTTGTCGGTATCCAGAGATCTTGATCCCTGAGCCGTATAGTTGGGGCGGATACTTTGAAAGGATGTTGGACTGGTACACTAGCCCATCAACCACGCTCTAGCATTACTAACTGTCGCAAAGGTACGCTCAAGCCAGCAGAGCCGTGCCTTTGCTCTGGGGCGGGGCGCGCGATTCAGTTCGCCGTCCCGCCCCCAACTCAACTACTTAGTATTGATTTAGGATTTATTTTATGACATTTGCCACCGCTGGTACGACGCGCTTGTCAAATGGCGACGGGATAACTTCGTTGGCGGTTGGGTTCTCGACCAGTGCTGCTAGAGCTTCGGCGGCGGCCAACTTGTGCTGGTCAGTGATTTTCTGCACGCCATTGTCGAGCGCGCCGCGGAAAATACCAGGGAAGGCTAAGGAATTATTAACTTGATTCGGGAAGTCGCTGCGGCCAGTCGCTACGACAGCTGCGCCAGCGCTAATCGCGGCATCGGGCATGATTTCGGGTACTGGATTGGCTAGGGCAAAAATAATTGGCTGGCTGGCCATTGCGGCGACCATCTCTGGCGCCAGCGAATTAGCAGCCGATACGCCGATGAAGATATCGGCGCCAGTTAGTACCTCTGCTAGCGTACCGCTTTCTGAAGTGTTCAAATATTGCTGCAAGGCGATTTTTTCTGGCGACAGGTCAGTGCGGTCGCTGCTCAGCGCGCCGTGGCGATCGAGCGCAATCAGGTTTTTGACACCGTACAGATTGAGTAGCTTAATAATTGCTGTGCCAGCCGCGCCTGGCCCCGCCAGAACGACTTTGCAGTCGCGTAAGTTTTTGCCGACAACCTTGGCGGCGTTGATTAGCCCGGCTAACACTACTATTGCCGTACCGTGCTGGTCATCGTGAAACACTGGAATGTCTAATTCGGCTTTCAAACGCTCCTCGATTTCGAAGCATTTTGGCGAAGCGATATCCTCTAAATTGATCGCCCCGAAGCTCGGCGCTATCGCCTTGACGGCAGCGATAATTTCTTCTGGCTCATGAACGTCCAAGACGATTGGCACAGCATCGACGCCCGCAAAATGCTTGAACAGCAGTGCCTTGCCTTCCATGACTGGCATGGCGGCTTTCGGCCCCAAATCGCCCAAGCCTAAAATCGCTGAACCGTCAGAAATCACGCTGACCAAATTATTCGTCCAAGTGTATTTCGGCAAATCCGCCGGGTTCTCGGCGATGGCTTGGCTAACGGCGCCGACTCCCGGGCTGTAATAAGCGCTAAGCTTATCGCGGTCAATTTCGCCGTTATCGCGCAGCGCGGTGGTAATTTTACCTTTATATTTTTCGTGTAGTTCTAGTGCTAGTTTGTTGTAATCCATATACTTATTATAGCGCGTTTGGCAGACGATCGGGCTAAGTTGCAATAAACTGCAGCCTGCGTTATGATATATGCCATGGAAAAGAGTATAGAGAGTTTATCTAAATCAAAGCGGTGGGCAGTTATAGCAGCAGGCAGTTTAGCTGTAGGCTCGCTTGTCGGGTCATGTTCGGCCGAGTATCAATCGCCAGAACCAGGGCCAGAGACATCGACGGCGGCTGCGGCAGCTAGTACCGCTCCGGGTGAGTTAACTTACGAAGGATTGGCTGATGAAATTGGCAAAGGTAATCCAGTTTGGACCGCGCCAGTTGCTTATCCAGAAAGTGCGGGTGGTGATAACAGCGGTATCGTTGTACGTCCAGTTGTCGAAGTAGATGGCGATCCGACATGCCAGAAGCCAGGCGAATCGCGGCAGGTAGGCAGTGCGCAAGTGGAATACTACGCCGTCAAAGATGGCCAGTTGACAAAGGTGGATGCTCCACCAGCCGAGGCAGCCACGCGGTCGTATAGCGTCGATGAGAATACGGTCACCTGCGTGCAATTTGACGGGGCAGTTGATGGATATCAGCCGGGAGTAGAAGTGCCGACGCACATGGATATTGATGGCAGCACGTATGATGTTGCGCAGATAATCTCGGCAGAAAACTCGTTGACCCCGCGCCAAGCACTTGACCCGATTGACAAATAGCTATTTTGCTTGCATTTTAGTATAGTTTGTGGTATAATAAAAAGACATACCAATTTTAATTTCGAGGTGAAAATATAACGAAATGGGTATATTAAAATCTGGCAGGCCTACTATGAGGCATGTAGCGTCTGAGGGATCTACTCGCTTAGATTGGGGTTGGCTGCCCAAGAAGGAGTTAAGAAAGCCGATTGCCTTTCTCGCTGCACTTGCCACAGCTGCGACTTGTTTTACTGCGCGTATATCTACGGAGTTTGCTGCGAATAAAGATAAAAATCCCGCTACTAGCGGCCAGGTTGATGATTTGCACCAACCAGCAGTATCAGGCGATTCTGTTGACACCAGCGCTGACCAATCTGCAGACAGAGTAGTGGTCGACGGAGCTTTCTACGAGAGCACTTGCCAAATATGGAAAGGACTAGGCCAAGATGGTAATTTCGTGTGTGTCAGCCCGGATAGAATTATCGATCCGGGGGTTCAGCCGGTAGGCGGCGCTAACCCTGATACTCAGGTTTACTTCAATATCGATAGCACTGACCAGTCAACCACAGCGTAAGATTTTCTGAAATTGATAAAATATCGAGCGTAGCTGGCGGCTAGATGGACTCTGCCGCTAGCTCTCTTTGCGTCTATTGCTCGCCGCTTGATATTGTGTTAGAATACTTGCATTGTACGAGAGTTAATTATTCGGGCTTTGTTCGGTGTGGAGCCGCAGATGTACAACTGCGTGGCCAGCCAGAGCGAGTTCGAAAGATAGGAAAAATTATGAGTTTTGCATTAATCCAAAAAGTCAACGACGAGCAAAAGAAAGCGCAAGTTGTTGATGTTCGCAGCGGCGACACCGTGCGCGTCTATCAGAAAATCAAAGAAGGCAACAAAGAGCGCATTCAGATGTTCGAAGGCGTGGTTATCCGCACCGACAACAAAGGCCAGCACACTAGCCGCATCACCGTCCGCAAAGTTGCTTCGGGCGTCGGTGTCGAGAAATCATTCTTGCTGCACAGTCCGCTGGTCGAAAAAGTCGAGATTGTGCGCCGGGCCAAGGTGCGCCGCAATTTCTTGAGCTTCTTGCGCAAGCGCAGCGGTAAATCGGCCCGCCTGACTGCTGTTAAGTTCGACCGCGAGGCGGTAAATGCCGTCCGCGACAAACATGCCGAAGAGGAAGCTGCTCGCCTGAAAGAAGAAAAAGCCAAAGAAGCCGCCGAGAAAAAGGCCGCCGAAGACGCTAAACAGGCCGAATTGGACGCCAAGGCCGCTGAAGTGGCCGCTCGCCACGCCGAAAATTAGCAGTAACCTGTATCTAGCGCTAACGATAAATCCCGCTGATGAGCGGGATTTTGGTTTGCTAGCTAAATAACCGTGAAAAGGAAAGTGCCCGCCGAGGCGGCTCAAGCAGAACGATGTGTGTTCCGCGAGCCGCCCCGGCGGGCGTCGGAGAGGAAACGGCCCACCGAGTAGGCCAGTGGCGAGACAGTATCTCTGTCTGCGGGCCGTTTCCTCGAGGGCTGAGGTCAGCGGCCGCCGTGGCGGCGGGCTGGCGACACATTTGCTGTCGCCATGGACGCGGCAAACGCTACAATGATAAATAGCATCAACACCGCGACGAAGCTCTCCAAGAAGGAGAGCGGCGGGATCATACTGAAGACGCTGTGCAGCGCCCCTAGTGCGATCATAGCAACCCAGGCCAAGATGGCCCAGGTGATGGTCGGGATCCCGACCATAAGAAAAAGAATGAAGAGTTTCCCCTTCATGGTAGCTAAACACCTCCTCTCTTTACTCGACGGGTTCAGCTTACTAATATTATAACACAAATCCTGCCATCTGCGCCCGCGATTGAGCCTATCGCCGCCATTTGTTATCATGAACTTATGATTCTGGGGATCGACGAGGTTGGGCGCGGGCCGTGGGCGGGGCCGCTGGTGGTTGGCGCGGTGATTCTGGGCGGCGCCGAGATTGACGGCTTGGACGATAGCAAAAAGCTAACCAAAAAGCGCCGCCAGACTCTAGATGCGTTAATCCGCCAGCAGGCGGCTGCCTGGGCGCTGGGCTGGGTGAGCGCTCAGGAGCTAGACGCTATTGGCATGAGTGAGGCGCTGCGGCTGGCGACGCGGCGAGCGGTCGAGCAGATTCAAGCGCAATGCCGCCAGCAAAATCTAGCTTTTAGCGAAATCATCATCGACGGTAGGGTGAATTTTCTGCGCGGCACGGCGCTAGAGAAGTTCGCTATGACCATGCCTAAAGCCGACGGTTTGATTCCGAGCGTGTCGGCGGCGTCGATCGTCGCCAAGGTGGCGCGCGACCAGTTCATGGCCGAGCAGGATGCGGTCTATCCGGGGTACGGTTTCGCGTCGAACGCTGGCTATGGCGTGGCCAAGCATCGGGCGGCGATTGAGCGCCTGGGTGTGACGCCGCTGCACCGGCTGAGTTTCGCGCCGCTGGCGAAGTATGCTGACAATAAGGCGAAGCCGCGAGCAGTGCCTCAGAAAACAGTTGTTCAATCTGGCGAGCCGTCTGTCGGATATCCTCAGAAAATAATTCGGGGCCTACGTAAAGTTGCCCAAATTTTTTCTGAGAATATCACTCCAGACGCTGGAAATGTTGCTCGAATTGATTTGTCAAATACTATTTTGTCAGAAACGAAAAAATCAATGACAACCCGTCAAATTGGCGATAAAGGCGAGCAAGCGGCAGCAGATTGGCTGACGGCGCGCGGCCATGAGATTGTGGCGCAGAATTGGCGGACGCGGTACTGCGAAATCGATATCGTCAGCGTGAAAGGCGAGGTGTTGTATTTCACCGAGGTGAAGTATCGTAAGAACGATGATTTCGGCGATGGACTGGCGGCGATTACCGCTAAAAAGCAGCGGCAGATGCGTTTCGCGGCAGAGTTATTTTTGGCGGGCAGGCCAGAATACAGCGGCATGGCGGCCAAGCTGCTAGCCGCCAGCGTAAGCGGCGACCCGCCAGCCGTCCAAGCGGTAGTAGAAGTAAATTAAACCAAAGAAAATAGCCCGCCGAACGAGCTCAAGCTGAAACTTAATTCAGCGAGCTATTTTCGACGGGCTTGTTAGCCCTCCTCGGACACGTAGTTCTCAATCTCGGTGACCTTTTCGCTCATCTTTGCGTCGATTTCCTGGAGCTCGCGCTCCAGATCCACCTTGTGGTGGTCGGCCGGCATTTCCGCGATCGCCCTTGATGCGATTTTGCGGTACTCAAAAGCCTGGTCCAGCGTGAAGATCAGGAGATTGAACTGATACAGAACGCCACTCTTGAGATCGTCGAGAGCCAGTCCAATGCTCTCGCCACTCTTGGCCGCCTTTGCGGTGTCGTCGGTCGCGCGAGCGCGGCCGATGGTGTACCCGCCGATCCCGGCCATGACAGCCAAGATGAGGGCGGCAATGATGACGATAACGGCGGCAGCCGTCGTGTTCATGGTTCCTCCTAAGGACCATGCTATCACTCGAGTAAAAGGGCACTTCTCACCCTTTGTTTTCGGAAACTCGAGCGAAAAGCTATTATGAATATAGCACATTATCGCATAAATGTCAAGCGTTTTAGCGAAAATTATGTCATAATAATTCTGCGGCCTCTGTAAAAGCTGCAGAATTACTTATCTCAAAAAACTGAAATTACTTTGCCAGCGCTGCTAGAACTGTCGCTTTGTCGCGGTCGATCAGATCTAGTTTGCCTTCTAAATCTAATATTCCCATGTCGATAGCGCGGACGAGCGACTGGTCGCGGCGCAGCGGCGTAAAAAATTCGCGGTATTCGGCTAGCTGCTGGCGCGTCATCAGCAGCATGGCGGCGTAGCGCGGGAAGTAATCGTGGCTTTTGTCGCTGGCGAAAGTTTGCTCGATCCAATGCCACTGGCTGCGCATCCAGCGCCAGGCGGCTTCGCGGCCGTAGCGATTGCGCAGCAGGTCGACGAACCAGCGAACGGTGTCTTGGCTGCGGATGATGTCGGTGTTGGTGAGTAGCCCGATTAAGCGCGCTAGCTGCTCGGCGTCGCGCGTCGTGGTGACCCCCGCGGCGATGTCGCTGCGCAGGTCAGCTGATTGCGTGGCTTGGTAGGCTTCGAGCAGCTGGCTGACTATATCTGCCGGCTGATCGCTGTAGCGGACGGCGGCACCGATGATTGATGGGCGCAGGTCGGCGCTGAGCTCGGCTAGAGGTGTATTTTGGTAGAGCTGGCGCGCGGTACTGATTGCCGCTGCGTCCTCGCTATATAGCATGCAATCGATGATGGCGGCACGTAGTTTGCTGTCGGATTCTGGCTCGCCGGGGTGTTTGCTCCAACCTAGGCGTTCGAACTGCGGACGAGCTAGCTTGCCTGATAGGCGGCGCAGCAGCTTTTCGGCGGCTTCGTCTTGGTCAACGAATTTCTTGAGATCGCTGATGACCAGCGCAATGATTTCCCAGACGGTCTGATCACTTTCGTTTTGGAAGGCGGCTAGCGCTTCGACTAGCGTGCTGCTAGCGACTAGACCGCCGCGGGCTAGCAAGATTTGCTCATTGAGATACTGGGCTCGTTGTGATGGCGTTAATATGCCATCAGTGATGGCCTGTAATATGCGTGCCCGCAGAGTGTCGTCGTAGCAAGTGATAAAGTGCGAGGCGTTTTGATGATTGAGTAGCAATAGTCCGTCTGGCGCTGGCGAGAGATGCTGTTCGCGCTCTTTTAGAATTTTGGGCAGGCGCTGGTCGTTAGCACCGAGCGGAATCGGCCACAAACGATCAGACGGCTGGTGCGGCCCAGTGAAGAATTGTTCTTGGCGGAGCGTCAACTCGCCATTGTCGAGCGATGCGTAAACTACTGGGTAACCTGGCTGTGAAATCCAGGTGTTCATTAGCGCCCCGACATCTTTGCTGCTAGCTTGGCTTAGACATTCCCAGAGGTCGTCGCCAGTGGTGTTGCTGTATTTGAAGCGGGTGAAATACTGCTTGAGGCCAGCGCGGAACGCTTCATCGCCGATCCATAGCTGCATCATTCGCAGCAGCCGGCCGCCTTTGGCGTAGACAATCGCTCCATCAAACAGCGCGCTAATTTCGGCTGGGCTCGATACGTCGGTTTGAACTGGTTGCACGCCGTCGATGCTATCGCGGCGCAGGGCAGCGACGCCCTCGTTGTTGGCAAACTCGTCCCATTGCCGCCAATCCGGATGTAGCGCGTCGGTTGCTAGGTATTCCATCAGCGTAGCGAAACTCTCGTTCAGCCACAAGTTATTCCACCACTTCATAGTCACTAGATTGCCGAACCACTGGTGGCTTAATTCGTGGGCGATAACCGTCGCAATATATTGGCGGGTTGAAACGCTAACGGTTGCCGGATCGGCCAGCAGGGCGGTTTCGCGGTAGGTCACCAAGCCCCAATTCTCCATAGCGCCGCTAGAAAAATCAGGTAGTGCTACATGGTCAGATTTCGGCAGCGGGTAAGGCACGCCAAAATACTCGTCGAAAAAGTCAATTGTTTGCGCTGCGTGCTGGAGCGCCCAGTTCAAGCTGCCGGCTGACTGCGCTGGCGTGGCGTAAACGTTGACCTCGACGCCGCTCTTGGCGGCAGTAGTAGCGCGCTGTAAATCGCCAGCGACAAAGGCCGCCAGGTAGGTGCTCATACGCGGTGTTTGCTCAAAGGTAGTCACCGTTCCCTCGCTACTTTCCCGCTGCGAAACGACTGGCATATTGCTGAGTACTACCGGTTCATTTGATAATATTGAAATCGCGAATGTAGCTTTGGCCTCTGGTTCGTCGACGCATGGGAAGGCTTCGCGGGCATGGTGGCTTTCGAATTGAGTGGCGTATAGCTCGCATTTCTGGCCTTGATGCTCATAATAGCAAGGATAAATACCGTGCATGGCGTCGGTTAGTGCTAGTGAGAATTTGATGGTGATTTGCACTGGACTGTCGTCGGTATTGTCAAGTGTCAAAATGTCGTTGTCGGTTGATATCTTAACTGCTTGGCTGTTGACAGTAGCTTCTTCAATCTGCAAATCTTTGGCGTGCAAGCGAATTGGCTCGGCTGCTAGATGTTGGCCGCGGATAGTTGCTGTGCCGCGGATTAAGCGATTGCTCTTCGCTTGACGCAAATCCCATTGGATATCGTAGTGTTCTGGTTGAAATTGAGAAAATAATCTGTCCATACGTCCATTATAGCAGGGTGGTATAATATGCTTATGCAGCGGCGGCGCAGAATAGTACTAGTAGCGGTAATTTTGACAGGTACTCTCGGGTGGATTGTTGTTAAGGAACGGCCGAATTTACCGCTGATGCCGCCAAATTCGCAGCCTCAGCAGTCGGGGTCGAACTCTGGCTCTGGCGAAGTAGCGCGCGACGCTTTGGCGGCACTGCCTACTAAGGGCCGCGCTCCCAAGACTGGTTACAAGCGCTCGCAGTTCGGCGACGGCTGGGCCAAGGCGGGCGGCTGCGATACGCGCAATGTTATCTTGCGCCGCGACTTGGTAAACACTGTCCTGGGCGATGACAACTGCAAAGTGCAGGCTGGCGCTCTTAGCGACCCGTACACTGGGCAGCGAATTGCTTTCAAGCGCGGTGCTAATTCTAGCGGCGCTGTGCAGATTGACCACGTAGTGGCACTGAGCAACGCTTGGCAGACTGGCGCTCAGCAGTTGTCTAGCGAACAGCGAATCAGTCTGGCTAACGATCCGCTCGAGCTGCTAGCCGTCGACGGACCAGCCAACCAGCAGAAGGGCGACGGCGATGCGGCGACTTGGCTGCCGTCGAATAAACCGTTTCGCTGCCAGTACATTGCCCGTCAAATTGCCGTCAAGAAAAAATACTCGTTGTGGGTGACACCGCCGGAGCGCACGGCTATGGAACGGATTTTGGCGAGTTGTCCGGAACAGCGCTTGCCGGCGTGATATAATACTAAAATATGACAAAGAAACAACATTATTCTCTGTATGATATATTTGCGATACTTTTTGTAACGACACTATTGGTTAGTAATATTGTCAGCGTCAAAATTGTATCTGTTGGCTGGCTGACTTTTGATGCTGGCACGGTTTTGTTTCCGCTAGCGTATATCGTAGGTGATATAATCACTGAGGTTTACGGTTATCGCCGGACGCGCCGGCTGATTTATAGCGGTGTGGCGGCCTTGATGCTGATGACGTTGACTTTTTGGGTGGTGCAATTATTGCCGGCAGATAGTAGCTGGACGGGGCAAGCGGCGTTTGAATCGACGTTGGGTGTGGTTTGGCGGTTGGCTATCGGTTCGGTAACGGCGCTGTTTGTTGGCGAGATCATGAATGCTTACGTAATGGGACGGATGAAGGTTGCTAGCCGCGGCCGCGGTTTGTGGCGGCGGATGGTTAGCAGCTCATTGGCGGGTAACGCGCTAGATACGGTGATCTTCTCGACGATTGCTTTTGCCGGTACTATGCCGACGACCAGCTTTTGGCAGCTTATCGTCACGGTGTTTTTGATCAAGATGGCGGTAGAGATTATGGTCTCGCCACTGACGATGCATTTGATTGCCCGCGTGAAAAAGCGTGAAAAGATGGATACGTTCGAGCAGCCAGCGAAATACCTGGTAAATTAGTTGCTTGGCTCGTCTTGGCGGCGTTAGATTTTGACGCGGTTTTATTTTATAATGTGACGCCGATTGGTAAATTATCGCCGTAGTAGCGAGCCAGGAACGACTGCTTGAAATCAAAAAATGTGCCGTCTAGCAGCGAGGCGCGGATCTGGTCGACAGTGCGCACTACGAAGCGTTCATTGTGAATGCTGGCGAGCGTAGCGCCGAGAATCTCATCGGCGCGAAACAGATGATTGATGTAAGCGCGCGTATGATGCTGGCAAGTATAACAGTCGCACTCAGCGTCGATCGGCGCGAAGTCCTCGCGAAAGCGAGCATTGCTGATATTGATGCGGCCGTCAAAAGTGTACAGAGCGCCGTTGCGGGCTTGGCGGGTCGGCGCGACACAATCGAAAGTATCGATGCCATATTCGACGCCGAGAAACAAATCGGCCGGCTGCGAACCTAAGCCTAATAGGTGGCGCGGCTTATCCTCGGGCAAAGTCTCGCAGACCCAACGGACGACATCGGCGATCTCGCCAGGTTGAAAAACGCCGCCGATACCGTAGCCGTCGAAGTTGCGCTGGCCCAGGAAATTAGCCGACTGGCGGCGCAGTGTTTCGTCGCGGGCGCCCTGGACGACACCGTAGAGCGCTTGCAGGTTTTCGCCGCGCGCTAGATGTTCGGCGTTTAGCTCATCGTGGCGAACCAAGCAGCGCTCCGCCCAAGCATGCGTTCGCTGCATTGCCTTTACAATCGTGCCGCGGGCCGCTAGCGGTGCAGTCAGCTCATCAAAGGCCATATGAATATCAGCGCCGATGGCGTGCTGTAGCTCCATTGACGATTCTGGCGTCATCATTATATATTTACCATCCAGATGCGACCGAAATTGCGCGCCTTGGTCGGTGACTTTGGCTAGCTGATTAGCAGACTTGACCGCTTGCGCAGCGTTGCCTTTTTGGGTGTGAGCGACGGCATCAATGCCTTTTTTGTAAGCAATTCCCAGACTGAAAATCTGAAAGCCGCCGCTGTCAGTGAAAGTCGGCCCATCGTAATCCATAAATTTGCCTAGGCCGCCAGCTTTATGAATGATTTCGGCGCCTGGCCGCTGCATCAAATGATAAGTATTGGCCAAAATTGATTGCCCGCCGCAGGCTTTGACTTGTTCGACAGTCAGTGCCTTGACGGTTGCTTTAGTACCGCCAACGATGAAAGCTGGCGTTTGAATCGTGCCATGCGGCGTGTGGATTGTGCCAGCACGCGCTAAGGTGCCGGGGAGGCGATGGGTAATCCTAAAAGTGATAGCTTTTTGCATCTTTTCTAGTATAGCATGAGCGCACTCGTCCTACTGCGTGATAATTAGCATACTGTCGCCATAACTAAAGAATTTATATTTTTCGCAAACGGCGTGCTGATAAGCAGGCTTTAGCTTATCCCAGCCAGCAAAAGCTGCCGTCAACATAAGTACCGTACTTTCAGGCATATGGAAGTTAGTTAATAGCGCATCGATCGTTTTAAACTTATAGCCGGGATAGATAAAAATATCAGCTTCGCCCGAGATAGCATGTGGCGGCTGGCTCAAAATTTGTTGGTGGGCATATTCTAGGGTACGCGTGATTGTCGTACCGAGAGCGATAACGCGATGGCCGGATTGTTTGGCGGATTGGATAGCCGCGGCAGTGGCGGTTGGAATCGAGAAATATTCTTGATGCATTTTGTGCTGCGCGACATCATCGACGCGAATAGGCAAAAAGGTACCCAGGCCGACATGTAACGTAGCGTACACGATGTTGACGCCTTTATCGCGCAATTGTCGCAGTGTGCTTTCGGTCATGTTGAGGCTAGCTGTTGGCGCTGCCACTGAGCCTGCCTCGCGAGCGAAAACCGTTTGGTAGCGCTCGTTATCCGCTGCGGTAGCGTCGCGTCCCAGATACGGCGGCAAAGGTACGGTGCCGTGCTCAGCGGCAATATCCAACAAGTTTCGCTCGCTACGAATTAGTGCGATACCATTGCCGATAATCTTCTCGACCATTAAAGTGTCATCGCCAATTGTCAGAATATCGCCAGCGATTAACTTTCGCCGATAAATAACCTTGTGGCGGAACCAGTCGTCGTGTGCGCCATGCTGTTCGACTAGAACAAGTTCGCGCTCGCCGCCGCTCGGTTTACGGGTTATTAAGCGCGCCTTGATGACTTTAGTGTCGTTGATGACCAGTACATCGCCCACTTGCAAATAGTCGACCACGTCAGGATAGTAGCGATCGGTGATTGTGCCTGTTTGACGATCAAGTACTAGCAGGCGCGAAGTACCGCGCACTGCTGGCGGTGTCGCTGCGATTAGCTCGTCAGGAATATCATAATGAAAATCAGAAAGCTGCATTATTCTTAGTATAGCACTGATGCGTTATCGCTAATCCTAGGCTTGACGACGCCAGCTCCCGCATGTTATATTAAATACGTACTCATCCGGCCGGCAGGTCGGTTGTTTTCGTATTGGAACTAAAAGAAAGGAATTATATGGAAGATTTGAATATCAAGCAGTTGACGCTAGCGGTGCGGGCGATTGCTGATGAAAAGGCGTTGCCCGAAGAAACTGTACTAAACGTAATCGAGCAGGCGATCGCTGCTGCCTGGCGCCGCGATAACGGCGAGCGCGAGCAAAATGTGCGCGCCGAACTTAATATCAATGACGGCACCGCCAAGGTGTTTGTCCAGCGCGAAGTCGTCGAGGATGTCGTCAATCCGGCCACTGAAATCAGCTTGGCGGATGCTCAGGCAGAGAAGCCAGATGCTCAGTTAGGGGATACTATCGAGGAAGCCCATGAAGTTAAGTCCTTTGGCCGAGTAGCCGCCCAGACTGCCAAACAGGTTGTCATGCAGCGCCTGCGCGAAGCCGAGCGCGAAGTTGTTCTGGCAGAGTTCGAAGACAAAATCGGCACGGTCGTTACCGGTATGGTGCAGCGCGTCGAGCCGCGCGTGGTGCGTGTTGAGTTAGGCAAGGCCACTGGTATTATCCCGCAGAGCGAGCAGATTCAAGGCGAGTTTTACAAAATTGGCTCGCGGATCAAAGTATTAATCAAAGACATCGAACGCGAAGGCCGCGGCCCGCAGCTGATTCTCAGCCGCGGCAGCGAGGACTTTATCGAATATCTCTTCCGCCAAGAAGTACCCGAGATGGAAACTGGCGCTGTCGAGATCAAAGGCATCGCCCGCGAAGCTGGCCGCCGCACTAAACTAGCGGTTGCTAGCACGGTGCCAGGCGTTGACCCGGTCGGAACGTTCGTCGGCGGTCACGGCGCGCGCGTTAACGCGGTGATGAGCGAAATCGGCGAGCAAGAGAAAATCGATATCGTTACTTATGATGATAATATAGATACGTATATCCGCAATGCTCTTAGCCCGGCTGAGATTGTTAAAGTCGAGATTGATAAGGACAAAAAAACCGCCAATGTTTACGTTACTGAAGACCAGCAATCAATCGCTATCGGCCGCGGCGGGCAAAATGTGCGTTTGGCGAGCCGCCTGACTGGCTACGAATTGAACATCGAGACCACAGCGCCGAAATCAGCCGAGAAAAAACCGCGCAAGAACGTCGAGGAAGATTTGTTTAGCGCTATCGAAAATCAAGATTAAAACTCGCAGCCGCTTTTTGCAAATTAGCACTCTGCCTTGACGAGTGCTAATTTGTTATGTATAATTAGATGTGATGGGCAATACGCTCAGAACGGAGAACTCATGATGCCAGAAGACTTTGCAGATTTTATTTCGCGATTGACCGACAACGCGCGCGCTAGCGTCCAGCATGCTGACGCGATTGCTCGTGGTAACGGCAGTAATTACATTGGAACAGAGCACTTGTTGCTCGGCGTTTTGGCGCAAGGGTCGAGCTCGGCGGCGCAAGTATTGACTGACGCCGGCGTGACCTTGCAGCAAGCTGAAATGATTCTGGATATCAAACCGTCGCGAGTGGTCACTAGTACCGGTATGGTGGGCCTTAGCGAGACGGCTTTGTTGACACTGCGCATGGCGTGGGAAGCGGCGCGCGAATATGGCCATGATTATCTCGGTACAGAGCATATATTGTACAGCGTCCTGCGACAAGGTAACGCCCGAGCGACAGCGCTGCTGCGCGAAATGGGTATCAACGTCTATATGATAATCAGCGAACTCGAGAAGTCGTTTGAAGAGAATCGCGGCGAACATGGCGATATTGCTACCGAGCCGCGGCACCGCGGCAAAACGCGCGGCGGGGCGCTTAGCGCCTTTGGCGTGGATTTGACGGCACGAGCGGCCAATGGCGAGCTTGACCCGATGATTGGCCGCGACAAAGAGCTGGAGCGAATGATCACTATCCTTAGCCGCCGCACCAAGAATAATCCAGTACTGATTGGCGACCCAGGCGTTGGCAAAACCGCCATCGTTGAGGGGCTGGCGCAGCGGATCGTCCGCGAGGACGTACCGGGCCATCTATTAGATCGCCGCGTGGTTATGTTAGATATGGCGGCGATGATTGCCGGTACTAAATATCGCGGCGAGTTCGAGGATCGGCTAAAAAAGGTAATTGCTGAAGTCAAAAAACAAGGCAACATTATTCTTTTTATTGATGAATTGCACCTGCTGGTTGGCGCTGGCGCCTCGGAAGGTTCGATGGATGCGGCCAATATCCTCAAGCCGGCGTTGGCGCGCGGCGAGCTGCACATGATTGGCGCGACGACTCTCGATGAATATCGCAAGCACATCGAGAAAGACACGGCGCTAGAACGGCGTTTCCAGACGATCGTCGTCAAAGAGCCAACTATGGCGCAGACAATCGCTATTTTGAAAGGTCTTAAAAATTATTATGAAAAGCATCATGGCGTCAAAATTACCGATGAAGTGATCGAATCGGCGGTATATATGAGCGACCGCTACGTCAGCGACCGTTTCATGCCCGATAAAGCGATTGACGTGCTCGACGAGGCGGCTGCCCGAGTTCGCGTCAAGCGGGGCCACCGCCCGAGCCGCGAGCGTGAATATCTCAAAGAGCTCAAGCACCTCAATGAGCGCATGGAGGATGCTGTTTTGCACGAAGATTACCAGCGAGCTGCTATGTACAAACAGCGCATTAGCCAGATTAGTAAAAAGCTCGAGACAGAAGTTGCTGTCCAAAAAGGCCGTCGCGCTATCCAACTAACCGATGACGATGTGGCGCATGCTATCGCTGTGATGACCAATATTCCAGTCGAAAAAGTCCAGACTAGCGAAGCGAAGTTGCTGCGCCAGCTCGAAAAGCATCTCGGCAAGTACGTCATTGGCCAGCGCGAGGCTATCGGTAAGGTAGCGCGGGCAATCCGCCGCAGCCGCAGCGGTGTGGCTAGCAGCCAGCGACCGATTGGCAGTTTCGTCTTCATGGGACCGACTGGTGTCGGCAAAACGCAATTAGCTAAGGTGCTGGCGCGAGAAGTTTTCGGTAGCGAAGAAGCGCTTATCAAAATCGACATGAGCGAATTCGGCGAGAAGCATAATACGTCGCGGCTGCTTGGGGCGCCAGCTGGTTATGTTGGTTACGAGGACGGCGGTAAATTGACTGACAAAGTTCGCCGCCAGCCGTACAGCGTGGTGCTTTTTGACGAAATTGAAAAGGCGCATCCAGACGTATTCAACCTGCTGCTGCAGCTACTGGAAGATGGGATGATGACTGATGCTAAGGGACGCGAAGTTAGCTTTCGCAATACGATTATCATATTGACTAGTAATCTCGGCGCCGACAAAATGACCAAAGAGTCGGAACTTGGCTTTCACTCTAGCCGCGACAAAAACAGCGAAATTGACGATTTGCACCGCCGCAATGCTAAATTTGCTCGCGATGCTCTCGATAAGTTTATGCGCCCCGAGTTGATTAATCGCTTTGACGGGATTATCACTTTCCGAGCGTTGACTCGCGCCGAGGTCGGCAAAATTTTCGACCTGCTGATCGGCGAGCTGCGTCAGCGTTTGGTGCGCAAAGGCCTGGCCCTTACGATTAAACCTAGTGCCAAAAAATTCCTTATCGACAAGGGTTACAGCATTAAATACGGCGCCCGTCCGCTGCGCCGTGTCATCGAGGACGAGGTTGAGCATGCTATTGCTGAGCAAGTACTTGACGGCGCCTATGCTAAAGGTGATATCCTAGAAGTAGGGATCAAGAAAGGAGCGATAGCGATTGAACGGCGCAGCGAAACCGACAGCCGGACGTAATATTGTCTCGAAAATCATCGCTTTGTTGGCAGTGATAAGTATTGCTGCTGGCGGTTTTTTCTACGGGCAGACAGCCTTTGATACTTATCGAGCGTCAACTTTCACGCCTCCTGCAGCTGTTGCCGCGGTTGAAGATTCAATCAAGCTGACTCCGGCGGCGCACCGCACCTTCCGAGCAACTCAGCCAGCTATTGAAACTAGCGATCAGTTCAATGCTCATTGCAAAAGTACCGAACGTACCGCAGCCATCTTGGGCTGCTACTATGGCGATAAGATTTATCTTTTTGACGTCGAAAATGCCGAATTAGCTGGCGCCAAAGAAGTAACGGCGGCACACGAATTGTTGCACGCCCAGTATGCGCGGCTGAATATCTTCGAGCGGCCTAAAGTCGACGCTATGATCAAAAAGGCTTATCAAAAGGTCAAAAATGATCCGGAAATTGCCAAAGCTATGGAATACTACCGCGAGGCCGAGCCAGGCGCCGAGCTAGATGAACTACATTCGATTATCGGTACCACGATTGGCGAGCTCGACTCCGACCTTGAACAATATTATGCGCGTTATTTCACTGATCGAGCGTCAATTGTCGCCAAAAACCAAGCCTACACAGCAGTATTTACTCGAGTTAATACCCGGGCTGAAGCGCTGCAATCTAAGCTGCAGTCAGCCGCTAAGCAAATCAAACAAGACGTCGAAGCTTATCAGTCCGACTTATCGCAAATTAACGCTGATATTAATAGTTTTAATGAACGGGCTAGGAGCAGCGAGTTTAGTTCGCAAGCTGATTTCACGGTGGCGCGGTCGGCGCTGCAGCAGCGAATTAGCGCTATTAATGCTCGGCAGGGTTCGCTCAATTCGCGGATTAAAGCTTACAATGACGATGTGGCAACTCTCAAAAGCTTAGCCGTTAAAGCCGATCAGCTCAATCAAAGCATCAACGGCGTAGCCGCGCCGGCCGGAGTAAATAGTGGCCAAAGCGCGCAGTAATTTCGTCTGCCAAAATTGCGGCGCCAGCTATCCGAAATGGACTGGCAAGTGCGAGAATTGCGGCGAATGGAACACGCTCGTCGAACAGATAGTCGAGACTAAAGGCGCTTCGGCGGTAGCGCGCAGCCATTCGCGCGGTAAGATCCTAAAGCCGCAGTCGATGCGTTCAATTGCCGCTGAGGACTCAGTGAAACGCTTGCCGACTGGTATTACCGACCTCGACGCAGTGCTAGGCGGCGGGATTCTGCCGGCAGGTGTAATGCTGTTAGCGGGACAGCCGGGTATCGGTAAATCGACACTATTGATGCAGGTAGCAGCGCATGTTGCCGAGCAATCATCGGTCCTATATGTCAGCGGCGAGGAAAGCGCTTCCCAGGTTAAGCTCCGCGCTACACGCCTCGGTGCGACCTCTGGCGATGATCTGCAGTTTGTCGCCAGTACTAGCGCTGACGACATTGCTGCGACAATTCGCAGCGGCCAGTATAAATTGGTGATTATCGACAGTATCCAAACGCTTAGTCTCGAGGAAATCGCCAGCGCGCCAGGTACCGTTAGCCAGATTACCAACTCAAGTAATGTCATCATCCGAGCAGCAAAAGCTTCGGGCGCAGCGGTAATCCTAGTGGGCCATGTCACCAAGGAGGGATCGATCGCTGGGCCGAAAGTTCTCGAGCACCTAGTCGATGTGGTCTTGCAATTCGAAGGCGACCGTTACGGCGGCTTCAAAGTGGTGCGCGCCGTCAAGAATCGCTACGGCTCGACTAGCGAAGCGGCAATTTTCGAGATGAACGATAAGGGTTTGCGGGTCGTCGAAAATCCGTCAGCCGCGCTGTTAGCCGAGCGCCAAAACGCCGATGGTTCGGTGGTATTGGCGACGCTTGAAGGCAACCGTCCGATTCTCGTTGAGATCCAAGCTCTTGTCAATTCGACTAATTTCGGGTATCCTAAGAGGACGGCCAGCGGTTTCGATCTCAACCGCCTCAATCTGCTCATCGCGGTGCTAGAGAAGCGCACCAAATTGAATTTATCCGATAAAGATATTTATGTGAATGTAGTTGGCGGCTTGAAGCTTGCCGACCGGGCAGCAGACTTGGCGGTGGCGATGGCGATTGCTAGCGCGGCGGCCGGGCGTAAACTCGACGATGGCCTGGTGGTATTCGGCGAAGTGGGCTTAGGCGGCGAGATTCGCTCGGCACAAGGCGCCGATAAGCGCCTGAACGAAGCCAAAAAACTCGGTTTCACCCAAGCGATTGCGCCAGCAACCTCTGGCAAAAAGAATTCATTTGTAAAAGGCGTCAAAGATTTACGCCAAGCTTTGATCGGCTATCTCAAGTAGCTAGTAGTCAATCAAGGCAAAAAGAAAGGAAAATATGCAAACCAAAGACTTAATATTATTGGCGGTAACGCTGCTTATTTTGGGCGAGGTGTCGTACTTACTAGCGCGCCTGCCCAAAAACTCCATCAAATCAAAAGATCGGGCTATCTTGGTAGATACCTCGGTGCTGATGGACGGGCGAATTGTACCGGTAGCGCAAACCGGCTTTATCGGCGGTACGCTGGTGATTCCACGCTCGGTTATCGGCGAGCTACAGTTTCTAGCTGACCACGCCGATGCTGATAAACGTGCTCGTGCTCGCTATGGGCTTGATGTGGTCACCGAGCTGCAAGCTATGGAGCGCGTCAACGTCGAATTGCTGCAAGACGGCAGCCACGCTCGCGAAGGCGTTGACGACCGCCTGCTCAAGCTAGCTAAGCAGCACGGCGCAGTGATCATGACGCTAGATTATAATCTAAACAAGGTTGCCGCCGTCGAGGGTACCGAAGTGCTAAACCTTAACGAATTAGCGCAGAGTATCCGGATGGAGCATCTACCTGGCGAGAAAATCACGTTAGAGCTTATTCAGAAGGGGCAGGACGCGCATCAGGGCGTGGGCTACCTACCGGACGGCACAATGGTTGTCGTCGAGCAGGCGAGCGCTCAGATAGGCCAGACGCTAAATGTCGAAATTATCCGTAATTTGCAGACCGCAGCCGGCCGGATGATCTTTGCCAAGAAAATAGAGACCGTTAGCAAACCTCTTAAATCGACCGCCAAAGCTGCGGGCAAAACTCAAAAAACGGCAAAAATCGCAGCCGCAGCAGTATCAAAAACGCCCGCGAAAAGTACTGCTAGCGCCAAGCAGCGTCCTGCCGGCCGCACTCGCGGCCAATCGTCAGCTGGCAGCGCTAGCAACCGTGATTTGGTCAAGGCAAAGGCATCAGGCGAAACTAAAACTCAAGCTAAACCAGCCAGCAAAAAAGCTAATTCGCCGAAAACAAAACCGCAGCCGAAGCCAGCTGCTCTAGCGACTCGGCGCCAGAGTGCTCGCCGCCGCCCCGACCACGAGAGCGATTTGATCGATCTGGTCAACAACCAATAAATTTACTAGCGCAAGATTATAAAATAGCACGCTGCTAGGAGCGTGCTATTTTGCTGGGTTTTGGCGGCAAAACTTATCGCAATGCGAAGCGGATTTAATCGTCGTCGCTACTACTACTGTTTGGATTGTAGCTGGCGCTATTGGTTGCTGTGTAGTAGCCAATGTCGGTAATTTTGGCGGTTAGCGTGCCGCTACTGGCTGCTGACAGGTTGCCTTTATGAATATTCCAGATGCCGCTGCTGTCGACTTGCTTACTGGCGACAACGGTACTGCCAGATAATAATTCGATGTTTTGCAGTTTGTAACGGCCGCTGGTATAGACGATGGATACGCCGCCGCTAGTCACCGTTAGTGTAACGTTTGGCTTTGGATCGTCGCACTTGTGTGCATCGTCGTCTTTCTCGGCGTCGTAGCTAGAGTCGTTAGGCGTGATTATCTCTTTTCTGGTGATTGGATCAGCCATTTTCATGACATCGATTTCGATCTTGGCAGCTTCAGGAGTACAAGACGTAGCTTTCTTTTTCGAGACGCGGTCGAAAGTCATCTTGGCATTGGTAGCAGCGCTAGCTTTGTTATAATACGACGGATAAATCTCGCCCTTGATTGTCTGGATGCCGCTCGGCGCAGTATACCAGTCGCTTAATTTTAGTTTACCTTGGTCGGCATACATCTTGGAGATATCGGCCATCGTACGGTCGAAGAACATAGCTGGAATCAGCGAGTTGCCATTGCGCAGCGGCGAGGTGTCAGAATTGCCTAGCCACACCGCCATCGATAGGTTCGGCGTGTAGCCGGCAGCCCAGATATCTTTAGCGCTAACCTTGCCATTAATCTCGCTGTTGCTGGTACCAGTCTTGACAGCTGCCTTGACGCCGGCGCGGCCGAGGTTGACTAGGTAGTCGCGGCCCGCCAATCCAGCGCGCGCCTTGCCGTCGCCAAGGATGTCGCTAACGATGTAAGCTGCTTGCTGGTCGATGACTTGCTTGCTAGATTCTTTGTATTGTTTGAGGGTTTGTCCATTGCTGTTGGCGACTTTCAGGATAGTCGTCTGCGGTTTATAAGTGCCCATTCGCCCTAGTGTTGCGAAAGCATTAACGTGGTCAACCAAGCGCGTGCCGCAGCCGCCGATAGCGCTCGATAGGCCAGCTTGCGCGTCGGCACCTTGCGTGCAGTACTGTAAATCGCCGGCGGAGCGGATTAGCGACCAGGTGCTGCCGCTATTGTTCTTCTCGTTGATGGCCATAGCTTTGATAGCTGGAATATTGCGGGAGCGGGCTAGTGCCTGGCGCAATGTAATATTGCCTTGGAATTTGTTGTCGGCGTTGTTCGGACTATAATTGCCCGGGAAAGTTGTCTTGGAGTCGGCTAGAATCGAGCCGCTGCCGTAATTGGCGTTATTACCGCCTTGGTTGCTAAATAAGCGAGCGTAAACAAGCGGCTTAATCGACGAACCCGGCTGGATGAAAGCGGTGGCCGCATTGTCCTGCCCGAAGCCAGCATAATTGAAGTCGCGGCTGCCGACTAGGGCGATAAGCTGGCCAGTCTTGGTGTCTTCAATGGCTGCTGCGCCGTTTGAGAAGCCGGCAAATTGCGAACAGTTGCGATAACCGCAGTTGCCATCGGTAATCTCGCCGTTAAATAATTTGGCTATATTGGTTTCTAGGGTTGTTTGCGCGTCGAGGTCGAGTGTTGTCTTGACTGATAAACCGCCTTCGCCGACGATAGTCTTGCCGAGTTCTTCCTCTAGTTGTTTCTTGACCATTTGGACGAAGTGCGGCGCCTTGACGTTGGCGTATTGGTCGGCCAGCGGTTTGATGGTATCCATAATATCGACTTTCTTGGCTGTCGCCGCCTCTTGTTTGGATATGTAATTCATCGACACCATGTCGTCCAGTACTTTGTGCTGGCGTTCGACAAGCGCTTTGCGGCCATAGGTATTGTACGGGTTGTAAAGCGACGGGTTGTTCGGGATAGCGGCTAGCAGCGAACATTCTGGCAAGGTTAAATCTTTGGATGATTTGCCGAAGTAAGTTTGCGCGGCCGATTCGACGCCGTTGCGCCGGCCGCCGTACGGCGATTCGTTGAGGTACAAGCCGAGGATTTGGTCTTTGCTGTACATTCGTTCGACCTCGATGGCTAGAATCATCTCTTTGATTTTGCGCGGAATACCCGACAAGCCCCGCTGCATAGCTTCGTCCTTAGTAAAGAACACTTTCTTGACTAGCTGCTGCGTTAGCGTCGAGCCGCCCTGCACGGCGTTGCCCTGCGAGTTGCTGATAAAGGCGCGAACAATACCGTTAGCGCTGATGCCGCTGTGCTTATAAAAATCTTTGTCCTCGATAGCTATAGTAGCTTTGCCCATGCACGGCGCGATGGTTTTGGCGTCGACCACTAGCGTGTAGTCGCCAGTACCTTTGTCCTCCCAGAGCAATTTGTCGTTGCGGTCGTAATATTTGGTGACTGTCGTTTTGACGCGCTGCGCCAATGTGTCGGGGTTGATTTTGTCGAGATCTTTGCGGAAATAGGCGAATAGCGAAGCTATCCCGATGACGATTAGCAGCAAAGTTATGCCGACAACCTTCAGCGCCATTATCGCGCCATCGCGGCTAAACCAGTATTTGGCCAGGCGCTTCGGATGCAAGCGGTATAGTAAGCGCTTGACCGGATGTTTCGGCAAGGTCGCTAAATATTCGGCCTTTTTGCGCGCTCGCGCGTCTTTCTTGACTCGGCGTTTGTTGGCTAAATTAGCATAAGCGCTGACGCCGCCAGCTACTTTTCGTTTCTTGTTTCCCACTTTCACTCTTCCCATAAGCAATATTTCCACCATTATAGCACTGTTCGCATCACGACGGCTAGTGCTTTTGCTGATAATTTGCAAATATGTTACTATCTCACTATTAAATAAAGAAAGGTTTCAGATGACGCTAGCAGAAGAACTAACGTGGCGCGGACTCATCAACCAGACGACGTTCGCTGATGTCAAAGATATAAACGAGCCGCGAACGTTCTATTTTGGCGTCGATCCGAGCGCGCCGAGCATGACTATCGGCAACTTGGCAGCGATGATGCTGTGCCGGCACTTTATCGAGCACGGACACAAGCCGCTGCTGCTAGTCGGCGGCGCCACCGGCATGATTGGCGATCCTGATGGCAAAAAGCAAGAGCGCGACCTGCGCAATGCTGAAACAGTGGCACGCAATGTTGAAAGTCTGGCGGCGCAATTCCGCCAAGTTTTCCGCGGCCAGGATTTTGAAATTGTTGATAATGCCGACTGGTTCTCGCAGATTAATTACATTGATTTCTTGCACAAAATCGGCAAACACATCAGCATGACGCAGCTGCTCGACCGCGAATTCGTGCAGCAGCGTATCGGCGAGGGCGGCGCTGGCATTAGCTACGGCGAATTTAGCTACGGGCTGATTCAGGGTTACGATTTCCTGCATTTGTACCGCGAAAAGGGCGCCACTTTGCAGCTAGCTGGCGCCGACCAGTGGGGCAATAGCATCATTGGAGTGTCGCTGATTCGCAAGCTTGAGAGCAGTGAAGCACATGTTTTGACCGCGCCGCTAGTTATCAACAAGCAAACTGGCGTCAAGTTCGGCAAGTCTGAGGGCGGCGCTATCTGGCTCGACCCCGAGATGACCAGCCCGTACAAGTTCTATCAATTCTGGCTCAACTGCGACGACGAAACCAGCGAGGACCTCATCAAAATCTATACGCTGCTCGACCGTGAAACCGTTGAGGCGCTGATCGACAATCATCGAGCTAATCCAGGTGAGCGCGCCTTGCAAAAAACCTTAGCGCGCGAAGTTACTGACTTGGTGCACGGCCGCCAGCGCCGCGAAAGCGTCGAGCGGGTGACGGTGGCACTGTTTGGCGGCGGTGATATTGCGACGCTTAACAGCGACGATTTGAACGCTTTAGCTAACGAAATCCCGACGGTCGATCTCGAGACGACGGTCGTGGCGGCGTTGGTTGCTGCTGGCTTATGCGCTAGCAACGGCGAAGCGCGCCGGCTGATCCAAAATAACGCGATCAGCGTCAACGGCGCGAAGATTGCCGGCGATATGCCATTGACCGAGACTAGCTTAATCAAAAAAGGCAAGAATGACTTCTTGCTGGTAAAATAATCAGAATAGGAGGAAATCATGAAGAAAATTATCGGTTTTGACTTGGACGACACGCTAGCGGTTAGCAAATCGGCGATTTCGCCGCGCATGGCGAGTTTGCTCGCTAAATTGCTGGAAAATTATCAAGTTTGCGTCATTTCTGGCGGCAAATTTGAGCAGTTTGAGAAGCAAGTGATCGACAAAATGAACGTTTCACCGGAGTTGCTGGCGCGCTTCCATATGATGCCGACTTGTGGCACGCGTTATTATACGTTTAACGTCGATGCGAACGAGTGGCAAACGCACTATAAAGAGGATTTCACCGACGAACAAAAACAAAAAATCACCCAAGTCTTGGAAGAATCGGCGCGTAAATTTGATTTGTGGGAAGCAAATCCCGACGGTGAAATTATCGAGGATCGTTTGAGTCAAGTGACTTATTCGGCGCTAGGCCAGCAAGCCTCGCCCGAGAAAAAATACGCTTGGGCGGAAACCAACAAAGTAGTCCGCAAGCAAATGCGCGACGATGTTGCCGCCAAATTGCCGGAATTTGAAGTGCGCCTGGGCGGCACCACCAGCGTCGACATCACCAAAATCGGCGTCGATAAAGCTTATGGCATGAAAAAGTTAATGGAAGCCACCGGTGTGGGTAAAGAGGAAATTTTGTTCTTCGGCGACAAAATAGAAGAAGGCGGCAACGACTTCCCAGTGAAAAATCTCGGCATCGACTGCATCGCGGTGGAGCGCTGGCAGGATACGGCTTACGCGCTAGAGGGTATCATCGCCGTGACCGAGTAGATTTTCGAGCAAAATTCGAGCCAACAAAACACCCGGCTAGCTAACCGGGTGTTTTTAATAAAATCAATCAAGGGAAAGTGATAAGCGAGGCAGGCGGCCCCGGCGCGAGAAATTGGGGAAAATCTCGCGCCGGGGACGGTGTGTCAGCCTCTGAGGGTCAAACTGCACAGCGGGTGGATCGACGTCCCGAAACGAGGCTCAAGCCCATCCATGTGACGCTTGAGGTCTTCGACCGACGAAAGAGCGAGTGAGGCGATGAACGTGGGGTCGTCCCTATCCCCCCAGCTCAAAGCGATCTCAATGTACGCGTTGAGTCTCGTGAACTCAACTCGTACGGTCTCTCCGGGGTTGTCTAGTGCGAGTCTAATCCCGCGCTGAAGCAGATCGAGCGCGGCCTCCTCGTCGAATTCCTTCATCGTTCCTCCTAAGAACGATCGTTCTCGCAAAAAAGGCGGTCATCTGTGCCACCGTGCGAGATGCTTGCTCGCGATTGAATCTCGAACATGCATCTCGCCCGGTGGGCCTCGCTTATCAAAAAACTCTTTTGGACAAGGATTTGCTCGACTTGTCAACAAAAGCTGATATATATATATCATACTAGAGCAGCAATGTCAACACTTTTTCGCAATTTCCCCGAAAACTAGTACAATAAACTTATGAATCTCGCAACTAGCCTCGACCAAATCAAAGGCGTCGGCCCGAAAACGGCGGCCGAGCTGCGGCGGGCGGGGCTGCAGACAGTGGGCGATATTTTGCTGTTTTTGCCGCGCAAACACGAGGATTTCACTAATGTGACACCGATTGCCGAGTTGCAGCCCGGTAAGGTAACAATCCGCGCTCGCTGCCAGCAAATCAGCACTCGGCCAGTCCGCCGCGGCCTGCGCTTGACGACAGCGGTGCTGGCTGACGATACCAGCAAACTCAATGCGGTGTGGTTCAATCAGCCGTACCGAGTGCAGCAGCTGGGCGGCAGCGACGAATGGTTTTATTTTAGCGGCACGTTTGAGTATAACTACGGCCGCTACCAGCTAACCAACCCGACGGCCGAGCTCGCCAAAGAACTGCCGGTACAAACCGATCGTTTACTGCCAGTTTACCATGCGGTGCGCGGGCTAAAATCGCAAACAGTACGCAAAGTTATCGAGCAATTGCGCCCGCTAATGAGCGTTTTGCCCGAGACTTTGCCGCCGAGCGTCGTGCAAAGTGAGCGGCTACTCGATCGTGCCGCAGCGATTTCGGCGATGCATTTTCCGCGCAATGAAAAGGAAGTTGAACAAGCTCGCCAGCGCTTAGCCTTCGAAGAGCTATTCGAACTGGTTTTGGCTAGCCAGCTCAACAAAATTGACAACCAGAAGCTAGCTGGCTTCGCGATTCCGTTTGAAAAGTCTGTCGTGCAAGATTTTGTCAAGAAATTACCGTTCGCGCTAACCAACGCTCAGCGTCGCGCCGCCTGGGATATCTTGCAAGATTTCGAGCGCGCCGCGCCGATGAACCGCCTGCTGCAGGGCGACGTTGGTAGCGGCAAGACGGTGGTGGCCGGATTGGCAGCGCGGCAGGCGGCGAGTGCTGGCTATCAAACGGCGTTCATGGCGCCGACCGAGATTTTGGCGCGGCAGCACGCCGAGACGCTAGCGAAGCTTCTCGAGCCTTTCGGCGTGACGGTCGGATTACTAATTGGCAGCGTCAAAGGCAAAGCTCGCGCTATGCTTTATCAGCAAATCGCAAACGGTGCGATTGACGTGGTCGTCGGTACACATGTGCTCATCCAGGATAAGGTGGAGTTTCACCGTCTAGGCTTCGTGGTCATCGATGAGCAGCATCGCTTTGGTGTCGAGCAGCGGCAGAAATTGCTGATGAAGGTTAAGGACGAGGAGGTGAAGTCGGGCGCGCTCGATATGCTTTCTGAACCTATGACGATCGCCGCTGGCTCGTTTCGAGAGACCGGGCACGTAGCCCCAGGCTCGCGAGCGAGACACGGAGGTGAGGAAAGTGTATCGAGCGCGCCGCCGGATAAGAAAAAATTATCAGTAGCCGCCATGCCGCACCTCTTAGCGATGACTGCCACGCCGATCCCGCGCAGTTTGGCGCTGACAGTCTACGGCGAGCTCGACGTTAGTATACTCAACGAGCAGCCCAAAGGCCGCCAGCCGATTCTTACGCAAATCATTTCGCCACCGTCGCGCCAAACGGCTTACGCGGCGATTGACGAGCAACTAGAACAAGGGCGCCAAGCTTATGTCGTTTGCAGTTTGATCCGCGATAGCGCCGTTAATGACCGCAAAAGCGTTGAAATGGAATTCAAAAAGCTTAAAAATAGTGTTTTCGGCCATCGCCGAATAGCTATGCTGCATGGCAAAATGCGTGCCGACGAAAAAGATCAAATCATGCAAGATTTCAAAGACAAGAAGTTTGATATTCTCGTCAGTACGACAGTCATCGAAGTCGGTGTCGATGTGCCGAATGCTACGATTATGATGATCGAAGACGCTGACCAGTTCGGTCTGGCGCAGCTGCATCAATTGCGCGGGCGCGTTGGCCGCGGCCAGTATCAAAGCTTCTGCTATCTGATGATGAGTACAAACAATAAGCCTAGCCAGCGCCTGCGCGAGATTGAACAATCCAACGACGGCTTTCATCTAGCAGAGGTCGATATGAGCTTGCGCGGCCCTGGCGAGATTTACGGACGCATGCAGCACGGCGCGCTTAATCTGCAAATCGCTACGCTAGCCGACACGCAGCTGATTGCTCGCGCCCAAAAAGCCGCTAAACGCTTCATCGATAGCGGCGAAAGTTTATCGAAATATCCAGCACTAGAAGCGCGCGTCCGCCACAACCAGCGGGTGACGACGCTTAATTAGGATTATTTTCGAATTTTTTAATTGTTTTTTCTAGATTAATTATACGCCTCGTGTGATTTTCGGTTATGTAGTCAGTGGACCAAAACTTGTTGCTCTGAATAAAAAATATTACACCTATCAGAATCGTATTGATAATTGTCAATACGGCGATAATCGATATGACTATAGTTTGTTTGCTGGTTTTGCTGTTTCGCATACTTAACCTCCGAGGAATGCTGATGTTTTGTATCTGTAGGCTCTCCGTAGCTTAAAACTAAGTATATAGCACAATGCTTATGTTTGGCAAATTCTATCTGTCTTTTACCTTTTGCTGAGCCGCTGCCAAACGGCGTGCTATAATACAATTCATGTACAGCGGGACAACATTTCGTTCGCATTCGGGCAACTTTATCGGCGTGCATCAGAAAATCGACCGGATTGCTCGCCGAGATTTGCGCAAAATATCAAGGGTTGGCCGTGGTTTTCCTTCTGCCAAGGATATTTTGCATTTCGAAGGCAACAACGGCCCCGACGGCATCAAGCGCAAAAGTCCAGGCGTCGATGAGCCGTGGCATTTCATCGACCCCAGCGACCCCAGCGATACGGCGCTGGTCGAGATGATTATGGATCATTACACCAATTTGGTGCAGGCGCTTAAAAAGCGTAATAATGTGCGGGCAGCCTTTGAGGCGGCTTGGATGGCTCACGCCATTACCGACGGTCTAACGCCAGCTCATCATTATCCGCTAGGCGAAAAGATTGAGGAGCTGTGGGGACGGCCTCAAAACGAGCGGGCGTCGATCGCCGAAAAAGGCATCATCAGAGGCTCAACCATGCGCGAGACTCTTAGTAAAAACTGGGAGTATTGGGGTGCCAAGGGTGTGTTTGCGACGCATGTGTTATTTGAGCTAGGCGTAGCGACCAGCATCAAGACGACCAAGTTTTCCAATTCGGCGCCAAATTCAATCTGGCTCAAGCTAGCAGACGATAAGGGTTTGCAGACGGTATTTCTCGATGCAGTGCAGCAAGTTTACGGGCTAGGCATGTACGAAGAATTCTGGAAGCGCGGCTGGACGACTCATCTAGCGCAGCAGACGCGGCAAACGCTGATTCCGCTGATCGCTAATGTCATCACGTATTTTTGGTACCGCGCCTACCGCGAGGCGCACCAATGAGCTCGATCCGAGTAATCGCCGGGCGTTTCGGCGGGCGACTGCTGGATGCGCCTAGAGATAACAACACTCGCACCAAGCCGATGGGCGAGCGGATTCGCAATGCCATGTTCAATAGCATCGGCAACGAAATTAACGGTGCGCAGGTTTTAGACGCTTTTGCTGGTACTGGCGCGGTTGGCCTCGAAGCTCTCAGCCGCGGTGCTGCCCGCGTAACGTTCATCGAACGCGATAAAATTGCTCAAAAAATCTTAAGCAATAATGTGTCCTCGCTAGGTGTTCAAAATGAAGCAAAAATTATTAGCGCCCCTGTTAATTCATGGATTGAGTCTGGCGGCGCAGGCAAGTATGACATAATCTTTGCCGATCCGCCATACAAAAATCCACAGTTTTCCACAGTCAGTAAACTTTTTGGGCTTCTCAAACCAGGCGGGCTTATGGTATTATCACATCCAGGAAGAGGTGAGGAACCAAATCTGGGAAACGAAATTGTTGTGGTGGACAATCGTAGTTATGGAAATGCTTATCTCACCTCTTTCCGCCGAGAATAGATTTCTTTCGCCATTTTTATCAGCTTACAACTAGTAAGCTGATTTTTTTATCGGCAGCGAAATACCCGTTGCCTGAATTATTGAAGAAAAAGAACGGTAGCTCTGGCAACGGGCTACCGTTCTTTTTCTTATAGAGCGTATCTAGTATGTAATTCACTGATACGCTGTTCAGAAAAAGAATCCGTACATTAACAATTCGGACAACAATAGCAAACTCTATCATCGTTAGAATAAGTAAACTGGCCGAAGAAATGATTTGTAGCGGCTACAGAGAACATAAGCTAACGACGAAGTTAAAAAGATGACCTTCAGTGTTGTATAGGTGAGTGTGTTCCCACCTTTATATTCAAAATCTTTTGGCAGAATGTAAATTATACACTCACCTACTCAGCACTGAAAGTTGAAAAATGCACCTGTAAACAAAAAATAACAAGCGAAAGCGAGGATAATAAGATGAATAAGAGATTCAATCTAAAGCAAATTGTAGAGACTATGAAAACGATTATTATCGTAATGCTTATTGCACTGCCTATCGGATTTTTTCTAGGTATTCAATACCAAGAGAGTAAATCCGATCAGCAGCAAAAAGCATTGGCCAAAATAGTTCGCGAATTAAAACAAAATCAGTAGCTAATGTGGCGGCTACTGCGTCTAAGGGTAAGCCACAGAAATCAGTGACTGTCGAACCAACCGTACTACAGCCAAAACCAGCTGTAGCAGCGGGCTGCGAATTGGTTCGACAAGAGCTGGTTAAATATCCAAACTGGAGTGTTCGGCTAATGATGGCTATCGCCAGAGCTGAGAATAGAAACTGCGACCCACTAAATCACAACCTAACTAATACCGAGGATCACAGAGTGTGCATCGGCAGTTACGGTGTGTTACAGGTTGGTTGTGTACATTTTCGCTCTGACGAAAACAGAAACGATACGGCAACTGTTGTAAAAGTTGCATATCGAGTTTGGCAAAGTCAAGGATATACAGCTTGGACTAACTACCGAAACGGTGCGTATAAGGAGTTTTTACGATGAATAGTAAAACAACAAGCCTGTTAGATAATTTTGAGTTGAAATATGAACGGCTAAAAAGCGAGGATTATCTAGCAAGGCGGGCTAGCAACTGGCGCACTCGTATGAAGCGGCGCAAGCAAAGAAAGGAGAGAGTGCGTGTACATAAGAGCAACACATAAGAAGTTCGACATAAACGACATACGGTCCACCGCGTCTTGTCCTGAATGCCAGTCAAAACACCTGATGCTTTCCCGAGGAAGGCTATCCTGTCGTAATTGCGGTGTAGAGATTGGCAGAATTGGGAAAACCAACAAGTACGGTGCTAAGCGTACTGAAATGAACGGTAAGATATACGATTCAAAGTTTGAAGCGCAAGTGGCCGCAGACCTAGAGGTTGAGAAAAAACTTGGCCAGATAAAAGACTACGACACGCAATATCGAATTGAAGGTTGGGTGTACGACGAAAACGGTAATAAAGCATTCTCCTACCGTCATAAAGTAGACTTCAGAATCCACAACTTGGATGGCTCATTTACTCTACGGGAAGCTAAGGGCGTGGAAACCGACGACTACAAGTGGCGGCGAAAGATACTAGAGAATGTTTGGTTGCCTACTCATCCTGATTACACATACGAGGTAGTATTCCAAAAACGCAACAAACGAAGTTTTAAGACTTCGCGACAATAACAACTAATAATCTGGTGCCCGATTTTACGCTGGTTTTCCTGTTTAACAGCGCAGATGGGTTAAATGGCTAGTTCCATTCTCTAAACTAAAATCTAGCAGCAGCCAGAGTCCACCCTAGGAGGTAGAATGAAGCTAATCGTGACGGTTGATTGTAAGGATAGAGAAATATCACGGTATATTGATTCAGACACCGTAAAAGAGAACATGATGACAGAAGTCTGGAAAGGTATCCAAAAGCAGTTAGAAGAAAAAGGCTATAAGATAATCACTCTTTCTGTAGAGGAGTATAAGGATAAATAAGGCGAGAATCTATGAATATAGCAAAGGAACTAAACGAAGTTACACAAAAAATACTTGAGGGAACTAGAACGCCAGAACTATTACAAGCCCTAAAAGATATTAGTATAAAAGTTGCTGAGCTAGAAGGTAAAGTAAAAGGTATGCGCGACAGTCTTCTCTATACTAGCGCCGATAAAGCGCCAGCAGAGAAAACCGAACGACCGCATGTTGTAGATGTTTACCATTGTGTTTATCGAGACGTAGATAGACGAGAATTTACACAATATACCATAAGATTCTCAGATGACTCTGGTTGTTATTTTAGGAAACCTAAAACGGAGGTATATGATGAAACGCTATAAACTACTTAAAGATTTACCAAACCTTAAAAAAGGTACTATATTGTCGGAAGGCAAGCCAATTTTTGGTGTAAGGACACTTATAACTAAAAATAACGATGTAGGTTCTACTTTCATTGGTAATGAACTTTTTGAAGAGCTCTTTGAAGAAATACAAGAAGAGCCGACTGATAGTATTCATTGGAAACCTAGAATCGGCGATAGGTGTTTTATTCTTGAGAACGCCAACATAAGACCAACATCTTATACAGGAATGCTACGTGATTATAACGCTTGGCGTACTGGTAGAGTATTCTGCACTGAAGAAGAGTGCGAAAAGGCCCGCGACCGTGAACTAGCCGAAGTCAGACTACGCCGAACTTCAAACTTTAAGCCAGACTTTGAGAATGGTAACGGTGGGTGGATTGTCTATTATAGTTACAAGACTAAAAGTCTTTTCACATATAGAACTAGCTCTAATAATGCTGGCGAGCCTGTACATTATAGAACTGAAGAAGAAGCTGAAAAGTCTATCAAAGAAAATGAAAAAGACTGGCTAGCCTACTTCAACGTGGAGGATTGTTAAATGGGACTTTTAGATATGTCAGAGACGACTACTTTTCGCGACCTGATGCTAGAAAAAAGACGAGGTAAAAATTAGCTAATAGAAAGGGCACGATATGAAAGGTGAAGTACTTGTATATATAGAGGGAGAAAATGAGGGCTATAAGCTGTACGATAAAGATATTGAATCGGCTTGCGACCTGTATTACGGCTTAGAAAAATATCCAATTTATATTGAACGCCCCGACGCTCCAGTTAAAACTGTTGTCGAAAAACTAGATACGTTAATTGAGGCTATTCTCGATACTCATAAGTTTAGAGAGGAAAAGCTTAGATCTTTCTACGAAAACGCTCGAGTGAAGGAATGGCGGGATGCGAGAGACCGACGAGTTCTATCGGGCGCGCTTATAAATAGAAATTACGAGGGCAATAGAATAGCTGATTTGATTGGCTGGCTAGAATCCAGAGAGGCCATCATCTGGAACGATAGAGAGACTAGGGTTGCGCCCTATAAATTAAACAATAATTTGATATTAATCTTTTCCTAGGAGACTCAATAATGGAACGTAAAATACTCATGACAATCTGTATCATCGGTATGATATCTGGTGCAGCCTCAGTGATATTTGCTGCTATCGAAAAGCAATACACTGGATCGATATTCTATCTAATACTATTTTTCATTAACACGTTTGGATTTTATGCCGCAAAGGAGGAAAAATAGTAGCCCCGTTAGATACAGATTCCTAAAACATGTATTCTACGGTGATACGTAAATACCATCAACCAATGACCTACCACACGTCAAAAAACTGGGCGAACATTAACAATTCAACCGTATAACTGGATAGACAATCGTAGCTTAGCTGGTAGAGCCGCGCTGCAGCACGTGTACGTACGCGACGGTGGTTCAAATCCACCCGATTGTCTGTTCAACTGGACAGATGATATGCACATCCTTTCCTAGGGCGCGCCAACGCCACCTCGGCGCGTGACCGAAAAATCGTGAAACGTTGTGAGTCAGTTTTTAAACATTTTCAATGCGGTGCAACGTGTATCGTCTGTTCAACTGGTAGCACCAAATTGGTACCGTAGAAGTGGCTACGGCAGGTGTCGATAACCTTGGTGCTATCAACTGGCTATATAAGCAGTGAACTAGCAGTCGCTAGTTGCTCATCGCAGTAAGTGTTTTCTAATAGCATTAGCTGGTAACGGGCAGATGTAAATTAAGTCCCGTGTGAGTCTGTTCCTAGCTGCTTATATAGTCAACCAGTTATGCGGTTGAAATCACCAACTACAAATAAGCGAGAATAAGAAATGGATAAAAACAAGAACCTTGTTGAAGAAGAGAAGATTTACGATAGTGTGTATAGTATTTTGTTTGGTGCATTTTACGACGTATCTCATAAGAAGTTAGACAAAATCACGCGTAATATTACAAAAGTATTCTTGCGCTATTTAGCGAATAAACATCAATAGAACATGTAAACAACATACATGTACTTTACATACATTTAACACAAGGACAACAAATGAACATAACACACTACGATTTATTCGCAGGTATAGGCGGCTTTTCGCTAGCGCTGGAGGAGGTATTTAATGAAGCAAAAATCAACCATATATTCTGCGAGTGGGCAGAGTTCCCAGCCGCAGTGCTTAAAAAACACTGGCCGAACGGAATATTCTATGGCGACATCGCCGACCTTGTTACCGACACCAACAGACAGAGATACCAGGATGGTATCGCCAAAACAGAAACCGCGAGACGATCTGACCTGTGCAGTGGAACTGGGGGCGACAAAAACCAAGCACTCACTATTCTCACCGGCGGATTCCCCTGCCAGCCGTTCAGTCATGCAGGACGACGAAAAGGCACGGCAGACGACCGCTACCAGTGGCCGAACATGTTTCAAGTCATACAAAACGTCAAACCAGACTGGGTCATCGCTGAAAATGTGCGTGGCCTCGTTACTTGGAACAACGGCATGGTACTCGAGCAGGTGTGCACTGACCTGGAAGGCCAAAACTACGAAGTCCAACCGTTTATTATTCCAGCTTGCGCCGTCAATGCCCCACACCGGCGAGACAGGGTCTGGATTATTGCTCACGCCAAAAACAAGAGAAACCGAGCAGGATTTAGAGAAATTCAAGGCGAGGATGGCGAAGTACCGAAACGGAACGACAATGCCAAACCTTGCTACCCAGATTGGCGCAGAGACTGGCGAGAAGTTGCGCTTGCAACCTGCAATGCCCGAATGGATGATGGGCTTTCCAGAGAAGTGGACGGAATTTCCTATAGCTTCGCCAAGTGGCGGAACGAATCAATCAAAGCCTACGGCAACGCAATAGTGCCGCAGGTGGCGATGGAAATATTTAGGGCAATTAAGATGACGGTTGAATTAAACTACACGATTTCGTGTAAATAAGGAGGATTATAATGGCATTGAAAAATTATACAACGAGCATATCGGTCGAAAAAACACTGAGCGAGATTCAAGGCAAGCTCGCCTATGTTGGCGCAAAGCGTATTATGACCGAGTACGACGATACAGGTAATGTTGTCGCTCTTAGCTTTCAATTGGAGCTCAATGGTCAACAATTGGCATTTAGTCTACCTACCGACTGGCGGCCAGTTGCTCAAGTGCTAGAGCGCCAGCGTGCTGTGCCAAAAAGTCGCCTTGAAGAGCAGGCACGTCGTACAGCCTGGCGCATTACTAAAGATTGGGTAGACGCTCAAGTGGCTATCATAGAGACGAAGATGGTAACGACGACGCAAGTATTTTTGCCCTACACAGTCACTAGCTCAGGTAAAAGTTTATATCATAGATTTTTGGAAGATGGACATCTCATGATTGGAAGCGGTAATGTCAACTAAATCACTAATTTTGTGGACATAGAGAAAGGAGATGTCAATGATTTACGAAGCAGAAATTGAACAAACTGTCATGGGAAGAATTTTTATTAAAGCCGACAATCTTGAGCAAGCAAAACAAGCCGCTGAGCGGTGCGTACAAGACGAACAAAACCTCGTAAATGTCGATTTTGACGAGATCTGGGGCTACGACGTTCGAGATGTGTCAGAAGCAAACACTGTCGGCGATGTGGAGGTTATCAAGGCGGAGGACGTGTTGTGATAAAGTTAAAAACTAACGACGTCGTACAGTTCAACGAAAACCATAAATGGCGTGGTTCTCTAGGAATCGTGAACGAAGTCAAAGAACTCGATAATGACACAAGATATGTGATCGGCGTGCCAATTCCAGACGCAAAAGCTGTCGGTACTGCTTATATTTTCGTCATGGCAAGCGAGATGGCGTTAGAACGAATTGGCGTAGCAGTGTTGGGAGTTGACTCATGCGAGAATTAAAATTCAGAGCCTGGGACAACCTAGAAAAAAGAATGCGAAAAGTCGTGTCTCTGCACTGGCAAGGCGACAAGCTTGTATCAGCTAAACTTGAAGGCGATAATGAGCCGATTCCTATTGAAGAACGGCTGGTGATTGAGGAGTGGACAGGTCTATACAACCGTGCTGGTCAAGAGATTTACGCAGGCGACATTTTAGCTCTTTATCATAGAGACGGAAGTATTTCCAATTTGTGTCAGGTTGTCTGGAGTGAATTAGATAATGAGTACGATTGGAAGCCTGTTGGTGAAGACAGTTGGCCTGACTTGTTCACCGCTTTCTATGACGATTATAAAGTCATCGGTAATATTCACGAAAATCCTGAACTCTTGGAGGAGAAATGAAAATTACCCCAGTATCGATACTCGACGCTTGCTGCGGCGGACGTATGTTCTACTTTGAAAAAGACCACCCAAATATACTGTACATAGATCGCCGTCGTGAAACTGTCGAGATGAAAGACAGAGACAAGATTAGAACACTAGAAATCAATCCAGAGCTAGTTATGGACTTTACAGACATAAAGTTTCCTGATGAGTGCTTTAATCTCGTCGTTTTCGATCCGCCCCACCTCATCGACTGCGGCAAAAACAGCTGGCTTGCTAAGAAATACGGCAAGCTAGACAAAGATACTTGGCAAGATACCCTGAGTAAAGGCTTGAGCGAGTGTCTACGTGTAGTTAAGCCTGGCTGTGTTGTAGCAATGAAGTGGAGCGAACGCGACATTAAAACCACTGAATTACTAAAAATATTACCTCAAAAACCAGCTTTCGGCGATAAGTCTGGAATGACGCGATGGCTGTTTTTTGTGAAAGGAGTTGAAAATAATGGATAGACGCGAATTCTTTACTCTTAGACTATTAGTCTACTCTGTGGTCATGACGATAGTAGGGCTGTTCTTACGATATTCTGATATTGGAGTAGCTTTAATGACGTTTGCTGCATTTTTATGTTTTTGGAGCGGGTCAACAGTGTTTAGAGAGTATAGCGACAATCTAATAGAAGAACGATGGAAAATATTCAAACCTGGTATATTGGAGGTAATATTGATCGTACTGTTTATTGGTTGGTTTGCCTTTATAAGCAGCCTACATCTTGAACATAAACGCCCAGAACAAATAGAGCAAGAGCACCAGAATCGCTGTAAACAGTTATATGGAACTGAAGCCGGAACGTTTACGAAGCGCGAACGTTGGGGCATATATCGCTATTGTTACGACGCTAAAGGTGACGTAAAAGTGTTTCATTAATAAATGATAATAAAGAGGCTAAATATGAGTACTAAAATATCCGACCAAGACCAAAAATGGCTAGACGAAATAGATAAACTGTCAGAAGAAGGTATCTCGATAGCAAAACGTTCAAGTATGGAGTCTGCTGAGTATGTAGACCTATTACTGAGCAACTTTGATGATAAAAATTACTGTCAAATGGTAATCAATCAGCATGCGGTAGAAGCGGCCATAGGACAATACTTTGCCGACGTTATTGCTCCTTTCTTTTTCGATATGCAAAAGACATTACGAAAGAAAACTAAGATGAGCAAAAACAACGCCGAAACATGCGCCAGAATACACGTAGGGCGATTCATTCGCAACGTTGTTAAGGAGTTAAATAAGAGAAATGGATGATAAACTATTCAACGAAACACTAGCAGAGCTGAAGGCATATATTGAAGATAATGCTGAGAGAGTCAAAGCCATCATAGATGAACTCCCTATATCATACAATATGATATCTATGAGTGAGTCCTTTAATTGTGGTTGGAAGACTGGTTTTAGGCGATGTTTAGCTGAAGTAAAAAGACTTGTGGACGCAAACAATGAAGACACTATACCTCGTAAGAAAACTCAGCAATAAAGAGCATAAGGTCGAGCCTTACAAAGACGATGCTGGTCGTGTCGTCGCCTTTACTGACATAGAAGACGCGAGAGAGGCTGCCAAGAGTATGAAGCCAACCCGCCCACCACAATCATGGTGTGAGATCATGCTAATACCATTTGACGAGATTCAATATATGAATTTGCCAGATGGTTATGTAATTTATGAAAAAGGAGGAGCTATGAACGATCGCAAGAGAAATCGCATTGAAAACTTAGCAAGATTAATATGAGCCACATGAAGACGAAAGATGGTTCTTTAGAAGAGATAGATAAATCATGAAGCAAAATATTTTGATAGCATTTTACAATGTTTATGTTTTCTAGTATAATGTGTGTATAAAGTGGGTTTTTAGCTGTTACATTCTGCAGAGCGAGGATGTTAATGGCAAAAAAAGTCACTAAGGTTAAACCTAAATCTTCTAAAGCACCACCAAAGAAAACGCTCAAAAAGAACGGACGTCCTTCAAAGTATACCAATAAACTAGCTGATAAGATTTGTCAAATGATTGCCCAAGGGCAATCGGTCCGTTCTATTTGCGCAAAAAAAGACATGATCTCAATGCAGACATTCTTCCGATGGCTGCGAGAAAACGAGAAGTTTCGTGAGCAGTACGCGTGCGCGTGCGAGGAACGATCATACAGATATGCTGAAGAGATTATAGAGATTGCTGATGATGCTACTAATGATTATATGGAGGAGCATGACGAATCTGGTAATTTGACTGGCTATAAACTAAACGGCGAGAATATACAGCGATCACGCCTGAGGGTCGATACCCGCAAATGGTTGATGTCTAAACTAAATCCAAAAGTCTATGGCGATAAGCTGGATATGACGACAAACGGTAACGATATAGGAGTGACGCTGAGTGCGAGCCAAGCCGAGCAGCTGCTTAACGCAAGAGCAAACAGTCGGGATTCTTAGAGAAATTGCCGAAAATGGTTCTTTCGCTGAGTACTGTATTGCTATTGATCCAAAATACCAGTTGGAGTGGTTTCACGCTGAGATTGCAAAGGAGTTGGAGCGTGGCTACCAGCGGCTGATGGCGGGCGATGATGTACGCCTGATGATATTTATGCCGCCGCGGCACGGCAAGAGCGACACCGCCACCCAGAAGTTCCCGTCATGGGTATTAGGCAAAAGCCCAAGCATACCAATCGTTGTATCATCATATTCTGCTGAGTTGGCTACCGATTTTGGTCAAAAAACCAGAGACATCATGCAGTCTGATACATACAGCGCGATGTTTTCAACGCGTTTGCGTGCAGATGCTCGCGCCAAAGGCCGCTGGATTACTAAAGAAGGTGGCGGCTACACTGCGGTTGGTGTTGGCGGTGCATTGACAGGTCGTGGATTCAAAATTGGTATCATCGACGATCCATTCAAAAACCGAGAAGAAGCAGACAGCCCAGTAATTCGTGAAGCACGCGATGGCTGGTATAAGTCGACATTCTCGACGCGTGAGGAGGGCAACTCAATGATCGTGTTTATTCTGACGCGCTGGCATGATGACGATCTCGCTGGTCGAGTACTCAAGGCATCGCGAGAGGCAAAAGCTCGTGGTGAAGCATATGACGACTGGAAAATCATTGAATACAAGGCTATCGCCACTGAAGACGACGAACATCGCAAGTCAGGCGAAGCTCTATGGCCAGCAAAGTTTTCGCTTGAGAAACTGTTAAAAAAGCGTGCCGAAATGGGAAGCTATGAATTCTCAGCACTTTATCAGCAAAACCCAATTGACGAAGAGAACCGCAAGTTCAAGCAGGCATGGTACAAATACCGCGAATTCAGCAAGGTGTTGCAACTTGATACCTACAACGTCATGACTATAGACCCACGCGGCGCAGACGACGTTAAACAGGGTAACGACTATATTGGCATTACCCTCAACTTTATCGATCGTGAAGGTAAGTGGAATGTGATATGTTACCGCACGAAGCTATCCACAACCGACCTAATCGACCTGATGTTTACTAACTGGAAGCGTTACAATCTACACAAGATTGGTATTGAGGATAACCAGTTCACTCAAGCCCTGAAGTCTGTCTGGGAAGAGGGGATGTTACGTCGTGGTGTCTACATAGATGTCGAGCTACTGAAGCACGGCGGACACAGTAAGGCATTACGAATCGAAGCTCTAGTTCCACGATACGAACGTGGCGGCATTTACCATATTAAGCACGGTGACACGAATTTCTGTAAAGACCTAGAAGACGAACTCAGTATGTTTCCTAAAGCCACTAACGATGATGCAAGCGATTCATTAGCATATCAAGTACAGCTGGCGCAGCGCCCAGAGGACGACGTCGGTAGCGGCGAATCGTATAATCAATCGCTTGCGGACAGAGACGTAACAGCAACATGGAATTAATTAAGGAGGGAATTATGAAAAAATTTGTACCAGAGTTTGGCAAAGTCAAAGAGAAAAAACAACTTAACGAGAATACGACGGTTGAAGTTGAAAAAAACTATCAGAACAGTAGTGTCATCGGCACAAAATTGCATTACGAAGAACGTTTTCGTGTTGGGTCTATGGCGGAGGCACGGGATAAGGTCGATGAATTAGCGATGCGGATTGAGAAAGACGAGGGACTGGTTAATCCATCAATCCGCTATGACGGCCGAGCAAAAATGTTATACAAAGGCTCATTCGATGTTGTCTTTGAATATACGAGAATCAGAGCATAGCAAGGGACATTCCCCCAATAAACATAATTGTGATATAATACGAGCGTAAACCACTGAAAAAAACCAGAGTTTACTGCAAATAACAGTAATCTTTGGAGTAATCAGTGGCTTTTTCTTTTCTAACAGAGGAAAACATCTTTGAACTATACGGTACTGCTAAAGAGCAGACCGAACTGCTGACCGAGCCGTTTCCGGAGTTTTCTCGCATTGCCCGAAATAAGCCGCACCCGAAAATCCCGAAGGCATTTCCGAAGACTACCGACGGCACAGCATCTTCAATCATTATCAAATCGCCGCGGCGCACGATTCAGCAGTTGCCGACTGGTGTAGTTAGTACTGTCGATGAGAACAGTCCATGGCCAATTATTGCTGAGTTTACCTACCTAGAGAAGATTCTACCAAACGCCAATACTGAATACGACTTGATTCATAAAAGCTGGATGACAGTAGAGGGCGGCGAGACGTTTGGCTCAGTGGCAGTATACGCCCCAATGCTATACAACGATGGTGAACTGCTGCCAGACTACCTGATTGTATCGTGGCGTGACATTTCCCTCCAGCCAGGCAAAAAATCTGCCAGCGATTGCAGCTACATATTCATGCGTTCATGGTGGCAAGAGGCTGACGTTGATCAGCTCATTGATGCCGAGAAAGAACGCCGCCGTAAAGCCAAGGAAGAGAATGCAGAATATGAGCCGTCGTGGGACTTGGAGGCTTTAGAGGAAATCAAAGATGCCATCATCAGCAAGGACGATAAAGCACAGAATGAAGCCGAACAGGAGCGGTCGCTTGACCCGTCAGGTATTGAAATCGTCACTGGTTTTCAGGTTGGCGCGGGCGCAACGTTCTACACCTTCAATCCTGCTACTGAAAAGATTGTGCGGCGCAAGCAAAATAAAGACCCGCGCGGTAAGATACCTATCTCTTGGTATTTCTATGACGCTGATGGTGCGAACCCGCTTGGCCGTAGCGTATTGGAGCTTATTGGTCCTCTGCAGAACCTGATTGACGGTGATATGCAGGCGTATCAGTACAACCGCGCTGTAGCGTTGCAGCCAACCATTAATGTTTTTGGCAACGTCAACGAGCGCCGGCTCAACTTTGGCGCCAACGCTGTCAATAAGATTCAAGATCAAAATGCGCGCATAGAGCCGATGAATGTCGACACGACCGCCCTACGCGAATATCCGAACCTGTACGGGTTGCAAAAGTCGCAGATGCTCAACCTGGTCAATAGTCCAGATACCTCAATCAGTGCTGAGGTTGGCAATCCTGGCTTTGGCAAGACACCGCAAGCACTCAAGACTCAACAAGCACAATTATCCATTGACGATAACGCCCTCCGCAAAGGCTTTGAAGCATTCTTTGAAGAATGGAGCGAGACGGCTATCAATCTGTATTTTGCTGAGCGTAATGGCATCGAGGAAATGCAGCTTGATGATGAAACGGCCGAGAAGTTGCGAACATTGGAGCGCGATGGCCATAGTCTAGACGGCGTTGAACTAGACGAAAATAACGTAGCAACTATTGATTTCTCTAAAGCACAAGGCGTATTGAAGTTTAAGATTGACGCTTCAACCACCAAGGTTAATAGCGAAGCGGCACAGCTTGATGCACTGAAAACCCTGATTCAGACATTGGACTCTAGCCAATCACTCAACCAAGTTGTGCCAATCAAGAAAAAGCTGGCAGCGTGGAATGCAATCGTCGCCAACTCTGGTATCGACGGACTGGATGAACTGAAGGTTACTGAGGAAGAGATGGAAGAAATGCAACAGATGCAAGCACAGGCAGCACAGCCGATGAATCAGACTGAGAGCGAGGCGCCAGAAGCTGAGATAGAACAGCCTACTGAGACAGTAACAGGCGAGACCGCGCCGGTAGAAATGTCAACTGAGCCACAGGAAGTCGCTGAACAGAGCCTAATCGATGAATTACGCCAAATCGGTACGCCAGAGAACCTAATAGCCGAAGTACCGAGCATGGTTGAAAAAGGCTTTACCGAGGAAGAGATAATCGCCTCAATCATGGGCGTTATCCAGAAAGAGGAGGATGAATAATGGAAGACAATCTTTACCCACGTAGTACTGAGTACTTTGTGCCGAATGCCGACATGGACGAGCAGCGCGAAAAAGCCAAGGAAGAGGAAAATGCTGCTGTAGCTAAGGAGCTGAATAAGTTGCAGCAAATTGTAGACCGATGGAACGAGCGGATCGATTATTACAAATCGCTTGATGCTATCCCAAATGAAGCCGTTATCGACAAAGAGCAGTTATCGATTTACATGCTGGCGCACAAGGAAGTTGTACGGATTTTACGACAAGAAAGGAGCGAATTGGAAAACATTATCAACTCTATTTAGAGAGGTACGTTGCTTTGGTTGGCTAAATCCTCGCTAGTAGCTGACCAAAGGAGCGCATCTCACGCAGCCCAGGTTCGTCACCTGTAATCGACGTCAAAACAATGTAATGAGAAGGAGGGTGCTATGCCGCAAGCAGAAGCGGAAAGCCAAGAAGTCGTAAATACCGAGGTAGAGCAGGAGTCTACCCAAGCTGAGTCGACGGCAGCTGAAACGAAAAACTCTGAGGCTTCGAGCGAGCCAGACACCAAAGCAGTTATCTCAGATAGCGGCGAGGTGGTACGTGTCAAAGTCGATAAATCCAAAGAAGGTGAATCCGAGGACAAGTCAGACGATGACCCGAAGCCAAAACGGGGCAAGGAAGCCCGCCAAGAGCAACTAGAACGCGATTTAGACGAAGAAAATCGAGCTATCCGCGAATTAGTTGCCAGGCGAAACCAAGCGCGAGCTTACCGCCAGCAATTGGAGCAAGAGCAGGCGCAGCAGTATCAGGAGACACTACCTGAAATGCAAGACCGGCCGCTACCAACACTAGAGCAGATCATGCAGACGGAGAACCCGGAGACGGGAGATTTCTTCACTGAATTTGAAGCTAAGGCGGTGTTGCAAAACCTACAACTACAGCAGCAGCTAGTGGGTATGCAGGAAGCTCAAGAGCAAGCGGCTTACGAAGCCCAAGTCAGTGCATCAATTAGCGGTATGTCGTCAGATGCTGAACGGGCACTCAAGGATTTTCCAGAGTTCGACCCAGAATCTGATGAATATGATCCAGAACTTGATGCTGATGTGGATGAATTCCTACAAGGAATGCTCATTTACGACAACGCTGGCAATATTGTTGGTTCGCGAGAGAGCATATATCAACTATATCAGTCATTCCATAAGGCGAGAGGCAAGGGCGCTAAACGAACGGTGATAAACGATGCAGGTGATTTCCGTGGCAGCGGCGCCCGAGTCGAGAAACCGTTCGAGAAGATGTCCACCAAAGAGATGGAGGCTTATCTTCGCCGAAAGGGACATGACGTTTAAGAAAGGCTATAAAGATGGCAACAAACACGACCGCAACACTTTCAGCCGAGATGATCCAGTACCTGGAAAAAACATTCTTGGAGCGTAGTGAAGCGCGCACGATTCATGCTGAAGGTGCGAAAAAGAAAACTTTGGAGAAGAACAGCGGTACAACCGTTACTTTCACCAAACGTTCACCATTCGCTCCAGCGACTACACCGCTGGTGGAAGGTGAAAACCCGCAGGACGACGAGATCAAGAGTAACAAAGTTACTGCAACCCTAAAAGGCTACGGTAAGTGGACAAAAGTCTCGAGTATGCTGTACAACACATCGATTGATCGTGAAATGAAAGAAACGATTGAGATGATGGGACAAAATGCAGGTGAGACAATCGACGCGTTGGTTCGCAACGTACTGCACCAAGGTGCAACTGTTCAGTTTGCAAACAAGAAAAGTGCATTAACTGGTATCACTGATGACGACATCTTGACTGTCGCAGAAGTTCGCAAGGCAGTCCGCACGTTGAAGAAAAACAACGCGATGGTCTACCCTGACGGCTATTTCTTAGGTAAGGTCGGTCCAGATACTGCCTACAATATCACTGGCGATACTGCATGGGTTGATGCTCAGAAGTATACTGGCCGCCCAGAACTGTACAAGGGCGAGTTGGGGCGCTTGCATAAAGTTCGCTTTATCGAGGCATCGAGCAATCAGATGGAGGAGAGCAGCACTAAGACTGTTTACTCAAACTTCATCCACGGTCAAGAGGCATTCGGCGTAGTAGACTTGGCAGGTAGCGGCTTGAAGAAAATTATCATCAAGCAGCCAGACAAGGGAGATACATCTAACCCACTCAACCAGTTCATGACGGTTGGCTGGAAGGCTGAAGCGTTCGCAGCAGCAGTGCTTGATCCAAAGTGGATCATCAACGTTAAGACGGGTGCTAAGGACTAGCAACTATTAATCGGGGCGGTGTGAGCCGCCCCGACAAAGAAAGGAAATAACATGGCAGAAAAAACACAGCCAAAGCCAGAGCCGGCTAAAGCGGAAACTCCAAACGACATGGAGGCTCAAATCGCTGCGGCAAAGAAAGAAGCTGAAGCTAGCGCCGCTGACATCATCGCGCAGGCTAAAGCAGAAGCCGAGAAAATTATCGCTGACGCTAAGGAAGCTAGTTCAGACGACGAGGTCGTTAGCCGTAGTGTCTCTAAAAAGGATATTGTCGACGCTTACGACCATGGCATGAGCCATATGGAAATTGCTCGGAAATTCTATGGTAACGTCAACGACGACAGTATGCAAAAGGTTATTAGAGTAATTAGCGCAGAGTTTGAACCGCTGGACGACATTGACCCAGAGGTTGAAGCCACCGAAGCTTGGAGTTAAGCAAATGGACGGAACAAGAGAGGGAGAATTAAAGCGACTGAGCGAGGTATTTAATGACCCTCTCAAGTCCCGTCATGAGCGCAGACTAGCCCATGACACATTCAACAAGATATTACGCCAAGTAAAAGACAAAAAACTCACTGAATTACGTCGTAGGTTAATCCGAGCTCACAACGCTGGAGATGTAAATGCCGCCGAAAAAATAACTGATGAAATATATGATTATTCAAGGCGGATGGGGTATAAGTAGAAAAAACTATATGATGAAAACCATTTTCGAGATGTGTCGAAAATGGTTTTTTTGTTTGGCTTATGCTATAATAACCTTACAATTAAGCACGAAGTGTGACTCCAAAAAAACGAGAGCGCGTTGTCATCCAAAAAGAGGGAAGCGTGCGTTGCAGCGTTGTATAAGCAGTTATCCGAGGTGATCGCCAAAGAAACGCGAAACCGCCCAAGCCAGTACGGAGCAAAGGAATAGGCCCCCTGAGTGACCAGACAGCAGACGACAACTCTTATCCAATTTAATAGCATATTTATAATTTGGAGTGTTATTGAGAGATTTGGTATTTGTGGTGTATACTAAAAATACTTTAGTAATAAATGGGAGTCTTTACTAAGATGGGAACAAAACCACAAGTCGTTAAAGGCGCTATTGGCGCCACTATTGGTATTATTGCACTAGCCGGCATAGCTGGAGCAATGGGCAATACTAACAATCAACAGCAACAACATGCGACACCAGTCGTACAGCCTGTAACATACTCAGACTGTAGAACGGAGGAAATACCGTTTGAAACGCGGTACGAGGGAAGCGTGGGTGAATACGGCTATACTGAATCAGTCAAGCAACAGGGTGCTGTTGGCAGCAAAAAGATTTGCAAACCAAACAAACCAGGCTATCAGGATAAGGTAGAGGTAGTTACACAACCAACACCTCATATTGTTGTTCGCACACCAAAGCCAGCGCCGCAACCAGTACAGCAGCAATCACACTATCGTGTCGGAGCAATCTGCCGCGACGGTTGGCAATCAAGTGCTACTGGTCGAGGCGCATGCTCACATCATGGCGGAGTAAGCGAGTGGCTGTACGAGTGAGGACATGAAAGATAAGCTTGTCGACTTTGTTGTTGGTATATTGGTAGTAGGAATGGTAATACTCGGAATGTATGTGTATAACCGCTACTTTGATAACCCTAGCAGCACAAAGTCAAACCACACTCACAGTAAGGGTAGTAATGCTTCAGGTATCACCAACCCAAGCAGTAGATATTACGATCCTATTGATGAAGATAATCATGATGATGATGATGACGTGTACTATAAAAACTGTTCTGAAGCACGTGAGGATGGTGCAGAGTCAATACGGGAAGGCGAGCCTGGTTATCGGGAAGAGCTTGACCGAGACGGCGACGGTATAGCATGTGAGCCATGGCACGGTAGATAAACAACTACCGTGCCACACAAAAATGCTGTACTACAACCCTACCATCACCTACACCGATACCAGTGTAGGTATACTTAGGGTCTAGCATGGCAGCTTTGTGAGATGGTGAATTAAGCCAGCTATTCATTGACTGCTTTGTGTTAGTCACATTGTCATCCCATGTCAAATTCTCGCTAGCGCTTACACAAACAGCAGCTTGAAGTTGTCTCATCTCTTCTGTGAGAGGCTGGTTAGTGTCTGGCATGAGGTGCCCTCGGTAATTTCTGGCTATCATGTCGTCAGCTTTCATTTGAGCAGTCCTTGAGATATTAGGATGTAGCTTTAATGGTGCTACACCAACCTTGGCGCGTTCAGCATTTACGGCAGCAAGTATGGACTGTTCGGTGAGCGGAATAACCTTTGGCGGAAGGGACGCATCAGATTCCTCGGCATCGACTGACGATGCTTGCTTATGAGGAGTAATAAAGCTCTTAACAGCAAAACAAACCCCTATTACAGAGATAACTAAGGCTATAGTAACTATAGTGGAGACTATCACATTGATAGTTTTCTTCATGTTTAGATTATAGCAAAAAATACCAGATTTGTCAATAACGCTCCAGATTAAGAAAAGGGGCTTTTTTTATGGCATGGATGTGGAATTCACCTCGACCAGGCGCTCAAAATCAAAACTTAGCAAAAGACTGGGTAGACAGTGTGTTTGCCGGCGTCACCGGACAAACCCCTACATGGAAGCTACAAGAAACTATCGACAGAAACAACGCGGAATCAGCTAGAACGCGAGCAAAGCTGAAAGAGTTGCAAGAGCAAAAGAGTAACAAGGCTGCCGCTAATCAAGATTTGAATCTTGGCTACTACGGTGGCGGCTGGCGCAGCGGATACAGCGGCGGTAACCGTGCTAGCGCTGCCCAATTAGCAGAATACGACCAAGGTATCGGTCAGCTAGAGCATGGCTTAGGCCGGGTAGACAACCAGCTAGGCGTGCGTCTGGGCAATATCAATAACCAGTACAATACCAAGAAAAATGAGCTACGTAGCTCATGGAACCGTGCAGAGGGTCAATTCAACGACCAGACGCGCCAAAACCAGCAGCAACGCCGTACGAACATCAATAACATCAATGACCGCGCATCTGTTGGCTTACGCGGACTATTACGTTCGCTGGGTAGTATGGGTGCTGTTGGTTCAGACATGCAGTTAGCAGGACGCGCGGTTCAGAGTCAAGCCAACCAGCAGCGTGCTGGCGCAGGGCAAACATACGCTCAGAACCAAAAACAAATTGATACCACATGGGGTCAGTTTAAGAACGACTATGCGGACGAAGATAAGAAGCTGAATGACTGGAAAGCTAACGAAGACAATGCCGCCCGCCAACAATCTCAAACTACCCGCCAAAACCTGCTGACACAGCTAGCTCAGTTAAGAAGTCAGAAAGCTACTGCTCAAGGCGCCAATGGAGCAAATGCCGCTCGTGCCGACCTGAACCGTGCAAACGCTCTATCGAACGAAATCGACAACCTCGGCCGCCAGCAGAGTACTTACAACGGCAATAAGGTCCAGTACAACGCTAAAGACCTGGATTCCTACAAAGTCGGTGGTGACACGTCAGTCGGCATATCTAACCCGACAACACCAGGTAGCGACCCAACGGTCAATATATATGACACGCGCCTCAAGCAAGAGGAAGAGCGCAAGCGCCAAAACCAATACCTGTAAGCAACTAGGAGGGGATTTATAGTATGGACTTTTTTCAGAGATTAGGTAACTTCTTTACTGGTAAAGGCTGGATTAATGATGACGAGAAACGTCGCAAAGAGCAGCAACCTCAGCCTGTACAACAGCAGCCAGTACAACAGTCAACTGTGCAGCAGCCAGCATGGATTCGGCAGAATGCACAGACGCCTACTATATCACAGCCCTCGACACCGAAAGTCAATCTTAATCCCCTCCAACAGGCTAATCAAGCTACTCAGCAATTAAATCTGAATAGCCAGAACAATCAGCTAAAACCACAGGTGACAGCAAATGATGCACCAAAAGTGCTTACTCCGCAAGGACAGCAAGATTGGGCTAACCAGCAGAATAAGCAGATACAAGCACATAACATGGCCGTACAGCCGCCGAAGCCGCAGCCAGTTCAACAACCAGTACAGCAGCCTCAACAGGCGCAGAAACCCCAGCCATATTTTGTCTATCAGAATCAAAATAGAAACCAAACACTGAACGATATAGCTAACCAAAACAAAGTGCCAACCCTAGCTCAACAAGTACAAAGGACAACACCGCTGCTTCAGCAGAAAGTAGAGAGAATTAATGCACCGATAAGCCTGAAAGAGAATGAAAAGGCAAACTTTTTTGATTATCTAAACCCATTCGGGCGACATGGATTATTCGGTCCAAAAAATCAACAAGATTTTCAAAGAGCGGTAAAGCCTGTTAATGACGTACTCAGCGGTTATGAGAAGTGGGTAGACTCTAGCGATAATAAAGAGGGATTCCAGTGGAACGACCCCATGGACTACGCTCGCTTTGTTGCCAAGCTACCGTCTGGTATGGCTAGCGGGTTAATAAACGCACCGTCAAAGATTGGCGCAGCAATGGGCGGGTACCGCGTTAAGGACGATGGAAATGTAGAGAAATTAAGCGACGAACAGAGAACAGCGACGCTGCTGGATGGGACTATTGATGTCGGCGGATTAGCGTTCGGCGGTAGCGGCACTCTATTGAAATCACTTGGCAAGCAGTCCGCAAAACAGGCGGCCGACCGAACTGCAAAACAGGCAATATTGAATACAGTTAAAGAAATTGCTAAAGATGGTGCTAAAGAAGGACTTGAGGAGTCTACTCAGACGTTTTTGGGCGATGTAGCCGATAACGGCAGATTAGACGCCGGAATAAAAGACTATGGGCAATCATTCGGACTGGGAGCCTTTGGCGGCGGCGTAATGGCCGGCGCCGGCAAGGGTGTTCAGGCGGGTAAAAGTACTTTGAACAGTGCGATAAATAGAGCTGTTCAAAATATTAATAGCGTAAAGACTAGCGCGGATATGCCTAATGCGGCAGCGAAAGGCGACACAAACGCCATGGCCACCCGCCAAAACAATGCAGGACGACTAGAGCAAGAAGCCTTGGCGCAGAGACAGAACCAGCAGCCAGTCCGGCCACAGCAACAATCACAGACGCAAACTCAAACTGCAGTAAACACAGCGATAAACCCTGTAAACAACCAGCAAACGGGATACTCATCATTCTTTAGACGCCCAGCAGAAAACAACTCAATCCGTCAAGCGGCAGAAGTTAATATTGCTAACAACCAGAATAACCAAGCCCACCCTATTCAATCGGTAGACACTAACCAGGCAATCCAAAACACCATGCCAAACGCCTCACCAGCGCTCAAGCAAGCGGTTAGTCAAAACATCTCTGATATCCAACGGGGCGACACTAACGCTATAGCCGCCCGCCGACAAACTACTGGCAGGCTAGAAAACTACCTTGTCGAACAAGCCACCCAAGGCGTACAGAACCGAGCAATGCAGGATGTGAGGTATAAAATGGTGCCTAATGGAACAAACCTATATCATGGCTCACCGCATACATTTGATAAATTCTCCACTAATAATATTGGTTCTGGCGAGGGAAACCAATCCTTTGGCTGGGGGCTATACTTCACTGATAACAAGGGGATTGGCGAGCATTATGCAGATATCGGCAATACTAATAATCGTGCACGAATGAAAAACAATCTAAGCTCTGGTGAATTTAGAGATAGTTTATATGTGAATAAAGACAATATGTCCAATGAACTTCAACAATTCTTGACTAGGAACGGGCACAAAGTTATGTCCGATTTGAACCCGGATGAACTAGCATATCAGGTCGGACTATTGCGACAGGAGAGTCAACGTTATGCTAAAAAGGCAAATGATATGGTTGGAACTGGCTTTGATCGTGATTTTCTCGCACAGTCTGAAAAGTACGATAAGCTTGCTGACGAGCTAGATGGAGTTGTACGTAATGGCTCAAAAAAGAGACATGCCGCTGAACAAGAAATCGAACGAAGAATCGATAATGCTGACTCTGGCAAAAACCTGTATAATGTAGGACTCACCAGTAATGACGGTCGTGACTTCGACTTCTTAAGTTGGTATGACGCTGTTGATCCCGAGCAAAAGCACAAAATAAAACAGCAAGCCCTTATTGAGAATTTGACTGATAAATGGGGAACTAGCGTAAGAGACGATGGAAGTTATCCTAATTCGATTCCGTTTGACACTGACGAATCTGGGGCATCTGTATACCATAAATTGCAAAGCGAGTGGGGTATGACACCAAAGAAAGCTTCTCTGTTCTTAAATCGTGCTGGTATTGATGGAATCGTTTATCCTGCAGACTCCCTATTTAATGCCGACAATCGAGACCTTAGCAAAGCAGAGAATACTAATTATGTGGTATTCGACGAAAATAACGTAAAAATACGAGACTATGTAAAGTTCAAAAAGCAGGAGGCGCGCACTCAAGAATTGACCAATGACATACAGAAAGAAGGCAAATTATTAGCACGCCAGCTTCAGCTAACAGGTGATGAAAAGCTCGTCTTCAACGAGTGGCAGAACGAAATGCAGAGAAAAGCATTAGGCTACTACGATCCAAAGACCGACCAAATCAATCTAAACAAGCTTACAGAAGACACTTTAAACCACGAACTAGGACATAAGCTATTAGAACGTACAGAAAACAAGCCAGAGCTGCTAAACGCTATCCGCCAAGCTTACGGCTACAATTACCTTCTAAACAAATATGGCAGGCAATATGGCAACGACATCAACCTACTGGCTGAGGAGCAGCTCGCAGACGGCTTTAGCGAATACTATAACGGGAGACTAAACGGTGAAGATAAAGTGCGCTTAGGCGCTAGATTAGGTATTCCTCAAAAGGTCCTGGCAGTATATGACCGCATTGCTGAAGCCATAAAATCACTCATCGGCAAGCAAGACATCATCAAGCAGTTCTACGCTCAGATGGAGACGGGGAAGTTCCGCAACTCTCAACAAGTACCAGGTGGTGATGGTCGGATTAAAACAATGAGTCTTGATTCTGACGTAAGCGAGCGGGCTGTTAGATCCTTCAATTCTGTCCGACGGGGCAAGCAAATCAAGTCCGTTGTTGGCCAATTATCTGAAGATGGTGCTAGAAAAGTAGCAGAAGCATTACGATCAACCGACTTTAATAAAAAAGCTCGGTTGATTATAGATAAGAATGCCGTAAATCATTTGCGAAACAGTGGACACCTTACGGGATTAGGCAGGAATGGTGCAGACGCTAACCCTCTAACGGAAGCAGATATCAGGGCTCTGCCTCATGTATTCTCAGACCCTGATGTAGTATATATGTCAGGCACTGGTAGGACTGGTAAGCGCATGGTGTTTGAACGACAATTAGATAACCACCATCGTATTGTTGCTGAGCTTGAATATAGCGGTAAAGATTTTAATCTGGTAACATACTTTAACATAAACAAAGACTTGCCAAACGACAAGCCTGCTATGTCTTATTCCCCAGAGGGGGCTGTTGCTGCGGATGAATCCGGCCGACAACCTTCACGTCCTGGACGGTCCTCTGGCGACCCAGACAACGGGTTCAACGATAGTATACCAAATGTCCCTCAAAATGTCAATAACGACCTACACTTCAAACATCCTATCCAAGACCAAATAGACGATATCCAAAACAATCCTAAACCAAGAATGACCAAAGAGCTGCGTCAAGCTATAGACGAGGAAATATACAACTACTACCCAGAGTTATTCGCGAATGAAGCCGCCGACCTCCAAAGTACCAACGGCGATTGGAATATACCTCGTCTGCACATCGATGACTTAAGGCACTATTTAGGAGAATTAGCCAACGATATACCATCAAGATATAAGAGACGAGACGGCAAGAGAGATATCGATACCGTAGCTCAAGAGATGGGCTATGACGATATCGACAGCTTCATCAATGAGATACATCGAGTGCTAGAGGCTCGCCGTAATGTACGTGCTGGTAAACAACGACTAGCAGAGCTGCGTCGAGACCCAGATATTATTGCCGATGCACAACAAGCGCTTGCAGCTAAAAATAGTAGCGAACGCCATTCCGTTGGTTTGGAAAACAGTACTAAGGCCACCATTAACGAACAGCCACCCGACTCAATACTGCGGCAGACTGTTGAATCTCAACCATTAGAACAAAGCCAAGCACAAGAGTTCAAGAACGTACCAATGGATGAAGGACATTTGCTAACTAAGGGAAATCTGTATGAGCAGACTAAATCTGGCATACAAGACGACTGGACGAAGCCATTTCAGGATGGCGACTATGAATACCGCTTGCACACCAAGCGCAGCCGCGACGGCAAGAAGAGTTTTAACAGCTTTGAACGTCGCTATGTTGGTGATGACGGCGAATATGGCGATTGGATGCCAACCTCGCGAGCTGCTTACATATGGAAAAGTCAGTCCAAAAAGATAGATAAGGTTAATAGAGATCAAGCAATCCAGGAAGCCTTAAATGCCGCTAAGCAAGACGGTGAGGTCCAAGAGTTTATGGCGTATGAGAATCCTGGTCGTGAGGGTGGTATTGCAGTTGTGCCTCTAGTGGGCGAGCACTCAATTGATGGCGGCTTCGTCCGTAATCCAAAGACGGGAGAAATTGAAGGTAACTATATTCAAGTAACGCCGTTTGGCGTAGTTCACCAAACAAACGGTAAGTTTGACGTGTTAGAGGTTGACCATCTGACAAGCGCCCTAGATAAAAGTAAAGGCGGCATAACAGATAACTTTAATCGCTTAGTTGAGAAAAACGTTAAAGACGAACTTGGACAGAAGCTGCTCAAGGACTTGTACTACCAAAAGACCGAAGCATACGCTAACTATGCTGATGCAGTTGAAAATATCATAGGTAAACACAAGGCAATAGCTAAGTATGTAGATAAAGCCCGTCCACGCTTTAAGAATGAAAAGAAATTCTGGGAAGATGTGGGAATGTACACCGAAGGTAAATTCCCAGTAGGTTCTGCTGATGAAAGCATGCAAACGGCATTCGCGAAAAAATATGGCGAACAGGCGGCTGCCCGCGTCAAAGAATACGATCAGTTTATGCGAGAAAACTATGATTCAATGATTGAGAACCTGAATGAGATTAGGCGAATGTATGGTAAAGATGAAGTCCCATATCTTAAGAATTATATGCCTCACATCCAGAAACGTAGCGGCATGCTAGGCCGCGCCGTAGATAAGCTGCTAGCTGCTTCACCAGTAGGTATTAAGGGGGACATAGAGAGTCAAGCCCGAGGCGAGATACCAGCCTCATTAGCGGGGCTATCCGCTGACTTCAAGCCAACTCACAAGTTTAACGCTAACGAGAAGCAGCGCCGTGGCGGTATGATGAATTACGAAAAAGATCCCCGCAAGGCTTTTGAGTACTACACCGATGTGATGCTCTACAACACTCACATGGAGCCAGTGATTGCCCGTGGTCGGCAAATAGAGTCATCTATGAGGGCTATGGATATGGCAAGAAAGAATGGTACACGCATTGACCCAGATAGCAATCTCGCGCAGGGCGAAAAGATATCAAATAAGACTACCATTGCTGTGCAAGACTTTGTAAATGAGATGGCTGGCAAGAGTAGTTCGTTAGATCGTCCATTCATAGACAGAACTAACGCGGGAGTTCAAGTTATTCGCCGTCTAGAAAGTGTGAATGGTGCTAATAAGATTTTAGGTAACCTATCGTCAACCTTAGCGCAGACATTAAACCTGCCAGAAACGGTCCGAGATAATGGACTGCGCAACACTGGTCGTGCGTTCTTAACGGCATTCCAGAAAGATACTAAAGAGGCAATGCGCAAGTCCGCATTCCTACGCGAGCGCTACACAGATACTGAAGGTAAGTTTATTAAGTCAAACTACCAGAAAGCTACCAATGCAATTAGCGTAGTGTCAGGCATGAATCTGGTAGAAAAGAAGTTTATACAACTCAACTGGGCAGCTAACTACAACAGATTTAAGAAGCAAGGCTTGACAGGATACCAGCTGATAAAAGCAGCCGACCAAGCAACGGAGCGGGCTGTCGGTGGACGCGGTATCGGTGCTATGCCGCAGGTGTATAAATCGACGCTAGGTAAGATGTTTTTGCAATTCAGCTACGAAACAAACGAGAGCTGGAAAAATAATATTGCCCATGCTAAGAAAATCGGTTCAGACATAAAATCTCTTCAGTTTAAGGATGGTGCTGTCGGTGCGGCACGAGCCGCTGAAGCATTCGTAGTTGCCTATGGATTAAATATGCTGATGAAGCAAATCACGGGCAATGAGCCACTAACTAATATGGCTGATGCAATCAAAGACGCACTAAGCAATGATGCTGATGACGATGGTGAGGACGACAAATTAGGGCAAAAAATAGCCCGAGTTGCCGGTGAAGCGGCAAAGGCAAATCCATTTTCGCAGGCAGCGGTCAATATGATACCTAAATCAGAGCGAGAAAAGATATTTGGTAAGTCAAGCGACTTAGGCCGCTTTGATGGTGCTACTGGCGTCGCACAAACGGCTAGTAATTTACTAGGTGCTGGATTTTATGCGGCTCAGGGCGATAAGGAGAATACCGAGAAGAACTTGCGAGGATTGATACCGGCAGGTAACCAGATAAAGAAGACCGCCGAGGGTGCACAATTGTTGCGCGAAGGCGCTGATACCTATACTGACAAGTATGGTAAAACACGTACTAACTTTGAAGTAGACAATAACGACCCTTGGACGCAGGCAAAAGCTTTGCTGTTTGGTAAAAATGCCGTACGCCCCGACGAGAAAGCAAATGGCGGTACTCTATCTACTGGTGGTGGTGAAGCCGGCAAGGCAGCTAGAAACTTTGAACGCGGACTGAAAAAGGGAGAATACAAAATCCAAGATGGTCTGCTGGTAAATAAAAAAGGTGATGTTCAGCGGGAATACTATAAAAACCTCGCTGCAGCCCAAGGCGAAAGCGATGAAGCCTACGATAACTGGATGAAAGCTTACAACATTGATGGCGCATCGACCATAAAGAAAGAGTTTAGTTCGGGCAATGATATACTGAATAGACTAGAAAATGGTGAGAAGAAAGCTAATAAAGCCAAGAGCGCCGTAGACATCCTCATGGGCAAACATAAGGACTTGCCAGATTGGGTACGAGAACGCTACTATCGGGAGTCTGGTTATACCAAGGAGCAAATCGAGTACGGGGCAATGACTACTCATAAGGAAGTGAGCCTAATGGACAATTATTGGCGTCAGAAGGCACAAGAATCATCCCACGAGGAGCTGATGCAAGCACTAACTAACGGGCGCCGTAAGAGTATCACCGGGCAGATGTTTGCCAAGAATGGCGTCATCAATAAGTTGCGGGCCGAGGGCTACATAACTAAGTGGGAAGCAAAAGCCCTCAATGCCGCTCAATTTGACGTAGATGGCAATAGGATTACTAAAGAGACGTCTGGCGGAGGTAATGGTCGGAGCGGTTCTGGACGCAGCAGGGGTAGTAGAGCTTCATCAACATCGCCATTGATATCGGCTGCTGTCAAAAACATCAACAGCCTAACCTCATCCGCACCAAAAGCAAACCAGACCTCAGTAAAGGGCGTAAATATTAACCAGATAGGACAAAACCTGATTAATAGATCGGTTGCTCAGAGGCAAGTAAACGCTACTTTGAAACAATGGAACAGCACCAGTAAGAAGAATCCAAAAATACACATCAAGAAAGCGCGAGCATAATTATTCAATTTATGCTATAATTAAGAGTAAGAAAACAGCGTGACCTAAATAACACGGAGCGTCTGGCAACAATAAGCCGGCTCCGTGTTTTTAATTCAGGAAAACGCTATGAACACTAGACAACTCGTATCAGCAGTCATGCTAAAAGCTACTGGTAAAGTACGAAACTTACCAGAAACCGACAAGAAGTACCAGAAGATACTGGGGATTGCTAATATGTACATTCCTGTGTGGCAGAGTGAACCAAATGTTGATTGGCAATCCTTATACAATCCAGCATACATAATCGGCACTTTATCAACGGATCAAGCGTACAACATTGATATGACCAAGGTGGCAAAGGTGAGTGACGTACTAGGCGATACCATCAAAGTCAGAAAAGATGGACGGGAGCGCGAGTATACTACGGTCCCGCCAGAGCAAGCAGGAATATATAAAGGACAAGACTGCTGCACAATCGCTGGTAATAAACTGGTGTTCATCGATAGCATCAGGGACAACGACCCAATGCTGGGTGGGGAGATTGAAGTGCCGGTGTATTTACATGCACCATTACTCACTGAAGCGAGCAGCATTGTGCCAGTAGACAACCCTATGTGGTTAGTGACAATGTGCGCAGCTGAGTATGCCCGTAACGATATTCTTCTACAAAACCAATACAGTAACCTCATTGAGGAGGCAAATCAGTTGATGCAAAAGATGATTGAAAACAATGCCGCTCAGGCTAGCTATCGACCATTACACACGGTCCCAGGAGTGTCTGATATATGCTAAAGCCTGCCAAAAATATGAAGTCACCAAGGATACAGCGCTTGGCGGTGCAGGACTGGCAGAACGGTGTAGTAACAGCCTTTGATGACGGTCGTTCGCCGTTAAGGGGTTTACGGTCATGTGAAAACATGATTCTGGATCAGGACTCAGTCATCACGTCTAGGTGCGGCACGGCAAAATACGGTCCGCAGCCACTGGGAGAAGTATTGGGCGAGTTGGCAGAGTTTCGCAGTACAACTAGTAAAGGTTCAATAAATTGGCTAGCTTGCTTGCAGAGAATTAAAGATAAGACAAAATTATGCGTTGCCAAAGGTGAAGATACTACCTGGCAAGTAATTGATGGTAAAGAATACCACGAGTCATCTCGCGGGCACTTCAGGCAGATAAGTAACAAACTACTGATTATGAATGGTGAGGATACGCTGAGTTATTTGGATATTTCTACTATGAAAATTGTAGCATTCCAGAAAATAGCCGACCCAACAGTACCAATACTGGATAAGAATACAGGGTTAACCGGTACTGGGTTCAAGGTATTTTATGCGGTCACTTTTAATTCTACTGTGGGTGAGACAGCAGGCTCGCCATTACTTTCTACAACTATATCTACAGACCGAGACATGTGGAATGGTGAAAAGCAGAGTTTATCTATTAAACGCCCAGACAGCACGGAGGCCAAATCGTGGAACATCTATTGTGGTGTTGGCGTAGACGGCGGCGGTGACCCAACATTATATCGACTATCAACAGCACTACCGATGGATCAGGTAACGTTTATTGATAATGGGTCACGTAGTCTGGATATGTCTATACCTTTGCCTAAAGACAACAATACTGCCGGCCCAAAAGCTACGCGCGGCGATGTAATCAACGGGCGCATTTGGTTGACTGGTGACAGAGAAAATCCATTCTACGTTTGGCGCGGCGGCGATTATGGACATGAGCTGGACTTCTCGCCAGGATACGGAGGTGGTTATACGCCTGTTGGTAGTGGCACAAAAGAAGTGCCAATTGCAGTAAGACCATATCGCGACGGTAAGGGCGATCCAAAAGTTACCGTTCTGTCTAGTGGTACGAACGGTGCTGGTAAGCGATTCTATGTCGCACCAACGAATATATCATATGGCGATGAAAGTATCACCGTATGGCAAGTACAGGAAGACACTGGAGCCGACGGTACAGATAGCCCCGATGCTGCAGTAATTTACAACAACGATCTGCTTTATCCAAGTCGCGATGGATTCAAGACTACAGGTACGCTGCCACAATTACAAAACGTATTATCCACCAAGAGAATAACTAACACTATTCAAGATGCAATTAGTACGCTGAATACCAAAGCTATTAAGAAAGCTGTTGGATTAGCGTTTGAGGGGCGTGTGTACTGGGCATTACCAGTCGCAGCTAACTATAATAATCAAATTTGGGTTTATGACGCTGAGCGCAAGGGTGCATGGATGAAGCCGTGGAATATTCGAGCCGATTGGATGACTCTGTATAACGATAACTCTGGCGTAACACATTTTCTAATTACTCAAGGAGATAAGATTGTTGAACTGTCAAAGAGTGTCAAAACGGCAGATGATGGAAGATTATTCAACACGAGCGCGCAAAGCGGACAACTTCGATTTGAGGAGACTGGCCGCGATTGGGCGCGAGTATTAAGAGCTGTATTTACCCTGCTGCGCCCACAAGGAAGAATAACGTTAAATGCTACCGTTAAAACTGAAGATGGGCTTCAGAACTTTTCTGAAACACGATATTTTGGCGCAACATCAAGCCGCACTGGTTGGAGTGAGCCGGGAGTGTATTGGAGTACACCAGGCGTGCAGTGGAGCGGAATAAAGAATGTTCCAAATATATTTAATTCAGCAAGCGAAGATATAGAGTTGGAAATTGATGAGGATGCTCAGTGGGTGCAATATGGCTGGTCATCATCCGAATCTGGAGTAAGCTACGCGATGTCAAGGGTGGTATTTGAGTACGTCAATATTGGTACGAAAGATTTAAGCTAAAGGAGGAAATCATGGCAAGTATAGAAGATAAAATTACACGAGTAATGGATGGATCTTATCCAAATGTAGCGCACGTGATAAGCCCGCGCGCGGCAGGATCCGACACATTGATGACTGACGGCTTAAGCGGCTGGAGTACAGAAACGGCAATGAACTTCATAACCTATAGAGCCGATTCTGCTGGCAACGTAATTGAGGGCACTGTCCGCGATTGGATAGGAGTGGCCAACAAGGCAAATAGCAGTATCATAAACCTGAAGTTATTAGCAGGTCCTGAAGATGATGGTAACAATGTCGGTGATATAGTTCAGCCATGCGCCTCTGCTTCGTATGCTGATCGTCTGGCGCAAGCTCTACTAGAATCCCTTGATACAGACGGAAAATTAAAAGAGGGTATAGTCGAGACTAAAAACATAAAGGATAAAGCTATCACTCCAGACAAGATTGATTTTGCGTCGCTGCCAGCATACGACTACAGCTCTGAGGAGGTTGATACAGGCAGGAAATGGACTGACAGAAAGTCAATCTATCAGAAATCTATAACTTTTACTACGAAAGGTTCTGGTACAGAAGAAACTGGAGCAAACAATGAAACGTTCGACTACATAGATAAGCTAATTTCTCTGGATGCTGTTCTGAATATGTCGAACGGCGAGAGATATCCAAACGGCTACACAAATCCAGGCGCGCCATCTTTACAGTATTTTCAGCTTAAATTCGCTAACTGGGAAGGTGCCCCAAAAATACGTTACCAGACAAGAACTGTTGGCGTTGTAGCGATGACTATTTTGTATACGAAGAAATCTAAAGAGGACTAGATGTCTGCGACAAACCTTATATTGAGTTCGCTTTGGTTGACTCCACCTCCAAAATTACGTGGGTCTGTACATCTAGCCCTGACATCAAGTATGTCTCCCTCCTCTAGAAGAGCATTGGCAGCGACGCAAAATCAACCTTGTCTGTCTATCGTATAAGTGGTAAAATATAACCATAAGTTAAACAAAGTGTGATCTCAAAAAACGGAAGCACGCGTAATCATGAAAGGCTTCCGTTTTTTATATGCCAAAATCAGATACAGAGCAAAACGAGCGCCTAGCAAGACTAGAGGTATTTAATGAGAAGGTAGTAGAACCGTCTCTTACGCAAATCTTAGAAAAGCTAGACGGCCTGGTGTTAAAACGCGAATTTGAAGAGTATAAAAAATCGACTGACGACTCACTAAAGAAACTAACGGAGTTAAACGATAAACTAAATAGTAATTTTCTAATCAAGGTAATAGTACTGTCTGAAAATAAGGTATTAAACTTTTTTGCTGGCACTATTTTTACTCTGTTTATCGTAGCCACAGGATTAAGTGCGATGCAGATGGCACAGCAATTTTTGCGGCAACCAAACGTGATTAAAGAGGTAATTAATGTCAAGGAGGATAAATAATGGCAATAGATATCAACGTAGATCAGTATGCTCTCAAGCGTCTAAATATGTTCTTTCCAGCCGATACTGATAATACTGGTCGAGACGGCAATCTAACCGGTCAATGTGTATCGCTAGTCAAGTGGTTTCTAGCAGAGATGACAAGCGTACCTAATCCATTCATAGCACGCGGTCACGCTAAAGATTTTGGCGACCAGTTAGTACGAGAAGGCCACGCTTACTTAGTATCATCACCGAAACGCGGCGATATTGTTGTCTGGAAACAAGATGGCGGTGGATATGGACACATCGGTGTTGTGACGAGCGGCGATGTTTTTGAAGAGAATGTGCATATACCAGGTCCCGTCACACGCGTAGTAGATGGTGACGTAGTTTATGCTTCTCGACTTGGCAAACTTAATGAGAGTTTTAGGCGAGGAGCGCCAACATTTTATCGAGTGCGCACCTACGTTGAGAACCTACCAAAGCCAGTAGCGCCAAATAAAGCGCCAGCTATCCAGCAAGCATACAGAGAAATCCTAGAGCGTGAGGCTGATGCCGGCGGATTAAATCATTATCTATCTCAGATGAGTAAAGGTTGGAGTATCGAACAGGTACGTCAAGATTTGATGGAGTCGGCAGAGCGACGCACACTGCTGACTAACAAGACTAAGGCCGAAGCTGAGCGCAAAGCGCGTGAGGAGACCGCCAGAAAGGCGGCCGAGGAGAAAGCTCGCCAGGAAGAGCAAGCACGCAAAGAAGCTGAAGAGAAAGCATTGCGCGAAGCTGAGGAGAAGAAAAAACAGGAGCAGGATAGTAGTGTAGATACTCGACTATCTAAAATCGAAGAGATGTTGCGATTTATTGTAGATTTTATTACATCAGTGTTTAAGTTTAATAAAAAATAAGGAGGATATTATGGAAAAAATAAAAGCACTATTTAGCGCTAAAACCGCTAAAGGACGTATGGTTCGCAGTTTCCTGCAAACTATCGGTGCTGGTCTAGCATTGCTAACAGTGGTAGTCGTAGCACCAGAGTTTAAAAGATTTCTAGACATGTTAGGGCTTGGCGGCTGGATTGGCGCAATAGCTAGCTTCGTAGCTGCTGCATCTGGTGTTTGGTCGGTCGTAGAAAAATGGTACTACAAGCTAGCTGCTTGGGCGGAATCGTAAAACATGAATCAACAGAAAATCACTATCACCAAATCAAGTCTATACTTCCGCGAGTGCAAGGCTTGCGGCTGCGTAACGTTACACATCGGCAAGACCACGCCAGAGATGCCAGCAGGCTCGACATACAACGATTGCCTACAGTGTCTAGTAGATACACACAGCGTCCCAGGCTTGAGCAGGTGGCACGACCCGAAAACTGGCAAATTGTTGGCCGAGCCACGCGGTAAGACACCACCAGCGTCAAAAGGTTGAACTATAAAGGATTGCTTTATAATTTAGCTAGTGACCATTTCGTGGATATCCACGAAATGGTTGTGGACAACTACACCAAGCTGTTCGGGATTTCCGAACAACTGAATTTAGCAGAGATAATACAAGAAAACCTAAATAACTATTGACATTTGCTTAAGTATTTGCAACAATGAGACTGATTACATACTAGATACGCCCTCGTAAGAGGGGTCTATAAAATCCCTCGCCCGCGCGAAAGTCGGGAGGGGGATTTTTAATTCCTCGTACAAACAGAAAATCTTGTCAAGTCCTAAAGCACTAAAAGTCTTGCTGGATTTTCTCATAACGCACAACACCCTTGTCTAGCGATGGTGCTAGTTAGATTTGGGCTTAATTTTGGAGGGTTAACAGAGGTGACGACGCATCAATTGCAATCTCAATCTCAATTTAAAAGGTTTCCTAAAAGAAACCCCAATCTCAATACCAATTACAATTGTTTAGTTATGTCGGACGAAAAACAACCGATAGATAAATGGCAAAAGACGCGGCGAGCTGAATCAATAGCATTTCAACTCTGCGACAAATTTAACAATCATGACTACTTTTCGTTTTATTGCAAAGTAGCATTGAAATTGCCAGAATACAGAATTTGGCAATTAGTCGAGGAAGCTCAACGTGGACATCAGCCAGCGCGACTATTCTCATTTCTGTGTAAGAAAGCAGGTGTATGACGTTTGATGTTAGTAAAGCGAGACATAAGCTTGCTAAGCAAATTACCGAAGTTAGAGCTAAACGTAACCAGCAGAGATTATTCTCAAAAAGAAACGGCAACTGTAACCATGAGTGGAGACTATATAAACAGCGCCTTGGAATAGATCGTAACCGACCGACGGGAGATATATACTGCGGTCCACCGGGTCCATATTTAGTGGTTTATGGTTGTACTAAATGTCATAAAAAACGTTATGTCGATCTGAAGTATCTGTAGAATAATAATCTGGGGTTTAAGGTAATAGTAAAAATTTTAAGTCATTCTGAGGAGACTACAATGAATGCATCAATATCAACTATTACAACCTCTAAATCTACGGTAATCAATGAATTGTCGCAGATGAGCAATCTGTTTAAAACAGAATGCTATACAGAGAATATCAAAGAGCTCGCGTTTCAGTTCATTCACTACTCAGCCATCATTGAAGATATGTCACCCGACACAATATCAACAAGAGTAACGCGCCTTAGACAGTTTGTAGGATTTTGTGACAGGTTTCATAAAACCAATATAACCGAGTTATCTATTAGATGGCTCGATTTCTATTTCTATGAATATAGAAAGAATCATGCCGCATCAACTACTAATGCAGCTAAACGTGTACTAAAGGCGTTTTTCAAGTGGTGTAGAGAACGCATGAACTTAGATTGCATTAACCCAAACCTCGTCAAATCACGCAAGAACGTAAAACCACGACCAAGATACATACAACATCGAATTATACAGTCTGTACTACAGAAAACAGCTGAGAGCGGCTATGAAAGGCAAGTAAATATGCTCATAGATTTTGCTTACGATACTGGACTTCGTATATCAGAATTATGTAGGACTAGCTACAATGATATCGACGGATTGAATCTGTATGTAAAGGGGAAAGGATCGAAGGAACGTACTGTTTTTTTAACGGAGCGCTTAAAATGCAAGCTAGAGGAGTTCGTAACTGACTACAATCGTTTTTACGGTCCGTTATTTAGATTGAACGATAAAACAGCTAGAGTTTGGATGCAGCGCACATTCAAGGAGTACGCTAATATACACATGACGCCACATCAGCTACGCCACAGTTTCGCTGTTCGCTTGCTTATATCTGGCTGCGACTTGATAACTATTCAGAAATTATTGGGACATAGCGATATCTCAACAGTTCAGATATACCTACAAATTAAAGATGAACTAGCAGAAAGTCAGTTTTACAAAGCTATGAAAAACGCTCAAGGCTATTGACATTTATGTCATTATTTGCTAGTATATGGACAGTCAGCGATGACAGAACATTGATAGGTTTTCAATTAGTTATTTCGCCTAGTTAACAGCTAGGCGAGAGAATCACTTTTCGGCAGGAATTGTTGTGGTGGACAATCGTAGTTATGGAAATGCTTGCCTCACCTCTTTCCGCCGAGAATCGTGTGATTCGTGATTTTTGGGGAATTAAAATAGCCCGCGATATACGGGTTATTTTTTATGCGTATTTTCCTCAGAGTGTGTATCGAATCTCCTTGGTGCGGATGAAAGGACTTGAACCTTCACGCTCGAAAGCACATGCTCCTAAGGCATGCGTGTCTACCAATTCCACCACATCCGCGAGCGTTTGCAAGCTCTAGCGGCACACCGCTGCCGTGCAAATCGCACGTATTTTGCTTGCACAAATAATTATAGCAAACTTCTAACAAATTCGCGAAAAATTGCTGCAGCTTATGCTAAAATAGATTTATATGAAGATGAGGGTGTATGAGCAAAATTGCTAATTACCTACGCGGACATTTGCTAGGAGAGATTGACTTCCGGCCCGATGTGCGGCAGGCTTATATTAACGATGCTGGAGTATTGAGTCTTGCACCAGAGATGATCGTCGCGCCGCGCAACACCGACGACATTCGCAAAACGGCACGTTTATCATGGCAGCTAGCTGAACGCGGGCATGTTCAGGCAATAACTGCCCGCGGTTCAGGCCGCGGAACTATGGGAGGCGCAATTGGCCGCGGGGCGATAGCCGATATGTCGCGGCATATGAATAATATTTTTGAGTATGACGCCAAGCAGCGGTTAGCTCGCTTGCAGCCCGGCACGACCATTGGAACCCTGTGTCAAACGCTAAGCCTGCAGGGTGTTAACATCCCGCCGCTCGACGGCCTAGATGCGCGTCGAACAGTTGGCGGAGCTATCGCCGACAATCTGGCTGGATTGGCTAGCGGTAAATACGGCGATTTAAGCGCCTTTATCAGCCAGCTTGAGATAGTTTTAGCAAATGGCGATATTTTGCAAACAGGCCCGCTCGGCCGGCGCGAGCTCAGTCGCAAGAAAGGCCTGCAGAATCTAGAGGGCGATATTTACCGCGGCATTGACGCAATCATTGACGAATACCACGACGTGATTACTGCTCTCCCGGAATATGATAAGTCTGGCTATAGCTCTATAGCCTCTGTCAAGAGAGGAAATCAGTTCGACTTGACACCGCTATTCATCGGTGCGCAGGGTACGCTAGGTATTATCAGCGAGATGATTTTGCGCACCGAATTTCTTAGCCAGAGCAATGAGGTCTTCGCGCTAGTATCTGCTTCGGCTAGCGTAGCCAATGACGCTATGCGTATATTGCGCGATAGCGGCGCAGCTTTTGCCGAGTATTTTGACGCCCAGCTATTTAGCGCTGCTGCCGCTGCCGGCCGACGCTTTGACTGGTTTGGCTTGGACGGAGCCGACCCGCAGGCGGTTATTATCGCCAGATTTGACGATTTCAATGCTCGTACTCGCGCTCGTAACCTCAAAAAAATCCAGAAGACATTCAGCAACACCGAGGGAGTCAAATTCGTTTCTAGCGAAGACGCGACCGATGACGCGCTGTTATCAGCACTTAATATTGCTCGCTATGCCGAATTGCCTGACAAAAACCCAGCTTTTGCGCCGCATTTGTATAGTGATATTTATATTCCAGCTGCGCGTTTCGATGAATTTACCAAAGCATTAACAGTTTTGGCTGGTCGTCTGCATTGTAATATGCCTATTTCTGGGCACGTGCTAGCCGAAACTTACACGGTTCATCCGGTACTGTCGCTGCGTCAAGTTGGAGACAAGCAAAAATTATTCAAGATTTTTGATGAATTGTCTAATTTGGCTGTTAAGTATGACGGCGCGCTCATTGGCCAAGCAGCCGAGGGTCGGATCGCAGCGCATTTCGCGTATAAACACCTTGACGTTCGCACTCGCGAGATGTACGCGGCTATCAAAAAAGTTTTTGATCCGCTCGGCATTATGAACCCAGGCGTCAAAGTCGGCGATAATTTGCGATCGCTCACTGCTAGTGTTAACGGCGATGTTTTGCCGCAGGTATAGGTAGATGCTGCCAAAATATATTTTCTACAAATAGGTTGTTAGAATTGTTAGCGCCGCTAGCAAAAGACGTACTTCTAATCGATCGACCAAAGACATGCATGATATCTCTTGCACTATTAAGCAAACCAAAAAATCAGCGTAGAAGAAGAGAAATCATATTTTGAGCGGAACAGCTAGGCTGCTTGGCTCGACGCTAAATCAGGAAACTTTGCCTCTACTCGGCGTAAGCGCTTATCAAGCGAGTTATAAAGCGTGTCGTCTACCATCTCGCGGCTGCCAGACTCATGATATAGCTCGCGGCGAACGACAGCAAGGTCGGCCCGTAAGCTCTCTTGGCTGGCTGCTAGCTCGGCTTGCCCAGCCTTTAATTCCTGGAATCGTTCATCTGCCGCCAGATCCATATCTTTCACGATATCAACCAGAGTCTTGTGGTCTTTGCGGATATCAGCAAGCTGCTCATCGATTTGCTCAAAACGCTCGTCAACTTGCTCAAACCTGCGGTCGATCTGCTCAAAGCGCTCATCGATTTGCTTAAACCTTTGGTCAATCTGCTTAAACCGTTCGTCCATCGTTTTTGCTAGATTAGCAACGATATCGCTTAGGTTATCGATCTTGATCGCTAGTTCTTCGTTCGTCATGCTTCTATTTAACCACAAACATTAGTTGCGAGGCAACTATTTGCTCAATAAAAAAATCCCGCTTTGCCTGAGCGGGTAGTATTAACGTTGTTCCACTAAATACAAGTTATGGTACAGATGAGAGGACTTGAACCTCCACGCCCCGAAGGGCACTAGCACCTGAAGCTAGCGCGTCTACCAATTCCGCCACATCTGCGTGTCATTGTAAAGTACTATATCGCGACATCTACCGATTCTTAGCAACGCGCAGCGCGTCTACGCATACTTGCGTTGCCCACGCAGTCACCACATCTGTGTATAGCTTGTAAGGCACTATGTCACGACCATACACTGATTCTCAGTAACGCACAGCGCGTCTGCACATACTCGCATTATCCATGTAGTTGCCACACGTATAATCATATCTAGCGCGCAAACTCATTCTAGCTGATTTAGGTGCGCCTGTAAAGAGTTTGTAGATAGCACTCTTGCAAAATAATTCCATTTATGCTATAATAGGGGTATATGATGGCACCAGCATCCAATGTAACCGCCGATACAGACGTGCACTATCCGAATACCGTGCGCGCTTGCCAACTCGTCGAGCAATCGTGGCGCAATACGGCAACACTGTACGGCTATGAAGAATATGATATTGACACTGAGTCAAAATTACAGAATCGTCGCCGTTACGACATCGTAGCGGGCGCTTTCGGCGTGTCGGCCTACCCGAGCGCATCTTATCTGCTGCGCTACGAACATGCCGGCTGCGAGTCGCCGCGAGCTGATGTCGAAGCAATCGCTATCGCCAAGCGCGGTCTCGACGCTATGGGCATCAAGCGCTCGGCTTATAATTTGCGCATTAATGACTCAGAGATGCTCGATTTGCTACTGAGCGAATACCTTGATCTTGACGCCGTACAAACTAGCCTAATGGCGCGCCTGCTGGCACAGAAGCGAACGCTGGCGCCAGATAAGTTTCGCGACCGCGCGATTGATATCGTCGGGTTGTCGCACTCTAGCGAAGTTCTGCAAAAATTATCTAAGCTTTTGACCGCCAGGTCGGCCGAAGACCTACCAGAAGTTATCCGCCATAGTGAATGTTATGTGAATTTAGTAGCATTGTATGAACGGTTAGAGCGGCTGGGAATTGATAACGTTATCCTTGATATCACGTTGGCACATCCAGAATACACTGGCGGCATTATTTTCGATTTCACCGAAGCTGATGCTACACATAGTGCCTTACTCTATAAGGGCGGACGCTACGTCAATAACGACTTGCAAAGTTCGGTCGGCGGCCAATCAGACATGTCGAATATTATTGAGCTGCTGGCGCGCCATACCGGTATGCGCCACCTCGAGAGCGCTACTCAAGCCTATATTGTAACTGTAGGCAATGTACTTGACGACGCTGAACGAATCGCCGAAAAGCTGCGCAGCGAGCGGGTTTCAGTCGAGGTTGATTATACCGGCCGGCCAATTGATCGCCAAGTCAAAGAAGCTATTAAAAAGCGCGTCCGCTACGTAATGACTGTTGATGAGCAGTCTGTCGCCAAGGGCTTGTATAATCTACAGAATATTCGCGAAAATAGCGAACAGCAAGTCAGCTTCGAGCGGGTAGTGACTGCTGTCAGCGATCGCCGTCATCATCAGCAGTACGACGAAGACGACGATGTTTTCGACTTGTCAGATATCTTGTAGCTTATCCAAAATAGCCAGTCTGAGCATAATCTGTTATAATACGTCGTTATGAAGACGACTGTGAAGAAATTATCAGCCACCCGCGTCCTGGTAACGGTAGCGGCAGGCCAGCCAGAGCTCGAGACAGCAGAGCAAGTTGCGCTCAAGCGAATGGCTAAAAATATCAAAGTTAACGGCTTTCGCCAGGGCCACGTGCCGATTGCGGTAGTCAAAAAGCACGCCGACCCGCACACGCTTAGCCAAGAGACATTAGAGGCGGCAATTAATCGCGCTGTCGCCGAGGCGTTCCTTAGCAACAAACTGCAAGTACTTGACCGCCCAGAAGTCGAGCTGAAGAAGTTCGTACCTGGCGAGATGCTGGAATTTACGGCCGAGGCTGATATCATGCCTGAAGTTAAGCTTGGCGATTACAAGAAACTCAAAGCAACCAAAAAGGCAATCAAAGTTGACAAAAAAGACGTCGAAGAAGTAATTGAACGCATTCGTAAAGGTTTGGCTGAGAAGACTGAAACCACCGAAGCAGCGCGAGACGGCGATGAGGTGATTATTGATTTCGTTGGCAAGCGCGACGGCGAAGCTTTCCAAGGCGGCACCGGCAAAGATTATCCGCTGACTATCGGTAGTGGCACTTTTATCCCGGGTTTTGAAGAAGCGCTAGTTGGCCTCAAAGCGGGCGATAAAAAGGACGTCGCCCTGCAATTCCCGAAAGATTATCATGCCAAAGACCTGGCGGGCGCCGACGTAGTGTTTGAAACGACTATCAAGAAGGTTAATAAGGTGGAGCTGCCCGAGCTGAATGATGAGTTTGCTGCCAAGGCTGGCCCTTATACTTCGATGGACGATTTGCGCCAAGATATTGAAGCCGAAATCACTGCGCAGCAAGAGCGCCAAGCGCTAGACGAATTAAAAGACGATTTGGTTAAGCAATTAGTAGCAGCCAGCGATGTGGCTGTGCCAGACGTACTGCGTCAAGATCAGATCCGCTCGCTAGAGCAGGATTTGGTGCAAAATTTGCGGTACCGCGGCATGACGCTGGATCAATACTACGAATCGCGCGGGTTTGCTAACCGGGACGCTTGGGTCAAGGCAGAAGCTAATGATACAGCCGAAGCGCGCATCAAAGCTGGACTAGTACTAGCCGAACTAAGTAAAGAGCTGGCAATCGAAGCGACTGCCGACGAGTTGGCCGCGCACATTGACGCTTACAAGCAGCAATATGCCAACAACGCCGAAATGGCCAAGCGCTTTGACCAGCCAGAAGCCCAGCGCGAAATCGCCAACCGTTTGATCACCGAAAAGACCGTTGATAAATTGGTTGAGCTAAACACTCCAGATACTAAGAAAGCAAAAACTGCGAAAGCTGCCGGCAAAGGCAAAGCGGATAAACTCGCTAAGGCTGGTAAAAATAGCAAAGACGGCAAACCAGCCGCCAAGAAACCAGCTAGCAAAAAATCTAGCGCCAAAGCAAAGGAATCAGAAGCGGCAAGCAAGTAGCAGATAGCCTGCCAAAAAATACCTCGCTAGCGCAAGCGGGGTATTTTGGATATGGTATAAAATACTGCCAAAAAAGACTAACAGCCCCGCCCCCGGCGAGACTATTAGTCTGGCGGAGCGGGGCTTATGCCCCGTTTCCACCCTGTGGCGGGCGGCTAGCCCGCCGCTCCTGTGCGGTGATCCCGGCATCAATCAGGGCGATGCCGGTTGAAAACAGTAGGCATCCCCAGAGGGGAGTGCCTGTGGTGTCAGCTATCGCGGGGTCGAGACCCCACGATAGCAGCAGGGCGAGCGAACTCGCCCCGATAACAAGGTCCGCCGCCACCCTGAGGGTGGCGGGAACTCCCAGCAGGGTAGCGCTGACCAGGGCCATGGCGGCCCCAGCCAGCGCCCACCAGGGAGCCTCGACCAGGGCGGTAAAGCCCTGGCCGAGAGGACTCTCCTCTCCGGCTGCGGAGCCGAGGAGGAGGACGAACGCTCCCGCCGGCCAAATGGCCAGCAGGAGGATAGTGAGGAGGCGCTGCCGCAACGGCGGCGCCTTGCGCAGGTCGGGCGGTGGGATAGGTACGCTCATGCGTACCACCTCCTTCTTTCGATAAAAAAACGGAGCTAGACAGCGCGGGATTGCGCCGTCCATCTTCTTATTATACTACATTTCGCGTTAAATAGCAAATTATTAGCACTCTGCCTTGACGAGTGCTAATTAGTACGCTACAATTAGACCATGAAACCATCGAATTACTTAGTGCCCAACGTGATCGTCCGTACGCGCGACGGCGAGCGCGGCTATGATATTTACTCGCGTCTGCTCGAGGATCGCATCATTTTCTTGGGCGAGGAAGTCAACGAAGCTACAGCCAACGTCATCGTAGCGCAACTGCTGCACTTAGCTAACGAAGATCCCGAAAAGGACATCCAGCTCTACATTAACAGCCCGGGCGGCGTGGTGTACGATGGCTTGGCGATTTATGATACTATGCAATATATCAAGCCTGACGTCCAGACGATTGGTATCGGGCTGCAGGCTAGCATGGGCGCCTTCTTGCTCAGCAGCGGCGCCAAGGGTAAGCGCTATTTGCTGCCGAATGCCCGGGTGATGATTCACCAGCCGTCGAGCGGTACTCACGGCAAGGTGACCGACCAAGAAATCAGCCTGCGCGAGGCGATAGAGTTAAAAGAGCGGTTAGCGAAAATCATAGCCGGCAACACTGGCCAGAAACTTGACAAAGTCAAAGCTGACATGGAGCGCGACTACTGGATGAGTGCCGACGAAGCGCTGCAATATGGCGTAGTCGACGAAGTAATCGGCCGCAAAAAGTCTTGACTTAGTAGCTTCGCGCGGTTATAATCAGAATTAATGAAGATTGTGTAATGTGGGTTGGTTGTGTACTGCGCCTGTGGCGCGGCGTTTTTGGTATGCGGTATCTACATTTAGTAAAGCTTCGGCGCCAATCGCAAGCGGGAATCATCACCCTAGTGCGGTTTCATCAAACTTAACCATCAAGCAGGAGTACTATGCCACAAGCAACAACGGCGCAGCACACCCCGGTCAAACGTGTCTTCTTCACCAATGATGACACAGCGGTCGAGGTGCCGAACCTCTTGGCTCATCAAAAGGAATCATGGAGAGATTTCGTTGAGACGGGCCTAAGCGAGATCTTCGCAGAACTCAACCCAATCGAGGATTACACTGGCCAAAAACTTGAATTACGATTCAAGGATTACAAATTTGAGGATCCAAAAAACGACGAGAAATTCGCCAAAGAGAATAATCTGACGTTTGAAGCGCCGCTGTCGGTAACGGTCGAACTGACCAACAAGGTGACTGGCGAGGTCAAAGAACAAGAAATATATCTAGGCGATTACCCATGGATGACCGACCGGGCGACGTTCATTATCAACGGCACCGAACGCGTAGTCGTTAGCCAGCTGATTCGTTCGGCGGGCGTCTTCTACACGGCTGAAAAGGGTGCTGGGCGCAGTCTATACAGCGCTAAGTTGATCCCAGGCCGCGGCGCTTGGCTGGAGTTCGAAACCAGCGCTAGCGGCGCTATCTACGTCAAGATCGATCGCCGCCGCAAAATTGCCGTGACAACGTTCCTGCGAGCACTCGGTTACAGTAAAGTATCCGAGATCAAAGAACTATTCGAAGACATTGATACTGGTGATGTCAAATATATCGAGGCTACACTCGAGAAAGATCCGGCTCATGGCGTCAACGAGGCCTTGATTGAAGTCTACCGCCGCTTGCGCCCGGGCGACCTGGCGACGACCGATAACGCGCGCCAGATGATTGAACGGATGTTCTTTGATTTCAAACGTTTTGACTACAGTCGTGTCGGCCGTTACAAGATGAACAAGCGTTTGGGGCTAGATGTGCCAAATATCGCCGAGAATCGTACTTTGCAAAAGAGCGACTTGGTGGCTATCATCCGCGAATTGATCCGCATGAATAACACCCAAGAGCCAGGTGATGATATCGACGCGCTCGACAATCGGCGGATCAAGCTGGTAGGCGAGCTAGTAGCGCGCCAGTTCCGCGTCGGTATGCTGCGCATGCAGCGCAACGCCATGGATCGCATGTCAATGTCTGATCTCGAAAATGTCACGCCGAGCCAGTTGATAAACGCCCGCCCGGTCGTGGCAGCGGTACGCGAATTCTTTGCTTCTAGCCAGCTCAGTCAGCTGCTCGATGAAGTCAACCCGATTTCAGAGCTTAGCCACAAGCGTCGATTGAGCTCGATGGGGCCAGGCGGCTTGAGTCGCGAGCGTGCCGGCTTCGAAGTACGCGATGCCCACCCGACACATTACGGACGAATCTGCTCGGTCGAGACGCCAGAGGGCGCTAACATCGGTTTGGTGTTGAACCTGGCGACTTATGCGCGGATTAACGAATATGGCTTCATCGAGACACCATACCTCAAGGTTGTTGGCGGCCATGTTACCGACGAAGTTGTTTATCTCGATGCTTCCCAAGAAGTTAACGAAGTGATTGCCGACGCTGGCGTCAAGCTCGACGAGAATAATAATCTGAAAAGTCCGCGTGTTTCGGCCCGCAAGTTCTTGCAGCCAGCCCGCGTCGATGCTTCGGAAGTGACGTTGATTGACGCTTCGCACAAGCAAATCCTCGGCTCGACTGCTAGCCTGGTGCCATTCATCGAGAAAAACCGTGTCGACCGCGCTTTGACTGGCTCGAACATGCAACGCCAGGCAGTGCCGCTATTGCAGCCGCAGTCGCCGACTGTCGGTACTGGCATCGAAGCTAATATTGCTCGCGATTCCAGCCAACTGGTTGTCGCTGAAGCTGATGGCGAAGTTATCCGTGCTGATGGCGATAGCATCGAAGTCAAATACGCTGACGGCGTTAAAAAATACGACTTGATTCATTTTACCAAGAGCAACGATGATCGCTGTGTCAACCAAAAGGTTCGAGTCCAGCGCGGTGAGCAGGTCGCCAAGGGCGATATCTTGATCGAGGGCATGTCAATCGCTGACGGCGAATTGGCGCTCGGCAAAGATTTGCTGGTAGCCTTCATGCCGTGGGGCGGCTACAATATGGAGGACGCTATCGTCATCAGCCGCCGCTTGGTCGAAGACGATACGCTGACCTCGGTCAATATCAAGGATTACTCGGTTGAAGTTCGCGAGACTAAGCTCGGTCCAGAGATTGTTACTCGCGATATCCCGAATGTGTCGGAAGACAGCTTGCGCCACCTCGACGAAGACGGTATCGTACAGGTTGGTTCTGAAGTACGCGCCGGTGATGTCTTGGTTGGTAAGATTACGCCAAAGGGCGAGCAAGAGCTGAGTTCTGAGGAGCGCTTGCTGCGTGCTATCTTCGGCGAAAAAGCCAAGGATGTACGCGATACTTCGCAGCGCATGAATAATGCTGGCGGCGGCAAAGTTGTAGGTGTCAAGGTCTTCAGCCGCGAAAACGGCCACGAATTAAAGGCTGGCGTACTAATGCAGATTCAGATTTACGTCGCACAACTACGCAAAATCAGTGTCGGCGACAAGATGGCGGGACGCCACGGCAACAAGGGTGTGGTAGCGCGTATTTTGCCAGTCGAGGATATGCCATATTTGGCCGACGGTACGCCGGTAGATGTAGTGCTTAACCCGCTAGGCGTGCCAAGCCGTATGAACTTGGGCCAGCTGTTCGAGACACACTTGGGCATGGCTGCCCGCGCTCTCGGATACAAAGTCGCTACGCCGCCATTTAACGGTGTCAGCAATGAAACGATTGAGGAACAGCTCGAGAAAGCTGGCTTCGCCAAAGACGGCAAGAGCCAGCTCTTCGACGGTCGCAGCGGCGAAGCTTTTGAGGAGCGCACTACTGTCGGTGTCATGCACATGATCAAGCTGCACCACATGGTCAGCGACAAGATTCACGCCCGCTCGACCGGCCCGTACACCATGGTTACTCAGCAGCCGCTCGGCGGTAAGGCGCAAAACGGCGGCCAGCGCTTCGGTGAAATGGAGGTTTGGGCGCTAGAAGCTTACGGTGCGGCGACTACTTTGCAGGAAATGCTGACTATCAAGTCCGACGACGTTTACGGCCGCGCTAAAGCTTACGAATCAATTATCAAGCACGACGTCATCACCGGCCCGAAGCTGCCAGAAAGCTTTAATGTTTTGGTGAAAGAACTGCAAGGTTTGGGGCTGCGCGTCGATCTGGTTGACGAACACACCAATAATATCGATGCCGAAAATCTCATCGCTACTAGCGGCCCAGCTGACAAAACTGTACCAGCGAACGATGGTGGCAATGCTAAAGATTCCGACGATGACGATGATGATGACGAAGAAACTTATCTTGACGAATCTGACGGTATCGGCAATATTGATGACGGCATGAGTGTGCGCGATATTGACGATGACGGCCAAATCTCGGAAGAGGAAAGCGATTACGATAATTACGACGATACAAACGATAATGAAGAGGAGGAGGCATAAGATGGCACGAGTAGTCTCGACATCTGGTATCGCAGATTTTGACGCGGTACGCTTGGTGGTTGCCAGCCCGGAAGATATCCTAAAATGGAGCCACGGCGAAGTTACCAAGCCGGAAACGATTAACTACCGCACCCAAAAGCCAGAGCGCGACGGCTTGTTCTGCGAGCGAATCTTTGGTCCGGTCAAGGACATCAATCCGCATGATTCCAAGCTTAAGGGCGTACGTTCGCGCGAAGCTGCCGTCGATAAAAACGGCGAATTAGTCACCAAATCCATTGTCCGCCGCGAGCGCATGGGTCACATTCAACTGGCCGCACCAGTGGCGCACATCTGGTTTATGCGCGGCACGCCGAGCGCTATGAGCTTGCTGCTGGGTATCACAGTACGTAATCTCGAGCGGATTGCTTACTTTGCTACGTACGTAATTCTGAAGGTTGACGAAGAGAAACGCGACCAATTACTAGCCGATCTCGAAGCCGAGACTGAAGCTGCTCGCGTCGCTATCAAAATTCGCTACGAACGCGAAGCTGGCGCCGACGGCGCTGACGTCAAGGCTTTGGCCGAAGAACAGAGTAAAGAGCTTGAAGAGCTAGAAAATCAATTTACCACCAAGAAATCGCAGCTGGAAAGCTTGCAAAAGCACGCTCTAATGAGCGAAACTGATTATCGCAACTTGCCGGAAGCTTATGAAGAATTAATCGAGATAGCCATGGGCGGCACCGCGCTCAAGGCAATGCTCGACGAGATTGACCTCGATAAGCTAATTGCTGATTTGCAACAAGAATCCGAGGACGCCAGGGGCCAGCGCGAGAAAAAGCTGCTAAAAAGACTTAAGGTTCTAGAAGGCATGCAAGCAGCTGGTATCAAGCCGTCAAGCCTGTGCATGACGGTTCTACCGGTGATTCCGCCAGACCTACGGCCAATGGTATCGCTGGCAGGCGGCCGTTTCGCGACGAGCGACTTAAACGATCTTTATCGCCGCGTCATTAACCGTAACAATCGTCTCAAGAAGCTGATCGAATTGAACGCGCCAGAAGTAATTCAGCGCAACGAAAAACGCATGCTGCAAGAAGCTGTCGATAGCTTGATTGATAATTCATCAGCGCGCGGCGGCCGGGCTGTCAATGCCACTGGCAACCGCCGACGCTTGAAGAGTCTCAGCGATATGCTCAAAGGTAAACAAGGCCGCTTCCGCCAGAACCTGCTCGGTAAACGTGTCGACTACTCTGGTCGTTCGGTGATTGTCGTTGGTCCGAAGCTTAAGATCAATCAGTGCGGCTTGCCAAAGCAAATGGCGATCGAGTTGTTTAAACCATTTGTCATCAGCTGGCTGATTGAGCATGATTACGCGCATAATATCCGCAGCGCTACTCGTCTGATCGAGTCGAGCGAAGCAGTGGTTTGGGACGCACTCGACGAGGTCATCAAAGGTAAGTATGTGCTACTTAACCGCGCACCAAGCCTGCACCGTTTGAGCATCCAGGCTTTCCAGCCGAAATTAGTCGAGGGCAAGGCGATTCAGCTGCATCCGCTAGTCTGTGCCGGCTTCAATGCCGACTTTGACGGCGACCAGATGGCTGTTCACTTGCCGTTATCCGACGACGCTCAGGCTGAAGCTCGCGAGCTGATGAGCGCTGTTAACAATTTGCTTAAGCCAGCCGATGGCAGTCCAGTGCTTAGCATCAGCCAGGATATCGTGCTTGGTAACTACTACTTGACCTACGAAAAGCCGAGCGTCCAGACCGAGCATCGCGCTGTCTTTGCTAACAGCCGCGACGCCGAGTTGGCTTACGACATGGGCCGGCTTCATTTGCAAAGCCCGATTCGGGTTCGCGCCAAGGGCGAGATTCACAGCACCACGCTGGGCCGCGTCTTCTTCAACGAAATCTTGCCGGACGATTTTCCTTACAACAATAACGTCCAGACCAAGAAAGAGTTGAAGAAAGTTCTGGCGCAAATCTTCGATCGTTATGGCGCTGAAGAAACCGCCAAGACGGCTGACCGCATGAAAGGCTTAGCTTTCCGCTTCGCTACAGTGGCCGCAGTATCAACTGGTAAGGACGACTATGTCCACCTTGATCAAACCGAGGAGATAATCCAGGAAGGCGACAAGCATGCCGCGTTAATTGCCGACCAATACGACCAGGGCTTGATCACCGACGACGAGCGATACAATTTGACAGTAGCAGCTTGGCGCAAGGTTGACAATCAAGTCACTAAATTGCTCCAAGATAACTTGCACCACATCGACACTAGTATTTCGATCATGGTTAACTCGGGTGCCCGCGGTGATATTAGCAACGTCAAGCTAGCTAGCGCCATGATTGGTATTCAGGTCGACGCCGCCAACCGCGAAATCGAGCTGCCAATTCGCTCGTACTACACCCGCGGCTTGTCGAGTTTGGAATCGTTCGTCGCTACCCGCGGTTCGCGTAAAGGTTTGATCGATACCGCGCTAAAGACGGCCGACTCAGGTTACCTAACGCGCCGCTTGGTCGACGTCTCGCAAGATGTCTTCACTGTCGAGGACGAAGAAGGCGACGACGAAGGCTACATGATCTACCGTTCAGAAACTGAAGAAACGATGATCAGCTTCGGAAATCGCTTGTACGGGCGCTATACGCGTGATGCTGTGCCAGGCTATATCGGCGCTAACGAGCTGATTACTCGCGAAATCGCCAATAGAATCGAAGCCGACACTAATATCAACGAGGTCAAGATTCAGTCGATTCTCTCGACCAACAATCTCGAGGGTATTCCGCGCCGCAGCTACGGTATTGATATGGCAACCAACGAGCTAGTTGGCGCTGCTCAGCCAGTTGGTGTTATCGCTGCTCAGTCGGTCGGCGAGCCAGGTACTCAGTTAACACTCCGTACCTTCCACAACTCTGGCGTGGCCGGTAGCGACATCACCCAGGGTCTGCCGCGCGTCGAGGAGCTCTTCGAAGCGCGCAATCCGAAGGGTCAAGCTTACATCACTGAGGTGGCTGGTACTGTCGATGTCTGGGAGGACGGCAAGAAATATATCGTCCAGGTCACGCCAGAGGCTGGCCGCGTTGAGCGCTTGCCGCTCGAAGGCCGCAAACCGCTATTGCAAGATGGCTCTAGCGTCAAGGCTGGCGATATCCTTGCCGAAGGTCTCGATAATAGCCGTTCGCTAGTAGCGCCATTCGACGGCGTTGTCGAAGCCGCCGAAGACACTATCGTCATTGCCGCTAACGCTGCCGCGCCAGTCCGTTACGAGATTCCAGGTACTGCGCAGCTAGTGGTATCGGCTAATGACCACGTTGAGGCAGGCGACCGCTTGACAATCGGCTCGCTCAACTTGCACGACCTGATGCGCCTGAAGGGCACCGAGGCAACTCAGCGCTATATCATCAACGAAGTGTTGCGCATCTACGCCGCGCAAGGCCAAGATGTAGCCGACAAGCACCTCGAGATTATCGTTCGCCAGATGTTTAGCCGCGTCCAAATCGAGGACCCAGGCGACAGCGACTTTGTTATGGGCGATATCGTTTCGAAAGCGCGCGTCGTTGCCGAGAATAAGGCTTTGGTCGCTAATGGCAAAGAGCCAGCGCAATACGCGCAAATGCTCTTGGGTATCACCAAGGTAAGTATCTGGAGCGATTCGTGGCTGAGCGCCGCTTCCTTCCAGGACACCACCCGCGTGTTAATCAGTGCTGCCACCAGCGGCCGCGCCGACCACTTGCACGGCCTGAAGGAAAACGTCATCATTGGCCGCAAGATTCCGGTGGGTACTGGCGTCCGTTCGCTCGACACTGGCGAGGACGATTCGCCAGCCGACGAGTACGCCGAAAGTGTTGACGAGGAGGCCGACGACATTACGCCAGATGTCGATGCCGAATCATAGGCAGACCCGCTTAAACTATAATTACCGCTCACATAGACGAGCGGTAATTATTTTTGCAGCTAAATTTTTGGCGCGCTGTATCTTTGCATATTCCAACAGCCAGAATAAGGCGAGGCCTAATCTCGTTTGCCAGAATATGTCACTGTATCTTTAGTACTACCGCCAATCGGCTGGCATTTTTGATCGGCATAGGCCATCAGTAATTCGCGGTTATTGTAAAGGGTGCAGGCGACCAGTATGTTGCGGTTACGATCTTGGAAATAGTGCCACAAGCCGTCTGGCGTCTGATAGAATAATCCTAGATTGTCAGGCGCAGTCATTCGCTGATACAACACTGTGCTGACTGGAATTTCTAGCAGCTGGTAGCCTTTCAGCGCACCCTTGAACGGAGCTGGCTTACCGATGAAACCGTACTGTCCAGCAGCGCTCACGGCCGGGGTATAGACCGAAACGACCGGCTGCTGCGCTTCAGCGTATTCAGCGTAAACTTTAGTGTCGAGACAGCGAATCTCCATCCAATCGCCGAGCTTGTCGCGCTGCGAAATATCGGTACTCAGCTGGCAGGTGACATCGTCGCGCGTGAAATCAGCTAAATAATTTGTTCTGTTGCCCTCCGAGAATACTTTGCGAGTAAAGCCATCGTAGTCCATATTTTTCTCGATTGATTCGCGCTGCGAAATTGATTTATCCTTAGGAACATAACCGGCCAAACTCTGAACTTGGTCGAGGTCGGGCACTACGGTGTAGAATTTTCTTCCTTTGACTCTTACCGGAGTAGTGATTGACGATTTGGCTTTTTCCTTGCCTTTGAAATAAACGTTGACATGCTTGATCGTTTCGGCAGCGGTTAAGTGAGCTACCTTGGTCTCGTCAGTTTTTTTCTTTTCATCTGTTTTGACTGTTGACGAGCGAGCGAGCGTCATTACCACGATCGCAACAATAATCACTAAAACAGCAGCAACGCCAGCGCCAATCATAATCAGGCGGAATTTACGGAATGGGTCGCGCGGCGGCCGGCGCTGCGGTTCTGGTACTAACGGATCAGGCCGCGGCGCCTGTTCAGGGTGGCCAGCGTATTGGATATCATTGTCGTTTAGCGGATTCATACGTTTATTATACTATATTGCTTGCGTTTTTAATGCGATAGCGGTTCAAGTTTAGTACAAAAAATACGGCGAAAGTATTGACATGTAGACGATCTTAATTAAACAATATAGCTATGAGTAAAGAAATTATCATAACCTATATCACTGTAGCTATACCGTATATAGTAATAATCGCAACCGTAGTAGCCGCTATCGCTTTGATTCGATGGTTTATTCGAAACGACAAGAAATCAAGCAGCGACGACAAATAGCTCTTGCTATCATTTATTCCAACTCCTAGTTATAAATATAGAGTTAAGTTTATCCGCAGCTACAAACATCGCAAACAGGCGAAAATGCTTGTTTGTCGTTATTTTTGCGCTTTTTTGCACAAAATTCAATAAAATTGCCTAAATCTATTGACATGCGCGTCCATATGCGATATATATATCAGCTTTCATTGACAAGTTGAGCAAATCCTTGTCTGAAAGCGTACTTTGACAAGCAGGCAAACACGAGATGAGATCTTGGCGGACAAAGGAAATATTTGGGAAGAGAGCTAGTAGAAATATATATTATGCTTTGACGGTCGAGACCTCGTCTCGTGTGATATAAGAGATTACACGTAGCCTTGCCTCTTCAGATAGAGGCGGGCGGCATTCGCCGCGAGGAAGTTGAGAGGAGCCATAATGGCTACCAAGATCGTCATCAAGATCAAGAACAGCGACAAGCTCATCGCCATCGACCAGATCCCTGTCGCCACCGACGACCTCGGCGACGAGCTTGTCGCCGAGGTCGAGGTCGTCGACGTCCCGGCGCGCCCGCGACGGGCGGAGCGTAACCCGCTCCACCCCAACGCGTTGACACTGTCCGACCTCAAGGTCGGCATGCACATCAAGGTGAACTACACGGGCGACTGCCCGTGGGCACGGACGTACTCCGCCATCGTGGTGGGCAAGCCCAAGAAGGAAGAGAGAGATGTCATTATCATCCCTCTCTTCAGGCTTGACACCCAGCGCTACTACACTGGATACGCCCCGGATATGGGACTGACCCGCTATGGGTGGGGATCTTATTCTTGGAGTCCTGTCCGATACGTCACCGCTGAGGACTGAGCGAACCGCGGCAAGCAGACGATATTAGGTTAACTGATGTCGTCTTTCGGCATCGTGTTTTCTCTCTATATATCACCATCTGCTTGTCGCATTCGCTCCATGGATGTGTGTCTATGCTGATGAGTCGGAAACGACGAAAGCGAATTTCTTATCCAATCATCACTAGCTGGGTTCATTCCTGACTCTGGCGTCCAGAAGACAAGCAAACCTTGCTTTTTAATAGGTTTTTTGCTATAATAGAATATAGAGTTTCTCTCGGGTGAAGCGGGGTTATCGGTGTGATAAAGCCGCAGCTTTCGAGATGCAGGCGGATGTTTGCTGCATTGCCGCTTGCGCCATGAGCCTTTAGCAAGCTCGTTTATTATCATCGTAATTAGGAGAAGTTGAATGCCAACTATCAATCAGCTGGTACGCAAACCTCGCCAGACGGCTAGCAAAAAATCGAAGTCGCCGGCGCTAGGCCGCATCCACAATGCCCTCAAGGTGCGCTATTACAGCCAGAACGCACCGCTCAAACGCGGCGTTTGCGTCAAAGTTACCACCAAAACGCCAAAGAAACCTAACTCAGCATTGCGCAAGGTTGCTCGCGTCCGCTTGACTAACGGCCATGAAGTTTGGGCTTATATCGGCGGCGAAGGTCACAATCTACAAGAACATGCTGTAGTACTAGTGCGCGGCGGACGCGTACCGGACTTGCCGGGTGTCCGCTACCACATCGTTCGCGGAGCACTTGACTTGCAAGGTGTCTCTAAGCGCAAACAAGGCCGTAGTAAATACGGCACCAAGAAGGAGGATAAGTAATCATGCCTCGCAAAGTTACTAAAAAGCTCCAGCGCCAATTGCAGCCAGATCGCAAATACCAGTCGATTTTGGTGCAGCGCCTCATCAACAAGTCAATGCTCAACGGCAAGAAATTAGCAGCCGAGCGGGCTGTCTATGACGCTCTAGCGCAAGCTGCCAAAACCCTCAAGAGCGAAGAGCCGCTAGAGGTTTTCGAAAAGGCAATTAACAATATTAGCCCGGCTTTCGAGGTTAAGTCTCGCCGCGTTGGCGGTGCTAACTACCAAATTCCGTTTCCAATTCAAGGCCATCGCCAGCAGCACTTTGCCTTTACTTGGCTAGTACAAGCTGCCCGCAGTAAAAGCGGCATGCCGTACAGCAAGCGCTTAGCGACAGAAATCGTCGACGCCTGCAACGAAACTGGTATTGCCTTCAAGAAGAAAGAAGACACTCACAAAATGGCCGAAGCCAACCGCGCTTTTGCTCATTTTGCTCGTAGCTAATCGTTTCTTTTCACGCAACCATAGAACCGCTCCTACGCTATACATAGGAGCGGTTTTACGAAAGTTAAACTTAGCTATCATTTTTGTAAATTATCTGATATAATTGTCGTTAAGAGTAGTTTTTTGGTGCCAAAAAATAACCAAGAATCTCGACAAATCAACTTAATAGAGGAAAAACAATGGCAGCAACCGTTCCATTACAAAACTTTAGAAATATCGGCATTATTGCCCACATCGACGCCGGTAAAACGACTACCACTGAGGGTATTTTGTACCGTACTGGCTTGACACATAAAATCGGTACCGTCAAGGGTGATGATGGCGGCGCCACCACCGACTGGATGGCGCAGGAAAAGGAGCGGGGCATCACTATTACCTCGGCGGCGGTGACTTGCTTCTGGAAAGGCCACAAGATTAATATTATCGATACACCAGGGCACATCGACTTTACAGCCGAAGTGGAACGTTCGCTGCGCGTGCTCGACGGTGCTGTTACTGTCTTCGACGGCAAAATGGGCGTCGAGGCGCAAAGCGAAACTGTCTGGCGCCAGGCCAACAAATACAACGTACCGCGCATCTGCTTCATCAACAAAATCAACCAGACTGGCGGCGACTTCTACAAATCTGTCGAGTCAATCCACAACCGCCTCAGCAAGCAAGCGTTTCCGATCCACTTGCCGATTGGTTTTGAGAAGGATATTTGCGGCGTAGTCGATCTGATCGATATGAAGGCTTATACTTACGATAATTACACTGACCACGAGCTGAAAGTCGGCGAGATTCCGGCTGACATGCTCGAAAAAGCCAAGCATGCGCGCAGCTTGTTGGTCGAGAACGCGGTCGAAGCCGACGACGGCCTGATGATGAAGTTCTTCGACGAGGGCGAGGAAGCAATTACCATCGACGAACTCAAGAGTGCGCTGCGCAAACGCGTGCTGGCTGGCGACTTCTATTTGGTAACTGGCGGCGACGGCCGCGGCGTGATTGTCGAAAAACTGCTTGATCTGATGGCAGATTACTTGCCAAGTCCGCTCGACGTCGACGAAATTTGGGGTAAAAATCCAAAAACTGGCGACGAAGTCGGCCGCAAACCAAGCGACAAAGAACCGATGGCTGCGCTAGCCTTCAAGATTGCCGCTGATCCGTTCGTCGGCAAGCTAATCTTCATCCGCGTCTACTCTGGCGTACTGAAAGCTGGCAGCTACGTCCTTAACACCACCACTGGCGAGAAAGAGCGTATCGGCCGCATCGTCCGAATGCACGCCGACAAACGCGAAGAAATCGATAGTGTTGGCGCCGGCGATATTGCTGCAGTGGTTGGGCTGAAAAATACTTTCACCGGTAATACTTTAGCTGAGTTGAGTCATCCAATCGCTCTGGAATCTATTGAGTTCCCAGAGCCGCCGGTATCAATTGCTGTCGAACCAAAGACCAAAGCCGACCAAGAGAAGATGGGCATTGCTTTGCAGCGCCTCGCTGAGGAAGACCCAACCTTCCGCATTCACACCGATGAAGAGACCGGGCAGACGATTATGTCGGGCATGGGCGAGTTGCATCTCGAGATTCTAATTGACCGCATGAAGCGCGAATTCAATGTTGAAGCTAATGTCGGCGAACCGCAGGTTGCCTTCCGCGAAACCATCAAAGGTACCGCCGAAGTCCAAGGCAAGCACGCCAAACAGTCTGGCGGCCGCGGCCAATACGGCGATGTTTGGGTACGCTTTGAGCCGAACGAGCCAGGCAAAGGCTTTGAATTCATCGACGAAATCAAAGGCGGCGTGGTGCCGCAAGAGTATCGCCCGGCCGTACAAAAAGGTATTCGCGAAACTCTAGACGGCGGCGTTATTGCCGGCTACCCAGTGGTCGATGTCAAGGCAACACTCTACGATGGCTCGTACCACGACGTTGACTCTAGCGAGCTGGCGTTTAGCTTGGCAGCGCATATCGCGACCCGCGCTGGTATCAAACAAGCCAATCCAGTCTTGCTCGAGCCGGTCATGAAAGTAGAAGTCACTACTCCCGAGGAGTTCATGGGCGACATCATCGGCGACCTCAACAGCCGCCGCGGCCGTATCGAAAGCATGGATGATCTAATGGGCGGCGCTAAACTAATCAAAGCAATCGTGCCGCTAGCCAACATGTTCGGCTACACATCAGACATCCGCTCGATGAGCCAAGGCCGTGCTGCATCGACGATGGAACTAGCTCACTACGAGGAAGTTCCACCAAACGTCGCTGCCGAGATTATCGAAAAACGCAACAAGTAGTTTGATAATTAACTCTAGCGAGAATTTCGCTAAATACGTAAACGCGTCTCTCACCAAGGCGCGTTTGCTGTTATAATGAGGTGTATGAGCTACCAGCTAGCTATTCAATTTTACAGGCGTAATCGCTTACAGGTACTCAGCGCTCTATATACGGTGATTTTAGTTTCTAGCGTAGCTGTTTCAATTATATTGTCCGACGATCCGCGCTGGACTGGTTGGAGTCTCAGCCGGTTGGGCGAGACTAGTACCAACCGCCAGTCGGCTTTGGCTTTTAATACTGGTGTTTTTGCCTCAGGATTGATACTTACTGCTATCGGTATTTGCATGACCCGAAGCTATGCTAAGCTTCAGCAATCGCGCACCGCCAAATTGTCAGCTTGGCTGATGATTACTTTGTCTGTATGTATGGTTGGCGTAGCGCTTTGTCCGAATGACACTATGCACGCAGCGCATTTTATTTTTTCGCGCGGGATAATTGTCGCTATGGTGTTAATGATGCTGACTTTACCGTCGAGCCTTAATTATTTGACACAGCGCGAGCGGCTGTTGTCATTTGGCTTTCCGATTTTTGCAGCAATTCTGGCAGCTCAGGGCTACATCTTGCGAAGCTTTTGGTTTGTGATTATCGAAGCTGTATTGGGACTGCTGGCTGCTATTTGGCTGTTTATCGTTTGCCGGCACATCGATAAGCGTTTACGTCAGTAGCTACTTTACACTCGCAGAGCTTTCAACTATAATAAGGAATAACGCGCGACGCGTTTTGTCGAGGTGGTAACACTTTCGATAATTGCTCGCGTCGTGAATAACATAATACTAACGTTAGGAGAATTACTTCTATGGCAGACTTTGACCGTTCAAAGCCTCACATCAACGTCGGTACCATGGGTCACGTCGACCACGGTAAAACGACTTTGACCGCCGCCATTACCCACGTTTTGGCTAAGCGGCTCCCAAGCGACGTGAATAAAGCGCGCGACTACGCGGACATCGATAACGCACCAGAGGAAAAGGCACGTGGTATCACTATCGCTACCTCCCACCAGGAATACGAGTCAGAGAATCGCCACTACGCGCATGTCGATATGCCAGGCCACGCCGACTACGTCAAGAACATGATCACCGGCGCTGCTCAAATCGATGGTGCTATTCTCGTGGTGGCTGCCAACGACGGCCCATTACCGCAAACTCGCGAGCACGTATTGTTGGCTCACCAGGTTGGCGTGCCGAAGATTATCGTCTTCCTCAACAAGATGGACTTGGCCGACCCAGAGTTGGTCGAATTGGTCGAGATGGACGTTCGCGAACTGCTCACCAAGAACGGCTACGATGGCGACAATACGCCAATCATCAAGGGTTCAGCCACCAAAGCTCTCGAAGGCGACAAAGAATCTGAAGACGCTATCATGGAATTGGTCAAGGCGATGGACGACTACTTCGAGCTGCCAAAGCGTGACCTCGACAAGCCATTCTTGATGCCAATCGAAGACGTCTTCTCGATCAAAGGTCGTGGTACAGTAGCGACTGGCCGTATTGAGCAAGGTGTCATCAAACTGAACGACCCAGTCGAAATCGTTGGCCTAAAACCAACTCAGAGCTCGGTCGTAACTGGTATCGAAGCCTTCAAGAAAACCCTCGACCAGGGCCAAGCTGGCGACAACGCTGGTTTGCTACTGCGCGGTATCGAGCGCGAGCAGATCGAGCGCGGTCAGGTCATTGTTGCTCCAGGCACGCTGACTCCGCACACCGAGTTCGAGGCTGAGGTTTACATCCTCAAGAAAGAAGAGGGTGGACGCCACACGCCATTCAGCAAGGGCTACAAGCCGCAGTTCTACTTCCGCACCACTGACGTGACCGGTGAAGTTGAATTGCCAGCCGACAAAGAAATGGTTATGCCAGGCGACCAAGTGACCTTCAAGGTTAAATTGCTCGCCCCAATCGCTATGGACAAAGGTCAAGACTTCGCTATCCGCGAAGGCGGCCGTACTGTCGGCGCTGGCGTGGTGACCAACATCATCAAGTAATTTACACTCTGTAAGTTACTGCCGAAAGCACCTCCGAACTATCGGGGGTGCTTTTATTGTCTGCAACTAACAACCACTGACAAGATTAAACCTTAACACATCTTATCACCCGCCCAGTTCTTGCAATTCACGCTAATTATTGCTATAGTAGTGTTCGTATTAATTAATCGCCTCGAGAACTCTGCCAGACGCTAACGAAACCGATTCGAGCGGAGGTTACGAGGTAAAAGGAGTAACAAAATGGCCGAAGATAAAGGTCTCACTATCCGCATCCGCCTCAAGGCGTATGACCACACAGTTATTGATGAATCTGCTAAGCGAATCGTCGACACCGCTGTTCGTACTGGCGCAACAGTCGCTGGACCAGTGCCGCTGCCAACTCGCCGCAGCACTTATACGGTAACTAAAAGCCCGCACGTCTACAAAATGGGCGGCGAGACATTCGAAATGCGCGTACACAAGCGCTTGATTGACATTTCTAACGCTACGCCAAAAACCATTGAGAACTTGCAAAATCTATCATTGCCAGCTGGCGTTGACGCCGAAATTAAAATGTAAACATCATCTCGCTATTTGCACAAGAAAAGACTCTACGGACGCTGAGGGGGTCTTTTCTTTTTTTTATGAGACAGAATGGCAGCTAGAGAGCCGCGAAAAACAGGGAAGTATAACGCTTATGATATACTTGAATTATGGCTTCACAGCGGCACAAACAGCGCACATATGCCCGCAACCGTGTATTTAGCCGGCGCGGCAACGAAAAGTTCGAGCCCGACGGCGTCTATTTGCTAAAACTAGTCACGGTAACGATTGCTGGCACATTATGGCTAAAATTCAAAGTGCCGCTAAGTATCGGCAGCTTAACGCTATCAGCCTTTCCGCTGGGGCTAATTGGCGGAGCACTGGCCGTTTACCTCTGGGAAAAGCGCCCAGGCAACCGGCACATATGGTACGCGATTTTGCTGATCGTAGCTATTGTGTCATATTTCTTGCCAGCGGGAATCTTGCTTTGATAGTTGATAAAAGTTTGTACTTAAATAACTCCAAATTTTTAGCGCTTCATCTGTACATGAATACGGCATGGTATAATGGAGTTCAGGAGGGCGCATGGCACTAACTAATGACGACAAGCAATGGATTAAAGAAGCAATTGTTGAAGGCGTTAATGGAGCGTTGGAGACAATTGTACTACCGCGATTTGACGCAGTTGAAGCAGATATATCGGAATTGAAAAGAGACGTCTCTGGACTGAAAGAAGATGTATCTGTATTGAAAGAGGATGTCTCCGGACTGAAAGAGGATGTCTCTGTGCTGAAAGAAGATGTATTTAGCTTGAAAAGCGACATGCGCGAGGTCAAGGGTCGGCTTGAGCGGGTTGAAGGCGAGCTGCAAGCGCTTACTAACGACATCAAGGAAATATACGATGTTATTTATAGCAAGCCGAATAAAACTTTGATGAGCGCCAGCTTCGCCAAGATGTCGTCAAAAGAAAAGCTGCTAGTCATTAACGAAGAATTGCTAAAGATAGCGAAAGATACGGGCGTTGTTTTGCCGCGCTAAAAAGCGGTTGCATAGAACGCTAAATATTACTTATAATCTAATACATCAATCTACAAAGACAATATTAAGACCTTAATTTAAGATGATTCGATTTTATTTACAAAAATTAGTTCGCGATAAAGTCGTGAAAAAGTGTCTGGACGACGAAGAAGTTTTACATACGGAGTACCGCATATTAGACAAACAAGAGTTTCGCCGCGAGTTGCTCCGCAAGGTTCACGAGGAGGCGGACGAAATTCCACTGGACGATAATCAGCGCGGCGAATCTCTCAAAGAGCTGGCTGATTTGCAAGAAGTAGTTGATACACTACGCCAAGATTTTGGCTTTTCTACAGAGCAAGTCCAAGAGGAAATGGCGCGTAAAAAGCAGGATAAAGGCGGCTTTGACAAACGACATTATATCAAATATCATGACTTGGCAGATGATAGTAAATGGGTGAAAATCTTCCGCGCTCAGCCAGAGAAGTATCGCGAAGAAGCTGCGGGTAGTAAAGAACGGAGCCGTTGCGCGAAAATCAGCAAGGGTACGTACAAGCATAGCAAATCAGGCAAACTATACGAGGTGATCGGCTTAGCATTAGAAACTGAGACGGAAGAGCTCCTGGTGATTTACCGGTCTCTCTATGAGAATGAATATGAATTATTCGCCCGTCCTGCCAGCATGTTTACGGAAACAGTAGTGCTGAACGGGAAACCTGTGCCACGATTTCAGAAAATAAACTCTGAAATTAAGATGTAAGCGTGATTAAGACAATTACTTTTATCACCGGCAATCCGCACAAACTCGAAGAAGCCAAGTCGGTCCTGAAAGGCTATGGGATTTTTGTCGAGCCGCTACAAACTAACATTGATGAAATCCAGCATCATGATCCGCTGAAAATTACCGAAGCGAAAGTTAAGTCGGCGCATGAAAAAGCAGGCCAGCCGGTTGTTGTTAATGATAGCAGCTGGAAAATTCCAGCACTTGGCGGCTTTCCGGGTGGCTATATGAAAGATGTTGTTGGCTGGCTTACGGCTGAAGATTTTTTGGCTTTGATGAAAGATAAAAATGATCGGAGAATTATATTGCATGACGTCGTGGCATACTTTGATGGCGAGCAATTAAAGATGTTTATATACGATCAAACTGGCGTGTTTATAAATGAGCCGCGCGGCGAAGGAACGTCAATGAATCAGGTTGTATCAATGGAGGATAGCGGCGGGTTAACAATTGCTGAAGAGTTTGCGCTCCGCCATGACGGTGCGGAGATTAATCCTTCTCATTTTCAGCATTGGCAGAAATTCGGTGAATGGTTTACTGCTCGCGACAACGATTAGCTACCGCAATGGTGTATAATTCATCGTATGAATAAGTTTAAGAAGCTGAAACTTTACTGCTTTTCGCCGCCAGTGATGTTGGCAACGCTAGCGATTGAGCTTGTTTTGGCGCTATATACGTTTTGGCGTTATAAACTAAACGCTGTGACGAGGATTGTTATGGCACTGTTGATATGTCTGGCGCTGTTTCAGTGGGCTGAGTATAATGTCTGCGAAGGTACGATTTTTCTTGATAGCCTAGGTTGGGCGAAGCTCGGCTATGTGGCGATTACTATGCTGCCGCCTCTGGGTATTCATCTGATTTATCAACTTTCTGGCGATAAAAGGCGCTGGATTTCGGTTCTAGGTTATATTTTGGCAGCACTATTCGTCGGCTATTTTTTGCTGGAAGCTGACGGCGTAAAAGCTGGCGCTTGCTTAGGCAATTACGTAATCTTTGAGAATCGCGATGAATTTTATCCGATTTACGCGGGATACTATTATGGTTTGCTGATTACTGCTATTGTATACGCCTATATCCAAAGTAAAGCTGCTGCAAAAAATATTCGCCAATCTCTGTGTTCGCTAATGATTGGCTATATCTTATTTATGGTGCCGACAACGTTTGTCAATATCGTAGACCCGTCGACGATTTCTGGCATTCCGTCGATTATGTGCGGTTTCGCAGTGCTGTTAGCGGCAGCTTTAGCGGGCAAGGTCTTACCAGAATACTTTGATAAATAAGGCTACGTGATATTGACGAGTTGTAGCTAGACGTGCTATAATAGCAGATGTAATTCTATTACGCGTAATATTAACTATAGAGACTCGCGCGAATTGGCAAGTCCGGGTAACGGATACTACCAGCCGCCGAGGCTTTTAAATGGGAGCAAGAGGGCAATGAAAGCACTTTTCGGTACCAAAATTGGTATGACCCAAATCATTGGCGAGGACGGCACCACTATTCCGGTGACGCTGATCCAAGCCGGCCCGATGACTGTGACTCAGGTCAAGTCTGTCGAAACCGACGGCTACAACGCAGTCCAGGTGGCATATGGTACGGGTAAGAACCTGAGCAAGGCCGTGGCTGGACATGTCAAACCAGCCGGTGTGACCCCGAAAAAAATCGGGGAAATTCGCGTTGACGAACTTGGCGAAGTCAAGGTCGGCGACACATGGGACGTCTCGGAGTTCGAGCTTGGCGACGTTATTGATGCTACAGGCATCAGCAAGGGTAAAGGTTGGGCTGGCACTATCAAGCGGCACAACTTCAAACGCCACCGCAAAACCCACGGTGGCAAGGGTAACACGCGCAAGGTCGGTTCAATCGGCAGCATGTACCCGCAAAAAATATTCAAAGGCAAGCGTATGGCCGGACACATGGGCGCCGAACAGGTCACTGTCAAGAATCTGAAAGTGGCGTACATTTCGGTCGAGAACAACTTGATTGGTGTCAAGGGCGCAGTGCCAGGTCCTAAGAAGGGCTTAATCAAACTAGGAGGTGCTAAGTAATGGCTGAATCAACCAAGCCAGCAAAAGCAGCCTTGCCAAAGAGTGTGTTTGAGGTTGACGTACCAAACCACGAGCTGTTAAAACTTGCGTACGACGCGTTTTTGGCCAACAGCCGCCAGGCAAGTGCTACCACCAAAACCCGCGGCGAAGTTCGCGGCGGCGGCAAGAAACCGTGGAAACAAAAAGGAACCGGCCGAGCACGTTTTGGCTCGACCCGCAACCCAATCTGGCGCCACGGTGGTATCGTTTTCGGGCCGCGTGGCAACGAAAACTACAGCAAGAAACTATCCAAGACTAGCAAGCACGTCGCTTTACGCCAAGCTTTGACCCTCGCCAACCAAGACAAGAAAATCTTGGTCAGTGACATCAAAACTACCGGCAAAACCACTGAAGTCGCTAAATTCCTCGCCGCCAAGAAATGCAGCGAGAAAGACCGCGTTCTACTCGTCGTCGACGAAAAGACTCCAGAACTGATGCGCGCTACAAACAACTTAGCCAATGCCCTCTTGGTGCGCGCGCAATACCTCAGCGTTTACTACATTTTGAACGCCGACAAAATCGTAATGACACCAGCTGCCATTAAAGCCGTCGAGGCGTGGCTAGCAAAGGAGGCGAAGTAATGAAACTCGTATTAGTCACTCCGCGCGTTAGCGAGAAAGCTTACCGGCTAGTCACCAACGAAAATACTTATATTTTCGATGTGCCGATGAGCGCTAACAAAAACGAAATCAAAGCAGCCGTCGAAGCGCAATTCGAAGGCGTCAAGGTCGCCAAAGTAACGACGCTCGTTCAAAGCGGCAAAGCTGTTCGCTTCTCGCGCGGCAAAAACCGCTACCCTGGCACTACTCATCGCCAGGATAGCAAAAAGGCTTACGTTCGCCTGAGCGAAGGTAAAATCAAAGTCTTCGAGCAAGAAGAAGTCAAGGAGGAGAAAAAGTAATGGCTGTCAAGCAATACAACCCAACCACTCCTGCCCGCCGCGGCATGACTTCGCAGGATCTTAGCGAGGTAACAACCCGCAAACCGCTGAAAAGCTTAGTCAAAGCTGGCAAGCAAAAAGCTGGCCGCAACAACACCGGCAAAATCACCGTGCGCCATCGCGGCGGCGGCGTCAAGCGGCATTATCGCTTGGTCAACCACGCGATGCCAGCGAACATGACTTTGACTGTCGAAGAAATTGAGTACGACCCAGGTCGCAGCGCTCGTATCGCCCGCGTCAAAGATCAGCACGGCTTATACCACTACATTTTGGCGGATACCGCCATGACTAAAGGCGCAGTCATCAAAACTGGCGCTGACGCTCCTGTCGAGGCTAGCAACCGCATGCCGCTAGCTAGTATTCCAGTTGGTACGCAGATTTACGCTATCGAGATTAATCCAGGCCGCGGCGCCCAAATGGTTCGCTCGGCTGGCACTAAGGCTCAATTGATGGCCAAAGAAGGCAACTATGCTATGGTGCGTATGCCGTCAGGCGAAGTTCGCAGGTTCCGTTTGGAATGCGAAGCTAGCCTCGGCGTAGTCGGTAATGTTCAGCACCAGAATGTCAAGCTTGGCTCGGCTGGCCGCCGCCGCCGCATGGGTTGGCGCCCAAGCGTCCATGGTAAAGCCATGAACCCAGCCGATCACCCAATGGGTGGCGGTGAAGGCAAGACCGGTCCTGGCCGCATCCCGAAGACGCCGTGGGGCAAGCCAGCAATTGGCTTCAAGACCCGCCGCCGCAAATCAACTAATAAGATGATTGTCCGCAGTCGTCACGAAGCTAAGAGGAAGAGGTAATTATGAGTCGTTCACTCAAAAAAGGCCCATTCGTCGACGCCAAGCTTGCCAAAAAAGTGGCAGCGCTGAAAGTTGGCGACCGCACCGTGATAAAAACCTGGGCACGCAGTAGTACGATCACGCCAGAGATGGTCGGGTTCACTTTTGCGGTGCACAACGGTCGCGTACACGTACCGGTGCTTATTACTGAAAACATGGTTGGCCATAAACTCGGCGAGTTTAGCCCGACCCGCAAGTTCCGCAAGCACGGTGGAAAGGATAAGAAATAATGGCCGAAGCAACAATCCACACAGTTCGCGCAATGATTAAAGGCGTCGATCAGGCGCCGCGCAAAGTCAGCCTAGTTGCCGCCTTAGTGCGAGGCCGCAGTGTAGCCGACGCCGAAGTTATCCTCGATCACACACCAAAGCGTGCTGCTCTTGCTGTCAAGAAAGCTATCAAGAGCGCTGCCGCTAACGCCGTCGAGAATCACGGCTTGGATGCTCGCAGCCTGCAAATCACTACGCTTAGTGTTACTGCCGGTCCGCGAATGCGTCGCTACAAGCCAGCGTCGCGCGGCCGCGCCTTGCCGTTCGAGAAAAAATCGAGCCACATTTTGGTCGAAGTTTCTGGCGTCGAGAAAGTTATTAAGAAACCTGCCAAGAAGACTGAAGCAAAAGCTGTTAAGCCAGCAGAAAAAGAGGAGAAGAAATAAATGGGACAGAAAGTTAACCCGTTGAGCTTCCGCCTCCAGACCAGCAAAGCTTGGAACTCGCGCTGGTTCGCCAGCAAGAAAGACTTTGCGGTTTGGCTAGCCGAAGACGGCAAGATCCGCGACTTGATCGAGAAGAAATTCTCATCGCGCCCGACAATCGCTAAAGTTGAAATCGAGCGTAGCGCCAACCTTGTCACCATCACTATCTACACCGCCAAAGCTGGTGTAGTGATCGGCCGTGGCGGCGCCGGTATCGCTGAGCTCAAGAAGGAAATCGAAAAAATCGTCAGCTTGCCGATTCGTATCAATGTCGAAGAGGTACGCCGGCCAGAATTAAACGCCAAGCTCGTCGCCGAAAACATTGCGCATCAGCTAGAACGCCGCGCTAACTTCCGACGTGCTGTTAAGATGGCAATTCAAAGCAGCCGCAACGCTGGCGCCAAAGGTATCCGTATCGAAGTCGCAGGACGGCTTAACGGTGCCGAGATGAGCCGCCGCGAAAAGTTCATCGAAGGTTCAGTACCACTGCATACGCTGCGCGCCGACGTTGATTTTCACGTCGCTCGCGCTCAAGGCCCGAACGGTACTGGTATCGTTGGTGTCAAAGTATGGATTTACAAAGGTGAAAGGAGCTTGAAGTAATGTTATTACCAAAAAAAGTTACTCACCGCAAAGTCCGCATCGGCAAAAACCGCGGTAACGCTACGCGCTGCAACTATGTCGCGTTTGGCGACTACGGTCTGCAGAGTCTTGACAACGAGCGTATTACCAGCCGCCAGATCGAGGCAGCTCGCCAGGCGATGACTCGCTACATCAAGCGCGGCGGCAAGATTTGGATTCGCATTTTCCCGCACACGCCAGTCACCAAAAAAGCTTTAGGCTTGAAAATGGGCGGCGGTAAAGGCAACCCTGAATACTACGTCGCCAAGGTCAAAACTGGCACGGTTATGTTCGAGATGAAAGGCGTTAGCGAAGAAATCGCCCGCGAAGCTATGCGCCTCGCCGGCCACAAATTGCCAGTCCGCGTCCGATTTGTTAAGAAGGAGGAAGCATAATGGCTGAAACCAAGAAAACCGCCAAGACCGCCAGTGTCGTCAAATCAATCGACGAACTGCGCGCTGAATTAGCCGCCAAGCGCCAGGAATTGCTCGACAGCCGCCGCAGCCACAAAGCCGGCGAGCTCGTCAATCCGCGCGCCCTCGGCCAAATTCGCAAAGAAATCGCGCGTCTACTCACCGCGATCCGTGCGCAAGAGTTAGCAGCAGAACAGGAGAAAAAGTAATGGCAAAGACATTGACAGGCGTCGTGACGTCAGACGCCGCCGACAAGACGATTACCGTTACCGTGACATCTCGCGAAACGCACCCGATTTACAAGAAGCAGTACACTGTGACTCGTAAATACGCCGCACACGACGAGAAGAACGATGCTCGCAAGGGCGACACGGTACGTATCGTCGAAACTCGTCCGATCAGCCGTCGCAAGAGCTTCCAGCTCGACGAAATCGTCAAGCGCTCGGTCGGCTCAGTCGAGCTCAAAAGCGACGTCAACAGCGAAGTTAACGACAAGGTCGACTACGATCACGACACCGAGGAGGAAAAATAATGATTCAGCAAGAATCTCGCCTCAAAGTCGCTGATAACAGCGGCGCTAAAGAAGTATTGTGTATCCGCGTTCTCGGCGGTACCCGCCGCCGCTACGCTCGCGTTGGCGACGTAATCGTCTGTTCAGTCAAAGACGCCAGCCCAACCGGCAACGTCAAAAAGAAGTCTGTCGTCAAGGCTGTAGTGGTTCGCACCCGCGACCAAATCCACCGCAAAGACGGCTCAACCATTTGCTTTGATGACAACGCCGTGGTGATTATCAACGATGACAAGCAGCCAAAAGCTACCCGTGTCTTCGGCCCAGTACCACGCGAACTACGCGACATGGGCTACATGAAGATCATCAGCTTGGCTCCGGAGGTACTCTAATGACTCAGCGTATTCGTAAAGATGATACTGTCAAAATTATCGCTGGCGCCAACAAAGACACCACTGGTAAAGTATTAGCCGTCTTGCCGCAGCAAAATGCAGCGCTAGTTGAAGGCGTCGGCGTCAAGACTCGCCACATCCGCCCGAACCAGCTCAATCCGCGCGGCGGCAAAAAGGATATTCAAGTACCAGTTGACTTAAGCAAACTGGCGCTCGTCGTCGACGAAAAATCTGCTCAAACTAGCCGCGTTGGCTACTCAACCAAAGACGGCGCTAAAGTTCGCGTCGCCCGCCAACTTAATAATAAGGAGATTAAATAATGGCAGAAGCTAAACAATCAGCCGTTTACACTCCTCGCCTGAAAGCCTTGTACAACGAAACGTACCTCAAGGAACTACAGGCCGAATTGAATCTCGACAATGTGAACCAGGTTCCTAGCCTCGAGAAAATCGTCGTGAGTGTCGGTACCGGCAAAAGTAAAGATGACAAGCGCATGCTTGCCGCCGTCAAAAATACCTTAACGCGTATCACCGGCCAAGCGCCAGTCGAACGCCTAGCCAAAAAGTCAATTGCTACGTTCAAGATTCGCAAAGGCATGGGCTCACCAATCGGCGTGATGGTAACTTTGCGCGGTATCCGCATGTACGAGTTTCTCGACCGTCTGGTCAACGTTAGCTTGCCGCGTGTTCGCGACTTTCACGGCGTCGGCAGCAAATTTGACAAAAGCGGCAACTACAACCTCGGTATCACCGACCAGTCAATCTTTCCAGAGTTGACATTTGAAGAAACTCAGCTAGTACACGGCCTGCAAGTAACGTTCGTAATCAAAAACGGTAGCAAGGAAAATTCGCGCGCATTGCTCGAGAAATTTGGCCTACCATTTGAAAAGGAGGACAAATAATGGCGAAAAAATCTATGATCGCCCGCGACAAAAAACGCTTGAAACTGATCAAGAAGTTTGCCGCTAAACGCGCCGCTCTGAAAGCTACCGACCCTGATGCTTTACAGAAATTACCGCGCAACTCTAGCCCAACTCGGCGCAAATTTCGCGATATGTCTGATGGCCGTCCGCGCGGCTATATGCGCCGCTTCGGCATGAGCCGCATTCGCTTCCGCGAAGAGGCCAGCAAAGGTAATATCCCAGGCGTCACAAAGAGTAGTTGGTAAAGGAAAGGAGAAAAAGATATGAGTTTACAATCTACTGACCCAATCGCGGATCTCCTGACCCGCATCCGCAATGCCGCACTAGTCGGTAAAACTGAAGTGCGCGTACCTACTAGCAAGCTCAAGAAAATCGTCGCCGAGCAATTGGTCAAGAATCACTACTTGGCCGACGTCAAGCTCGAGGACGGCAAGCCGCGCGGTACGCTCGTCATCACCATCAATAACAATGGCGAGAACGCAGCTTTTACCGAGCTAGCGCGCGTCTCTAAACCAGGCCGCCGCATCTACGTTTCTAGCGCTGACATTCCAAAGGTCAAGCAAGGCCGCGGCATCGTCCTAGTTAGCACTAGCAAGGGCGTCATGACTGGCGCCGAAGCTGTCAAGAATAAGCTTGGCGGCGAAGTATTGCTGAAGGTTTACTAGCCACAACCCTAAATATAAAACGAGCATCCTTATCATGGATGCTCGTTTTATATTACGTAATAATACGCAGATCTTAACTCTGATGATGAAATCATTATATAATGAGTATATGGTTGATCTTAAAAGAATATCTTACGAAACAGGTAACCGAGAGTTATTCCGTAATGTGAGTTTTACTATCAACGCAGGCGACAAAATTGGATTAGTTGGTCCAAATGGAGTAGGTAAAACTACTTTACTAAAAATCATTAATGGAGATCTTAAGCCTACCTTCGGTAATGTTATTTTGAGTGGCGAGAAAATTGGAATTTTGCCGCAAAACCTAAACAAATGGCTTGACAAAACAGTCTATAGCTTTATTGAAGAAGTAACCGGCGTTAAATCAGCCAGAGAAGAGTTTGCCGCTCAATGCGAACGGCTAGCACAAGACACTAGCGAGAATACACTGTTAAATTATAATAAAGCTCTAGAGCAATACGAGAAATTTGAGGTTGCAAATTTTGATGCAACAATCAAAAAAGCTTTGTCACGAGCTACTTTGCGCGACATTAATCCAGAAAGACGTCTCGATACGTTTTCCGGCGGACAACGCACTCGGATAGCTTTAGCGGCAATTTTTGCATCCCGCTATGATCTGATTTTACTTGACGAGCCAACAAATAATCTTGACGATAACGGAGTGGCCCTACTCGAAGACTTTATTAGCAACTCACCAGTTTCATTTCTGATCGTATCGCATGATCGGCGGTTTTTAAGAAACGCTACAGAACAAATCATAGAGCTAGTTGGCAACAAAGGCATAAATAAATATAACCTTGGCTATGACGAATATATTAAAGCAAGAGCCAAAGATCGTCAGGCAATGATTAATCGCTACGAACAATACGAGAAAGAAAAAAAGCGGTTGCGCCGTGTTGCACGAGATGCCAAGATTCGCGCAAACTCGGCTGGGTCCAATCGCAAAAAATCTGACGGTGATAAATTAAACGAGCATTTTCGTAAGGAACGAGCATCATCAAACTTGGCTAGCGCATCCAGCGGCGCAGAGTCTCGCTTGCAGCAGTTAGATGAACCAGAAAGAGTGGAAGACGAAATTGCTATTAAATTTACTTTTGATGAAGTTTCCTCCAAAAAATGCAGTCTTGTCTCTGTACGCTCCTTGAGTATTTCACACGATGGGAAAAAAATAATCGGCCCTGTCACCTTTAATGTACGTCCTAGCGACAGGATACTGATTCAGGGAGAAAATGGCTCAGGCAAGTCCTCGCTGCTAAATTTAATCATGGACAACTCATTATCGTATCGTTCTGGAGAAGTGATTAAGAATGAGAATGTAAAAACAATCTACATGAATCAGTCGCAAACCTTGCCGCTCGAAAACAGCTCGCCATTAGATAATCTGCGACATTTATCGCCAGAGCTTGAATTGCATGATGCAATCAATACTTTGATTCGTTTTGGTTTAGATAAACGAACAATCTCTTCGACAAGAGCAGCTGATCTAAGTGGTGGCGAACGAGCTAAAGTTCTATTAGCAGCAATGTCAACAAGTTCACCTGACCTTATTATCCTTGACGAGCCAACAAACAATCTTGACATTCCTACAATTGAAGCGCTCGAGCTAGCGCTAAATCGATATAGAGGAGGTGTGGTAGTAGTATCTCACGATCGAGACTTTGTTGAAAACATTGGAATAACAAAGAAAATTAAAATATAGAAAGCCTTGACAGAACCGCTTTTTTTTTGCTAATATCTAAACAACAGGGGAAGTTCCTCTGTAAGACTACCCGTCTTCGTCATGAAAGGAAAGACATGGGTGGAATCAACTGCCCTCCCTTCAAGGAGGGTGAGCGCGAGGTCTCCAAGGAGCTCCTCGCCGCCTATACCGACGGCCTGGCGCGCTACTGCCACGCCCTGTTCAGCGGATCGGCTAACTTCTTCGCTGCCAACACGGCAATCGAGGAGGCTGTGCTGAGCGGGACCGGTAAGGTCTCCGATGCTATCGAGAAGCTCGAGGCTTCGGAGAGTATGCTCGGTGAGGCCATGACCAATCTGGGCAGTGTGGCTTCCATGTGGGCGATGGTCTCTGACAAGAGCGTCTCCTTCAAGGATCAGCAGGAGCTCCTGGTTATCGCCACGAACAGGGTGCAGATCGCCAAGATGGAGCTCATGGCCATGAGCGTCAAGGGATCGTTGCAGCAGTCTCTGTGGCGTAACTCGGCGCTGACCGAGAGCTTCACCAGGACGCTGCTGGCTATCAACGCGACCACCGCCTGGCAGTCTGGGTTCGCCCGAACCTTTGCGTCGGTCGGTATCACGGCCTAGTAAGGCCAACGCGACCTCGGCGAGATATATCTTCTCGCCGAGGTCGCCACTCAACTATGTACGATATTATTCAAACACCTTTTTCTGGTATAAAAACACTTCGTTTATCAGAGAGCGATACGTTTCGTCCTTGCTCAACGGGCACAGATCTAGAAGAGATGCAACTACACACCGAAATGGAACGCTATGAGAATAGAACTCTGTCTAAGTTGCGTGATATGGGGATAGCGGCTATAGCCTCTGCAGCTCACATAGAACAGACAAAAGCTAAAGAAAATGCTATAACAGAAACAGTTGAAAGAGTGTCTTTAGCGTCTTGGTGGACATATAGAAGACAGCCTGTTTATATACTTACTACCTCAGAATCTAAACAGCTTCTGGAAAATGTCGGTATTGATACTCCTAGAGATTTTTCTTTTTCAATTGGTTTAGCACCGTCTAGCTCCTCAGAAAAAACGGTAGCATATTCAATACTTTCTAATACAGCTAGTTATCCTTTCGCAGTACTCGGCGGCGGATGTGACACCGATGAATATGTCGCTATAGAAAAAGCTGCAATTGAATCAGTACAATCATGGGTTGGGTCTGTATGGATGAGTGAGCACAGAGAACCAATCTATTGGGATGTTCACGAACTACTCAATAGAGCAAATTCAATTAACACAAAGCCTTACATCACCACTAGCCGCCTACTAGACAAGATTGATATTGATTGTAATAAAGATGAGTTTGCCTATTGTGCAATTGCAACAAGCTCACTTATAACATCAATACGAAGCTATGAATTAGCAAAACTAGACCGTCAACCAGGTGAGTATCCTATGGTTTTTACTGAACATAATTTTTAGATTGCATTCTACTGATTATTGAGACATGAAAAAGTGATAACACACAGAAAACTTTCAAGAGCGTTTTTATTTATTAACTTCTATCTATTCTGATAGATTTTACCAGCACGGCGGGCCAGATGCCATTGCAACAGGGCGGCAATTACCACCACGCCAGCCACTGGGCCAATCATTGCTAAAGTCGGTATCGTGAAGTCAAAGAATCGGCGTAACAGCGGTACAGCAAAGCTAGTCGACGCTACTAGCAACGCTGCCGCTATATACAGCATTCGCGCTGTCTTGGCGCGCCGATCCAGCACCACGCCCAACATCGGCCCCACCAAAAATACCAAATATACGCCAAAAAACGTTGCTACTAGCACCGTCATCGTCGATACCGTATCCTGATCGTGCGGCTGCATAGCGCGCAGCATCAAGTACGTTATCGATACCGCCGCACCCGATACCAGCGCAATTGGCGTCACCGCGCCCAGCGTATCGCGCCAAAAATTGTGCGGGTTAATTCGATGATGCGACCGCGGTGGGAAGAGAGTCCACATAATCGTCGGCATCGTCACCAAGAAAATATTCAAAAAAGTAATGTGACGCGGCGCATACGGGTGTATCACGCCCAGCACTAGCGTTACCGCCAGCAGCACCAAACCGTAAATAATTTTGTGGAAGAACAGCGTCGCTATTACCTCGATCGCTTGCATAATTTGATTCCCCAAACGCATACCCAGCGGCAATGAATTAAACGAATTATTAAGCAAAATAATATCCGCTACCCGCCGGCTAGCTGGCGCCCCGGCATACATGGCTACACCAAGGTCGGCTTTCTTGAGCGCTAGAGCGTCATTGACACCATCGCCAACCATGCCAGTAAATTGATGGTTTTGCTGCGAGAAGTGGGCGATTAGACGTTCCTTTTGTTCTGGTAAAACGCGCGCAAAAATCGTATGCTGGTCGGCAGCTGTAGCAAATTCCGGCTCGTCAAGCTCTGCCAGTTCGGCGCCAGTAATTGCCGTGTCAGGATTGTTAATTCCAGCAGCGTGCGCCACATACTGAACCGTCCGCGGATTATCACCGCTGATAACGCGAATGTTTACGCCCTGGCGCTGCAAAAACGCTACCGTATCGACGACGCCATCGCGCAGCAAATTACGCAGCAAAACTACCGCCAACGGCCGGCCGCTGCCCGACTTTAAAGATTTCAATGGTGTATCGTTATCGTCAAACTCCGCCAGCAACAATACGCGCAGACCATCGTCAGTCCACTTCTCAATCTGTTGCTGCTCGGCTGTCGATAGCGGCGCCATCCGCGCCACATATTCCGGCGCGCCCATGATAAGCGTCCGAACTCGGCCGTCGACTCGCGCTCTAACACCAGCAAATTTACGCGCCGAAGAAAATGCTAATATATCATCTACGGTATATTCATAAGGTAAATCAAGCACAGTGATAATCGCTTGTCCAGTAGCGTTACCGCCGCTAGTCTCGTGCGCTACCATCGCCGCTAGCTGCTTGACTGGCTCATTACCACTGCCAAAGGGTTCGACGCGCTCCAAAGTAATCTCGTCGCTGGTCAGCGTGCCTGTTTTGTCAGTACATAATATATTAAGCAGCGCCATCGCCTCAATCGCCGACAACTTTTGCGGCAGAACCTTGGCCTGAGCCAATTTTAGCGAGCCAAACGCCAGCAGCAGCGAACTGGCCAGCAACAATCCTTCCGGCACGATAGTGATAGCACTGGTGATAATCGTTTTGAGAATTCGTACCGACTCGAAGCCAGCAATACGGTAGCGTGCGAAAACCAGAAGCGACAACACAATCGCGCAATATGTCAAGAAAGTAATCGCGTTCTGAATCGCTTGCTGTAGCGGCGTCAAGCGCGGCGTATATTGCTTGAGCGTAGCACTGATTGCACCCGCTTTGGTGGCATCGCCGACTGCCGTTACTCGCACTCGCGCACTACCCGCTATCACCGTGGTTGCCGCGTAGACTTCATCATGTTTCTTCTTGTCAATTGAGGCTGATTCGCCAGTCAGCATGCTCTCGTTGACCTCTAATCCGCGAGCTGATAGAACTACGCCGTCCGCTGGCAGTTCATCGCCAGCCTCGAGCAGAATCTCGTCTCCAACCTGCAAGGCATCGTACATCACTTCTGCAACTTCATCGCCGCGGACTAATCGTGCTCGCGGCGCGCTCATTAACTCCAGCTGTTTGAGAGCATACTTGGCGCGAACTTCCTGAACGATACCAATTATTGTATTGACAGCAATCACTACCGATATAAACCAGGCGTCGCGCCGCTCGCCAGCGTACAATAGCGCTAGCGCCAGCAAAAAAATCGCAATGACAATTGGCGACATCAAATTACGGCGAATAATATCTAAATAATCCCGCATTTAACTCGTTCGGAGCCTCCGATAAACAAACTTCGCTGCCGGCCGCCAGCCAGAACTTGCATCATGATCAGCGCAATAAATGGTGCCATTTTTGACTTCCTCGACCAAGAAAAGCGCCGGACAATACGGCACCAGAGTTCGATAGAAACGCAAGTCGTCCTGGCTGATATCGCGCCGGCCTGGATAGACCTTGACGAACATATCACGGGCAATTTCCTCGAAATATTGCGGCTGGCCTTTCGGCGGAAAAAATATCTCGGGCCGCACGCCCATACGCACCGCCATCTTGCGAATATCGCCCAGCGTCAGCTGCGACGAGCCTTCAATGTAGCAGTATAACTGCTTCTTGGCCGAGAGAAAAAAAGTTGCCAAAGCAGCTTGTCCGCAATCAATCCGTCGCGCCACCACCGTACTCACTTCTAAGGACACGCCAAAGCGGTCTTTGGCTATTTGCTCGATTGCAGCATCGTCAAAGAAATCATTATTCACAATCAAATTATACCATAAAACATTAGGGCATTTACTGAGCTTTTGCGCTACAATGAGATAGATGGAAAAGTTCAAAACTCGCTACAATAAGCTTAATTCTGCTCAAAAACAAGCTGTCGACACCATTGACGGCCCGCTACTGGTCGTCGCTGGCCCAGGCACTGGCAAAACTGAGCTACTCAGCATGCGCGCTGCCAATATTCTGCGCGCCACTGACACACTGCCCGAAAATATCCTCTGCCTAACTTTTACCGATAGCGGCGCTAACGCCATGCGGGCGCGTCTAGCGTCAATCATTGGTACCGATGCTTACAAAGTAGCAATCCAAACTTTTCACAGTTTCGGCACCGAAATAATCAATCATCATAGCGAGTATTTTTATCGCGGCGCTGATTTTTCGCCAGCCGACGAAGTGGCCACTTACTCGATTCTAACTGATATTTTCGAGGAGCTCGACTACAATAATCCGCTAGCCAGCAAAATGAACGGCGATTTCACGCATCTGCGCGACACAGCGCAAGTAATCAGCGAGTTAAAGCAGGCCGGCCTATCTAGCAGCGAGCTGCTGCAAATCATTGATAGCAACGAAAAGCTACTTGACGCTGTTGAGCCGGAGCTCGCAGCTATTTTTGCTAATCGCATCAGCAAAACCACTATCGCCTTACTGCCGCCAATCGCCAACAAAATCGCCGAATTGCCAGCGCCGCAATTGCCGCCAGCTATTGCGCCGCTAGCTGACGCTTTGGCATTAAGTATGGCGCGCGCCTTCGACGAAGCAGTCGCTAGCGGCAAGACAACGCCGATCACCGCCTGGCGCAACACCTGGCTCGAAAAGGACGCTCGCGGCGAGTTTGTCTTCAGAGACCGCAAACGCCACGCGAAATTACACGCCGTCGCGCCGATTTACGACCGTTATCTCACCGAAATGCGCCAAGCCGAGCTATTCGACTACGACGACATGATTCTGAACGTCGTGCAAGCGATTGAGCAGTATCCAGACCTGCGCTTCAATCTGCAAGAACGCTACCAATACATCATGGTCGATGAGTTTCAAGACACCAACCTAGCGCAACTGCGTATTCTCTTCAACCTAACAGACACGCCGCATGGCGATGCGCCAAACATCATGGCGGTAGGCGACGATGACCAGGCAATCTACAGCTTTCAAGGCGCCGATGTCGGCAATATTCATCGTTTCCGCAAGCGCTACCCAGATCACGCCAGCGTCGTTTTGACCGACAACTACCGCTCGTCGCAAGAGATTCTTGACCGCGCCCGTGAAATTATTACTCAGGCTAGCGGCCGCCTAGAAACCTCTATGGATATAAATAAGCAGTTGCAAGCACATACTAACGACGCTAACAGCCAAGTTACGCTATCCGCGCTGCCAAGCCGCCAGGAGGAATTCGCCTGGATCGCCGAGTCCATTCAAAAAAATATCACAGATGGTATAAAGCCGTCAGAAATTGCCGTTATTGCCCGGCGCCATAGCGATTTGATTGCGCTGCTACCGTATCTGAATCACGCTGGTATTGCTGTTAATTATGAGCGCCGCGACAATGTTCTTGACGACGAGCGCATCCAGCTGCTAGAGCTAATGGCCCGTATCTGCGTTGACATCGCAGCAGGGGAGCATGACGAAGCCAACAGCCTGCTGCCCGAGCTGGTAGCCCAGCCAATGTTCGGCTTTGACAGCGAAGCTATCTGGCGGCTAAGTTTACAAGCCTACCGCAACCGCACCAACTGGATCGAAGCGATGCTGGCGTCGCCGACTTTTCAACCGCTAGCCAAGTGGCTGCTCGACCGCGCCAAAGCTAGCCTGACCGAGCCGCTCGAAACTTTCCTAGATACGCTCATCGGCGTACCGCAAAACTACACAGCCAACGACGACACCGACGACGATAATGATGATAACGACGCCGCGCGCAAACCGACCAAATCGCACCGCAACACCTTCACCTCGCCATTCTACCAATATCATTTTAATAGCAATATTCTTGGCAACTCACCCGATGCTTACCTAACTGCCTTGGAAGCGCTGCAAACCTTGCGCGGCAAATTGCGCGAGGGCGCGCCAGACAGCACACTGCTAGCCAGCGACTTCTTGACGCTAATCGACACCTACCGCCAGCTTAATATCCCCGTCGTTAGTATTCGGCGCGCCAGCGAGGGCGCTCAGCATGCCGTCAACCTAATGAGCGCTCACAAGTCCAAAGGTCTAGAATTCGGCACCGTCTACGTCATCAACTCAATCGACTCGATGTGGGGCGAACGTGTGCGCAGCCGCAGCCGCTTGATTGGCTATCCAGAGAACTTGGCTATCTCGCCAAACGCCGATAGCTATGACGAACGCATTCGTCTGTACTTCGTGGCCATGACCCGCGCCAAACGCCAGCTTTACCTGAGCTATGCCCGCAGCGACGACACCGCCAAAGACACACTCAAAGCTAGTTTTCTGGCTGGCACCAATTTGCAAGAAATCGACCGCCAGCCGAATAGCACCGCTGCGCTCGCCGAGCAAAGCGAAATCGTCTGGCACGACCGCTTAACTGCGCCGATTAACCGCACCATGAAAGAGCTGCTAGCGCCAACGCTCAAAAATTACAAGCTATCTGTCACGCACCTCAATAACTTTATCGACGTTACGCGCGGCGGGCCGCAGAACTTTTTGCTAAATAATTTGCTGCGCTTCCCGCAGGCCAAAAGCGCTAATGCCATTTACGGCACTCTGATTCACGCCGTTCTGCAGCACGCGCACAGCCATTTGGCGGCCAGCGGCACTCGCAAACCAATCGAAGACATCACTGGCGAGTTCATCCGTCTGCTGCAGCAACAAGAACTGAACGATAATGATTTAGCACTCTATAGCAAGCGCGGCATCGAAGCGCTCGAAGCCTTTCTCACCGCCAAATACGGTACTTTCACACCGTCGCAAAAACCCGAGCTTAGTTTTGCCGGGCAGGGCGTCGTTCTCGGCCAAGCCCGCCTGACTGGCTCGCTCGACCTAGTTGATATCGACAATCAGACCATCACCGTCACCGACTACAAAACCGGCAAACCGTCAACTTCCTGGACCGGCAAATCAGACTACGAAAAAATCAAGCTTCACAAATACCGCCAGCAGCTGATGTTTTACGAGCTGCTCTGCGCCAATTCGCGCGATTACGCGAAATACGATTTCGGCGGCGCCGTACTGCAGTTTGTCGAGCTAGACTCTCACGGCGACATCTGCCAGCTCGACGACTGCTTTAGCCGCGACGAGCTAGCCGATTTCCAACGCCTAATCGCCGCTGTTTGGCGCTGCATCACTACGTTAGAACTGCCAGACATCAGCAGCTACCAAGCAAGCTACCAGGGAATGATACAATTCGAGAAAGATTTAATATCAAGTGAATACCCAGCTCGCGAATAGCCGAAATTAGTTACTCGACAAGCTGATTTTTGCCAATCATCGCTTTATGCCGTAATTTTAACAAATCTATTTGACATTTTATCCTAATATTGGTATGCTTTTGTTCATGGAGCGAGACTAGACTCAGTGAGAAACTGGGTCATGGTAGCGCTCCTGCACGGAAGCGCTATTTAAAATAGTTTCCGCTCCTTTTTGCCTCTAGATGGGGCGGAAAGGAGGTGAAAGAACCTCATGGGATTCTTTGATCCTGTAGACAGAGATGGCCTGAGAGACGCCGTTAAGGCGGTTCGGGCCGGAAAGGCGTCTTCCTCTCAGGAATATGCCGTTAAGCGCGCCGCCTCACAGGCGGGCACGGGCCTATTCAGCGCCGCACGTTCGGCGCTGAAGGAGAGTGAAGAGAAGGGGAAGAAGTAATAACCCCTTTCCCTTTGTCTTGACGGCTCGGGGCGTGCATCCCGAGAACCGCTGGCACCAGGCCAGCAAAGGGCGTCCGTCCGCCCGCCACTGGGTCAGATTCCCCAGCCAGAAAAGAATCGTAGGGTGTGCGCTCAAAAGGTTGGGCAGGCCAAGGTTTTGCAAACTAGCCTTAGCGGGTTCGATTCCCGTCACATCCACTGGGGTATGCATCGCGCTGTGGGAGGCGGATGCATAGACGACTGCGCTGGGGAACATCGTACACATGCAGTGCGTCCGGGAGCACCCCATTGTGCTCCCGCCCCCTCATCTTCCCGCGGGAGAGCCCCGGGATAGACTCCTCCGACAGGAGGAGAAAGGAGGCGCCTATGCGTACTCCGCCCCGCGGCTTCGGCTCTTTTTCATTGCTTCTCTAGCCGAAGCCACGGGGCATAAACTTAACGGGTTCGCGAGATTCACTCGTGGCAGCAGCCCCTCCGGGCCGCTCCGAGCAGAACCGCTTGAGCCCACAACGCCCCTCATTCTCAATGGCGAGAGTGAGGGGTTTTTCCTTTTTGTGGTAAAATAACAGAGATGACATCATTTTGGGGCAATCTACCGCAGCCATTTTTCATCTTGGCGCCGATGGAAGCCGTCACTGACGTGGTGTTTCGCCATGTCGTGAAGCAGGCGGGCGCGCCCGACGTGTTTTTCACCGAGTTTGCCAACGCCACCGGCTGGGTGCATGCTGGTGACAAGGCCATCGCTGGGCGGCTCGTCAAGACCGACGACGAGCATCCGCTGGTCGCCCAAATCTGGGGCGGTGAGCCAGGCGACATGGAACAATTTGCCGCTCACTGCATGGAGCTCGGCTTTGACGGCATTGACATCAACATGGGCTGCCCCGCCAAGTCCGCTATCAAAAGCGGGGGAGCAGCGCTGATCCGCCGACCCGACGTGGCAGTCGCCGCCATTGCCGCCGCCAAAACTGCCGGGCTGCCAGTTAGTGTCAAAACCAGGCTGGGCTACACCCATGTCGATGAATGGCGAGAGTGGCTAACGACTATCTTGCGGCAAGATATTGTCAACCTAACCATTCATCTGCGCACCAAAAAAGAAATGAGTAAAGTGCCGGCCCATTTTGAGCTCATCGATGACATCATCAAACTACGCGACGAAATCGCCCCACAAACGCTCTTGACCATCAACGGCGACATCCGCAACCGCGTCCATGGCGAGGAACTATTTAGAGCCCACCCAGGTCTAAACGGCATCATGATCGGACGGGGAGTTTTTAGCGATCCGTTTTGCTTTCGAGCGTCTCGAGTGGTACCTCAGAAAAAATTTGGGCAACTTTACGTGGGCCCCGAATTCTTTTCTGACGGTACCCGAGAGACAAACAGAAAGAATGCTCCAACCGAGGAAACGAAAATCCCCATCACCAATCATAAACAAGAACTAATTAAACTCCTCAACTACCACCTCGACCTCTTTGACCACTACCAACCAACCCTCGACCGCCCCTTCGAAACCCTCAAACGCTTCTTCAAAATCTACATCCGCGACTTCGACGGCGCCAAAGAATTGCGTGAACAATTGATGCGCACCAAAAATACCGAAGAAGTCCGCCAGCTACTTGAAAATTTATAATATTTATGTTATAATAGAAAGATGGAAGAGCGTCTAAACCTTAGTACGAATTTTATAACACCAGAACAGACCCGAAAAGGTAGAGGTTTAACTCGGAAACTAGGCGAGCTGAGCACCAACAAACTATTACTCATTACCGAAACCGAAACGCCCGAGCAACTATCGAATACTGCGCATCTAACTATGCGTCCTGACTATAGCGAAGGTCGCCGCGAAAGTTTCTTTGGGGTTTGGTTTGCGGATATGACGATACACGGCAAAGGCGAAAGTGAAGGCGGCGCCCTAGCAAGGCAACCCGTGGCTATCAAGCCAGTAGACATACCTCGTCTCGCAACTCAGGAGCTCCGTACTGCCACAGACATCAACAGTCACGATCAACGACGACTGACATTCCAGCCAATCGGTTTTGCAAATATAGGCAAGAGTGATGGCAGCAGCAAGCTATCTATCATCACTGAATTTGAAGAAGGTGTGACAAGCTTTGATAATATTTTGTATAAAGATAAAGAAGAAAAGCCGAACGAAAACACCGTGGCTTGGGCGCTAAGCTGTGCTGCTAGAGGCTTAATAATTTTGCACGGCTTAGACTATGAACATGGTGATTACCAAGTCCAGAACACTGCCTATGATACCGGACTTCAACCGCGAATTATTGATATAACTGGCGCGATCAAGCGGTATGACCCACTAAGCTTTAGTGGCGACCTTAAAATTTACATAGGCTCGCTATCAGATTTCGATACGCGCAAACCAGTAGCATCCAAAGAGCAAATACTAGATTGTTTTCTAGCACCATATCGCGAGGAAATTCCGAATATGTTCCCGCGCGACCACCTACGGCGTGAAATGCATAACGCCGTGGACTGCATAGCAGCAACAATCGACGATATACTATCGCCATCTGGCGATAACAGAGCATAGACAGTCGTAATTATCGCCGGCGATGGCGGCGGCGCAAGCCAGCCACGTGCAAACGTACGCGGTGGCGATCGACCAGTTGGTGAGCCTTTTCGAGCTCAACCTGATCCTGAGCCTCATCGCGCATTTTGAGAGCGCGCTCGAGAGCGGCCTGAGTCTCGGCTTCAACGATATCGTCACCGTGTTCGGCTTCGTCGACTAAAATCCGCACGCGCTGCTGGTTGATTTCAACCACGCCGCCGCTAATCGCAAAGTATTCCAGTTGGTCATCGCTGTCGGTTTTCTGGCGGCGGACCGCTACCGCGCCAGGTTGCGCCACTGCCACTAGCGGTTCGTGGCTCGGGAAGACTGCGATTTGCCCTTCGGTAGTTGGTATCATTACCTCGTAGACTGGCTCGTCGAGCTTAACACCAGCTAGCGTGATTAGCTGAAACTGCATCATCTCGAGCTTAGTCCTTCTTCTCGCTAAGCGACACTGGCGACATATAGAACCAGCTTTCTGGCTTGTCGTCGTATTTGCCGTCGAGAATGTCTTTGGCGTCCTTGATAGTATCTTCTAACTTGAAGTAGCTACCCGGATTGCCAGTGAATTGTTCGGCAACATGGAACGGCTGCGCCAAGAAGCGCTGCAAGCGGCGAGCCCGCGCCACGGTTTGCTTTTGATCGTCTGATAACTCCTCCATACCGAGAATAGCGATGATATCCTGCAATTCTTTGTATTGCTGCAATACTCGCTGGACTTCGCGAGCCACCGCATAATGCTCCTCGCCAACAATCTCTGGATCAAGCGAGTTAGAGCTGGAATCCAACACATCCACGGCCGGATAGATACCAATCTCTGTCAAGGCACGGTTCATCACGATAGTGGCATCCAAGTGAGCAAAAGTGGTCGCTGGTGCTGGGTCGGTCAAGTCGTCAGCCGGTACGTAGACGGCCTGGACAGAGGTGATTGAACCTTTTTTGGTACTAGTAATACGCTCTTGCAGGGCGCCCATTTCTTGCTGTAGGTTCGGCTGGTAACCAACCGCGCTCGGCAAGCGTCCCAATAGCGCTGATACTTCGGCGCCTGCTTGAGTAAAGCGAAAGATATTGTCGATGAATAGCAGCACGTCTTTACCTTCATCACGGAAGGACTCGGCAATCGCTAAGCCCGATAACGCCACGCGCAAACGAGCTCCAGGCGGTTCGTTCATCTGGCCGAATACTAGCGAAGTCTTGTCCAGCACGCCCGCGTCTTTCATCTCGTAATAGAGGTCATTACCTTCGCGAGTTCGCTCGCCGACACCCGCAAAAACCGAGTTGCCTGAGTGAAATTTAGCAATATTGTTAATCAGCTCTTGGATAAGAACTGTTTTGCCGACGCCAGCGCCAGCGAACAAGCCGGCCTTACCTCCCTTAGTCAGCGGCGCGATCAAGTCGATAACTTTGATGCCAGTTTCGAGGATCTCAGTTTTGTTGGACTGTTCGATCAACGTCGGCGGTTGGCGGTGGATCGGCGCCCGCTTGGCGCTTTTGGCGATTTCGCGGCCGTCGATTGGTTCGCCAACTACGTTAAACATGCGGCCCTGCGTGTCTTCGCCAACTGGCACACTGATCGGCGCGCCAGTCGCCGTAACAACTTGGCCGCGGCGCAATCCGTCGGTATTTTGCAGACTAATCGTTCGTACTGTCTGTTGGTCGAGATGCTGTGCTACCTCGAGCGTAATCGTCTGCTGGCCGCGCTTGACCGTCAACGCTTCGTATATTTCTGGCAACGAATCATCATCAAACTCAACATCGACTACCACGCCCATGATTTGGATGATTTTTCCTTGGTTTTTACTCATAGTAACTCCTTTTTTTATCATTTCATCGCCTCCACGCCAGCGCTGATCTCGGTCAGTTCTTGAGTGATTGCACTCTGGCGTTCCTTATTCATTTCTAGCGTCAAGTCGGCTACTAAGTCGCTAGCGTTATCGGTAGCGTTCTTCATCGCCAGCATTCGCATACTATGTTCGCTAGCACGCGAGTCAAGCAGTGCTTGATACAAACGAGCGCTAATCAGCCGATAAGCTATATCATCTATGATATATTTAGGACTTGGCTCAAACTTAGCTTCGCGGATGTCATCGCTAATTTCATCGTCGGGCACAAAACCGGCGGGGAACAAGCGAACGATATCAGCTTTCTGCGTCATACTACTAACAAAGCGCGTGAAAATCACGTCGACAGCATCGACAGTGCCAGCCTCGAACATATCTTTGGCAGTGTTGAGAATAGCATGAAACTGCGCGCCTGGCACGCGATCAGGCAAATCTTCGTAGGTACCGACGATTTCAGTATCTTTGATGCGCGTTGCTGCTTGAGCGATTTTGCGACCGATAGCGATAGTTTTGTTAGCGATGCCCGATTGGTCATCTTGATGCAGTTCGTGCAGATAAGTCTTAATGATGTTAGCATTATAAGCACCAGCCAACCCTTTGTCGCTTGCTACCACAATCAACAGGCGCGCTTTGACCGGCCGCTGCACAAACCAACGGTGATTATCGGTCGCACCTTGCTGTGCTAAATACGCCAGCAGTTCGCGTGCTGCCGCTGTATAGGATTGAGAGCTTTTGGTCGCCTCTTGAGCGCGGCGCATCTTGCTAGCTGCCACCATCTGCATGGCTTTGGTGATTTGCCGAGTGTTCTTGACCGAACGAATACGCGATTTAAGCTGCTGAGTCGACGACATCTAGTTAGTCCTCAAATCCTTTAGCAACTGCTAACGCCGCGTCCTTGACTAGTTTAACGAGCGTTTTGTCTTCGCTAAATTTCTTGTCACCTTTATTTAGTGCTTTCATTTCAGCTTTGTGGCTCGTCCACAAGCGAGCCAGCAAGTCGGCCTGCGCGTCTTTAATCTTGGCGGCTGGAACTTCATCAAAATAGCCCTCGCTAACCGCAACAATGCTAACAACTTGCTCCCAGACGCTCATCGGCTGATACTGCGGCTGTTTAAGCAATTCAGTTAGGCGCTGGCCACGTTCGATTTGTGCCTTGGTTTCGGCATCGAGATCGCTGCCAAACTGTGCGAAACTAGCTAATTCGCGGAACTGGCTGAGCCCAAGCTTGAGATTGCCGCTGACACTCTTCAGCGCTTTGGTCTGAGCCGCACCGCCGACGCGCGATACCGACAAGCCTGCGCTAATCGCCGGGCGAATACCTTGGTAGAACAGATCAGTCTCCATAAATATCTGGCCGTCGGTGATAGAAATAACATTAGTCGGAATATAAGCGGAAATATCACCAGCTTGCGTCTCGATAATCGGCAGAGCAGTCAAGCTGCCAGCACCTAGTTCGTCCGACAACTTAGCCGATCGCTCCAACAGGCGAGAATGCAGATAAAACACGTCGCCTGGAAACGCCTCGCGACCTGGCGGGCGGCGCAACAGCAGCGACATCTGGCGGTAGGCGACTGCGTGCTTGGTTAGATCATCATAAATCATCAAGGCGTGCTTGCTATTATCACGGAAATATTCGCCCATAGCGGTACCAGCATATGGCGCCAGATAGAGCAGAGAAGCTGGGTCGCTCGGACTAGTCGCCACCACGATAGTCTGATCCATCACACCTTCAGATTTCAAGCGTTCAACTAGGCGAGCAATCTTGCTGAGCTTCTGGCCGACCGCTACGTAGATATTGACTACGCCGGTTTTCTGGCGGGCTTGGTTGATCATCGTGTCAAGCGCAATGGCGGTTTTGCCAGTCTGGCGGTCGCCAATAATTAGCTCGCGCTGGCCGCGGCCGATCGGGAACATCGCATCGACACTCATAATGCCCGTCATCAACGGCTCATGAACTGACTTGCGGCCCATCACGCCGATGGCTTCGCGCTCAACCAGACCGCGCTGCTTTGATTTGATTGCCGGACCGCCGTCAAGCGGTTCGCCCAGCGGATTAACTACGCGCCCCAGCAGTTCTTCGCCGACTGGCACGCTCAGCACTTCGCCTTTTAGCTTGACTTTATCACCAGCGGAAACACCTTGGTCGCTACCTAACAGCACCGCGCCGATTTCGTCTTCCATCAAGTTCAAAGCAAAGGCTTCAACCACGCCCTCGGCTGTTTGGATCTCCAAAACTTCGCTATAACCAGCCTCGCGCAATCCATGCACCCACGCCACGCCGTCGCCCACGCGAGTCACAATACCAACTTTTTCTAAACCTTCAGACACCTCGAGCTGGGCAATCGCCTGGCGCAGTTCGTCCGACAATTCTGTCACTGTAATATCAGCCATTCTTTTCCTTTACTTTATACCCTTGAGGGTTGTTAGTTTATGTATCACTGTGCCGTCAAACTGGCTGCCAGGCAGTTCAATCTTGAAGCCGCCGATAACGCTCGGGTCAATCTGTTCGCGAATATATAGTTTGGCGCCAGTCGGCGTAAATTGCTTAACAATTGCTTGCTTATTTTCTGGCGAGAGCGGGCGAGCAGTCGTAACCGTCGCTACAACAGCGCCGCGCGACGCTAGCACCTCTTCAATAGCCGCCACCACTTGATTGAGATCGCGCACACGGCCAGTTTCGATCAAATAGGCTGCCAACTCTTTGATAAGACGCTTCTTATCGCCGCTTGCAAGCAATTGGCCAGCCACATACGCTGCTAATCTTCGCTGCGATATAGTACTGGCCGCCACGCTATTTGATCTCCTCTAGCTGTTTTTTGATCAAGCTAGTGTCTTTGCTCGGATCGACCGTATCCAGCGTAACTTTCCTGGTTGCATCAACCACTAGGTCTACCATCTGGTCGCGCAAATCTTTCTTGGCCTGGGCAACTTCTGCTCTGACATCGTTGCGAGCCGATTCGAGAATAGAATCGGCTTGGTTCTTGGCCTTTTGTTCGGCTTCAGCAACCATTTCAGCCGCTTCATTCTTGGCAGTAGCAACAATAGTTCGCGACTCTTGCTGAGCCTTTTTCAACATAGCGGCCGTGCGCTTTTCGCTTTCGCTTGCCGCTTTTTTGGCTTGCCCGGCAGCCTCTAAACCTTCTTTGATAGACTCGTCGCGCTCATCAAGCATGGACAAAATAGGCGGATAAACCCATTTTTTCAGCACTAGCAGCAAGACCGCAAAAGCAACCGTTTGCAGCACGAACAACCGCCAATCAATTCCTAGTGGCCCCAATAGGCTATCGCTTCCAGCTCCAGCCGATGCAAAGTAGTGCAAGTTATTCACGCGCGCGAATCCTTACATCACTTTGCCGACAATAGCTGCCACGAAACCGATAATCGCTAGAGCGTCAATAAACGAAATACCGAGAATCATCATCGTACGCAAATCGTTAATTTTTTCTGGGTTGCGGCCAGCAGCTTTCATCGCCGAAGCGCCAATCCAGCTACAGCCAATAGCTGCAAACGCTGCAGGGACGATGTAAGCTAGCGTAAATGCCATAATTTCCATAATATTTCTCCTTATAATTTAATTGTTAACTAATTTATTTTACTCCCTCGGCCGTTAATTTCATGCCGGAAGAAGTCGAAGAATCATCATGCGTTTGTTTTTCCTCATCACCGCCGTGATGCGCCAAACCGAGCGATATAAACACTGTCGAAAGCATAAAGAAAATATAAGCCTGAATACCGCCGATAAACAGCTCAAAAATATAAAATGGCTGCAGAACTGCAGGCATCGCAACTTGTGCTAGATAAGCAATCATAGCAATCAATATTTCGCCCGCCAGCACGTTGCCAAACAAGCGGAACGACAAACTAAGCAAGCGCGAAAACTCCGCTACAAGCTCCAGAATACCAACAAACGACATAATCGGGTCGCGCAACGGATTAACGAAGTAACGCTTCAGATTACCAACAAAACCCAGCTCGCGCGCAGCATACACCTGCGCCATCACGATAGTTACCGTCGCCAGCGCAAACGTCATATTCAAATCTGCATTCTGACCGCGGAACAGCGGCGTATGGCCGACAGTTATCGGCCCAACAATCGGCAGCAAACCGAGCCAGTATTGTCCGGCTATGAAGAAAAACATCGTCATCACCAGCGGCGCCACTCGGCGAGCCCACTTTTGGTTAGGAATCACTTGCCCAACCGTCTTATACAATCCTTCTATACACCAAAGAGTTAAGCGCGTTGCGAAGTTCGATTTTTTGCGGCCAAGCACCGCTGCCCGCGTACGAAACATTAACCACACCAGAAGCACTAATCCTAGGATGCCAACCAGATTGGCATTAGTTATTGGCAAACCGGCGATTGAAAACACTTCGTCGGCCTTAACCGATATATGAGGTAGCGCCGCGAACATCATTTCTTATTAACCTTTTTTATCTGTTGCTGCACCAAAATCACTGCGGCGGCCGCGCCTACCGCGAACCCGCTAAACATCAACCACGGCTTACTATTAAATAAACTATCCAGCCACAAGCCAACAAAAAACAAGCCAAGCATCGGTACATACATCCTCCACGTCACGCCGACCATAGCCAGTCCTAACGATGTAAAAGTTTCTCGAGATACAGTATTATCAGAAGTCCGCGTCTCGGCGGTATTGTCAGCCCCACTGGTCATAGCGCTATTGTAGCAGTATGAGCCGCTATATGTAAAGTGTATAATTTAAGACATTATGCCTAGACGAAACCGCACCCCTAAACATACACCGTACCAAAACAAAAGCGCTCGCGCGCCGCAAAAGAAACGTTTCGCTAGCCGGCAAGCCGCCCTAAACGCCATCAAAGAACTGCAAAAATACCACCTTGACCTCGAGCTTGATATTTATCAATCGCCAGCCGACGGTGGGTGGTATTTGACTAGCCGTACATCTAGCGCCGATAAATAGCTTGCATACGCTAGATGTTGTGTATATAATGATTGTAATTAACGAAGGGGGATAATTATGGATGACCAGACGAGCCATCGAGACGACCAAAACGATCAAGATAATCAAGATAATCAAGTAATCATTTACAGCGCCGCGTGGTGCGCGTACTGTAAAACCGAAAAAGAATACTTAGATAAATTGGGTGTGAAGTATACCGTTCGCGACATCGACGAAGATGAGGGTGCAATGGATGAACTTCTCGCTAAAGTTGGCGACAAATCCAGCAGCATACCTGTCACCGACATCGATGGCGTAATCATTCGCGGCTTCAACCGAACCAAAATTGACGCTGCACTCAAGGAGAAAGGACTTGTCAGTTAGCTAGATAATCTGCTACGTCTGTATAGTACGGGTCGGCGTCTGAGAATTTAGGCAGGGACTTCAACTCCTCCGGTGTTATCCATCGGTAGCTTTTATGTTCCCAACTTAAAGCGACTTTCGCGTCCGGTTCGGCGAGCTTTGCCTCAAACAACATATGCGTCGTTTGTCGGTATTGTTTGGCAAATAGCTTCTTCAATTTATTTGGATTAACGGATAGTCCTGTCTCTTCCTGTATTTCACGCGCTACTGCTGCTTCCGGTGTTTCTTCTGATTCAACCTCTCCGCCGGGAAAATCAGTATGCCCGGGAAAAAGCGGATGTGTATTGCCTCTATACAGTACCAAATATAATCCTTTAGAATTCCGCACCAGCGCCTTTGCGACTACTTTAACCATATTATTACTATACTTTAATGCACATAAATCTCACAACCTTTGCATAGCATCTGCATCTGTATATCCAAACGCTTCTACCGTAACTTTAGTAATCGTGTTACGTAAACCTTGCATTTCACCCCTAATCCATGCTAAAATACCATGGTTAATATCAAATCACACGAAAGGTGAGTAATGAGTCTGAGTCGAATCGGAAAACTGCCGGTGGTTATTCCGGCCGGTGTGACAATCACGGTTGACTCTGGTGACGTGGTCGTAAAGGGCCCGAAAGGTGAATTGACGCAATTCATCACGCCAGCGGTTGAGGTGAAAGTCGAAGACGAACAAGTCACGGTTCATCCGAAGGATGAGTCCAAAACTGCTCGCGCCCAGCACGGTCTGATGCGCGCGCTGATCAACAACATGGTAATCGGCGTGACCAAGGGCTACGAGAAGCGCCTCGAAGTTAAAGGTGTCGGCTTCCGCGTGTCGTCAAGCAACAACGAGCTGACGATGAGCTTAGGTTTCAGCCATGAGGTCAAGTACAAAGCACCCGAAGGCGTCAACGTGAGCAACGAGAAGATGATTATCGTCGTCTCTGGTATAGACAAGCAAAAAGTCGGCCAAGCAGCCGCCGAAATCCGCGCGCTCAAGAAGCCGGAGCCATACAAGGGCAAGGGTATCGCTTACGTCGATGAACAAATTTTGCGTAAAGCAGGAAAGGCAGGTAAGAAATAATGTCTAATTCACTTTCGCACAAACTATTGAACCGCAACTTGCGCAAGAACCGCGTTCGCGCCAAAGTTAACGGTACACCAGAGCGCCCGCGCCTCAGCGTCGTTATTAGCAATATGCACGTTAGCGCTCAGCTGATCGACGATACTGCTGGTAACACCCTAGCAGCGGCCACCACTGTCGGCAGCAAAGCTAAGGGCACGATGACCGAAAAGTGCGCCTTAATCGGTACTGAAATTGCCAAAAAAGCCAAGAAAGCAAAGATTAACGCAGTTGTATTCGACCGCAACGGCCGCCAGTATGCTGGCCGCCTGAAAGCTCTGGCCGACGCAGCTCGCAAGGAAGGATTGGAGTTCTAAAATGGCCGAAGCCAAAGAACAAACCACGCCCCGAGACGACAAACGCGCCCCGCGCAGCCGCCGTCAAGGTCGAGGCGGTCGCCGCGATGACCGGCGCAACCAGCGCGATGACGCGCCTAAAGAATTCGAAGAAGTAGTAATCAATATCGACCGCGTGGCGCGTGTCGTCAAGGGCGGCCGCCGCTTCCGTTTCAAAGCGCTAGTCGTCGTCGGTAATCGCAAGAACAAGGTCGGCATCGGCGTAGCCAAAGGAGCTGATGTCCAGGCAGCCATTGCCAAGGCTACGGCTATCGCCAAGAAACACCTGGTTACTATCCCAATAGTCAACGAAACCATTCCGCACGATATGGAGGTCAAGCTTAGCGGCGCCCGCGTGCTCATCAAGCCAGCAGCGCCAGGTACCGGTATTATTGCTGGCGGCGTGGTGCGCGCAGTTATAGGCGTGACTGGCATCCGCAACCTGCTCTCCAAGAGTCTAGGCAGCACCAACAAAGTCAATATTGCTTACGCAACTGTCGAAGCGCTGGCTGGCTTAGTTCCGCGCGAAAAGTGGGTTGGCGCTGAGAAAAAAGCCGAAAAAGCAAAGTTAGCCGCCAAGGAGGAGAATTAATATGAAGTACAATCAGCTCCAAGTTTCGGCTAACAAAGACCGCAAGCGTGTTGGTCGCGGTATCGCTGCTGGCGGCGGCAAGACCGCTGGCCGTGGTACCAAAGGTCAAAATGCTCGCACTGGCAAAAAGCTTCGCAGCACATTCCAGGGCGGCCAGAACGGCATTGTTACCGCTATCCCAAAGGCGCGCGGCTTCAAAAGCCTGCGCATACCAGCTCAGGTGGTGTACAGCGACCGCTTGAATGATTTGAAAGGCAACGTCGACAACTTTACGCTATACGAAGCCGGCCTAATAACTACGCCGTTTCACAACGTCAAGGTGATTGCCCGCGGCGACTTGACCGCCAAGATTAATCTGCAAACGCAGGGCGCATCGCAAAGCGTGGTCGCTATGCTAGAGAAAGCTGGCGGCGCTTTCGAAAAAGCTGCCGTACCGCCGCTGCCAAAATCTGCCAAGCAAGCCGAAGCAGACGACAGAGCTGCCTAGCCCAGGCGAATAAGATAGCTCGCAGCAGCTTGCAATCTCACAACGAAACGCTCTCCCTGGAGGGCGTTTTGCTATTATTAGCTCAATACTGTATACTGTGATAAGTTAATGAATTGTTAGTAGCTAGAGGGGCTAGATAATGAATTGGAGAATAATTTTCCGCTCACTGAAAAATAAAGATATGCAAAAGCGCTTGCTAATCGTCTTCGGGCTAATTGTAGCGTTTCGCTTCATGGCGCACGTACCGGTGCCGCTGGCTAATCCAACCGAGCTGCGCACCGTCATTCAAAGCGTTATTGGCAGCAGCGACTTTGGCGGATTTCTTAACCTCATGAGCGGCGGCGCGCTCAGCCAGATTAGTATTGTTCTGGTCGGTATGAGTCCATTCATCACTGCCAGTATCATCACGCAGCTACTCACCAAAGCAATACCGAAGCTAGAAGAGTTGCATAACGACGGCGAATCAGGCCGCCGCAAAATTAACCAGTGGACGCGCGTCGTTACTGTGCCGCTAGCTATCGTTCAATCTATCGCTTTTGTTTACATTCTGCAGCAATCCGTCTTGGCGAATTCGTCAACCGGCACCACTGGCACCTCGATTTGGCAGTGGGCAATTTCGGTAACCGCCATGACTGCCGGCTCAATCTTGCTGATGTGGATCGGCGAGCTGATCACCGAACAGGGAATCGGCAATGGTATTTCGCTTATCATCTTCGCTGGTATTGTTAGCCAGCTGCCAAATACTTTTGGTACGCTAATTAACTCGCTATTAAGCACCACCAAGGGCAAACTCAGCATCTTTGGCTGGTTTGATGTACCAGTCGATCCAACAACGTTCTGGCTGCTGCTAATTCTCGGTACGGTCGGCTTGGTATTGCTATACTTCTTGGTCAAGATCAACGAAGCGCAGCGAGTCATTACCATCAATTACGCTAAGCGAGTCGCTGGCAACACTAGCTACGGCGGCGTCAAAAGTATTTTGCCGATCAAGTTGATCGCCGCTGGCGTTATTCCGGTGATTTTCGCGGTGGCTTTCCTCAGCCTGCCAGCATTTGTCGGCCAAGTTATGCGCGCTATGCCTGGCGCCAACCACACTATCGCCAACAACCTAATCAAGTGGTTCCAAACGCCGACGGCGACTAGCTTCAGCAACGGCGACTGGACGGTAGCGATTTATCCAATTTTGTACTTTGTGCTGGTTATCGCCTTCACTTATTTCTACACAGGTATCGTCTTTAACTCTAATGAAATTTCCGAAAATCTGCAAAAGCAAGGCGGCTTCATCGCCGGCATTCGGCCAGGCGCTCAAACCGAAGAATATTTAACGCGCACCGTTAACCGCTTGATTTTGTTTGGCTCAATCGCCCTTGGCATTATTGCTATCATGCCGTTCGCCATTGACTACATCTTCGCGCAACTCGGGCTTAACGTTTCGAACTTGTCGATTGGCGGTACCGGACTGCTGATTGTAGTGACTGTCGGCCTCGAGACGCTGCGGCAAATCAATTCGCGCGCTCTGATGGTGACCTACGACGACTTCAGCATTGACGACCTCGACGACGGCCAAACAAAGAAAAATCGGCGCAAACTCCTGCGCCTGCGCCGAGCAGCATAATCTGCAATTTGCATTTTGAAGATACCTGCGTCATAATATACTTGTATAATCCTCTCTTTCCTGAAAATAGAGAGGATTTTAAAGCCCCGGTCCCGGTTGGTTGAGCTATATACTCAATAGCTCCCGGCCGGGACTGGGCCCTATCTTTTTTGAAATTATATTCTACAAAATCGCCAAAGTGCATTTACAAATGATGTAAAATCCGCTATAATGGTTAGCTGTATATCTATGGCGAGTCAAAAGGAAGTCATTAAATTGCGCGGCAAGGTAGTGGAAGCACTGCCTAATACTCAATTTGTTGTCGAACTAGAGAACAGCCTAACAATTATCGCTTATATCAGCGGCAAGATGCGCAAGCACTACATCCGCTTGGTCCCAGGCGATAACGTAGAAGTCGAGTTGAGCCCTTACGATCTCACGAAGGGCAGAATCGTCTTCCGCGCACGCGATTAATAACGCAGAGTTGCTCCTGATATCAAGCATCTCTCATTAAAAACAGGTTTTTCCTGTAGAAAGTTGTACGCTCATGAAAGTTAAACCGAGTGTCAAGAAGATGGGTCCGGGTGATCAGTTTGTTCGCCGCAGAGGCCGTCTCTACGTCATCAACAAGAAAAACCCTAAGCATAAACAAAGGCAGGGTTAAGCATGGCTCGAATTGCTGGGGTAGTCATCCCAAGTGACAAGCAGGTACAAATCGCCCTTACCTATATCTATGGTATTGGGCCGAAGTACTCTCGAGACATCCTTGCGGCGGCTAAAATCAGGCCGACCACTCGGGTGAAAGATCTCACCGAGGCTGAGGAGCAGAAGCTTCGCGACATTATCGACAAGGATTATGTCACCGAGGGCGATCTGCAACGCCTGGTGACCAACAATATCAAACGCTTAAAGGACATCGGTTCTTACCGCGGCCTAAGGCACAAAAACGGTTTGCCGACACGCGGCCAGCGGACTCGCACCAATGCGCGAACCCGCAAAGGCAAAGCAATCGCCGTCGGCGGCACGCAGCCAAAAGCAGCAAGCAAGACTTGATAAGGAAGGACTTTTAAATAATGGCAGAAGCTAAATCAAAAAAGAAGCAGCGCCGATCAGTCCCGACCGGTCAGCTGCATGTCCAAGCGACATTTAACAACACGATTATCACCTTTGCCGACAGCAAAGGCAACGCGTTGACCGCCGCCAGCGCTGGCGCTTGCGGTTTCCGCGGCAGCAAAAAAGGCACCGCCTATGCAGCGCAAATTGCTGCTGAAAAGGCCGCCGAGGCTGCTAAATCAACCTATGGTTTGCGCACAGTTGACGTCTTTGTCAAAGGCGTCGGCCTAGGCCGCGACGCGGCAATCCGCGCCATGAGCAGCTTTGACATTTCGATTAACAGTATTAAGGACGTAACGGGCGTACCGCACGGCGGTGTTCGTCCGCGAAAGGCAAGGAGAGCGTAATGGCACGAGACACTAGCCCAATCGTCAAACAGAGCCGCCGCGAAGGGGTTGCGCTGCATCCTAAAGCGCACAAAATCCTCGCGCGCAAAAGTGGTATCCCAGGCGAACACGCTCACGGCCGCCAAGGCAAGCAGAGTATGTATTCTCAGCAGCTGCGCGAAAAGCAGAAAGTCCGACGCATGTACGGTTTGTTGGAAAAGCAATTTGCTAAGCTGATGAACGAAGCGACTCGCAAACCGGGTCTTAGCGGCGAAAATTTGCTGCGCTTCCTAGAGTTGCGTCTCGACAACGTCGTTTACCGCGCTGGTTTTGCTACTAGCCGCCGCCAGGCTCGCCAGCTGGTTAGCCACGGACATTTCGAACTCAATGGCCGCCGCGTCGATATTCCGTCGATTCGCGTCAAGGCTGGCGACGTAATTACTGTTCGCCCGAAGAGCACCAAGTCTGGCTACTTTACGGCGATCAACGATATCTTTGGCAATACCACTCAGGCGCCGCTTAGCTGGCTAAAGGGAGATATCAAAAAGCTAAAAATCGAAATTACTAGTGAACCAAAGCGCGAAGAGGCCGAAGCGGGCATCAACGAGCAGCTAATTGTTGAGTACTACTCACGTTAAAAAGGGAGGAAAGATTAAAATGTCTAAAGTTATTCACAACCCAGCGCTCGCCAAGATTATCGATAACAGCGAGAACTCAAGTACGTTTGTTATTGAGCCGCTGCACTTTAATTACGGCAACACGCTCGGCAACAGCCTGCGCCGCGTATTGCTCTCCAGCATCCGCGGCGGTGCAATTGTCGCTTTCCGAATCGAAGGTGCCACGCACGAATTCACAACTGTTCCTGGCATTCAAGAGGACGTCGTCGACATCACTTTGAATCTCAAAGGCGTTAATTTCCGCATTGCTACCGACGAGCCAGTCGAGCTGCGCCTCGAGAAAACTGGCGCCGACGTCATTACTGCTGGCGATATCGCAACCAATGCTGATGTCGAGGTGATGAATCCCGACCACGTGATTTGCCACGTTGACGACCCAAACAAGACAGTTGTCATCGATCTAGTAGTTGAATCAGGCCGCGGTTACCAGCCTATCGAAGAATCTAGCGAAAAACGCCTGCATAGCGACATGATTGCAATTGATGCTATGTTTAGCCCGGTTACTCGTGTTCGCTTCAAGGTCGACCCGACTCGTATCGGTCAAGAGACTAACCTCGATAAGCTCGAGATGACCATCGAAACCGACGGCAGCCTGACGCCGCGCGAAGCTTTCGAAGAAGCTGCCGCTATTCTCGTCAATCAGTACACAGCTCTGGCTGGCAGTACTACTGTCGAATCTGCACCAGCACTTGGTACAGAGGTCGAGGACGATAATGACGGCTTGAACGCCTCAATCGAAGACTTAGGCCTGAGCGCTCGCACCGCCAATGCCTTAGTCAATAACGAAATTCGCACCGTTCACGATTTAGTCACGCTCAACGAGCAAGACTTGCGCGAACTTAAAGGTTTCGGCAGCAAGGCGCTCGACGAAGTAAAAGATAAACTAGCAGAATTGGAGCTCTAAATGCATCGACACGGATACAGAGGACGCAAGCTCGGCCGCAAATGCGACCAAAGGCGAGCGCTCCTGAAAGGTCTAGCGACGAGCTTGGTGATGGAAGAAAGTATTGAGACGACTTTTCCCAAAGCCAAAGAGCTCGTACGTTATATCGAAAAACTAATCACCAAAGCCAAAAAAGGCAACCTAGCCAACCGCCGGGCGGTCATCGCTGGACTCAGTACGCAAGTTGCCGCCGTCAAGCTCGTCGACCAAATCGCGCCGCAGCTAACTGGCCGCACTAGCGGGCACGTTCGCGTCGAGCGCACTCGACTGCGCGTTGGCGATGGCGCTCAAATGGCAATCGTTGAATTCGTCGACGAACTCAAACCAATGCCAAAAGCAGCAAAGGAGGCTAAGTAATGGCTGGAAAAACCTTTTCACAGAAGCCTGCCGACATTGCTCGTCGCTGGATATTGATTGACGCCCGCGACGCTAGCCTAGGCCGATTATCGACCATGATCGCTAGCTACCTAACTGGTAAATACAAGCCAACTTACACGCCGCACGTTGACAACGGCGATTACGTTGTCGTCGTTAACGCTAGCGAACTTGTCGTGACTGGTGATAAAGAAACTGACAAAATATACTACAGCTACAGCGGTTTCCCAGGCGGTTTGAAAGAAGCTCAGCTCAAAGATCTCCGCGCCAAAAGCCCGGCAAGTATCATTGAGCACGCCGTCAAAGGTATGCTGCCCAAGAATAAACTCGCAGCCGATCGTATGGCTCGCCTGCGTGTCTTCCCGGGTGCCGAGCACGACCACGCAGCCCAGAAACCAGAGAAAGTAGAGGTTAAGTAAATGGCTACCGACAAATACGATTACGGCTTGGGCCGGCGCAAAAGCGCTACTGCCCGCGCTCGCCTGACCGCCGGTAAAGGCGCGATCACCATCAACGGCAAGACTGCCGATGAATACCTATCAGGCAACAAGACCTTGCTGGCTGAGATTACCGACCCGCTAGCAACCGTCAACAAGCAAAAAGAGTTTGACGTCAGCGTACTAGTGCGCGGCGGCGGGCTTAGCGGCCAAGTTGACGCTATCAAGCAAGCGATTGCCAAAGCGATTACTGCTGGTGCCGCCGACTTGCGTACTCCACTCAAGAAGGCCGGCTTCATGAAGCGCGACCCGCGCGAGAAAGAGCGCAAGAAATACGGTCTGCGCAGCGCCCGCAAACGCGAGCAATACTCAAAGCGCTAAATTTTCGTAGTTTAGAGCAGGCTCAAATACTCCGCTTGTTAGGGCGGGGTATTTGTTTTTTGCTTGAGCACCATTTGATTATTTTGCTATAAAAGTATATAGTAATACTTATTATAAACGCTATGTGGGTTGCAAATAGGCTACAAGCCGCTAATCCCGGAGGAGGGAATTGAAGTTTCATGGTAACAAGTTCAAAAGGACCAGAAGTTCTAACAGGAACAAGAGGAGAAGGTATTAGCCGCCGCAAAGCGCTAGGAGCGCTAGGAATATTAGGATTCACCGGCTTAGCGGCGGTAACCGCGGCCTGCAGCACCAGCAAGCCAGAGCTACCACACGAACAGCAAGGAGAACCGATGCCGCATAAAGATCCGAGTCATGACACGTCCCAGGGTGTTGTAACCTGCGACCAAAAAAAAGGACTTATCAGAGTAGTGGATCCTGAAGAGGCACAGAGAGATTCCAAGCGATACAGCCTCCGCACAGAGGATTGTTGGAAAGAAGGAACGCCGCCAAGCAACGTTGATCCACTGCCGCCAGCAGCGCCGGCCTCGCCTACCAACACGCCATCCGCTAGCAAATAACATCATATTGCAATTGAACACCTCGCTCTCATATAGCGGGGTGTCGGCTTTATTACGTTAAATCTATTCATGCTATACTTTATTTCTTGGTATCATCATCGTTATAAGCCTTATACAGAAAATACAGCGCCACACACACCAGCGCGATAGCTAGCGCGAATTCAAATAGATGAAGCGGTACGTTTGGCGGCTGCTTAGCACTCATCGTATCCATAGATGTCTCAATTGAAATATACGAAACTAGCGCCGACGCAAACAAGAAAACGTAATATGCAATCCGACACTGAGTTTTATTCATAACGCTATTGTATACGCAGCCAACACTAGCGTCAAACAGCAATTGTCTCAATCGTCGCGCTCAATATGACAGTACAAGCGTACTCTGTTATAATTATACTATGTCTAAAGAAACAATTCTCACTGGCGTGCGCGCCAACGAAGAGCCAACGCTCGGTAATTATCTCGGCGCGTTCGTGCCAATGGTGCAAATGCAGAAAAAGTACGCAGGAGAGTACCAAATCAACATGTTTGTGCCAGATTTGCACAGTTTTACGACGCCAATCGACCATTCTGCGTTGTATGCCAACACCCTCAAAAACCTTAAATATTTCATCGCCGCTGGGCTCGACGCTAGAGACGAAAATACTTTTATTTACCGCCAGAGTTTTATCCCGGCGCACAGCGAATTAACTTGGATTTTAGACTGCTTTACTAGTTTCGGCGAGATGAGCCGCATGACACAGTTCAAGGAAAAGTCCGCCGAACACAGCGGCAACGTCAGTGTCGGGTTGTTTAATTATCCGGTGTTGATGGCTGCCGATATTTTACTCTATAATGCCCGCTATGTACCCGTTGGCGAGGACCAATTCCAGCATCTAGAAATTACCCGCGACATCGCCATTCGCATGAATAATAAGTTCGGCGAATTATTCACCGTGCCTGACTCTACAGCCAAGCAAACTGAGTTTATCAAGCGCGACAAAGGCTTGCGCATTCGCAGCTTAACCAATCCAAACAAGAAAATGAGCAAGAGCTCGGACGATCAAAAATCAAAAATTAATTTGAACGATACGCCAGAACAAGCTCGCAAGAAAATCATGTCGGCAACAACCGATTCGCTTGGCGTTATCAATTTTGACTGGGAAAATCAGCCAGGTATCACCAACTTATTGCAGCTTTTGGCGATTTTAACTGATCGTCCGCAAGAAGAAGTCAATGCCGAGTGGATTGGACAAACACAATACGGGCCGCTGAAAAAAGCCGTAGCCGAAGCAGTAGCCAGCTTTTTGAGCAACTTCCAAGCGCGCCTCGACGCCATCACCGACGATGATTTATTGAAAGTCCTCGAGCGGTCCGAGCGCGCCATGACCATCGTCGCCAACGAAACCTTGCTCCGCGTCCAAAAAGCCGTGGGACTCAGGAGATAGCGCCAACATGCACCAATCCTCGAGCAACCAACCGTCTGAACAGGGAAGCAGCGTAATCATATGAAAATCACCGCCAATGACTTACTGGCGATTTTACGCCGCTTCAACGTGGCAAACGCAGACAACCTGCCGCGCCATATCGACCAGATCAAAAGTAGCAATCCTAGCCCAATCAACCAGCTGGTGCGCTTTCGCTTTAACCGCCAGCATTATTTCGTGCTGATTGACGACACCGCCGAAGACCGCGAAAATTATATCATGGAGCAAATATTTACCGCCAAAAGCGATGCTCGCGGCGTGATTTTCGAAAACCCAACCAGCGAACTAACTACCTATGGTTTACCATTCAAAGGCAAAGATATCTATCTGTTTCAACAGGTGAGCGACAATCAGCGGCTGGATAGTTTGCTAGCCAAACGCTACCCAGAAACCAGCCGATCAACCTGGCAAAAATATATCAAATCTGGCAATGTATCTGTCAACGGCACGCCAGCCAAAAGCGCCAGCCAGCTAGTCACCGAAGCCGACGAAATCGCTGTCAATCTGCCCGAAGCTACCGATTACAGCGATGAGGAGCTACCGATACTTTATCTAGACGATAGCGTCGTCGTCGTCAACAAACCATCCGGCGTTCTGACTCACAGCAAAGGGGCGCTAAATGACGAATTTACGGTCGCCGACTTTTTCCGCCGTTACACCACCGTCGGACTGGAGACTAATCGCCCAGGCATCGTCCATCGGCTAGACCGCGACACCAGCGGCGTTATCATCGGGGCGCGTACTCCCGAAGCTTTTGAATTGCTCAAAAAACAATTCTCGCAACATCTCGCCAAGAAAACATATCTAGCCATCGTCGACGGCACGCCGCAACCACTAACCGCTAAGATTGATATTCCGATCGGCCGCAACCCGTCAGCGCCCAGCACCTTTCGCCCCGACCCGAATGGCAAGCCAGCGCAAACTATTTACCAAACGCTCGTCGCGCGTCGTAATCTCAGCGCCATTAAACTCTGCCCGCAAACTGGGCGCACTCATCAACTGCGCGTTCACCTGCGTCATTTACACACGCCGATTCACGGCGACCGTGTCTATGGCAAATCTGCCGATCGCCTCTATTTGCATGCTTACAAATTAGAAATTACTACACAGCCTGGTAAGCGCCAGACATTCATCGCACCGCTGCCTGGCGAATTTACCAAACTTTTCCCGGAACTAGATGATGAGCCTAATCTTTGAGCCGTCAACCGAGCGACAAATTCAAATGCTAGCCCGCAGTCTAACGCAAGCTTTACTTTTGACAGGCGCCGATGGCGCTGGCCTGCTAACTACAGCCAAATATTTAGCCGGCCCAGCACTCGCTGGAATTATTCAGCCCACCAACAAAGACGGACAGATTGACGCAAGCGGTATTATCCGTATCGACCAAATCCGCAACCTACGCCAATACACTCGCGGTGTCGCTAATAGTAAGGCAGTTTATGTTATCGACGATGCCAGCGCCATGAATCATCAGGCGCAAAATGCTTTCTTGAAATTATTAGAGGAACCAGCCCGCAACATTCATTTCATATTGACGTCGCACCAGCCGAATTTACTACTGCCGACTATCATGTCGCGCGTCGAGCGGCTTACTATCCGTCCGATTTCTGAGGAGGCCAGCCGGCTGCTCCTCGCTAAATATCGGCAGCTTGACGCTACAGCGATTGCTCAGATTATGTTTTTAGCAAGCGGCCGGCCGGCATTAATCTCGCGCTTGGCCAGCAAACCCAGCGAGCTCGCCGATATCGGCGCTATCATCAAAGACTCGCAGGCATTAATTGCTGGTCCGATAAATGATAAACTAACTGTTGCTGCTCGATATACCGACCGCAAAGCTACTTTAGAGCTGCTACGCTATAGCATTCTGCTCGTCCAAAATGCCGCCGCCAAAAACAACACGCCAGCTACCATCGACAAGCTAGCTCGTCTCAGCGAAACCTACGAACGCATCGCCGCTAACGGCAACATCAAGCTTCAGCTTGCCGCTTTGATCGCGTGATTATGTGCTATAATAATGCATAGTATGTTTGGATTTTTACTGGTTCTGGGACTAGGCGCCGCTGCAGTCGCGTACCGCCAGTCACCCGAAGACATCGCAGGCGACTTACCAGCGAAATTATCGTCAAAGCTTGATAAGCTCTGGGAAATCGCTCAAGAATCGCTCAAGGCGCAAAAATATCTGCGCGCCGAAAAAGCCTTGCTGACCATTCTGCGCATCGACGCCAAAAACGCCAACGCTTACAACCGTCTAGGTATTTTGTATGCCAAGCAGCATGCTTACGATGACGCTATTGAATGCTTCGAAATTGCCCAGAGCTTAGAGCCAAGCGCTTCGAGCCTGCACAACGTCGGCTTGATTTACTACGAAACCGAAAGTTACGAAAAGGCCGCCCTGGCATTCGAGCAAGCCCTTGAGATGGAAGAGGAAGTTGCTTCGCGCCATATCGCCTACGCCAAAGTACAAGAAAAACTCGGCAACGCCAAGCTTGTCTTGCAGCACCTTGAACGCGCCGTCACTCTAGAGCCAAGCATCCAGAGTATTAACATCTTAGCCGATTCATATGACCGCAACGGCCAGAAAGAGAAGGCCGCTGCTATTCGCGACAAAATCAATCGCGCCATGTCGCGCGGGCAGCATGTCGACCGCCGCGTCAAACAGCCAGCTGGCGCCATCTCTCCGCAATAAAACACTTGCCAAGGTTATGCAAATACGCTACACTGTTAGGTGTGCTTTCGGGTCGTACCTTTCAATTTATGCCGACTTAGCTCAGCTGGCTAGAGCAGCTGTTTTGTAAACAGCAGGTCCTCGGTTCGAGTCCGAGAGTCGGCTCCATAATTCACGCCGGAGTCGTCTAGTGGCAATGACAGGAGACTGTAAATCTCCCGCTTTTTAGCTTCGTAGGTTCGAGTCCTACCTCCGGTACCATGCGTAGAATCTTAGGCCGTCCGCTACTCGCGGGCGGTTTTTTATTGACTTTATACAGTGTATATGCTATAATATATAGTATGTACGAGTTTATTAAGCAGTCGCTGAGCAGTTGGAGCCACCAAAAAGATCAGCGCCGCAAATTACAGCAAGCTTATCTAACAGTAGTTTTCATCGGGCTGGTTCTAGCTGGATTGCTGACGCTCCTAAATGTACCACAAAGCCGCTTGGCCGCGATGATTGCTGCCGGCTTCGCGGTAGTTTACTTGGTAAACGGCATCGCCTGGGCGCTACTGGAAGCGTTCGTAGCGCCGAACCTGCCGAAACCCGAATCGACAACCAGCAAGAAGACCCGCCGCCAGAAGTAGCTTGCCTCGACCGCGGCAAATATGTTAGAATTAGTAGGCTTTGCAAAGGAATATTTGCTAAGCACAAGCATAAGCGACGTTCGTGTAGCAGCGCCGTAGTAGCCCCGTATGAAGCATAAGTATGCATAGAATGCGTGCGCAACGATAATATGCCGCGATAGCTCAGTTGGTAGAGCGCATCCATGGTAAGGATGAGGTCTCGGGTTCAAGCCCCGATCGTGGCTCCAGGATTTAGGTTTTTAGAAAAGTCATTGCTCGAGCAGGCATTCTTTCTAGAGTGAGCACTCATGTCAAAACAGAAAAATAAACCCCCTAGATTTCACCATTACGTACCAAAAACTTATCTAAAGCATTGGCTTGATGACAATAATCTTATCTACATATACAACAAAAAGACTGGCGAAATTAAAGCAAGCTCAATAAAAGGTCAATATTTTGGCAAAAATCATCTCAATACTATAACATACCCTAATGGCACAAAAGGGTATTGGGTAGAGGAAGCGTTTGCTGAGGCTGAAAGCAAAATTACTCCAGCACTTGATAAGGTTGCCTCCTCATTACTGTCTAATTCTAAAAGAATCACGTTTGAAGACAAACTTGCACTAAGCCTGTTTGTATCAATACAATTCTGGAGATTACCTACAAATGTAGATTTAGTGAAAAGTTGCATAGCTAATGGGGACTTTTCAAGTTTGGGCTTGTCAGTAGTAAACCAAGAAACTGGCGAGAAGCTACAACCTTACGAAACAGTAGATTATTACAGATTCATACATACGACCGACCTATTTCAAAAGGCATACCCTGTATTAAGAGCACTTCTTGATATGAAGAAACACGGTACATATGCTAACTTGCAATATTGGAGTCTTTATTTTCAAGAACCAGGCTATAATCTTAGTTCAGATAATCCAATTATATACACAAAAACTCCCACAATCGACTCGATATTTAAGAATTTTATATTATCATTATCGCCTAGTGTATTAATGATAGCTACCAATAGACAACCAAACATACTTAGCTCTAGTACATCCATCAACTTAAATATTCTTCAAATATGTCACGCAAATCAGTTTGTGGTTGGACGTGATAGAGCTTACTTAAGGAGTGTAGCTGATGAATATGAGAAAAGCTTTAAAACAATACCCCTTAAAGATATAGAAGATTATGTCTTTAAAGAAATATTTGAAACTATGAACAGGGATAAATGATCATCTACCGATAATCAGTAATATATTCATAGCTTTACTAATGACTGTATGTGCTTTGGAAACTGGCGGACAAATCTTACCAGAGAGCCACGTTTATGATAAATTGTGTAATTATTCCGATAAATAATTTTACTTAACTAAATATAAAATTAAATCTATCGTATATCCAGTTTTATTAGCTTAGTATTAAAGGACCATCTAACACGAACTAATACCGGTCTTTGATTAAATACTGACTAAAGTATTAGCAATACACCGTTAAAATAGTTATAATAAACACATGTCTCGAGATCTCACGCGTCGACTCATAGACCTCGCCAAAGACAACGACCAATACGCCGCCTTCAACAAAAGTATCGTCAACACCAAGATGCCGGTCATCGGTGTCCGCGTGCCGGATTTGCGGCGGTTGGCAAGGGGATTAGCGCCTAATATGAGCGCAGCGGATATTAGCAAATTACTAACGGCACAGAACGAATCATTTGACTACGTGCTGCTATGCGGGCTGTTGATTACGCACGCTCGGCTCGATGATCAAACGGCGATTGACCTAACCAAACAATACCTGCCGCACGTTGATTCGTGGGCGCACATTGATATATTTGTCGAGAAAAAGCGGCGGTTCGCTGGCGATATTTGGTGGGATTTTGCGCTGGAATGCTTGCAGAGCGAGGCCGAATTTACAGTGCGCTACGGCGTGATTTCTTTGATGACTAATTTCCTAGACGAAGCACACATCGATCAGGTTTTCGCAGTGCTGCGAAACGTTAAACACGACGGTTATTACGTCAAAATGGCATTGGCCTGGCTGTATGCGACGGCGGCGGTACACTTTTTTGAGCTGACGCTGGCTGAGTTGGAAAACGGACATATTGACGCTTGGACGCGCAACAAAGCCTACCAAAAAATGCGCGAATCGCGGCGATTTACGCCCGAGCAGCAAGCCGTTATATTAAAGAAAAAGAAAGCGAGCAAACTTGAGTAAGAAACAAGCGCTAATCACAAAACGTATTCTAATCTACGGCGATTCAAACGTCTGGGGCGCTAATTTTGCTAGCAAACGTATCCGCTACAGTGATCGTTGGGTTAACCGCCTCGGCCGAGCTTTGCGCGGTAGAGCACAGGTCACTGCCGACGGCGTTCGCGGCAGAGTTGCTGGCAATTTCCGCACCGATAAGCCGCATAAGAATGGCTTGTCAACATTTACGACAGCTCTACAAAAGGCCGATAACTTCGACTTAATCATTATCGCCCTCGGCACCAACGACCTGCAACAGCGTTTCGCGCGAACACCTGAGGAAATAGTTCGTGACTTATTAGAATATCGCAATCTCGCTGGCAAGACTCCAATTATCTATATTTTGCCGCCGTGTTTTGACACTAGCGACAATTCGGGGTATGAGTTTACCGACGCGTCCGAACAGCTTCGCCAAAAACTGCTGCAGCGCAAAAAAGAACTTGACAATTATATTGAGCTGCCTAAATTACCGCTATCAGACGGCTTGCATTTTTCACCATTAGGACACTATCAAGTTTTCAAGATAGTTAGGGAAGTGCTAAAATCGTATATATAAGCTAATCTGCGCCAACAAGATTTTGGCGGCTAAAGAGGGGACGATGAAATGAATAAGCCAATCATATCGATAGACGACATCAAGCAAGCGCTCGAATTTCGCTACGCCACCAAAGCTTTCGACTCTAGCAAGAAAATCTCGCAAGAGAACATCGAACTACTCTTAGAGGCCGCCCGCCTAGCGCCAAGTTCGTACGGTTTTGAGCCGTGGAATATTATCGTCGTGCAGGAAGACGAACAGCTACGCGCCGATGTCAAACGCTGCGCAGGCGCCAATGCTGCTCGTTTTGACGCCAGCCACATCTTGATATTTACTGCCAAAACCAGCGAAGGCTTGTTGCAAAAAGGCGGACATATCGACCATATGCTGCACGATATCAAGAAACAAAGTTCCATCAAGGCTGCCGGCTTCAAGACTTTTTGGCGATATTGGGCTAAAAAGGATTTTGAGATACTCAATCAACCAGCAATGATTCACCAGTGGGCGGCGCGACAGGCTTACATTGCGCTAGGCTTCGTACTGCTGGCCGCCGCTGGGCGTAGGATTGACTCGTGCCCGATTGAAGGCTTTTCGATTAGCAAGCTCAGCCAAATCTTATCGCAGCACCAGCTAATAGATCCAAATCTAGAAAAGCCGGTAGTAATGCTGGCGCTAGGTTACCGTAGCCAGCGCGAGGTGCCAGCCAAAACTCGCCGCCAGCTCGACGAAATTGTGCGTTGGCGATAATGCCGCGCTTCCTTTTTCAGGTATTATTAAACCAACGACGGGCGGACTTATGCCAGCTGGTCCCGCTAGCTTAATATTTGCTAAAATAACATACATGGAAGACACGCGGAATGTAATCGACAAATTCAAGGGCCGCAGCGAGGCGGAGATTGTGAAAGAGCTGGACGCCAAGGATCATGGTCTGGTGATTGCCCTGGAAAATACCGAGCGGGATTTTAATATGGGAACGATTGTCAGGAGCGCCAATGCGTTTGGGGTGCGGCAGATTTATGTGATTGGCAGGCGGCAATGGAACAAGCGCGGCGCCATGATGACAGATAAATATTTGCATGTGCAGTATGTTGACTCGACAGCCGAGTTTGTCGAGTTAATACGGACTGAAGACAGAGCAATCATTGCGATTGATAACATCCCGGGCAGTGTCAACATGTCAGAGACGACCTTGCCAAAGCGGGCGGTGTTGGTGTTTGGTCAGGAAGGACCGGGAATCTCCGAGGAAATGGCGCAGGCGGCAAATAAAATTGTGGCCATTGAACAGTTTGGCTCAACCCGCTCCATCAATGTCGGCGCAGCAGCAACTGTGGCGATGTACTGCTGGCTGCAACAACATGTTTTGAGATGAGCGGCACAGCATCCAAGCCGCGCTGAAACGGCTCTTGCTTGCAAATTTACGCTAGAAAATTATGCGTCAGCGATAATAACGTATCTAGCTTGAAATTGCTGCACCAATCTGTTATACTTGATTACTGAAGTTTTACAACAACATTAAAGGGAAGTTATGGCAAAGAAGAATAACACTAAGCGCAAGACTATCGCACTCGTCAGCCAACTAAGCAACGACCGCACTTATGTTACGCGCAAAAACGCGGCAAATACACCAGGCAAATTAACTCTGCGTAAATACGACCCAAAACTGCGTAGGCATGTCAAATACGTCGAGAATACCAAAAAATCACTCGGCCGTAACGAAGTTAAACCGCGCAAGGGCTAAAATAGCAGCCTTTCTAGGTAAGCCAGGCAGCTCTCTAGCGAGGGCTGTTTTGCTGTACGGCAGTATCAATTACCTCGGCTAGCCACAATGCGTTCGAGACTAGCTTTTCGATTTGCGCCTCGGTTGGACGCTCGTTTTCGGTGTATAAGTATACGGTGTTGCGCTCGATTTCGATATTAATTTTGTCGAAATGCGAAACTATCACTTCAGCAGCCTGCGGCGATATAATTGACTCAATTTCTATAGCCCGAGTAGCAGCACCATAAATATTATATTTATTAAGAAAAGCCTGCAGGTAGCGCGCCGTGGCTCCCAAAATTAGCGGCTGTAGAGCACTGTACGACGCTTGATAAATCGGATCTGTCCGTTTCATGCCAATATAAATGTGTGGCAGCGGACGTTCAGTGTGTAAATCGACAGTAGCGATTAGCCAATGGCAGCGTTGATTCTTATACTTGTGCGACTGACCCTGGCGGACGCGAATAGTGTCGCGCCGCTGCAGAACTGTCGTATCGTAGCCGCGAATTGTACCTATGCAAAGATAATCATCGATATGCGTGTGCGAAACCGTATGGCCGCGCACCAAGCGATGGTCGTCGTCATGCTGATTAGCGTAACCAAAATATACCAAGCCAGCGCGATCTGCGAAGCGGCGCATTGCTTGGCGCGTAGCGCGAGTCTTAGCAATATGCCGCGGCGTAAGCCGGCGAAGAGCTCTAGATGCTTTCAATTTTGTTCTCGAACTGACTCCCACCCTGTTATCCTCATCCTTTTATTGTGTCAAGAATCGTCGATATAAATTCAGCTTGGCTCCAACAAAGCGGTGCAACTGAGCGCTCGCTCCCCGAGACCGGGTCAATCTGCTCGGATAAAACACCAGTCGGCCAAGCTTGGCTAGATACCCACGATATTATCCGCTGCGCCGAATTTTCGTCGCCGCACTCCAAATAATACTGAGCTAGCCACAACGAAACGATAAACCACCAGTTACTCGGAGCATCCGGAGCGCTGCGGTAATAGGCGTCATTCTCGTAGCGCGGCAGACCTGGCGCTTCCAGCTTGAAATGAAAGCGGTCGAGAGCTGTTTGTATGGCTTGATGCAAATCTTCTTGATTATCGTATAGGCCATAAATAAAAGCGCCATAAGCAGCCGACATATCAAGCGTATCATCAGGCGTGTAAGTGCCGTTTTTGTTGCGGCGCAAACCTTTGCGGAAAGCTTTCTGATGAGGATCGTACAAGCGTTTTTGCGCGGACTGTTTGATATCCTCGGCAACCGTCCGCCAAGCGACAGCTCCAACCTCGTCTCGACGCTGATCAGCCAGATTAGCCGCCGCGAACAGTGCCGCTTGAACAGTCGCTGTCGTGTACGTCGTCACCATGAAATGCTCTTCCCAGAGATCATAACTTGGTTTTGGCAAGTGCGTCCGATTATCAACGTAGCTGGCCAGAAAATTCGCCATCGGTACTACCATCGACGTATAGAACCGCTGCAGCAGCGTGTCGTCGCCAGTCTTATTATAAAATTGACAGAATAAGAACAGTACCGAAGCCGTCTCATCCTCTTGAATTGGCGCCGAGACAGTGCCATCTGGGTGTACGTACGAATGCCAGCTACTACCCAGAGCTCCGTCGGCACGGTATTTATGTGATAGATAACCTTTCGGACTTAACGCCCGGCGGCAAAAATCAAAGAAATTGTAGGCTTCCTCGGTATAGCCCATGCGAATTAATGGCCAGAGAACATATACGCTATCACGTGGCCAGCAGTATGCGTAAGCATCGCGCTGATAATTAAGCGCCTCGCCATCGCTGCTAGCAATAACAGCACCGCGCTTATCAATATGCGCCTTGAGAAGCATCGTACTATTGATAAACGCCTGGCGATACTCTGGTTTGACACGCTGCGCTACTTTCTTCGCCGGACGTAACCACAGCCGCCACCATTTAGCAGTAGCTTCAAAGCGCTTATGGATTGTTTGCGAAATAATATTTTTGTGTATGTAAAGTACTTCGCGCAGGGAAGTACCTGCAGCTAGCCAATAGTTTACCCGCGCCGAACCGTGGCCGGCTAATTCTAATTTGAAGCGGATCGTCGAGTCGACGCGGCCATGCTCGGCAGTCGAATTCGATAGCTCGCCATCATCAGCATCGCGATAAGTACCTTCGCGGCCCTCGCGCCCAAATACGCCAACTGCATATTGGTCAAAGAACTTACCGCCGTCAACTTGGCCCGACGCCGCAAAGACTCGGCGTCCACGGTAATGAATGACAGCGTTATCGTCTGGCAACACTTGAACGGTATCAGTGCTACTACCAGAATCACCGATAATGAAAGCTTGATGCATAAATAACCGAACGTCGCGCGTTTCAGGCCGCAAATTAACCACATGAATCGTCCGCAGAAGCACGTTAAAATCTGTATCGACCGCGTCGTCGAACTCTAACATAATGCCAATTTGCTCATTCACAGCCACGATATGGCCAATCAGCGCCTCTTGGTGATAACTAAATTTGCATGACCAGCCATCGTCGCTCAGCCACGATACACGGCCATCCGCCCAAACACCGACACGATGCCGAGTATTGCCGCCAATCGTATGGTTTTCTAAACCAACGTAAGGGAAATAAACATCGCTAACCTCGCCATGACGACTCAGCCCAACTTGCAGTTCGTTATTGCTAAGAATTATCGGTCGCGCCATCAATACCCCGCAATATTATGTTCATGCAATCGGTAGCGCACATCGCGCAGCGCATTCATGAAATACAAGAACGCGTCGTACGGCGAATCATACGGACTAAAATACGCATGCACGTCGCCGTCATTAAAGTACTTAGTACACATGTAGTACGGATGGTCGCTGGTCGTCAACTGCCGCCAGTCAGCAATCAAGCCAAGATCACCCGAACCAAGCACGTCGTTTTCCATAGCGTAGAGATCGCGCATCGCTTCGTGCTGCATACTATTGCCTAGCCACGCTGACAAGTCGCGCTCGGTATCAGCCCAAGTAGTTGTCTGCGGGCAGTCAATCTCGTCGTGCGCTTCTAGCGCTTGACAGGCGCCGCTAATCGTGTAGAAAGTATGGTTGTAACGCCCCAGCCAACGCTCAACAAAGTCAGCAAAGAACTCGAAAATGCCTGTGTCCGCCCAAATATTTTCACCAAAAGTCTCGAAATCCATAAACAAGTTAATTATTTCGCCGTCGTGGCCCATGCTTGCGTCAACCCAATCGACATAGGTCGGGGAAGTCAGCGGATACGATTCCCAGTCGCGATTGCTAAAACGAAAAGCGATATCGTCGCTCAAACGGTAATTTTTCAACAATAATTTGACATTTTTCGCGCCAGCTGGCCGGTACATGTAATTAGCGTTGCGCCAACCGAGAACTTTATCCCAGCCCTCAGCGATAATACCTTTATAGCCTTGCTGGTCGGCCCATTCGGCTAGCTCGTTATTGTAACTCAGCTCGGTGTTGCGAAAAGCGGTGATTTCGACGCCAAACAAGTCGCGAATCTTCTGGCGATGAATATCAACTTGCCGCTGAAATTCATCGCGGCTATAGAAAAACGCCAAGCTATGGTAATAAGTTTCGCCGACGATCTCGACGCGGCCAGTTGCGATAATATCGCGCAGCAAATCGATCACGTCTGGCGCCCAGCGCTCAGCCTGGTCTAACAATGTACCAGTCACCGATAGCGACACGCAAAAATCTGGATACGCAGCCAGCAATTTACGCAGCAATGCCAGCATCGGCCGGTACGACTTATCGGCAACCTTCTCAAAAATAAAGCGGTTGCTGCGATATTTATCATCGAAATTATCGAAATAATCATGCCGATTTGCGATATCAAACACCGAATATTCGCGTACGCGCCACGGCTGATGCATATGCAGATACAAAATCACTCCGCGTTTTTTGCTCATCACTTGGCTCCTTTCTGAGTACGACTATAAATTGATAAGCACTTGCTAGCGACATCATCCCAACTGATGCGAGCATACTCCGATTTGATACCGCGCTTCATATCGTTTAGCAATTGCGGCGATTTAGCCAAAGCCACTAGCTGATCAGCCAACTTATGCGTATCCCAAAAATCATAACGAAAAACCGTATCGAGAACTTCGCCAACACCAGACTGGTTAGTCACGATTAGCGCTGTATCATAATGTGCCGCCTCGAGCGCAGCCAAGCCAAACGGCTCGCTAACCGAACTCATCACGAAGACGTCCGACACGCGATAAGCGTCGCGCCACTGCTTGCCGCGGACAAAACCTGTAAAATATACTTTATCAGCAACCCCATGGTCAGCAGCAATCCGAATCAGCTCGTCGCGCTGCTCGCCGTCGCCAGCTAGCAAAAAAGCAAAGCGGTCGTGCTGCTGGCAGGCCTTGGCAAAACCGCGCATCAGCTGCACCAGGCCCTTCTGCGCCGTAAAGCGTGTCACCGTAGACACCACCGTATAGCCTTCGTCCTTAAGTAATTCTAAGTACTTGTAAGTCCGCCGGTCATAGTCGTAGTTAATCAGCGAGCTAGCATCAATAGCGTTGTGTACGACCTCAATTTTGTCAGCTGGAATATGGTATTTATGAACGATAATTCCCTTAGTAATATTGCTAACAGCAATGATTCGGTCAGCCATCATTAGACCGTTATATTCAATCTCGTGAATGACAGGGTTGCCAAATTCGCTAGCACCAGCGCGGTCAAATTCCGTAGCGTGAACATGAACGATTAGCGGCGCGTCGGTTAATTGTTTGGCGCGCATGCCAGCTTCCATCGTTAGCCAATCGTGGACATGGATAGCATCCGGCTTGTCAATCCGATCGACCAGCTGCTCGACATAGCCAACATACTGCTTTTGCACGCCCCGCATGGTCGTCAAATCGCCAGCCGGAACATCATCGAGATTACGTGCCGTCACTGCGCCGCCGCCATAAGAATTCAACGTCTTATCGCCATGAAATGGCGGCAGCTCGGTCGCCGAGTAAATATTCAAGAAATCAATATCATCGTACTTTGCAGTGTAGGGGAGCACGAAATCAATTGACGCGCCCCGCTGAGCAAGCGCCTTAGACAAGTGATAACACGCGACACCGAGACCTCCGCTGTTGTGCGGCGGGAGTTCCCACCCTAACATTAATATCTTCATAAAAATTCTACTCGGTCATGCCGTAGCCTAACCATTCCCTTATGTTGTTCATTTAACAGTATAGCGCTTTTTTGCTTATGATTGCAACAAAAATAAGCATTTTGTAAAATTTTGTGAAAAATTATCGTGAAAACATATAGATTTTTTACAGCAAACGGTGCATGATAGTAAGCATGGATAGCGCAATATCAACTTCGGTAATTAACGATCTAAAGAGCCTGCTAGTATCGCCGAATGCTTTTCGCTCGCTACTAGTGCTAGTTTTGTCGATGATTGCTGCTTATTGGTTGAGTAAGTTCCTAGCGCGCGGCTTGATTTTCATAGCACAACGTATCGGCCGCCGCAGCGACAATGAATCAGACGAAGCGCGTGTCACCCGGCTGCGGCAAACCGAAACGTACCTGAGCGTGTCTATTGCCATCATTCGCACGCTAGTGGTAGTATCGGTTGGTTATATCGCTTGGCGAATCCTCAGCCCAACCGCCGCCAATTCTAGCACCTCCGGCGGGCTAGCCGCTATTGGTGCTGGTGCTATGTTTGCTTTGGTGGCCGGACAAACTATCGGTATTGTATTGCGCGACCTGACTGCTAGCGCGATTATGATTTCAGAAAACTGGTACAAGATAGGCGATTTCGTCAAGCTCGATCCATTCACGGACTTGAGCGGTGTTGTCGAGCGCTTCACGCTAACCTCGACGCGTATCCGCGCTCTCAATGGCGAAGTCATCACCGTTCACAATCAAAACATCACTGGCGCCCGCGTCACGCCGCATGGTGTACGCACGATCGCTGTTGATATTTTCGTTCGCGACAAGCGAGCCGGCGTCGCTGCTATCCGCCGAATTATCGCCGCCATTCCAAAGGGCACGATGATGCTAGCGCACCCATTGCGAATTACCAACATCGATAAATGGGGCGACGAGCGCTGGCGTATTACTGTCACCGGGCAAACTCCGCCGGGGCGGGAATGGCTAATTGATAAATTTTTCGTCGAAGCTGTTTCTAGCCTAGATGACGACAAAGAAAAATCCGAACGATTACTGTCGCTGCCGCCAATTCCGCATGCTGCTGATGAAACCGCTAACCGCCGCTTCAAGCGTGCCGTCCGCGTCAAAAAAGATCAGCCTAAAGATATCGCCATTGATGATATCTAAAAAGCATTTCGCTATGCTATAATAGGAAAGCGTAAAGGGGCATAGTACAACGGCTAGTATAACGGTCTCCAAAACCGTAGATTGAGGTTCGATTCCTCATGCCCCTGCCACAAACCACATAAGTGCATAATTGCAGTTTTAAGTTCCATTACCTATAATAACTTTATGAATCCTAGTTCTATCTCTCATCCGCACGCTATCATGATGGTTGGCTTGCCAGGCAGCGGCAAAACATTTTTCGCGCAGCAATTTTCTGAGATGTTTAATGCGCCGTTTGTTGATTCGCAATTTATTAGCGAGCACAGCCTAGATAGCAATGCCAGCGAGGAGGTTTGCCAGCGATTTTTGGCCGAGATAGCACGCACCAAGCAAACTTTTATTTATGAAGACAGCAATTTAAGCCGCGTCCGCCGCGCCGAGTTTGCGCGCTGGGCCAAGGGGCATGGTTATAAGCCGCTTATTATTTGGGTGCAGACCGATGAAGCAACTTGCCGGCGCCGCATTCAAAAAGGCCACTCGCTAGATACTATAAACTTTGATGCCGCCGTCAAGAGTTTCACCGAACCAAACGCCATCGAGAAATCAGTCGTTATCAGCGGCAAGCATACATACAAAACCCAAGCGCGTACCGTACTGGCCCGCCTCGGCGATAGTAATCGTCCTAGCCGGCCAATGACTAGCTTAGCCAGACAGCGACCCGAGGTTCGCCGCCGCGGCATCAGTATCCAATAATATGCCTGCCAAATCCCAGATTATCGATGATCCGGAGTTCGGCGAGATTGCTATCGTGCGCCGCGCTACTCGCTACACCCGCATCAAGCTCGGTACCGACGGGCGCTTTGTCATTACTAGCGGCCGGCTAGTACCGCTGGCGTTTATTCGCTCGTTTATTGAACAGTCGCGCGAAGCCTTGCGCAAAATAGCCAAAGATTCGTCCATCGCCCAGCCGTATCGCGACGGACAGCTCATCGGCAAAACCCATCAATTAGCTATCGTGCCGACACAGATGATCAAACAGCCAGAAATTCGTACCATGCGCGGCAAGCTTCTAGTCAAGCTGCCGCCCGAATTTTCACTCGACAATCAGGAACTTCAACAGCAAATCCGAGACGAAGCAATCAAAATCTTGCGCCGAGACGCCAAAAAATACTTACCGCCGCTACTAGAAGAATTAGCTGGCGCTCATGGTTTCGCTTACCAGCGCGTTCGCTTCAGCCACGCTGGTAGCCGATGGGGTAGTTGCAGTTCTAATGGTACGATCAGCCTCAATATCGCCTTAATGAAACTACCCGATGAATTGATTCGGTATGTATTGATTCACGAGCTCTGCCACACTCGCCACATGAATCACTCCGCAGCCTTTTGGCGCGAAGTTGAACGCTACGATCCGCGCTACCGCCTCCACCGGCAGCAGCTCAAGCGCCAAACTCCAATCGTCTAAGTCTTTTCATAAATCGTCTTTACGGTTATACTTAATAATAGCTATGGGTGGCCAAGTCAAAGACTATATAAACATCGATCCGTCAACGCATCGCATGAAGATTATTCGCTGGATAGCACTTTTGATTCCGCTGCTATTAGTGGCGTACAGCGTCTTCATGCAATTCTCGCCGCTCGGCAAGCCGACAGCAGTGAATATGTACGCTTTTTACGCGGTTAACGTCTGTTGGGTCATCATCGGCTTTTGGCAATTTTTCGCAGCGCCGCGGCAACCTATTGGCCATATTGCCGGGCTCATCGGTTATCATATTTTAGCGTTAACTTACGTATTAACGGTTTCTGGTTTTGATATGCCGCTAATTTATACCTGGTCGGCGCTATTGCTAGCCAGCTCTGTTTACCTGGGCCAGTCGGGCATCAATATCAGTGTCGCGACATTGTTTGCGGCTGCCTCGGGCAGTGTTATTATTCATGCTAGCGACGACAAACAAGTTGTGTCTATCGTCATCCATTTTCTGGGTACGCTCATCATCAGTTACATGGTCAAGATGGTCATTTCAGCCCAGGCGATTGATCAAGCCGAACTCTTGCGCAGCCAAACCGCCGAGCGTCTACAGCGCGATCGCATCGTTACTATCGTCAACAACCTCTCTGACGCTATTATTAGCACCGATAGAAACGGTATCATTTCGCTATACAACGCCTCGGCGCTAAACTTATTTGATACTAATACCGATCTCGCTGGCAAATGTATTGACGATTTTATTTCGATCATTGATAAGAATAAACAGCCATTCAAGTTCGCTGACAAGCTGCATTCCGCCAAAACTACGCAATACCGCGACGATCTAACTGCCAGAATATCCAACGAAAGCATTCGCCTCGGCGCAACATACTCGCCAATTCGCAGCACCAACAGTGTCAGTGACGATGGCTATGTGATCATCTTGCGCGATATCACCAAGCAAAAATCTCTCGACGACGAGCGCGACGAGTTTATTTCGGTCGTCAGCCACGAGCTGCGCACTCCGATAACTATCGCCGAAGGATCGCTGAGCAATGTCTCGCTGATGATCAAGCGTCCCGACATTCCAAAAGAAAGATTAATCAATGGCATCAGCACTGCTCACGAGCAAATTATATTTTTGGCGCGAATGGTCAACGACCTCTCGACCTTAAGCCGTGCTGAACGCGGTGTCGCCGACGAGCCAGAGAACATTGACGTCCAATCACTAATCGACGAACTGTACGCCGAATACGCACCGCAAGCCGCCGACAAATCACTAACCTTTGACATTGATATCGCGCCGCAAATAGGCCAAGTTAGCCAAAGCCGCCTCTACCTCAAAGAAATCCTGCAAAACTTCATCACCAACGCCATCCGCTACACCGAAAAGGGCGGCGTCACCGTCATCGTCAAGCCCGGCGAAAACGACACCATCAATTTTGCCGTCAAAGACACTGGCATCGGCATCAGTCGCAGCGACCAAGCACACTTATACCAAAAATTCTGGCGCAGCGAAGATTATCGCACCCGCGAAACCAGCGGTACTGGGCTTGGTCTTTACGTTGTCGCCAAACTAGCTCTCAAACTCAAAACCGAGATCAAACTCAAAAGCCGCCTCAATCACGGCTCGACTTTCAGCTTTTCATTGCCCGCTGTGAAAAAAATTAAGTCTTAGCGCTTTAGAAAAAACGTGAAATCGCTTGCTATTTTCGCTCGGCAGTCGTATAATTAGCTTGACAGTCTGGGACATACCAGGCTATTTAATTTGGGAGGAAACACTATCGTGGCAAAATCCGCAAAAGGTAAATCAAAGCAAAAATCACAAAACCGCATCACTCGCATTACTGCTGGCGACAAAGCTGCAAAGCCAAAGAAGCCGAGCATCCTGGCGACCGCCAAAGAATTAGCTGGCCGCACACAAGCCGAGAAATCTAGCACCAAGACCACTAGGCCGTCTGGCGCCAAAACCAAAACCGCCAGCAAATCAAAAAACTCAAAAAGCCGCCGCAATCCGCTCAGCGCCATCACTGGTTATTTCCGCGGCGCCTGGCAGGAAATCAAGCAAGTCCGCTGGCCAGACCGCCGTTCGACCTGGGGTATGGTTGGCGCGTTGATCGTTTTCACCGCAGCGCTGTTTCTGGTCATTATCTTGCTAGATTACGGCTTCGCTTGGCTATTCAAACTAATCATGGGAACAAAGTAGAAAGGATCTTATGGCAAAATCAAATCGTTATGACAGCTCGCGGCAATGGTATGCCATCCATACTTACAGCGGCTACGAGGAAAAAGTCGCTGAAAGCATCCGCCAGCGCGCTCAAACTATCGACATGGCTGATAAAATTTTTGACGCCATCGTGCCGAAAGAAAAGCAAGTTCAAATCAAAAATGGCAAGCGCAAAATCATCAATGCCATCATCTTTCAGGGTTACGTCTTGGTCGAGATGAAATTAACCGACGAAACCTGGTATATCGTCCGCAACACGCCAGGCGTTACCGGCTTTGTCGGCAGCGGCACCTCGCCAACTCCAGTTTCCGAAGCAGAGATTACCAAAATTAAAAAGCGTATGAACGTCGAAGATCCAAAGCACCAAATTGACTTCACAGAAGGCGAGGTAGTCAACATCATCGATGGACCGTTCAAGGGATTCGACGGCACCGTCAGCGAAATCGACTCGGCCAAAGGCACTCTCAAAATCATGGTCAGCATGTTCGGCCGCGACACGCCAGTCGAGCTCGATGCTTTGCAGGTCAAAAAAGTCTAGGCCACCAAGCAAAATTCTTATCACAGCAAGAGAGTTGACGTCCTGCAAAACCGTACAACTCGCCGAGCTTTAGCTTGCGTAATCTCGTAAAACACGCTATACTATAGCAGTTACGCACTAAATATCAGCTTCTCAATATATTTAGTAAAGGAAAATTATGGCAAAGAAAATTATTGGTAACTTGAAGTTACGTATTCCAGCTGGCCGGGCGACTGCGGGACCTCCAGTCGGTTCGACACTTGGCCAGTGGGGCTTGAATATGATGGACTTTATCAATCCATTCAACGAAGCCACCAAAGGCATGATGGGCAAAGATGTCATCGTGCACATTCAAGTCTACGAAGACCGCACTTTCACTTGGAACTGCTTGGGCCAGCCAGTCGACGATATGATCCGCAGTGCTATCGGCATCCAAAAGGGCAGCGGCAAGCCGCACGTTGATAAAGTCGGCAAAATCACTCGCGCCCAGCTAGAAGAAATCGTCAAAACCAAGATGGATCAGCTCAACGCTATTGACTTAGATGGCGCCGTCAAGGTAGTTGCTGGTACCGCTCGCAGCATGGGTGTAGAAGTTGTTGACTAACTAAATAGTTTACACACTCCGGCGCCTAGGATATAATAGGCTAAGCGTCGGGGTGTGGCGCAGCTTGGTAGCGCGCACCGTTCGGGACGGTGAGGTCGCTGGTTCAAATCCAGTCACCCCGACCATTGAACCCGTACTCAAACCCGTGTCATGGTAAACCCGTGGCGCGGGTTTTGTTTGCCTCATACTTGCTGGATTAGGATGGTATTTTGCGCTGCGCAATAATTATTACGATGCTATGTTTATCACTAAAGTTGTATATACGCTCGTCGCTTTAGCTTTTGCTGGCGGCGGTGTTGCTATGGGAAAATATAGACGCAGCATCATTGATACTACTCGACCATCATCACGGCTTTAACCAATCAACTCACAAAGATTTCTATACCGCTGGCGCTTAGTTGTGGTAGAATAGAATTATAAATTATGAAGGGTGAATTTTTGAATAAGCATAAGCTTAGCGTGCTTGTGATTACGCTAGCTTTTTCAGCGATATTAGGTCTAGCTACCTTTACTGGGCTAGATTATTACAAAACAGCTAAAGACATCAGAGCCAAAGAGCAGGAAACCGCCGACAAGCTCGCTGCCGCCCAGCAAAAAGCTTGGGCCGAAAAAGCCGCCCTCCGCAAGAAAGTCTTAAAAGACTACAACAGCACGATCATTGTTATTAACAAAAAACATTGCTTCGAGCCAAAAACTTGGCAGCCGAATGATTTGGCGCCTATCGAAAAGGGGATATCCTTGCGCAAAGAGGCCGCTGCCCAATATAACGCCATGAAAACTGCCGCCACGCAAGCAAAAATACCGTTAGCCTCGACTAGCAGCTACCGATCTTACAACGACCAAGTCGAAACTTATAATTATTGGGTCAAACACAGCAACCAAAAAGAAGCCGACTCCGCTAGCGCCCGGCCAGGTTGCAGCGAGCATCAAACTGGCTTAGCTGTCGACCTCAAGGCGGATAATTGCGTCCTGCAGTGCTTCGCCACTACGCCAACGTACAAGTGGCTGGCCGAGCACGCCGCCGAGTACGGTTTCATCCAGCGCTATCCTGACAACGCCAAAAATATCACCGGCTATGTCGTCGAGTCTTGGCACTGGCGTTACGTTGGCCGCGAAACCGCTCAAGACATGAAAAAGCGCGAGATCAAGACTCTCGAGGAATACTTCAATGTTACGGGCGGCGATTATTCAAATTAATTTTACTTAAATACATTCTAGCCCTGATACGTGCCGTACCAAAACAAGAGCGCGTTCAGGAAAAGCAGTCCGTTAGCTGCCAATCTGAACAACCGAACCGCCGATTTTGCGCCGAAAATAATCGTCGTGGCTAACATACAAAATTGCGCCAGCGTAGCGCTCGAGCGCCGCTTCCAGCTCCTCAATTGAAGGCAAATCCAGGTGGTTGGTCGGCTCGTCTAGAATGAGCAATTGCGGCTCATTTGCTAGCATGCTAATGAGCTGAAACCGAGCTTTTTGCCCGCCGCTCAAGCTAGCCAAAGGCACCGCGCCGTCGCTCTCAACAAAAAGATAATCGCCCATCAGCTGGCGGATTTTGGTATCATTAATTTTCAGCCCGCGATCGAGATACATCTGCTCAATCGCTCGCGCCAGCGGCAAGTTCAGATAAGTCGCCGCTATCTCTTGCTCGTAAATGCCAACGCGAATATGCGGATCGATATAGAGAAAGCCAGCGTAAACGATCGGGGCAGATTGAGCAGTATTCTTAATCAAAGCCTGAGCTAGCTGGGGCGGGGCTTGAGTCGTTTTACGAAGCCGGCCATAGGAAGCGGCGCTAGAAGACGCGTTTGCCATCAACGCTCGAATCAACGTCGTCTTGCCAGCACCATTACGTCCGCGCAGTTCAATAGCTTCGCCTTCGCGCAAATCGATATTAACACCTTCAAACAAAATCCGCTCATCGAAACCTAGCGCCAAATCGCGAGCTTCGACAAGCTTGCGCTGCGAACGCATAGCGCCGTCTCGCATATTCAAACGAATATTGCGAGCTTTGAATTTTTGATAGCGATCAGCTACTTTATAATCCAATTGCGCCACATTCTCTCTGTCAATCCAAAAAGTCGGCTTATCAATTTTTTCTAACTCTTCCAGTTCGGCCGCCGCTTGTTTTTCGCGCCGCTTGAATTGCGCAATCGTGCCAGGATCGCGGGCTTTTTCTTTCAGGCGGCGAAATTGCAGAACTTTGTCGCGCAAATTAGCAATCCGCCGTTCGGTTTGCTCATAATCCTGCATAGCATTGCCTGTCGCTGAGGCATTTTGGCGCAAATAATCATCATAATTACCGCGATAACTCGCTGACGCGCCGTCGCGCAGTTCGACAATTCGATCGACCTCTGCCAGCACATCGCGGTCATGGGTGATGATCAACATCGCTTGGCGGGCGCTTTTCATCCAATCAATAAACTGCTTCTTGGCAACATAATCCATATGATTAGTCGGCTCGTCAATCAATGCTAGATCCGCTTGCGCATGCATGATTTTCACAACTTCGACCAAGCGTTTCTGCCCGCCGCTCAAAGCCGCCAATTGGTGCTCGCCAAAACCTTCCATCTGGAAATTTTTCAGCTCCTCAGCCACCAGTTCTTCAACGCGATAAAAATCCTTCTGTCCAAAGCGCTCCAACGCCTGGCTGTACTCCTCGATCTTGCGCATATCGCTACCCATCGTCGCTGGATAAGTCGTCAAAATGTGCCGCAGCCGCGCATATTCCGGCAGCCCGCGCAGGATATATTCTAGCACTGTGATATCGCTCAAACTATGGTGTTCCTGCGCTGTCGCTACAATCGTGCTGCCGCGCCGAAAAACAACCGATCCTCTGTAGTCGCTATCCGTCCCCGCCAACATGCCGAATAGCGTCGATTTGCCAACGCCGTTGCGGCCAACCAGCCCAACTTTCTCGCCGTCATTGACGCTGAATTTAACGTCGCTCATCAGCCGTTTGTCGCCAAAACTCTTATCGGTAATATGAATGTCAGCTATCATTCACTCTATTGTAACAGAGAGCAACCCCGAGCACTATTGTATTTTAATCATAAATGTTGTATAATATAAGCCTTAAACCTGTTATAATTAACATATGGCTAAAAAATCCAGCGCCAAGACAAAAAAGCTAGCTACTCAAACGATTGTTAACCGTCGAGCGCGGTTTGATTATGAACTGGGCGACGAGATCGTGGCTGGGCTTAGTTTAACCGGGCTTGAAGTGCGAGCCGCCAGGGAAGGTCATGTCCAACTCAAAGGCTCGTATGTCACGATACGCGGCGGCGAATTGTGGCTAAACAACGCTAGTTTCAGCTTGCGGCAGAACGAGCGCGGCCAACCAAATGCGCGAACTGTCGACACCAGTGCACGCAAATTGCTAGCCAGCCGCCGCCAAATCGACCAATTAGCTGCTCGCAAAAAAGAAGGCTTCACTATCGTTCCAACCAAACTGCTTACTAACGGACGCTACATCAAATTAGTCATCGCTCTAGGCAAGGGCAAGAAACGCTACGACAAACGCCAAACTATCAAACAGCGCGATCTAGAACGCGAACACAGCCGCATTTTGCGCAAATTCTAGCTGCGCCGAATACGCCGAATCTCACGCCCTGAACTGCTACTGCTCCTCTTCCAGCGCTTGATGGGACGAAACCAAACTTTCATACAGCTCAACCATCTTTTTAGCCATCGCCGTCGAATCAAAATTCTTGGCAACGCTCAACGCGCCGCGCGACAACTCCTCGATTTTCTCTGGGTGCGCAAACAAATCATTAAATACTTTTGCGAAATCTTTGCCTTCAATGCCATCAGCCAAGACAGCGTTGCGCTCAGTCAAAGCCTCGGTCATCCGTTCGTCGCAGTAAACAATCGGCAAACCGCTAGCCGCCGCCTCTAGGAAAGTCATTGGCTGGTTGTCAAAATGATACGACGCCAGCGAGAATACATCAGCCTGCTTGAGCATCGCCGCTACCTCGTCGCCCGAACGCATACCAGCGAAAATTACTCGATCGCCGACGCCCAACTCCTCAACGCGCTGCCTAAGCTCCTCTTCATACGGGCCGCCGCCGACTAAAACTAACTTGACCTTTTTGCTGCGAATGTGCGGCATGGCCTCAATCAAAGTTCGCTGGCGCTTCTCTGGGCTTAGCCGCGCCACTGAAATGATAAACTTCTCACCAGGACGCTTTTCAATCGGCGAATCAGCCGCCGACGCTTTCTTATAGCGCTTGGTGTCAATACCGTTCGGGAAAACGTAGCATGGCACCGTCAAGCCGCCATCTTCGATCAGCATCCGCTCGAGGTGTTTCGACGGCGCAATACAAGCATCGCACTTATTAGCAAACGCCGCCATCAGCCGCCAGCCCTGGCGCGACATGATGTCTTTGATAGTGCTTTTACTCATTGAGCGCAGCTGCTCGCGCGAGGCTTTCGGCAAAATCGGCCTTGTTCGCAACACTACCGGAAACGCCGCTGTCGCCGCAATCAAGCCGGAAGTCACCATAAACGGATAATCATTAACTAATTCAACATAAAGTGTGTGAATAGTCGTCACATGCGGTATATTCTGCCGCTTAGCCACGCTGTGCGCCAGTACGCCCATATAAAATTGCATTTGGCTATGCACGATATCAAACTGATATTCATCAAGTTTCCTGGCTAGGCCAGGGTAAATAACCGCCATTTCACGCTTATCAAAAACATAATTCTTGGCTGATGGCAAGCGGATGACGTGATCGTCGTGGTCTTCATAGCCTTCGCATTTTGGCGCCACCACAAAAACCTCATGCCCAAGCGACTCCAAAGCCTGCTTATAGTTCAAAGTCGATGTTGCCACGCCATGCACCGATGGCAGGTAATCGTCAATAAAAAAAGCGATCCTCATAACTCTCCTTATTATACCACACGCGCCAACCCCAGAGACAAGAGGTAGAACACAGCTCTTTAGCTATCCGGATAGGATTCAATTGCTTCGAACTGCAAAATATGGCCAGCTGACGGGGCGCTAATAATCTGCGTTTCAGGCAATAACTGGCGGATAATTCCAGGTGTTTTCGAAGTAATGATATTGTCTTTACCGCCCAGAATCACCGTTACGCGCCGCTGGCTATCAAGTGGCACACCTTCGACGAAAGGATTTTGCTCGTACAGCATAGTAGTCAAAATTTCAGAATCACGCAAAGTCAAACAATCCTTCTTGTAGCTCTCTGACTCACGCAGCCACTGCCAAGCTTCCTGCCGGCGGGTTTTCAACGCAAGCACAGTACGAATATTTTGGATAGGCTTGCTGTTGTAGATGTACCAACCAGGCTTTTCAGGAAAATTATTAGACAACCTTTGCAACATATTTGCAAGATGAGTAGTGTCTGGCGTCGGACAAGCCATAACAATTTTCGCCGCCGCCGGAACTCTGCCAGTGCGCAATGCATGATAAATTATCGATGACGAAAACGAATTACTGACAATCAAATCTGGCATTCGGCCGATTTGCGCCAGAACTTTAGTAAACCAATCGCCCAGATCTTCATAGCTTTCCAGGGACGGGCGCACCGAGCCGCCATGTCCTGGTAAATCTATCGCGTACACGGCATAGCCAAAATTAACGTACCGCTTGGCTAGCGGCATCATGTCTATTTTGCCACCAGTCACGCCGTGGAGCAGAATCGCAGTTTTATCGGCGCCAGTATTACACTCAAGCCAGCAAACTCCGTCGACTGTCTGGTCCCGGCAGCCTAATTCATAGTATAATTCTCTCAAAGTTGGAATTTCGGACATAATACCATTATACTAGTTTTATGAAAATTAGCATTATTATTCCTTGCAAGAACGAATCTGGCGTCGTCGAAAATCTCTTGGACTCGCTAGTCCGACAAACGCGCCCGGCAGACGAGGTGATCGTAGTAGACTCGAATTGCACCGACGACACCATAGATCGAGCCAAAACATACGCCAAAAAATTGCCGTTAAAAACCGCTGCCGCAACCCAAGCAGGCCCTGCGCACGCTCGCAATCGCGGTGCCAGCAAAGCAACAGGCGACATGCTCATCTTCGCTGACGCCGATTTAATTTTCCCAGAATATTTTTTGCAAAAATTTGAAGAACAAATTAACAAAAAGCACCTTCAAGTAGGCAGTTTCCTTCAGCGGATGCAGTCAAACAAATTCGGTATTCGAGCTGGAGCCTACTTAATGAATGCCTATGCGCGCCTAATGCAGCACACGCCGTGGCCGATCGGCTTTGGCTGCTTGTATGTCACGCGCGAAGTTTTTGATGCAGTAAATGGCTTTGACACATCCCTTTACATCATGGAGGATTATGATTTGATACTCAAAGCAAAACGAGCGAAATATAGAACTGGCATCATCAATATAGCCTACAGCACATCAGATCGCCGCTACCAAAATGACTCGTTCCAGGTGTTCAAGGGAATTTACGGCGAACTCTACCGCTACACGCATGGACTACGCGTCACAAAACCTATCTACAAATACGAAATGGGCGGTAAACAGAAAAAGACGACAAAATAAGCTTGTCTAACTGTCTATTCTATCCACAATTTACATTACAAGCCTACGAGTAAGTTTTCACGATTTCGGCATACAGTTCGCGGTATTGATCAACGGTGCGTTCATAAGTATGGTTATCAATAATCCACTGGCGAGCAGCCCGACCCATCTGGCGCCGGCGCGGCTCATCATCCAGCAGCTCATCAATTTTATGCGCTAGATCATTGACGTCTGGATAATGGAAGCTGACTCCATTCTTGCCGCCGTCCAATAGCTCGGGCAGAGCAACCTGATCAGACACCACCACTGGCGTACCGCAAGCCAGCGCTTCTAGCGCCGCAATACATTGCAGCTCGGCAGGACTAGCCATCGCGAGTATATCTGCTCGCCGCAATAAAGCACGCTTTTCCTCGTCGCTAACAAAACCGGTAAAAATACAGCGATCGCCCAGACTAGCTGCTTGACTTCGCAGTTGCTTTTCTATTAAGCCTTTACCAATAATCACCAACTGAGCATTAGTTTTCAAGCGCTCCATCGCGGCAATCAGCAAGTCAATCCGCTTCTCGCCATCAAGCCGCCCAACATAGACCACCACCGGCCGCAGCGCATCAATCGCAAAACGCTGCAAGAGCTTCTCGTCAGCCTTACCTGGTGTATAGAATGCTGCATTGACACCGTTAGAAACTGCTTTCGTTGGTATACGAATCGCTGGCGTAGTCGCTAATGCCGCACGCGTCGGCGCCGTCATATAAGCGGTTTGATTGACTAGCTTGCACATTTTACCTTCGACCACTCGGACAAACCAGCGGGCAATAGTTTTGTTTTTGGAATTCATCACTAGATTCAGCGCCATAGTGTGATTAGTCGTGACGATCGGAATCTGCCGCCGGCTAGCCTGGCGAATGACCGCCTGGTGCAGCCACGAAATCGGCGTCATCAGATGAATAATATCGGGCTGGTTCTGTCGAAAGTACCGCCGCACGAACCTTTTCGGCAAGAATGCCACCCGGTTGTTGTCGCGATTAGCAATCCATTTTACTGCTGGCAACCGCAATACTTTCGCGCCGTTTATTTCATCTACTTCTGTGAAATGGCTAAATAAACCGTCTGGCGAGCCAGTTAACACCGTCACCTCATCACCAGCCTCCTTCAGACCAGCAATCAGAGTATCCAGCGCCGTCTGTACGCCGCCGACACCAGGCCGATATACTTCAGTTACTACCAGAATCCTCATACATAAATTTTAGCATACCCAATAGCGGACTGCATGTTTTCATAAGTAATAAAACAGACTGCTTCAAAATGAGAAAGTGGCGCTAAGCAGCGAGACAAGACATCTCGCCGCTAGCGCCACCGGCGCTCTATCTGCTCCCCTGTACGAAGTCCTCGTAGAGACCCTCATACAGTCGATCCGCCTCAGGCGGGCGCGCCGCCTGACGCGACAGTACGACAAAGTCAGTAGCAGGCTCTCTGCACTCTCCCACTATTAGCGCGATAATAATTATCACCGCGATAATAGCGATAGTAGCAACCGTAAGAGCAATCACAATCATGATTACGCGGAAAAGCATCGTAGCTCCCTCTGCCCGGGCATGCGCATCCCGGAGCAGGCAATTGTACCAATAAAATATTTATAATAGTACAACAACCCGCCCCGGGATACTTCCGACAAGAGCTAGGACATATCTAAGTCCTATTTTTATTATATATCAAAAACGAACCGTCTTTAGCAACCCACCACATAGATTTTACGTTATAATAACTACATGAAGCTCTTCTCCTGGAACGTCAATGGCATCCGCGCCGTCATCAATAAGGGTGAGTTTGCCCGCTTCCTGCAAACCTACAATCCGGATATCTTATGCCTGCAAGAAACCAAGGCCGCCCGCGACCAGGTAGAAATTGATCTGCCAGATTATCACGAGCATTTCTATTCAGCCACCAAAAAGGGCTATTCCGGCACGGCGATTTTGTCGAAAATCCGGCCGCTGCACTGGCGCGACGGGCTGCCGCTGGCCATCATTGAGCGGTTCAACTTGACCGGCGATCAGTATGGCAACCCGGCGGACGAGGGGCGCATCATCACTGCCGAATTCGACGATTTTTGGGTGGTGACCTGTTATACGCCAAATTCGAAGGGGGATTTGAGCCGGCTAAATTTACGCCACGAACAATGGGATCCGGCAGTGCTGGCCTATCTGGAGGAATTGGAGCTCGTCAAGCCAGTGCTATACTGCGGCGACATGAACGTGGCGCATCAAGAAATTGACCTGGCAAATCCAAAACCTAATATCGGCAAGCACGGCTTTACCGACGAGGAGCGAGAAGGCTTTCAGAATTACCTAGACGCTGGATTTGTCGACACCTTCCGGGCGGCTTTTCCTGAAAAGACCGAAGCTTACACCTGGTGGACGCACTGGGCCAACGCCCGGGCACGCAATGTCGGCTGGCGGATCGACTATTGGCTGGTGTCGCGTGAAATCACCAGGCGCGTCATCAACCCTGAGATCCACCCCGAACAAATGGGCAGCGACCACTGCCCAGTGAGTATTGAAATAATATAAATAGTAAGGTAGTCTTATGCCTCCAGAAAAAAACTCGCAGCAACCACTTCAACAAACGCAATATCCGCAGCAACCGCAATATCAACAACACCCGCAGCAGTATCCGCCGCAAAACCAACCTCAATACGCTTCACCACAGCCGCAATATCAGCAGTATTCTTCGCAGAAACCAAACAAAATACTCCTAATGATTGCTTTGATCGTTTCGCCACTCGCAATACTATTCGTAATACTAATATCTATTGGCGTCATTTACGGGCTATCCGAAACATTTTCGCAAAATCCAGTAAGCTCTTTCGGACAGCTAAATGATTGCGCTGAACAAATACGCCAAATACCGGGCGTAGAGAAAGTCGACCTCAAATTATCAGACATCGTAGAGGACTTTTTTGGCAACAAAAAAGGTACTTACAAAATAACGCTTCAGCCGGATTACCCTAAAGATCAGACTACCATAGCAGTGAAGAGAATCGCCGACGTTATCTCTCCAATCCGAGAATGGCCGCAACAAAACTTCATTTCAATAACTCAGAAGCAGGGTAGTGGTACAATCAGTGCCGGCTCAGAAGCTAATGTGTTTTACAAAATTCCCGAAAAACTCCCGGCGCTATTCGATAAGCTTAAAGAGTCTAATTTCAAAGCCAAGATTTCAGCTAGAGTAGTAGAAAAATCAGAGAAAAACAAAACAACGAACGGACAGCGTACTCAATATTATCATCACCTTGACTGCGAAATTGAAATGAATGCCGCCAATCTCAACGAAATCAAATCATCGTTGCCAAGCAACACGTCTATCGGCTCGTACGACAAACTTGTCTATACTTGGAATATAACCAGAAGCGGCGGAGATACAACTAAAGTCTATGCCGACGGCAGAATATTCGCCAATAACCGCTATCTGATGGAAAATATCAACATATTCGAGCCTATCTTATTCGAGATTAGAGAACTAGGATTCGGCATTGATAAAGAATCAGACGAAATCCTAGGTAAAGTTACATTCAATAACTTATTCAGCAGATTCGAGACGTCGCACATCGATATTTTCGCTCAAGCCGTTAAACTAATAGCCGCAAAGAATAATCAAGGCGCATTTAGAATCGATCAAGATAAAGTCCGCGGCTATCCAGAGGGGCGCGTTACACTGCCAGATATCGCTATCAAAAACGGCATTGCAACTGTAAAAGAATACGATTTCGAGCCAAGAGATAGGTATATTATCGAAAAAATCGTCCGGCAAGCAAATGCAACTGACTCGCCAGCTTGATCAAATCCGGTCTTTGGCAAAACGTTTTTCTTCAATCATTACCGTCAATTCATACAGCCGCTGCACGCCATTCTCTAACTGGTAATAATGCCGAATGTAAGCTAACTCTAGCACAAACAAAATCAGCGCCAATAGTCCCAGCAAACAGTTCATCGCCAACCCCATCGCTGCAGTTGCCAAAAATGCCGCCAGGGACGCCAAAAATAGCCCGGCAAAGAAAAATGTCACCAGTAGGTGAATCAGCCGCTCGTGCTGAAATTCTTGCACGCGCGTGCGGTGATAGTGCGCCAATTCCGTCAGATCAGTTTTCGACTTGGCCGCCGCTAGGCGCTGCGATATAGTTTGATAGTGCTCGGCGATGTGTTTTTCCATAGCTTAAATTGTACGCTAGCCTGGCGGCTGCGGCAAGCGCTTGAGCTGGCATGTCCGCACTTTTCGCGCTACAATACATTCATGGAATTAGCATATTGGCAGCGCCAAACGCCCGAGCAGCCGCTCTTTCCCGATATCGAGTGGAATAAGCCCGAGCAGCGCTCGCGCGCGGGAAAACTCGGCATCATTGGCGGCAACAAACTCGGCTTTGCCGGCGTCGCCGAAGCTTACTCGACAGCGCTCGCTAGCGGAGTAGGGGAAGCCCGCGCCTTGCTGCCGGATGTCCTCAAAAACACCTTGCCGCGCACCATGGCTGGCGTCACTTACGCGCCTAGCAATCCCAGCGGCGGTTTAGCTCAAGAGTCTATCATTGAGCTACGAGCGCTTAGCGCATGGAGCGACGGTTTGCTGCTAATAGGCGATGCCGGGCGCAACAGCCAAACAGCGATTGTCTACAGCCAGCTGCTGCGCGACTATCAAGGCCCAGCAGTTATCACCCGCGACGCCGTAGATCTAGTACGCAACGATTCCGCCACACTAGCAGCACGCCAGAATACCGTGTTAATTTTGAGTTTCGCGCAATTGCAAAAACTCTTTCGCACGCTTTATTATCCCAAAATTTTGACTTTCAGCATGCAGCTGCTGCAGTTAGTCGAAGCTTTGCACAAATTCACCGTGACATACCCAATTACCATTACCACCTTACACCAAGGCACACTCGTTACTGCTAGCAGCGGGAAAGTCGCAACCATGCCATGGAACGATCCGATGCGCATCTGGCGCGGCACGGTAGCAGCGCGTGCTAGCGTCTATTATATTTGGAATCCGTCGCGGCCGCTTGAGGCTATCACCGCCAGTCTTCTCTCTAAATAATCCAACAAAACAAATCCGCCCTGATATCTCAGAGCGGATTGTTTCTAGCTGGGGGGATTAACTAGAGGCGTTTGCGGCTAGCGATGTAAGCGCTGGCTGCTGCGGTTAGACCGCCGAGGCCGACCACCGAGGCGACTACTTCGCCAGTACCAGTCTTTGGCAATTCAACTGGATTTGATGGGGTTGGCGTTTTTGGAGTTTCCGGTGGAGTCGCTGGAGTTTCTTCGCATTTGCTCATGTCAGTGGTGTACTGGCTGTCGCTTGACTCTTTGCGGGTAACTTCGACGATTTTCTTGTCAGCGATGCGGCAAACTTTCACCTTGTCGCAGTCAGCTTCATTCTTGGAATGTTTCTTGCTGTCAAACTCGGTCTCTTTGATGGTGATGATGTTACCAGTCTCGAGTTCGCAAACCTTTACCTTATTACAGTCAGCGAAATTCTTAGAGTGCTTCTTGCTGTCAAATTCTTTCTCTTTGATAGTAATGATAGTATCAGTTGAAAGGTCGCAGACTTGGATCTCTTTACAGTCGTTGATGTCTTTCGAGTGTTTGCTGCTATTAAACTCTTTTTCCTTGATAGTTACGATTTGCTTGCTGGTCAGGTCACAGACCTTGATTTCTTTACAATCGTTGATATCTTTGGAGTGCTTACTGCTATTAAACTCTGTCTCTTTGATAGTAACAATTTTCTTGCTAGTAAGGTCGCAGACCTGGATATTCTTTGGCTGCCAAGTTGCGTTGCCCCAAACTGGGTTACCGCAATCCTTGATAATGGCTGCGATAAACTTGCCGTTTTCATCAAACCATACGAAAGCGTCAAATTGATTGTAGACAAAGCTGTTCTGAGTCGTAAACTTGTAGAACGAATGTCCGCCAACCGTCTCGCGTCCGTACGATGTGCCTGGGTAGCGCGTATTGCGCTGGACGGTCTTGGCGTTAGTTGCTACGACTTGGCCGTCGACAACGATCCGGCCATCCTTATAAACGGTACCGTTCTTCATGCCTTTGCCTTCAATCATGGCATCGTTTATATTGTTCCACTGATACAGCGCCTTGATGTCGCTGCGTCCGTGGTAAACATTTTTGAGATCTTGATGACTTGGCGTACCGCAAGTAATCACGTTAATCCATCCGTCACAGACAGATGCTTCTGATGGCTTGGCCAACCAGATTCCGCCAGCGATAGCAGCTATAACCGCGCCGACAATCGCCAGATTCTTAATTGATAGTTTCATTGATTTCCTCCCTGCGTGCATTATTCCACGCTTATGATGCCATTGTAGCATAAACTTTTAATTATGTCAACACTTTTGCATAATATTGTTACTTATGCTTTACGCCGCTACCATAACAGGGGTAAGCGCATCAAAAAAAGACGCCCACATACGTCTATCTTATGGTACCGCGGGCCGGACTTGAACCGGCACGAGCTAATGCTCAAGAGATTTTGAGTCTCTCATGTCTACCAATTCCATCACCGCGGCAGAAAAGGTACATTTTCATTGTAACAGACCAGAGCTAACTAGTAAATAACCGCTAATTACGCTATAATTAGCATAGAAAGTATGAAGCCAGACGATCGTTCATCACTAACCGTTCCGCCCAGAGACGGAGCGCCTCATCACAGCGCACTAACCGACCAGCACCGGTCGGCAGCGGCTGATATTGTCCGCCAACAGATCAGTTCGATTATTCAAAACGATCCGCATGCCACTGCTGCAACTGGCCAGCAGCCAAATTCTTCTAACGCAAAAAAGCCTAAACAGGCCGAGGAGCCCCAAAAGAACTCGCACTCGCCGCAAACAAACGCCTACCCGCAGCCATCTGGCACCATCGCTGATAAAGCGCAGTCTAACAGCGTTACGGCCGGCCCTGGCGCCGTCGACCCAGACAAAAACCCGTATACCCGCACCATGAACCAGAGCTCCACGCCTGCTGCACATGATGCTTCTTGGCAAAAATACCACACCGCCTGGCAAACATATTATCAGCAGTATTACGAGCGCTACTATGTCTCGCAGATTGACGCTACTCGCAAGTCGCTCAAAAAGCAAGCCGCTCAGCAAGCGCAAAAAAACCAAAACTCAACGCCAAACAACGGCACCGTATCGCAAGAGGAAGCCGTCAATGACTTGCGCAGTTCCATTCGCCGCAAAATCAACGACAAAGCCAAGAAGGTCCGCGGCAGCCGCCATTTCATGCCAATCGTGGCAGCTTGCGCGGTGATGATTGTTTTTCTATTTTTGCAGTATAACCGCGTTCTGTTCGCCTACGTCGAGGCGTATGTCTCGCCAGGCGCCACCGACCCCGAATCAATTATCGTCTCGCCAAACACCACCAAAGTCGCTACCAACGAGTCGCGGCTGCTTATCCCGAAGATTGCCGTTGATGTGCCAATCGTTTGGGATGCTAATGCCGCCGACACCAACTCTCTTAATCAAGCTATGAACAAAGGCATCGTCTGGTTCAATATCCAAGGCGCCAATGCCAAGCCCGGCGAAAAGGGTAATTTCGTTGTTTCCGGTCATTCCTCCAACGACTGGACCGACAGCGGCAATTATAAATTTATTTTTGCTCGGCTAGAGAAGATGGCCGCCGGCGATGTAGTTTACGCCAACTACAACGGCACGCGCTATACCTACAAAATTACCGACACCAAGGTGGTTAAGCCAACCGACGTCGCGTCGCTGCAAATCGGCAACGATAAGCCGTACATCACGCTAGTCACTTGTACGCCGCTAGGCACAGCACAGAACCGCTTGCTAGTTTTTGGCGAGCAAATCAGCCCGAATCCGAACGAAGCTAAAACCGCCGAGCAAAACAGCAATACCGCCGCCTCGACCAAGAAAATGCCAGCCAACTCGCCGACATTCTTGCAACGAATATTTGGCATCGGTAATTAACGATAATAATCAGCACGACCATAAATAGTTAGTGATCAGACTACAGCCACCGCACGGTACCCGAGAAAATAATCGTCTGGCAAAGACAAACTTTTATTTATACATCGACATTAAACTCAATCGTACATCTTGATGTAAGAAGCAGTAATTTTGCCCGAAGCGTGTTTGCGGAAATAATACAGAAAACGGTTATTCGACGATTGCATTGCTGCCGAGCCAACTGCATCGGTCGCCATGGTGTGCATATTAGTACCATCATAATCGCCGAACTCAAAAGTGCCGCCAGACACCCGCATAATATGCGAATTATCCAGCCAAGCGATTTCACTCGTAGCGGTAGTCTTCATCGAGACGTTAGCAATCGACCGCAGCTCTAAATTATAAGTCACCAAGCTAGCCCCAGCCTGCGCATAAACATACAGATGTTCGTTGGGCGAGAAGCCTGCATACGAAACGTCAGTAGCTAACGGCAGCGTCGCTAGCAACTCTTGCTGCAGTTCGTCTGTTGAATCGCTTGCTGGTAATTTTACTTTCTTGACAGCAACCATTTTGCCGTGAGTAATGAGCGCAAAATTATCATAATAATACTCCTCAATCGCTAGATTAAGACTGCGCCCAGACATATCCTTGAAAGTTTGCAAGGCCCGCGGTTTCGAAGCGCCTTTCGACAAATAACCAATCGTTCGCTGGCCGCTATTATTCGGCTTGGTGGTATAGCTAATCCAACCGTTTCTAGAAACATAAAAATCACTAGCATCGCTAATTAGCGGACCCGACAACGTTTTATCCGACAGTCTAATCCGGCGAACATCGCTATCGGCCGTTAACACATACACATTCTGCGAGTCGCTTTTATCGAAAGCTAATTTGCTGATTTGCACGCCGATATCGCGGGTGATATTCTGCGCCTTGCCATCGAGGTCAACGATAAGATATTCTTTTGAATCATCAAAAGAGTGGCTGATTAGCACTCGTTTGCTATCCTTGCTCCACGATTCAATTGCAAAACTGTGATTAGCGCCGTCGGCCATGTAACTATCAGCAGGTAGAACACGCTGCTTATGTTCAATCTGGTCGTTATCAACTTTGAGAAAATCAACCGCTGGCTGCTGCTTATTTTGGATAACCGCAAAGCGCGATTTATCAGGCGCTGCCGCTGCGCTGTCGAGACTAGCGAGTTCCATCGCATCTTTAGCCTCAATGCTAGTCGGCACTAGCTTGACGTAATTTAGCCAAAGGATTGAGCCAGCCTTGACGTTAACTTGTTTTTGCCAGGGCACAAAGCCGTCTTTCGATACCGTCACCGTGTGCTGCCCGGCAGTAGCTACAATACGCGTCGCCGTCCGGTTGGCAAGGGTGGCAGCATCTATCTGAATCGTTGCGCCATCAGGCCGCGAGTCAAACTGCATCATGCCGCCTTGTCTAACCGTGCCTCGATCAAAGTCTAAACGATAGCCTTGCACTAGCATCAAACAAACCACTGCCAACGCTAGAACTGCCAGGGTCATCACAGCATAAGTAAAGGTTAATTTAATACGCTGCTTGCGCCGATTTTTTTGCTGATTCATAGTACGTATTATACCACTTGCTATTGCGCGTAATAGCAAATTAGGCTATGATAATAGTTAAGCACGAGTAGTATCGCAAACATAGGTAAGGGAAATGACAAACAACAACATAACCATCAAGGGTAATGTCTACGACGCCGAAACTGGCAATATTCTCGATGTCCAGCGATCGGCACGCACGCCAGCAGCCGCGGCTAGCAATTTTCATAGCGGCACCCAAAAATCCCACACCCTGCAGCGCAAATATATCAAGAAACAACCGCGCACCATTGATTCAGTAGCGCCAGTGCGAGCCGCCACCACAGCGGGTATTAAAGAAAAATCTGCCGCTCGCAGTTCGCAGCGCTTAGCGGCCGAGCGCAGTACGCCGCCGCAAATCATTCGCCGCAGCAAGAGAACTCGCCGCGTCCAAGATATCCGCCGATCGTCTAATATTGCGCATTTTGCTAAAGCTACAACTACCACCAAACCGCCCGTCAAGCGTCCAGCCACCCCAGAAACACCAGATATAGCGCCTACCACCAATCAGCCCGAGCAAGCTGCTCGCCAACGGCAAGCTATCACCAAGCAGCGGCAAACGCGCAGCGTCTTGCCATCACAAGTTATCAAGCAGCAAGCCATTCAGGAAGCTACCGACAAGATGTTGACGCGCCAACAGCGCAAAGAAGTCAAGCCAGCAAAAAATACTTCGCTTTGGCGCCGCCTGGTTAGCGTTGGCAGCACAGCTATAGCTGTCCTACTGCTAGGCGCCTACTTCACATATATCAATATGCCCGCTTTGAGCACCCGTATAGCCGCCTCGCAGGCTGGTATTAACGCTTCTTATCCGAATTATCAGCCGTCTGGCTATAGCCTCAACGGTCCGGTTGCTTACCAGCAGGGCAGCGTAATCATGAAGTTTGCCGCTAACGGCAGCAACGAGAACTTCACCTTAGCGCAAACTCGTTCCGAGTGGGATTCATCGGCCGTGCTCGAAAATTACATCAAGCCGAAATCCCGCGACAAATACACCACGACCGCCGCCAATGGCCTAACTATCTATTCCTACGGTACTCATGCCGCTTGGGTTAATGCTGGTATTCTCTATACTGTCGATGGCAACGCCGAGCTAGCACCAGAACAAATCCAAAAGATAGCCGCCAGTTTGTAATTTATGCGTATTTGTGGTATAACATAAAGATAGGCCTTATTCTTGGCGATATCAGGATAACCCTTAACTTTTGCACCTGCCGGGTGCTTTTTGCTATAATTAGGCCATGGGCGACGACAAAAATTACACCAACGTCATTCTTGAAGAAATCCGTTCGCAGATGAGCGCGGTGCTAGAAATTGTGTCAGATAATCAACGCAAACTTGATAATATGCCAACTCGCGAGGAATTCGACGACCTCAAGGCCGACGTCAATACTATCAAACGAGCTGTCGTTGATAACGACAAAACCACTCGGCACGAGCTAGAATTACTTGACCGGCGCGTCACCAAACTAGAAGAGAGTGCCTCATGACCACGCGCACTCGCTTCGCGCCTAGCCCGACTGGCTATATGCACGTCGGCGGTATGCGTACCGCGCTGTTTGCTTGGCTCATCGCTCGGCAGTCAAATGGAAAATTCATTCTGCGCATAGAAGATACCGACCAAAAAAGGGAAGTATCTGGCAGCGTAGAGCATATTTATGAATGCCTAAGGTGGCTCGACCTTGTACCAGACGAAGGCCCCGGCGATTTTGGCGGTAAATTTGGACCGTACAAGCAATCAGAGCGTCTTGACATTTACCAGAAATATGCGCAAAAACTCATTGACGCTGGCCGTGCTTATGCTGATCCGTATACGCCGGAGCAGCTAGATGCTTTTCGCGAAGAAGCCAAAGCCCATAAAAAACCTTTTTTATACCGTGATTACCGCCCGGAAAACCCGCCGGCCTGGGATGGCAGCCAGCCGCTGCGTTTCCGCTCAGAACCGAAAGCTTACACCTGGCACGACGAAGTCATGGGCGAGATGCACGCCGGTCCAGAGGTAATTGACGATTTTATATTAGTCAAATCCGACGGCTTTCCGACGTACAACTTTGCGCACATTGTCGATGACGCCGAAATGGAAATCACCCATGTTATCCGCGGACAAGAGTTCCTTGCCAGCACGCCCAAATATCTTAATCTCTACGATGCGCTGGATATAACTTGGCCGATATTCGCCTCAGTACCGCCGATCATGAACGAGCAGGGCAATAAAAAGTTATCCAAACGCGACGGCGCCAAAGATATCCTAGCCTACAGAGAAGAAGGCTATCTGCCAGACGCCATGCTCAATTTCCTCGCCAGCCTGGGATGGAACGACGGCACCGAACAGGAAGTTTTCACCAGAGACGAATTGATCGAAAAGTTCAGCCTGAAACGCGTCCAAAAATCAGGCGCACGGTTTGACGAAAAACGCTTGTTATGGCTTAATGGCGCTCATATACGCAATATTCCTGTCGATAAGCTTTACGAGTACGTGTCGCCATGGGACGATAACCCGCAAAAAGTCTGGGGACAGACTGGTTTCTGGCCGGAATCTGCTTACGCTCCAAATATAACTAAGGAATACCGCATGAAAGTGCTGGCTTTAGCACAAGACCGCCTGAAAATGTTTGAAGATTTACGCGGATTTGGCTACTTTTTCGCGGAGCCTGAGATTAACCTGGAACTTATTGACGGCAACAAACAGCTAAAAAAGTTGTCTGACAGCGAGCGGCACGAACTACTAGAAACCGCCCGCGCTGAGCTCGCCAAACTCGCCGACTGGACACCAGAATCAATCCAAAACTGCCTAAACGAACTATTGGAAACTGCTGGCCAAAAACCCGGCATTCTCTTCAGCCTGATCCGCATCGCCGCCACCTGGGCGCCGTTCAGCCCGCAGCTGAATGATACGCTGGCACTGATTGGCCGCGAGCGCACGATGGCACGGCTTCAGAGTTATCTAGAGTCAAAAGAATAATAAATTAATTAGCAAAAAGTAAGGGGGCTGTCTTGTTATATTTATAGTATAGCAAGACAGCCCCAGCGGATAGAATCAGTAGAGGCGTCGTCGTCGCGCCTCGTCACTCAGCAGATGGCGGGCTACCAGCTCTTCCGGTGTTTCACCGCAAAGCGAGGCCACCTCGCGTAACTGCTGCTCGTGTCGCTGCTGCGCCGCCTCCTCTTAGCCAGAGCAGGAAGAGTTCTTGGCGAGAACAGAAGCAGAAGGATCAAGACTCTTCAGCTCTTCTTCTGCCCGCAAGCGGGACAAGATTGGATCCACCTCCTTCCGAACAGTCAGAACAACCTGATCAATTAGGTCGCTCCAGAGACGTCTGGGCAGACGATCACCCAGTTGGTCGTCAGGTGTGCGGTGGCTAAGCCACCGCCCGAGCTCTCCTCCAATATAGAGGAAAAGGTCGGGTCTGCACCCGAAGATCTGCGCTACCAGCTGGTCGTCGACCAGCCGTCGTGGCAGTACAGGCCTAGTCGGCTCTACAAGATGACGGTGCTTCTTAAGCATCTTGACGTCGTGAGAGGAGCACGACGAAAGCGCCAACTGCTTAATGACGCGAATCACTGCATCAGAAACGTGGGTGACCGTCGTATCAGCAGAGTTAGATCGTCGAGTTTTTAGCCACTGCCGCAAACTGCGACGTGGCCGCCTGACGTTCTCCGGCACGCCAATTATACTGTACCGAAGCCCTGGGGTATTGGCGATTTCGTCACAGGTCACCCCTGCGACGAAGTAATACCCTTCAAGCAGCTTTGAAGAAAAAGCTGGAGACTTCTCCTCGAAAAGATCCTCAGCGATTGGCTGACCATCAACTACATACGACACCGAGATATCGTACGTAGTAAAAACCCAACTAGTTGAACTATTTGCGGTCGTCTCCTTGACAATCTCAAGCAACATATCCTCTTCCTCCTTCCATCTATCCGAAGAGAATATTCTAATATTCTACAATTCTACTTATTTTTTGTCAAATCGCAACTAGCCAAAAATTCTACTGATTATTTTGATCTTTAAGATTTCGACGTTCGCGTGGGGTCATACCTCCCAAAACGCCATCACTTTCACTGTTTAGCCCTTTTTTTAATGCGTATTCTAAGCACTCTCTAACAACTGGACACTTGTGACAAATCTTCTTGGCGCGTTCGGCGCGCTCCTTCTGAATTTGGCCGCTCTCTGAGGGTAAAAACAATTCAGCATCATCAAGGCTGCACGCCGCTTTTGCTTGCCATCTGCCACCTAAGCTCAGATCCATAGTAACTCTAATAGCCCTCTGTCGACGCGATTCGTAACTTGCTGCAGCTGGAAACAGACTCATGACATAATATACTAGCACACGCAGCACGTCGCGCAAACCATAACCAATTCACACCAATTATGTTATAATTTTACCAAGATGCGAAAGCAAAAAACACACATACGAAAAAGACAACCAAGCCCGCTCGTAGCACAACACTACGCGGTTGATAGCAAGCAGTCACGCCTACAACGACTGCGCGATTTCATTAATCGTCATCGTATTGCAACAATGTGCATTTGCGGCGCAATCCTGATCGCTATCGGCGGGGCGGTGGCCTTTATCTTGACATATCGCCCGCCAGTTGCCGACACCGCTTATCATACTCCTGCCAAAAAAATAACCAAACCTGCCGAAAAATACTATTCCAACCTCAATGGCATCGAAGTTACTTCTAAGGCCGATTTATCCAAGCCAGTCACCGCTATCATGATCGAAAATTCGCCTGATGCCCGGCCGCACTCTGGGCTCAAGCAAGCCGAGGTCGTCTACGAAGCCATCGCCGAAGGCGGCATCACGCGCTTTTTGACGCTATTTCAACAGCACAAGCCACAGCTCGTCGGCCCAGTCCGCAGCCTGCGTATGTATTACGTTGATTGGTTAGCGCCATATCAGGCTAGCGTCGCTCATGTCGGCGGCAGCCACGCTTCACTGCAAGAGATTCGCAACGGTAAGTATCGCGACATCGATCAGTTCTTCAACGGCAGTTCGTACTGGCGCGCTAATGATCGGCGGCCGCCGCATAATGTCTATACCAGCTTCGAGAAGTTAGACGCGCTCAACGCTGGTAAAGGTTATAAATCATCGCAATTCACCAGTTTCACCCGCACTGACGGCAAAGCCAGTGACAAGCCTAATGCCACCAGCATCGACATCAACTTTTCAAGCAGCTGGTACAACACCCATTACGACTATGACAAGGCTAACAACACCTATCTACGCAGTATCGGCGGGCAGGCCAGTAACGACCGTGAAGAGGGTAGGCTAGCGCCGAGCGTCGTCATCGCGCTGCATGTCAACGAGACTACCGTCATGGAAGACGGCTGGCGGCAAAGTATCGTTACTAATGGTACCGGTACTGCAACAGTGTTTCAGAACGGCACGGCCGCTGAATGCACTTGGCGCAAGAATGACCGTTTTAGCCCACTCGAGCTCATCGACGCTGCCGGCAAACCAGTCGTACTAAATCGCGGACAAACCTGGATCGCTGCCGTACCAAACAGCGGCGGAGGAGGTGTCTCGTGGCAGTAAGCGACGCCAAGCCAATAGTCAAACGCACACCAGAAATGCGTGATTTTTGGCGTATTCATCGCAACAAGGTTGCAACAATATCTGTTCTCGTTCAATTATTGGTCGCTTTATCGGTTATTGCAATAATGATCATTTTGCAGGTTCGTTTGGATGTCTTTCTTATTGCAACAATTGTCATTTCGCTGTTAATTATTTCTACTGCAACAAATTTCGCAGTGTTGTCTTTTGCGATGATTCCGCTGCGCGACCTCTCGACCGCGCTAGTTAATGCTGCCGGACAAAAAATTGACCAAAAGTTACCAAACCCTAGCAATAAAGAGTACAAGGCTACCGGTTTTAGCGATATGCTACTATCTATCTACAAAGAACATACCGAAACCAGTCCAGACAAAACTAGCACAACTGACGAACTAGCCAGCGCCCTCAATCTGACAAGTACTGGCATAATTATCCTTGACAAGAACAATGGCGTAATTTTCGCTAACCGCGCCGCGCCAATCTCGCTCGACGCCAAAGGCGCTTATCATTTTGACTTGCTATTTGACGACGGCACCGACCTGATTGAATGGCTCAATCAACACCGTACCGACAATGTTCGCGCCCGCAAAATTTGGCTGCGAGTTCCCAACAAGGTCATCGGGCAGGAAGACCGCCGTATTTTCAATATCACTATTGATTTTGAGCAAGGCAACGCCGCGGATGCTATCATTACCGCCTACGACGAGACTGAAATCTACCAGCCAGAGGACGACGACCTTGACTTCATCTCGTTCGCAGCTCATGAGTTGCGCGGTCCAATCACTGTTATCCGCGGTTACCTCGATGTGCTAGCGCTCGAACTCGATAGTAAACTCGAGCCCGATCAAAAAGAGCTTTTCCAGAGATTAATCGTTAGCGGCAATCGCTTATCTGGTTACATCAACAATATCCTCAACACTAGCCGCTACGACCGCCGCCACCTCAAACTCCAACTACACGAAGATTCATTGGCGACAATATACGAGACTATCCGCGACGATATGGAGTTACGCGCCCGCTCGCAGCATCGTTCACTGTCCGTTGATATTCCGAGCGATTTGCCAACCGTTGCCGCCGACCGCTCTAGCATTTCCGAAGTGCTATCCAACCTTATCGACAATGCTATCAAATACTCCGACGAGGGCGGCGCTGTGCGCGTCACTGCTAAAGTCAAGGATAAACATGTTGAAGTTTCGGTCGCCGACAATGGCATCGGCATTCCAGCCAGCGTCATCAACAATCTCTTCCACAAATTCTACCGCAGCCACCGCAGCCGCGAGACGGTCGCTGGCACTGGCATCGGCTTATATCTCAGCAAAGCTATCATCGAAAGTCACGGCGGCACTATCGGCGTATCAAGCACCGAAGGGCAGGGGGCAACTTTCACCTTCACGCTACCAATCTACGCCGCCGTTTCTGACAAGCTGCATGACGCCGACAATTCCAACACCGAAATCATCTCGGCAGGCAACAGCTGGATTAAAAATCACACTAAATACACGGGGTAAATAGGAGAGTATCATGGCAATTTCCACAATCTTAGTCATCGAAGACGACCGTTTCATCGGCGAGATGTACGTTCGCAGCCTCAAAATGGCTGGCTACAACGTCGAGTGGGCAGTGGACGGCCACGACGGCTTGGTTATGGCTACCAATCAACATTACGATTTAATTTTGCTTGATATCATGCTGCCAGAGATGCGCGGCACCGAAATCATGACCGCCATCCGCAAATTCGAAGAAAACAGCGCCGAGAAGTCGCGTATCGTCGTCATGACAAATTTCGATCAAGACGAGAAAAGCCGCGCCGCTTTAGAAAACGACGCCGACGCCTACCTGATTAAGGCTGAAATCACACCGCGCCGCTTAATCGAAATCATTCAGCAGCTCGGCAGCTAGACAACACCCAGCTCTGCTGCTATAATATTCAACAGTTCGGCTCTATCGTCTAGCGGTTAGGACACCGGGTTCTCATCCCGGCAACCCGGGTTCGATTCCCGGTAGAGTCACCATAAAGGGATTTATATTCCGTTCGGATTTGAAACAGCTCGTTTACCTCTGGTGGCGAGCTGTTTTTGTGGGTTCCAAAGTTTATTTCGTCATATGTTGGGAGTTTGTTGAATATAGCGCCGAAAAAGGCAGCTTTTCGCAGTGGATTACAGAGGTCGAGTAGCAGCTCCGAAAGGTGTTCCAAAATATATTTAGCGTATTGCAAAACTTGGTCAAATTCAGCTTGTAAATTCGGCTGCCTGGCAATTTCTTCATCCAGCTCTGCTAATTCTTTTTCGACGCTAACGATATCCTCTTCAAGGTATTTTAAGGCGGTCTCGCTTGTGACAACACGCATCCGATCAACGGTTGCCTTGATTTGGCTTTGCAGGCTCTCGCGGTGCTCTAAGCGCTGCCTATTAGCGTCAGTCTGCTTGATCTGACGTTCGCGCCATAATTCAGCGATGGCGGCGATAACATCGTCGATGTATTCTGGCTTGATAGTAATAGCCCTTACAAAGTCTTCTATTGTCTTATCAAATTCAGGCTTCGACACGCGGAAGTAATGGCCATCGCGACTGCAGTGATAGGCTGGATAGTGTTTACCTAGTTTGCCACGAGTAGCACTACCAGATAGTGTCTTACCGCATTTAGGACAGGCGACTACCTGCTTATATGGATAATCTGGGTTATAAACTTGTTTATTTTTCAAATGATCCGGGACTGCTTTACGTTTAATAATGATATTATCGCGGCTATCAATCTCCACGAAGACCCGGCCGCGATTAGCTTCATTGAATAAATCCACACTAACGAGCCCATCAAACTGCGCTTTAACCGGCTTATCATACGTCCATTTTTCTTTAATAATACCGCAATATACCAATTTGCTGGTGTATTGATCAATCATTTTGGCGGTCATTTTTCGGCCGCCAATCTGTCGTTTAATTTTCGTTCGGTCGTATTTGTCACGTACAATCGTCACGCGAGAACGAAAGCCCATAGAATTAAGCTCATCGGCAATTTGCTGGTTTGTATAAACATGCGCAGCACGCATCTCAAACAGTCTGATAATAAACTTTGCCTCATTCTTATCAGGTTTAAGAATAGTCCTCTTGCCGTTTTTAGTATCAATCTTAACGCTGCGAAACCCATAGTGTGGCCGTCTCATCCAATAGCCAAGCTGCGTGTAGCGAATCTCCGCGCCAATCATACGACTCATAATGTCGCGCATCTCGTCTTTAGCTCGTTCAGCCTCAAGATACTCAGATTTTTGTGTGGGATTGAATTCGCTCCAATAGTATTTAAAACCAGTGTGTTCAAGGGTGTTAATTTGCTGCTTACCAATAACACCATACATATCCTCAAGCGCGATACCAAGCCTAGTCAACTGCCGCTTGAGCGGAGAATAGTAATCACCGCCGCCTCGTGTAAAGCGATCAATTGACTTAATAAGAACAACTTGAAAGCCTTTGCTCTTATCTTTGCAGACATCAATAACTTTCTGCATTGGTTGTACTTCATGTGAGGCAGACTCAAGCAAAATAATCGTCTCTGTAACGACAATGTTATGCGCCTTGGCATAAGCTTCTCTCTGCTCACGTTGCGCCTCCGGAGAATCACCGTCAAGACCTTGCTTATCCGATGATACGCGTATCGCTAGCAGTCCGATTCGCGGTTGGCTTGTTGGCGACATGTCCCTTATCCTCCAAAATAGTGATTAATTTTTGAGCAAAAGCTCCATCTTCCAAAATCTTCTCAACGACAAGATTAGCAACTAGTTTGATCCGTTGCTCAATCGTAAATGAAAATTGCTCCGCTAGCGGCGCTTTTGATTTATTCTTGCTACCTTTTGGCCGTGCCATACACCCTCCATGTAGTGGCTCATTTTAACAATAATTAGTCAGTTGTTTTAGACTTAGACTGCTGCGGTCGTCCGCGACTAGCACGCTCCTCTAGGTCTTTCTCAATCAACGCCTTCAGCTCTTTATCGCCAACGGTCGTCAATGCTTTGAGCACTAATTCAGTAAGACTTATCCCTTGGCTATATGCAGCCGCCTTAGCACGATTTCGCACTTCCTTTGAAGTGTCAATTTGTAGCTGGATTCGTCCTTGATTCATTAAATCCAGTATACAACAGAACTACGACACATAAAAGATGAGTGTTTCTTCTAACTGTCTAATATGTTATTAACGAGCCAGCTTTTATTATTAAAACTTCTACTTTAATTGTACTACTTGTAGTACAAATTATCAATAGTTTTTACCTATTTTTATTACAAATTATACCGAATAACGATATTCGGTATATATCATCTATATATTATCTGTTATAACTTGCTATTTTTTCTCCTCTTCTATATAAATATAATAGAATATGAAATGCGTTGAGATGCTTGTTGTATGAAGAGAATAGACAAACGATCTACTTTAAGGCAAGGGCAAATAGATATATTAAGAATACTATACAAGTACCGATTCAGTAGCCGCCAATTACTAGCAGACAGTTTACACATAGCAGCAGGATCAAATCTATATGAAAAACTAAATGTTTTGATGAGGCATAAACTAGTTGCAAGACGCTATAACGCACGTCTGAAGTTGCAAGGAATACCCGCAGCCTACTACTTGACACCAAAAGGTTTCAAGACTTTACAGACAATAGATAGCCGTCAGTGTATTACAGATAGAACAATCAGGTCAAGCTACCGCGACAAAATCGTTGGGCAAGCGTTCATCAACCATACTCTTGCTGTACATAAATATACAAATACGCTAACACACAAACACCCAACACTTAGAACCTTTCTTCGTCGCGACATGAGTCGGTATGACTATTTTCCAAATAATCCGCCAGACGCCTTTCTGTCATTAAAAATAGGTGAGGAAGCGACTCCGAGGCGATTTTTCTTTGACTTTATATCAGAAACTACGCCGCGCGCCGCCATCAATCATCGTATCGCCCAGTATATTAAATTTTTTGATGAGGGCGTATGGAATGAAACTAATAGCGAGCTACCAAAGTTATTATTCTTAGTCGAAACAATAGCCATTAAAAAACGTCTATTGAAGGCGGCTCGTGCTATACGAAATCAATTTGGCATGGAAGACGATATTGAAGTCTACATTGCTACTGTCAACGACATAATGAGCTCTGACACCAACAAGCTATGGATGAGTATTGATGAACTCGATAACAGGTTTTCCTTAGATGATCTATAAAACCCTAGAAACTGTATCTTGCTTTCACCGGCCGCTTGACGATTTCAAGTGAGCAGAGCGAATCTTGGAATGGTCAAGCGATTGCCGCCACAATGTCTTAGAACGCTACCTTATTTTGTCAAAAACGTAGCAACCGGCGCGCTCTGTCCATAAGACAGGACGCGACGGGTGCTACGATTTTGCAAAATAAGACAACAATTATCAACTAATCAGCAAACTTCTCGTTAAAGCTACGGCCATTCTTGCTCCGATAATCTTCACTGCGCTCATAGACGCATGTGAAGTTAGTGGGGCAAGTATGGCCGCTGTTGCGACCGCATAAAACACTTCAAGCTAAGTAAAATCAGTAATGTAAATAATTTTACTACTTATATCTAGTATTAACTTTACCTAACAAAAATTAACACAGCGACAGGTAGTATTGTCTTCTTGAAATATAATCACAAAGAATATCTTAATATCCTTATGTCTAGACATGAACTTGACCAATTTACACAAGCCCCAAACCATCACTTATCAAGACTTGTATAGTTTGTGATATCTATTTATAATAAACATTAGTGATTTAAATATGAAAGGGCGGCATGAGTTTCATAACTAACCCAGTCAACATAAACGAGGCCAAAAAGATAATTAAAAAATATAATATCGTATGCCCATATCCTGGCGACGATATCATAGAATATAATTTAACCTCAACAGCTTATGACAAAACAGTTAACGCCCTTATATTCCCTATAAGGTGGCAAAATAGCTTTGTCTCAAATGGCGTACGCGTAATGGATGGGTTTGACGCTATCAATATACTAATATGGCGCGGTTGCAAAGTACGAATTGATAGTTACAAGAATATAATTGGCGACTTTGATGAAGTGGTTATTATAGCTAAAAACATAATAGCGCCACTAGAATTAAAGGATTACAAGGACGAGATGCTGAAAATCATCGAAAAAGGCATGATTACTTTATATAAATCTGGCCTACAACAGGCGGAGAAAGATAGGGTCGTTAATTTTAAACCAATCAGTGTTAAATTTATTAATGAGGACGACATATGGAACTAATGGATGAATTCATAAATTTTGTAAATAATTGGAAAGCTAAAAATTATTTTTCCACCAATCCTGACGGTTCTCTTACAGAAGAAAGCTTACTGAAATTTCTGAACGACATAAATGCAAAAATAAATGAAATCCCTTTTGAGTTACAAGGTAATAATGCAAGATTTTATTTTTACAGCAACTTTGTAGTAAAAGAAAACAGTACAGGCTATAGCGGTTATGACTATGTAAGTGAGGTCCAGATAAAAGATAGAAATGCTCGTAGTATATACGATACAAAAGCTGGTAGACTGTTTGACGGTCGATTATATGATGCCATACAAAGAACAGTTGGTAGTGAACGCCTTGCGTATAGATTAATAGGCGGACTAGACTGGGATAATTCTAGTAATTCCTACGTTCGCAGCTCCCCTTACGGCGTTGACTTGGGAAATGGACGAAAGGCATTAAGTATCACAGACACCATATCTCAACTATACGCTCAAAGAACTATTTACGGTGACGTATTTATTATCATGCCTAATGCTGATACTAATAGTGTTCTATATCAATCTGAGTTGCTATCAATAATCAATAACCCAAGAGTTAGATCTGTTAATGGTGAATCGATAACTAATATCAAGGCAAGATATTCTTCCGAGGGACTACTTGGAGTATTTAATTACCTCAAAAGTGAAAATGCCAAGTTGATGGATGGTCTTGTAAAACCTGATGGTAAGGGTGGCTATGATGTTAATGTTGATCCTTTTGTTAAAAACCCTTCCGAAGCTTGGCTAAACGATTATGAAAAGCGTATCCACAATAATAAATCTACCCTAGAATCGTTAGTAAAGACTATAGACAAAATATCAATAGAGAGTAAACCTCTGGAGGCTTATATTAGCAAACTAAAACTCAACTATTCTGACACTGCTCAGTTAACAAGGTCAGTGAAGATAATGGAGTCTGTCATCAAAGGTGATGGAGTAGTTGCTTCTACTATTAAACAACTAGGGGCAAATAATATGGCCTTATACATGGCTTCCAGATCGGGAACTATGAAAGCTCTTGGTGCCGTCGGCTCTGTTTTGCTTGCTATTGATGCAGTGTTGACTATAAAACAGGCGGCTGAAGCATACAATAAAGGTGACGGCTATACAGGTACTAAAATACTCCATGATTGGGGTTGGAGAACTATTTTCGGATTAGGATCAGCAACAGCAGCCATGCAACTCGGTTTACCCCTCGCCCTGCTGGCTATCGCTGGTAGCTCTTTAGTATTGCCTACCTCTGTAGCTATGCTTGTAGGAGTTATGGCGGAGTTAGGTTTAGGATTTCTAGGATGGAATGCTGGATCGTTTATTGGCGGAGGGATTGGCGACTTGGTATGGTCGCTCATGGATCAAGCTGGATTATTACCTGCTCGCATTGATCCTATCGTCCTCGACATTTCTGGTCTTGGTATTACTACAAAATCGGTCACTGATGGCGTGTACTATGATTTAGACAATAATGGCTTCGCTGAAAAGACTGGCTGGATTGACGCGAAATCAGGTATTTTAGTACTCGACCGTGATGGTAATGGTAAGATCGAAGCAGGCAAGGAATTATTTGGCGATCGAACTATTCTTGACGATGGAAAAACAGCTTCAAGTGGTTTCGCAGCACTAGCAGCGCTGGATTCAAATCATGATGGTGTTATTGACGCCAAAGATGCAAAGTTTTCTGAGCTGCGAATCTGGATTGACAAGGACGGGAACGGTGTTTCGACGCCAGACGAATTACTTACGTTGGAAGAGGCGGGTATCAAATCGCTCAATTTGAGCAATGATTTTGTTGGCAAAGTTGACGAGAACGGCAATACAATTGCGCGCGTCGGCTCATTTACGCGCACAGACGGCACAACTGCTGATATGAAAGAATTCTTCTTGCAGCGGGACACAGCAGATGTTCAGATGACAAATTCCGTGGAAGTTCCGGAAGATATTATGAATCTACCCGAGATTCATCCGATGGGTAATACCTATTCTCTACGCCAAGCGATGGCGCGCGATACTACAGGCGCGTTGAAACAATTAGTACAGGACTTTATGAATGCTAATGATACTTCTTCAAGGCAAGCAAAATTACAGGATATCTTGTTTACATGGGTCGGCGCATCACAAATTAATCCAACAAGTCGCGGCAACAGTTTTGATGCGCGTAAGCTGGCAGTGCTTGAGACAGTGACTGGCACAAGCTACCGCAACTCTCCGACAAGTTCGCCAACCGCTGCTGAAGCGCCGATCTTGGAGCGTTCATATACGACACTTCTTGAGAGTATCTATACGATGCTGTCTATGCAAACGAGTCTAGCGGATGTATTCCGAAAGTTTAATTACTCGTTAGATCTGGAGTCGGAAAATCCGATTAAACTTGATGTTTCTAGCGTTCAAGCATACTTAGATGAACAACTTCAGTCTAACGCGGTAACTGGCGAAAAGATGTTAGCAGAGATTACGCGAGCGCTGCGCAATCGAGGACTTATTTCAGATGCGGGATTTACTCATTTGCGCGAACATTTTGCTAAAAAGTCGATTAAATATCAGATAATTATTGATACTGCTCCACTTACGACTATGACAGGTACTGATGCGGGTGATAGTATTAACGGGGTTGTAGACAGAGATAATGTTATTACTGCGGGTGACGGTAACGATACTCTTATTGGAGCAGCCAGAAACGATCTCCTCTACGGCGATGCCGGTGACGATTATCTACGAGGCTTAAATGGCAACGACACTCTTGTTGGTGGCCAAGGCAACGATCGCCTTGAAGGTGGTGAAGGTGACGACACCTACATCTTCAACAAAGGCGATGGAGTGGATGTGATAAGCGAGGCTAAAGGTGTAG